>NZ_JAWOQS010000003.1:0-640304 GCF_033438945.1 Vibrio sp. Y176 | reverse complement strand
GGACGGATTCGAACCATCGAAGGCAGTGCCGGCAGATTTACAGTCTGCTCCCTTTGGCCACTCGGGAACCCCTCCAGAGGATTTTTATACTTAGTAAGATGTTTTCCCAACTCATCTCCCAAGTGCGGAGCGAATCATAGCAAACTCGCTCAGGCTGTAAAGCGTTTTTCTTACGTTTTTACGTTGAATGCTGTCTTTTTGGGCAAAGATGGTAGAAAGTCAGCGTTTTGTTTGTCCTTTGAACAGAAGAGAGGCGCGCTTTTTACTTGAATTTACACTACTTGACGTTAAACACCGTATCTACTGATAAACTGTAAGCAGTTTAATGACATAAGTTTATTCGTTTAGAAGTCAATATCATGAGCATGAAAGCCACGTTATCGTTATCTGTTTTAACGCTTTCTATATTACTGAGTTCTCCATCGGTTTGCGCTGCGATGCGAGGAGGCTCAGCGGTTACTGTTGTGACTGAACAAGTAGAAACGCATGAGATCAATCAATCCTTAACTCTTATCGGCAAATTAAAGGCAGCGGAGTCTGTGGTTGTCGCATCGGAAGTCGCCGGCAAAGTGAATCAAATCGCTGTTAAAGCGAATCAAAATGTTCAGCAAGACCAGTTATTAATTAAGTTAGATGACGATAAGGCTCAAGCCGCTTTGATTGAGGCAAAGGCGTATCTAAAAGATGAACAGCGTAAGTTAAAAGAGTTCCAACGTTTGGTTAAGCGGAATGCGATTACTCAAACTGAAATCGATGCACAAAAAGCCAGTGTTGAAATAGCACAAGCGAGGCTAGATGCTGCTCAAGCCAATTTAGCTGATCTCCATATTACTGCTCCATTTTCTGGCACTGTTGGTTTTATCGATTTTAGCCGCGGCAAAATGGTCAGTGCGGGTACTGAACTTTTGACTTTGGATGATCTTTCCGTCATGGAACTGGATTTACAAGTACCGGAGCGCTATTTATCGATGCTTTCTATTGGTATGGAAGTCATCGCTAAAACCAGTGCATGGGGTAGCCAGATCTTTACTGGTCAAGTCACAGGTATTGATACGCGTATCAGCGCCGAAACACTGAATCTTCGCGTGCGTATTGAGTTTGATAACCCAGAAAATCAATTGAAGCCGGGCATGTTGATGAACGCTTCACTAGCATTTCCTGCTATTAAGGCGCCAATCATTCCTGTTCAAGCGCTTGAATACTCCGGAACTAAACGTTTTGTATATGTAATTGATGAAAACAACAAAGCTACTCGTCAAGAAGTGTCGCTAGGTGCTCGTGTTGGCAACGAGGTGGTGATCGAATCTGGTGTTGAGATTGGTGACAAGATTGTGGTTCAAGGCATTGTTAACATGCGTGATGGTGTCGAAGTGAAAGAAATTGTCGCGCCACTAAAAGCGAACACCACGGATGTGACACGCAATGACAGTGAATCGGATGAGGAAGAAAACTAATGTTACTGTCCGACGTTGCAGTTAAACGCCCTGTCGCGGCGTTAGTTCTGAGCATGCTGTTGTGTGTGTTTGGCTTTGTGTCATTCACCAAATTAGCCGTTCGTGAAATGCCTGATATAGAAAGCCCAGTCGTTTCTATCAGTACGCGTTATGAGGGTGCATCTGCGACTATTATTGAAAGCCAAATTACCTCCGTTTTGGAAGACCAGCTTTCTGGGATCAGTGGAGTTGATGAAATTAGCTCCACTACTCGTAACAGCATGTCGCGTATCACGATCACGTTTGAATTAGGTTACGATCTCAACACAGGTGTGAGCGACGTGCGTGATGCCGTGGCTCGTGCTCAGCGCTCGCTACCTGATGAAGCGGATGACCCTATTGTTTATAAGAACAATGGCTCGGGAGAGGCATCGCTCTACATCAATCTCAGTTCTGCAGAGATGGACCGTACTCAATTAACGGATTATGCCGAACGTGTATTGATGGACCGCTTTAGCCTGGTCTCTGGGGTTAGCTCCATTGATCTCTCCGGTGGTTTGTACAAGGTCATGTACGTGAAGCTTAAGCCAGAACTAATGGCTGGACGTTCAGTTACAGCTTCGGACATTACATCAGCTTTGCGAAGTGAGAACCTAGAAAGCCCAGGAGGTGAAGTTCGCAACGACTCAACAGTAATGTCCGTGCGTACGGCTCGTACTTATAACACGCCTGAAGATTTTCAATATCTTGTCATTAAACGCGCAAGCGACAATACACCTATCTATTTAAAAGATGTAGCAGATGTCTTCATTGGTGCAGAAAACGAAAACTCAACCTTCAAAAGTGATGGTGTAGTAAACATCAGTCTTGGTGTGGTACCGCAGTCAGACGCAAACCCGTTAGAGGTTGCGAAGCTGGTTAGGTCTGAAGTCGATAACATCCAGAAGTTCTTACCAGAAGGTACACGTCTTGCGATAGATTACGACGCGACAGTGTTTATCGAGCGTTCAATCGAAGAGGTGTACAGCACGCTATTTATCACGGGCGGCTTGGTGATTTTGGTATTGTACATTTTCATCGGCCAAGCTCGTGCAACCTTAATTCCTGCGGTTACGGTACCTGTTTCTCTGATTTCTTCGTTCATTGCCGCGTACTACTTTGGGTTTTCTATCAACTTGATCACCTTGATGGCATTGATATTATCGATTGGTTTGGTGGTGGATGACGCAATTGTGGTTGTAGAGAATATCTTCCACCATATTGAACGCGGTGAATCGCCATTACTCGCCGCATATAAAGGCACCAGAGAGGTTGGTTTTGCTGTTGTAGCAACAACATTAGTGCTGGTGATGGTGTTCTTACCGATCTCCTTTATGGATGGCATGGTAGGTCTACTATTTACAGAGTTTTCTGTATTGCTGGCTATGTCGGTCATATTCTCCTCTTTGATTGCCCTGACGCTGACGCCTGTATTAGGGAGTCAGATTTTGAAAGCGAATGTAAAACCAAATCGATTCAATGAAGCGGTTGATCGCTTGTTTAGCAAGCTTGAGAGTGGCTATCGCGCATTATTGAAAGGCGCATTGAAAGTACGTTGGGCTGCTCCGCTGGTGATTCTAGCTTGTTTGGGCGGTAGCTATTTCTTGATGAATCAGGTACCGGCCCAACTGACCCCACAAGAAGACCGCGGTGTGATATTCGCGTTTGTGCGCGGTGCAGATGCTACGTCATACAATCGTATGTCAGCCAATATGGATATTGTCGAAGACCGATTGATGCCATTACTAGGGCAAGGTTATCTGAAGTCATTCAGCATCCAAACGCCAGCGTTTGGTGGCCAGGCAGGAGACCAGACAGGCTTTGTGATCATGATTCTAGAAGATTGGAACGAACGTGATATCACGGCTCAGCAAGCCCTTAACAAAGTACGTAAAGAATTGGCAGGTATCCCAGATGTTCGAGTGTTCCCATTTATGCCAGGTTTCCAAGGTGGTTCGAGTGAGCCAGTTCAGTTCGTATTAGGCGGCTCTGATTACGATGAGCTCGTTGTTTGGGCTGAAATGCTAAAGAACAAAGCAGAAGAATCACCAATGATGGAAGGAGCAGAGATAGATTACTCGGAAAAAACGCCTGAGTTATTGGTTACAGTTGACCGACAGCGTGCCGCAGAGCTAGGAGTCAGTGTTCAAGACATTTCTGACACCCTAGAAATCATGCTCGGTGGTAAAAGCGAAACGACTTATGTTGAGCGTGGCGAAGAGTACGATGTGTATCTTCGCGGTGATGAAAATAGCTTTAATAATGCTGCAGATTTAAGTCAGATTTATCTGCGCACGAATAGCGGTCAGCTAGTGACGTTAGATGCGGTCACAAAAATTGAAGAAGTGGCGGCCTCTATTCGTCTTTCTCACTACAACAAACAGAAGTCCATCACTATTACTGCCAACCTGTCGGAAGGTTATACATTAGGAGATGCGCTGAATTACCTAGACCAGGAAGCCATCGACAACTTACCGGGTGACATTTCGGTGAGTTATTCGGGGGAGTCGAAAGACTTTAAAGAGAACCAAGCGAGTGTTGCTGTTGTGTTTGCATTGGCACTACTAGTGGCGTATCTCGTGTTGGCGGCTCAGTTTGAAAGCTTCGTAAACCCGTTAGTGGTCATGTTTACGGTGCCGATGGGTGTATTTGGTGGCTTCCTTGGTTTGGTTATTATGGGCCAAGGTATGAACATTTATAGCCAGATTGGCATGATCATGTTGATTGGTATGGTGACGAAAAACGGTATTTTGATCGTAGAATTTGCCAATCAGCTACGTGATCGTGGCGTTGGGTTTGAAAAAGCGATCATTGATGCAGCTGCGCGACGTCTACGTCCAATCTTGATGACTGCGTTTACCACACTTGCTGGCGCAATTCCGTTGATCGTATCGACAGGGGCGGGTTATGAGAGCCGTATTGCCGTGGGTACGGTTATCTTTTTCGGGATGGGGTTTGCGACATTGGTGACCTTGTTTGTTATCCCGGCAATGTACCGATTGATTTCGGCGAAAACACAAGCACCAGGTCATGTAGAAGCAGAGTTAAACAAAGCAATTAGCCATGATACGAAGGGCCGTGTTGCCCACCCCTAGCAGTAGCACGTAAAGCTTTGATTGAAAACGCCGGGCAATTTTTGTTCGGTGTTTTTTTATATAGATAGTGATTACTTATAGATTTAATGATTATTTTTGTTTATTATTTCGTCACTTCTTCGAGGGGCACAGGACTCGCTCATCGTTTTGACTGAATGTTGGGTCTTGTTAGGTTTAATGCTAGGAAAGCAGCCTATGCCTATTATTATTGAGGTGTTTCCTTGAAAAAAGTACGTGGTAGTTACATGGTCGAAATGGTTTTAGTTGCAGGTGTTATGGCGTTGCTAGCAACTACCGCACTTCCAACGTTGACGAATGCATTAAAAGATCGTCAAGATGGTATTTTACATTCTCTCGATGCTGGTCAACCAAGCAACCATGTGAACAAAGAGGCAACAGAAACGTTCTCTGTTCAGTAAGTGACGACATACTATAGAATCTAAAAGAAGCCGAGGCAAAACTCTCGGCTTCTTTGTTTTTCAATTATGGAAACTTGGTGCTATCTAATGTTAGAAGCGTTTCCCTAGGCTGATTTGTACACCTTCGTAGCTGTCGTAAAAATCTTCAAAACCCATATCTGCGACATTATAAATGTACTCTGCGCGTAACCAGATATCTGTACTCATATCCCAATGGACGCCAGCACCGATGTTGAATAGTGCGCCTGAGTCATCTGTGACTTTTTGTTCGTTTGGTACGTACATTTCAGCTTGAGTGCCAAGCGCAGTTACGCGACCAAACAGTGACAGCGGCGTATCGCCTAAGTTATCACTTGTTACAACAGCAGACATACCTGCTTGGTAATAGTGAAGATCTAAGTCAGTTTTTAGAGCATCGTTCTTAAGTTCATTTTGTGAATAGCGCAGAACCCCTTCAAACGCGAGGTATTGGTTTACATGGTAACCCCAGCCAACTGTGATATGTGGTGTTGACCACTCATTGTCTCTATCCGAGCCGAAGTACGGTGTATCAAAACCAACGTTACCAGTACCCAGATAAAAATAAGATTGATGAGCTTGTTCTTGAGCAGCTAAAGTTGGCACGCTAATGGTCAAGGCAGACAATAATAGAATGGCGTTTTTCATAACTAGACGATAACCTTGGTAAAAGACCGTTGTAATGATTTGTTTAAATGTTAATTTAATCAATAGGATGGATGGTAATTATCATATCAGCTTTTATCAAAGGTAGTGATTTTAGAATGGGAATTGTTGCGCTAAAGCATACTTCTTACTCATGACTACCGACTAACTAGATATGGTGACGAAAGCTAGTTAAATAAGAGAGAAGGAAAGGAAAGTGGCTGAATTCAAATACAAAAACTTGACTCAAGAAGAACAAGATAAGTTAGACGCGGCGACATTTCGCCGTTTATTGGCGCATTTAGATGCCAACAAAGACGTACAAAACATCGACCTGATGATCCTTGCGGGCTTCTGTCGCAACTGCTTTAGCAAATGGTATAAATCTGAGGCTGAAAATCTCGGTTTGGATTTAGATATTGATGACGCTCGCGAACGTGTTTACGGCATGACTTACGATGAATGGAAACAAAATCATCAACCAGCGGCAACGCCAGAACAATTGGCTGCGTTTGAAGCGCGCCAGAAAAAGTAAAACCCAGCGATAAAAACAGCCCGCATGAAGTTGGGCTGTTTTTTTAAAGTCCAGTTTGCACGTTAAGCGTTAGTTGAGCCGCAACAAGCTGGCTCAACGCAACCTTTTGCTTGAATGACTTCGAGTTGAGCTAAGTAAGGTTGAATATCGCCGATGTTCTCTTTTACCCATGTTAAGTCATAATACGTATCTAGGTAACGCTCTCCAGAATCACATAGAAGCGTCACGATAGAACCCTTCTCACCGCGTTGTTTCATCTCACAAGCCAATTGCAGCACACCGTAAAGATTGGTGCCTGTTGATGCGCCGACTTTACGCCCAATCAGCTGAGATACCCAATGGGCGGTTGCCACACTGGCTGCGTCTGGAATTTTGCGCATTTCATCAATGACACCAGCAATAAAGCTTGGTTCGACACGTGGTCGCCCGATACCTTCAATTTTGCTGCCAGTATCGCCTTTCAATGAGTGATTTCCTGACTGGAAAGCATCGTAAAACACTGAGTTTTCAGGGTCTACCACGCAAAGCTTGGTGTCGTATTTTTGGTAACGAATAAAACGGCCAATGGTTGCTGATGTGCCGCCTGTTCCAGGACTCATCACTACCCAGCTAGGAATCGGGTGATCCTCTAACTCCATTTGGCTAAAGATAGAGTTCGCGATGTTGTTGTTACCGCGCCAGTCAGTCGCACGTTCAGCATAAGTAAACTGATCCATGTAGTGACCATTTAACTCTTGAGCCAAGCGTCGAGACTCGTCATAAATCTGATCTGAGCGCTCTACAAGATGCGCTTTACCACCGTAAAACTCAATTTGTTCAATCTTTTTACGTGCGGTGGTTTTCGGCATGACGGCAATGAACGGTAAGCCAAGTAAACGCGCAAAATACGCTTCCGAAACGGCAGTGCTGCCTGAGGACGCCTCGATTACAGTGGTTTCAGGACCAATCCATCCATTACAAATAGCATAAAGAAACAATGAGCGCGCCAATCGATGCTTAAGAGAGCCTGTAGGGTGCGTACTCTCATCTTTTAGATAGATATCGATACCATCAAGAGAAGGTAGTTCGAGTTTAAATAAGTGAGTATCAGCAGAACGTTGGAAGTCTGCTTCAATTTTACGCACTGCATTGTTGATCCAATTGTGGTCAGTACACATGGCGTCTCTCCTTGGGAAATCGATAGATAAGTATTAGATAGGGATAATTTATCTATAATTTCCGAGAAAAACTTTGCTATTGTTACTCTTAATAAAGATATCTGTAGAAAAATTTTCTACATTTTATGGGTTTTATAGAAATGAGTTTAGATCGAATAGATAAGCAGCTGCTTGCTTTACTACAAACCGACAGCACCTTGTCATTAAATGACGTGGCTGAGCGAGTCAATCTTACTACAACACCATGCTGGAAGCGCTTGAAAAGGTTGGAAGAAGAGGGCTACATCGAAAAACGCGTGGCGTTGTTAAGTGCAGAAAAGCTCGAGCTATCTTTCATTGCATTTGTTCAGTTAAAAACGATTGATCATTCCGAAGGTTGGTATCACCATTTTGTTACAACTGTGAGTGACTTTCCTGAGGTAATGGAGTTTTATCGTATGGCTGGCGAGTATGACTACATGATGAAAGTACTAGTCAAAGATATGAAGTGTTTTGACGAATTCTATAAGCGGTTAGTTAATAGCGTAAAAGGGCTATCTAATGTGACTTCAACATTTGCTATGGAGTCCATTAAATACACAACAGAGTTACCAATCCTAAAATAACTCGCCCTATAAGAATTCTATCTAATGTTAATTCTACCTTTTAGTATTTTAAATGTTAAAAGGTAGTTTGATTATGCTTTTAAAACTATTTCCTATCAGATTTTTATAAATATAAACGATATTTATTCTCTCTTCTATTTTTCATTAACCATTTGTTTTTACAGTCCATTAATCCTGTACATCATAATGAAAGAAAAAATAACGCAATTTTTTCTCTTTCTTTTTCATGTTTTATTTTATTGAATATTAATTTTTACTAAATTAATGGAAGAGTTTGATTTAAACGTTTGCTTTTTGTGTTTTCATGTAATTTGGTCGCTATTTTTGAGTATTTGTTTTTAGGATGAATACAGTAGCAATTACTTAAGTAATAAAGTACTCAAAAATGGGGATAGTGATTAATAAAACATCGTATTATTATCGCTCCATCTTGTATGTAACAAAGTATTACTAAAAATGAACAGAAATTACTATTTGCTTTTTCTCGCAGCTTTACTTGCTGGCTGTGGCGGTGGGGGAGACTCTAAGCCGAACAATACGAAGACACCAACTACGATAACAAAGCAGAACCGTCCGCAATTAAAAGTGGAAGACACGGTATTGAAGTTTGAAGGAGTGGGAACGGTTACTGAAGCAAAACTGAGCAATGTACATGGGTCGGTATCTTACCAAGTCATTGATTCTAATCCGCCAAATGTCGTGAAAATTAATGACTCAGGAATACTACAAATTCTGCGCCCAGGAACGGCGACTATTCTTGCTACAGATAGTAGCTCTGCTTATGAATCTTCTGAAGCAAGATTTTCTGTGACTGTAGAGCGAGGTATCAATACTGAACTTTCAGTGAGTGATCTGAATTTCAATGCGATTGAGTCAGAAGGAAAAGCGTTGATCGTCCGTGGCCAAAAAGGCGAACTGAGTTATGAGGTAGAAAGTGGTCATAACTTGATTCGTGTTGATGAGAACGGGTCGGTATATTCATTAGGTTCAGTTGGTCAGGCATCGGTGCTGATTACTGATTCAGGTAACGACTTTTACTTGCCGAAACAAGTTCGCGCTACGGTTAAACTGCATGCAGTAGCTCCGGGGCAATTACAGTTCGCTTTGCTTGAAGACGAGTATCGAGAAGGGTTGACGTTAGAACCAGTGCGTCTAGATAAAGCTCAAACGCAACGTATTTCTTACAAAATAATAAATAGCGTACCAGACAGCAAGGTGGCCGAGTTGCTAGACCCTGAAACGGGTTTGCTTCTTGTTCATAATGTTGGGCGATTAACGGTTGAAGCGACTGCAACTTACAGCGACGCGTTTCTGGATAAACAGCAAACAGCGCAATTCTTTGTGGATATAAAACAAGGCAAGCGTCAAGAAATCAGCGCAGCGGATATTGTCACAACTTATGAGGAAGGTGGACGAATTTTCCCTAAGGTGACGAACGCCTACGGTGACTATGAGCTGAGAATCATTCGTGGTGAAGACGTTGTTGCTAAAACTGAAAATGGTGAAGCATTACTGATCAAAGGTGTTGGTGCTGCTGAAGTGGAAATTTACGAGCATGACATGCGTAATTATCCTGCAAGCAAAACTCGTTTTGATCTTGAAGTTAATCGCGCGCCTCATCCCGTTATAAAAGACATTGAAATGCCGCTTACCTATCAACCAAATCTTTCAATCCCTCTGGCGTTTAAAGGGCAAAAAGGTAACGTAAATCTAGTTAGCAGCTTACCTAATGGCTTACGAATGACTGACGGCAAATTGGAGGTAGTGACTGCGGGTGAGTACGACCTTAAGTTTGAAGACGATGGTGGGGAGTTCTACCAACCTATTCAATTTAATGTCGTCATCAAAGTTGCAAAGGCTGAAGGCCAACCCATGGCAACGCACGATTATGACGTTGTATACAGCAACAAATACAGTTTTGATCTTCACCGTGATTTTGGTTTGAGTGCTGACGAGCAAATTGAGATTGTAGATAACACCGCACCAGATGTTGTCGGTGGTTTTAGTGAAGGACGTCTCCATGTGTATAAAGCGGGTAAAGCGACGCTAACTGTGCGCAGAAAAGAGAGCGCGAATTATACTGTTGGTCCTGATCAAAAAGTCTACGTGACAATTTTGAGTGCGCCGAGCCGAATTGAAGTTCAATCCGATGTGGAAGAGATTTGGAAGGTTGGCCAAACATTTGTTGCGCCGAAAATCTCTGGTACGGTTGGGGAAGTTACGTACCGATTTGCAGACAACGCAGCAACAGATGTAGTTTCCTTAAACAGCCAAACGGGTGCCATGCAAATTCTTAACGCGGGTAGCACAAAAATTATTGTTTCGGATGCGGGGGACGACAAAGTGGATCCGGGTGAAAGTAGTTTCTCGGTCACGATTAAACAAGGCACAAACCCTGTATCGGTTACTTACCCAACGGTAGAATTCTCCGCTAGTAGTGTTATCTCACCAGTGATGAGTGGTGGGACTGCGAAGGCAAGTTACCGTCTTATTAACCAAAAAGATCCTGTGGTCGAGTTAGTTTCCCCTGATACGGGGCGCTTGAAGATTTTACACGCAGGCGAGTACCAAGTAGAGGTAACCCTCACTGGACGCAACTACAAAGCTAAAACAATCGTCGTAAATGGCACTATTAACAAAGCGAAGCACCCTGGTTTAAGTACTTCCACGATGAAGGTGGAATTTGAACCATTTAAAAAGGTTAAGCTAGATTTTGGTACACCAATAGGAAACCGCAGCTATCAAATATCCAGCTCAACAATTAAAGGAGTCGCTTCATTAGATGTTGATAAGGAAGAGCTGACATTACTTGACCTCCCACCAGTAAAAAGACGTTGGATTTCTCTCGACGTTTCGGAAGGAGAATCTAGAGATTACAAAGCGTTGGAAAGTAAGAAAGTCCAGCTGTATCTAAGCTTTGCAGATGAAGGTGTTGCGGATCAATATACATTGCTTGAAACTGAACAAACAGTATTGTTTAGCACGCTAAATGCACGTGAGTTTTCTAACTTAGAAGAAAGTGAGTTTGGTTTGATGAACGTTCGTTCAGTGCGTGAGCCAACGGACGAAGAATTGAAATTATACGGCAAAGGTAAGATTGCACTACTTGCATTCAAGCCGGTGGGTAACGATGACCAAACTCTAATAAAAGGAGCGTGGGTACACTTAGCTCGATTTGATGGATGTACATCAGAGCTGTTCGAAGATGATCTCAAGCCTTTTGAAGCAATTGACTATGATGACCCAGGGTACTGCACCAACGGCAGCACGATTCGTATGACTCGGTTCTTAATAATTGATGACTCGAAGATGGAAAAGGTAGAGTATGAGTTAGTAGCACCTGTGATTACTTACCGTCGTGGGGTTCGTGAATTTTTAGCAACGAATAAAGGTGGATTCTATGCCGACCCAAATGTCATTTACGGGAAAGGCGAATATGGTTACCCGAAATCACTTTACGAATGGTCGGTTATTAACATGAAGTATCAACCAAATTAATCATCGTTTGATACCCATTAAAAAAGGAGTGCGGAACAGCACTCCTTTTTTCGTCTGGCGAACACGAGCTATTTCGTGTAGCGCATCACCCCTTCTTGCACGGCGGTCGCCACTAAGTGACCTTGCTGGTTGTATATTTCGCCACGGACCAACCCACGAGTATTGCTCGCCGTTGGGCTCTCTATCGCATATAGAAGCCATTCATCCATCTTAAACGGACGATGGAACCAGATAGAGTGGTCAATGGTGGCCACTTGAAAGTTAGGCGTCATTAATGAGACTTCATGTGGATGCATTGCTGTCACAAGGAATCCCCAATCGGATGCGTAGGCCAGAAGGTACTGGTGAATTAGCTGATTCTCTGGCATTTCACCATTAGCACGAATCCAAAGGTACTGTTTGGGTTCTGCTTTTTTGGGCTTCAAAGGGTTGATAACCGTAACGGGGCGAGTTTCGATTGGCTTTTCCCCGCAAAATGTTTTGCGTAAGCGTTTGGGTAGAAATTCTGCAATATGGCTTGCGAGCTCACTCTCTGAGGCAAAGTTTTCTGGACCAGGGATATCTGGCATTTCTTTTTGATGATCAAACCCAGGTTGATCGCCATGGTAGGATGCGGTTAGGTAAAAAATAGGGCGTCCATTTTGAATTGCCTTTACGCGTCTAGTGCTAAAGCTACGGCCATCTCTCAGATTTTCTACGTCATAAATAATAGGTTTTTCTGGATCGCCAGGGTACAAAAAATAGCTATGGAAGGAGTGTACCGTGCGTGTTTCTTCAACGGTGTAGCGCGCAGCAGAAAGCGCTTGCCCAATTACTTGACCGCCATAAACTTGAGGCAAACCTAGGTTTTCACTTTGGCCACGAAACAAGCCTTCTTCTAATTTTTCGAGTTGTAGTAGGCTGAGCAATTCTCGTAGTGGTTTACTCATTGTGTCTCCTCACCGTTGTCTTTCATTCCAAGTTACCTCAACAGCCTCACTCTTGTGAAGTGGCATAGTTAAGAACTATTGAGTAACTTAGAAATAGTATTGTTCCAATTATGAAACAAAATCAATTGTTTGATAAATTCTAACTCAGTCAAACTATTGTCAAATAAAGTGACAGGAAGCAGACAGTTTTATATTCCACACCTATAATTGCCTCGGTTTAATGCTCTTTTCGAGGAATATATGAAAAAAACACTACTACTTGTTACTTCTCTACTCTTTGGGGCTGCGTTAGTGGGTTGCCAAACTTCTCAAAATACAGAAATGGAATCTACAGAAGCGTCAATGAAGACGATTACAGGTACAGTGGCTTATCGCGAGCGGATTGCCTTGCCACCAAACGCAGTGGTTACTATTGCGTTAGAAGATGTGTCCTTGGCGGATGCCCCAGCAAAAGTGTTGGCGAAACAGACATTCGAAACGGAAGGTAAGCAAGTTCCTCTTTCTTTTGAGTTGAGTTACGACAGCAATGAAATCAAACCAAACCATCGTTACAGCGTTCGTGCTCGCATTGAGGTAGATGGAAAGCTGCGTTTTATCAGCGACACACATAACGGTGTTATTACAGATGAAGCACAAACTCACCAATTAGATATTCGTCTAGTTGGAACACGTTAATACGACGTACTGAGAACAAAAAATGGCAGCTTAAGGCTGCCATTTGTATTTTTTAAGTGAAGTTTTGCCAACTTCCGATACTTCAATCCCTTCTGCTTCTAATTTCTTTTTTTGTCGCTCTAAGTCTCTGCCTTTTAAAGATATTTTTCCTTGGCTATTTACCACTCTAAACCAGGGGAGTTTGCTGCCTTCTGGTAGGTTACCCAGTGCTTTACCAACATGTCTCGCATAGCCCGGATAACCGGCCATTTTTGCAATTTCCCCATAGGTGGAGACTTTTCCTTTTGGAATTTGGTGAATTACAGCAAAGATTTGCGCTAAAAATTGGTCCATACTCAAAAGTGTCTATTTTGGATTACTAAGGAATGGTAAACCATTGGACTTGTATATTGCTAACGGTTCTTAACCCTTGTGTTGCCAGCGACTCACTTTGAAGAATTACATTTTCTGTTCTTTAGTGTCGTTGGTTGATGAGCCTTAAACAGCATGAAGCAAACGCAAGCTAAGCTTGAATCTAGACCCTCTCAACGACTTTCAATCCCAGTTTTTGCCGTTGAGTTACCAAGTAGGTGGGGAAGCCAGGAGGCGCTATGATTTTATCGACACTTCAATTTTTCGTTACGACCTTACTCGCTGTTGTCTGTGTTCGGGCGATGAGTTTGAGCGAGGGTGACATTCCCGTTCTTGCACTTATGATCCCCGCGCTGTGGGTTCTGCCACAAGGTGGGTTCGCTGGCTTAGTATTACTGGGCGCGATGATGGCTTTTGGTGCGACACTCTCAATGCAGCCAATTGCTTTGTCGGTTGGTGTTTTGATCCTTTTCCCACTTTTAATGGTGGTGTTTTCTCGTAGAAGCTCTTTAGGCGTGTTGCTCACCGCTGGTCTTATTGTACTTACACTGCAAGTTGGTCTTATGGTCACACAGCAAGGCGGTAAGCTGGATGGGTCTGCTTGGGTTACAGTGGTTCAAACCATTGCGGTTATGGCGATGTGGTGGTCGGCTGCGCATTGGACGCCATCCAATAAACACAGCTGGTGGCCGTTGTTTTTGTTGCTCCCATTGTGGATTGCAGGCCTACCGTATGCCGTTCTTATGGCGTTAAGTTTGACGGGAATGTTAGCGTCAATGGAAGCACTTGCGAAGCTTCAACATACCATTCGTTGGAGCAAATTATTATGTTGGACATTGCCGACTGTGGGTTTTGCCGCTTTGGTCGTCAGCCCGACCACGGATGTGCCAAACCCTGTTTTCGTGGTTTGGATCTGTTTGTTAGGGACGGCTTGGATGACTGACTATATTTTACGTAGTAGCGATGAACAGGCTGAATTATGAATTTTTAGTCAGGTAAAAAGTGACATGTGCGGCAGAGTATCGAATTGGTTGTGGAACAAAATGGAGATTAGTATATGTTCTTCATTTCATATTTACTACACTTCCAATAATAATAACCACAATATAAGTGGTTGATTTAAGATAAGTTTGTCATGACAACTTTTGCTCGAACACTGTTGCTTTTTGCATGTTGCCTCTTGAGTTTGAATGTAAAAGCCGAAGCCCCTTTAATTGCTCATTATAAAGTCGCGACTGAAGCGGATGATGTCGTCACTCGTGTTCTTTTCAATGCTGCTTCAAAGGAGTTTGGCTTTACCGTTCAATACGTAAACTACTCCAGCTTTGATGCCATTCTAAATTCAGTAGCGAATGGGGAAGCGGACTTTGCTGCGAATATCACTTACACACAAGAACGTGCTCAACGTTTTAGTTATTCCCGCCCAACAAATATCGAATATACCTACCTCTTTGGCTTAAAAGATTCGACGTTGAGTGATATTTCGCGTGTTGGCGTCCCCAAAGATACAGTTTATGCCCAATTACTTAAACAACACTACCCTGGTCTAGAACAGATCTCTTATCAAGGTCACGAACAAGCAGTAACACTGCTACGTTCAGGTGCTGTGGACGGCGTTGTCGATGCCATTAACCAGCTCAAGCCGATGCTGATGGAGGGGTTTGACGCCAAGATGCTCAATGATCAGATTTCGATAAAGCCCGTATCCATCATCAGTAAAAAAGATCATCATCTTGAGGAGTTGGACACGTTCGCCACGTTTATTCACGGAGAAGCGGTGCAAAAGCAGCTTCGCGAAGAAATTTCCCAGTATCAATTTGAATTAAGGCGAGCAGCGTTGCGTGAGTCTATTCGTTTATTGCCCCTTGATTTTAATGAACCAATACGGATTAAGCTCGAATCTATCTTTCCATATGTTGTATACAACGCAGATGGTAGTGTCGAAGGGATGACGGCTGATGTAGTCCTGAGAAGCTGTGAGATCTTGGCTTTAAACTGCTTGATCATTAGTGAGCCTGGTGAAAGCTGGGGTTCTATGTACCATGAGTTTATCCAAGGTAATTTCGAAATTTTGGCGCCGTTAACGGTCAGCCGTGAGCGGCGCGCATTTAGCTACTTTCCAAAGCCCCATTACGCGCCAGCATCGGTGATGGTCAAGCGTTTAGGTTACAAGCCGAGCACATACTCTCATGTTTCACAGTTGATATCTGAGCGGATTGGCGTGGTTAAGGATGACTTTTTCGATCAAATGATGACGCAACTGTTACCGCTAAAAGAACTCAAACGTTATCGTACTCAACAAGAGCTCATTCAGGGGCTATTAAATGAAGAAGTCGATTACATTCCGATGGATACGGCGATGCTCAATCATTTTTTACGTCTCAGTGAACTGGTTCCGATAGAGCAGGATACCGCTATTGGCGAGTTTTATGAGTCACAACTCTCTGTTGGATTGGTCGCGAATGAAAAAGGAGCCATGCTTGCGCCTTTCTTCAGTCGAGCGATAGCGATGTTAGAAGTTGATAAGATCATTGCTCAGTACGATGTACGCCCAGATTGGCGTACCGCACTTGAATATGAGATTCGATTAGCGACGCAAACACAAGCTGTGTTTATCTTTGTATTATTGTTTGCTATTTGTGTTTCGCTTTATCTTTACCGTCAATCGAACACTGACAACTTAACAGGGTTAAGGAACCGTCGTGCGTTGCAAGTAAAGTATCGAAAAGGAGTAAACAAAGATCTATCCATACTTTACTTAGACATTAATCATTTCAAACGAATCAATGACACTTATGGGCATCGCGCTGGGGACGAAGTTTTACAACTACTGGCACTAAAAATTCATTATGTCTGGTCGGGAAGATGTTATCGAATTGGAGGGGATGAGTTCATATTGCTGGGTTATCCAACGCAAGCCGAGTTAACTAGAGCAATGAGAGAGCTCAGTAGAATCGACGTGAAAGGCAAATTATGTAGTGATTTGGAGTCTATAAGTATCTCTATTGGTTTCTCTGCAAAAAGGGAGCGGCACATGAGCTTAGAGCAAGCGATGCATTTGGCTGATGAAGACATGTACATGAGTAAGCAGTCCTCACGGCACGACTCCTCTTATCGTGACTGCACGGTTTCATCATAAAGGAATGAATTGATCGAGTTTTGTTCAAACGGTAATGAAATGATGAAATTCAAGGTTTTTGCTCTTGCATTATGAGAGCTGATACTGAATAATCGCCCCATCGATTGAGGCAAGACCTCTCGAAAAGAATTATGGGGCTCTGGTCCTCTCGCAACAATAGCTCGTGAACTCGGTCAGGTCCGGAAGGAAGCAGCCGCAGCGTGTGACTTGTGTGCCGGGATGTGGCTGGGGTCCCACCCTTTGAAAGCCCTGCGTTATCGCAGGGCTTTTTTCGTTTTTGAGCCTTCTTTTATTTTGGCTACGCTTGGTGTTCAACGTCTTCTGATGACCAAGCTTCTTGAGGTTATTTAGGTATAATTTATAATCTCATCCGCTCGATACCGAACTTTCGTGAAGATTGTTTAGGGTACACTCGCCGAATAATCATTTTCACCTGGGATACTTTAATGATTTCAAAAAACCAATTAAAACTGCTTCGTGCTTTAGGTCAAAAGAAACAGCGTAAAGCGCATGGCTTATTCCTAGTTCAGGGTGAAAAGAACGTACTAGAGCTAGCAAGTAGTTCATTGAAGGTGAAGCAGGTTTTTGCAACAGCGGCATTTCTCGAACAAAATGCTGGTACGCTAAATCGTTTTGATTGTGTTGAAGCATCGCTTGATGAATTGACCAAAGCGAGCACGCTTGTGAGCAATAATGCGGCCATTGCTATGGTTGAAATTCCGAGTGTAAAAGAGCCTCAAGCGAAAGGATTGATGATTGCGCTAGATGGTGTATCCGACCCTGGTAATCTAGGTACGATTATTCGTGTTGCAGACTGGTATGGCATCAAGCACATTATTGCGAGTACAGATTGTGCTGATCCTTATAATCCTAAAACGATCAGTGCGACCATGGGCAGCTTTGGCCGCGTACAAGTGAGTTTGGTGGATTTGCCAAGTTACTTGGAACACGCCAAATTGCCAGTATATGGCGCGTTTTTGGAAGGAGAGAGCGTTCATAAAACGGATTTCGCTGCTGAAGGTATTTTGTTGATGGGCAGCGAATCTCATGGTGTGCGAGAAGCCGCAGCAAAATTAGTGACAGATAAGATCACGATTCCGGCGTTTGGCGGTGCCGAATCACTGAATGTCGCGATGGCGACTGGCATTATTTTAGACAACATGCGCCGCCAACATAGCTAACGCAACAATTACTTAATAACAAAGCCAGTCAATTTGACTGGCTTTGTTGTATTTATTGCCTAGAAAAATCAGCCTGGCTGAATCTTGCGTTTAACGAAATACAGTGAATGTTGTTCGGTGAGTTAATTTTGTTTTAGTTCAATAGGCTGTGCCTATAAATAAAATTACTCCTTTCCATTTAGTAAAATCAGGAAATTAGGCGACACTTATCTAAAGGCCGCAATAAAATGCCCTTAAGGAGATAAGAATGCATTCATTAAAAGTAAAAGATTACATGACGTTGCAAGCGGTGACTTTCACGAAAGATATGTCACTTTCGGCAGCTTTAAACAAAGTAATGCAAAGTGTCACACTAGGTGGCCCTGTCATTGATGAAAATGAAAAAGTGGTTGGGTTTTTATCGGAGCAAGACTTATTAGATAAGTTGGTGAAAGCAAGTTATCACTGCCAAGATACACATACGGTACAAGAGTGTATGCATGATGATGTCTTATCTGTTTCTCCAGAAATGTCAGTAATTGAACTGGCTGACATGATGAAAGTTGGAAAGCCGAAAATGTATCCAGTGGTGGATGGCAAAGGTAAGTTGGTTGGTGTTATCACAAGAAGAGACGTGCTGCGTGCCATAGGAATGACATTAAATGAGTGTTTTAAGCATCCCGTTTAACCTCTCTGTTTAAATTTTACGGAATATTGCTTTTAAACTGGTTTGGAAAGACGCTTCGGCGTCTTTTTTATTTTCTATCGCCGAACTGTACAAATTTATCTTGACCTTGGAGCTTACTCTAAGGTTTATCCTTAGCAATAGGTAAATCACCGATACCAATAAGGAAAAAATTATGTGTACAAAACATCAAGGTTGCCAATCTAGCAAAATCAAAACTGCGGTGCCGCTTGGTGCAAGCGAGTCATGCTGTGCGCCAGTAAAATCTTCGCTCAATATCTCTCAGGCCAGTGTTGATGTTTCTGAAAGCTCTTGCTGTAGTGGAGGAGGCTGCAGCGTTGACACAGGCGAGGAAGACGATCCCACAAGGGAGAGTAATTCCTCCGTTCGGAATGCTTGGCTTGTGTCAGGTATGGATTGCCCATCTTGTGCGCAAAAGCTTGAGAAAGCCATTACGTCTTTACAAGGCGTCAGCCAAGCCAAGGTTTTGTTTGCAACAGAAAAACTGGTCGTCGATTTTGATGGTCGAGAGCTGATAGCTACGATAGAGCAGACAGCCCAAAAAACGGGTTTCCCGCTCTCTTCACTGGATGCTCCAAAACCAAGCACTACAAAGAAAGGCTGGCTTGGCGTCATAAGAGACAACATCCAAATTCTCTCGATTGCTGGTGCAATGGCTACTGCGGCAGTAATTTCTAAGATCGACCCTCAAATAAGCGCTTGGTTATTCACTTTGACGTGTTTACTTGGTTTATACCCAATCGCGCTCAAAGCATTTAAGTTGGCGCGTAGCGGTACGCCTTTTGCGATTGAAACGTTAATGAGTGTAGCGGCGCTCGGCGCTTTATATTTAGGTGAAACCGCCGAAGCCGCAATGGTGTTATTGCTTTTCCTTATTGGTGAAAAGTTAGAAGCATATGCATCATCTCGCGCGCGAAGCGGTGTCCAGGCGTTAATGGACTTAGTCCCAGAAAATTCAATTTTAATTATTGATGGTGAACGCAAAGAAGTACCAGCTGCGCAGCTTAAACCAGGGGATATCATAGAAGTCGCACCCGGAGGTCGTTTGCCTGCCGACGGTGTTTTGCAAGATGTGCTTGCGAGTTTTGACGAAAGTGCGTTAACGGGAGAATCTGTTCCCGTTGAACATCAAACCGGTGGCAAAGTGATGGCCGGGGCTGTGGTTGTCGATAAAGTGGTTCGCTTACAGGTGACTTCCCGTCAGGGCGAGAATGCGATAGACCGAATTCTTCATTTGATTGAAGAAGCAGAATCCCGTAAAGCACCATTAGAACGCTTTCTTGATAAATTTAGCCGTTGGTATACGCCGCTAATGATGCTGGTGTCTCTGATGGTTATCGTTACGCCGCCATTACTATTTGCCCAACCGTGGGAAACGTGGATCTATCGAGGACTCGCCCTGCTGTTGATTGCTTGTCCATGTGCATTAGTCATTTCAACGCCTGCGGCGATCACTTCTGGCTTGGCGGCAGCGGCTAAGCGGGGCGCATTGATCAAAGGTGGTGCGGCGCTTGAGTTGCTTGGCAAGGTTGAGTCTGTCGCATTTGATAAAACTGGGACACTGACGCAAGGTAAACCAGAAGTGACCGACGTCTTTGCTTTTGATATGGATGAAGACAAGTTACTTAGCCTAACTGCGTCAATCGAGGTTGGTTCAAGTCATCCTCTAGCGGTTTCTTTAGTTACCAAAGTGCAAGAGCAGGGGCTTACTATTCCTGAAGCGTTGGATAAAACCGCGCAAGTAGGCTCTGGTGTCACTGGTTACGTCGATGGAAAAATGGTCCAAGTGGTCACGCCTTCAAAGGCAGACTTTCCACTTTCTCAAGAAGCCATAGAGCAAGTAGTTACGTTGGAACAACAAGGTAAAACGGTTGTCATTGTTCGTTACGATGACGAGGTCATTGGCGTGATCGCATGGCAAGATACATTGCGCTCAGATGCCCAGCAAGCCATCGCAATGTTGAAGGAACTTGGGGTCACGTCGGTGATGCTAACGGGTGACAACCCGAGAAGTGCAGAAGCAATGGCAAATAGAATAGGCTTGGATTATAAAGCGAGTTTGTTACCTGCAGACAAGGTGCATTACGTCGAGAAGCTATCACAACAACATACCGTTGCGATGGTGGGAGACGGTATCAATGATGCTCCAGCCATGAAAGCTTCGAGTATCGGCATTGCGATGGGAGGCGGTACGGATGTTGCGCTCGAGACTGCTGATGCGGCGTTAACACACAACCGTTTGATTGAGCTACCTGCCATGATAGAACTGTCGCGTGCGACGCTAAGTAACATTCGTCAGAATGTCGCGTTAGCGCTAGGTTTGAAAGGTGTATTCTTAGTGACAAGTTTACTTGGTGTTACTGGGTTGTGGGTTGCTGTATTAGCCGACAGTGGTGCAACAGCACTGGTGACATTGAATGCGTTGAGATTACTTCGTTTTGAGTCCAAGCAGATCAAATAACTGACCTAACCATTGATCCCACTCATTAATAGCCCGAGGCATTCGTGTATCGGGCTTTTTTTAACCGTATTCACCTGATGCGATCAGACGTTTTTCTCGTCCTTGAAATCACGCATTGCTATGCAACAAAATGATCTAATGCCCCTTAAAGTGTGATCAATACCAGTTTTGTTTGAAATTTCATTTTCATTACATTTTATCATTGTGATTGTGATCACTCTATGTTGGTGAAAGGTTCGCTACAGTGCATCTGTACCCAATAACTGATTAATGAGCTTATTGTTCATAAAATAAGCCACAATAAGGAGCGACTTATGTCTCAAGCTGTATTCCATTTAGGTGTTACTGAAGCTGATCTTAATGGTGCGACTCTAGCGATCATTCCTGGTGACCCAGCGCGTGTTCAAAAAATCGCAGAACAAATGGAAAATCCAGTATTTCTAGCAAGCCATCGTGAATACACGCTATACCGTGCAGAGCTAGACGGTAAACCTGTTGTGGTTTGTTCTACAGGTATTGGTGGTCCTTCTACCTCTATCGCAGTTGAGGAATTGGCACAGCTTGGTGTTCGCACTTTCCTACGTGTTGGTACAACGGGTGCAATTCAACCGCATGTAAACGTGGGTGACATGATCGTAACGACGGGGTCAGTTCGTCTTGACGGTGCGAGCCTACACTTTGCTCCTATGGAATTCCCAGCAGTTGCTGACTTTGAAGTAGCAACCGCAATGAAAGCAGCGGTAGAAGAGTCTGGCGCTACAGTTCACATGGGTGTGACTGCATCAAGCGACACGTTCTACCCTGGTCAAGAACGTTACGATACGTTCTCTGGTCGTGTTGTTAAGCGTTTCCAAGGCTCTATGCAAGAATGGCAAGACATGGGCGTACTTAACTTCGAGATGGAGTCTGCAACACTGCTAACAATGTGTGCGAGCTCTGGTTTAAAAGCGGGTTGTGTGGCTGGTGTTATCATCAACCGTACACAAAAAGAGATTCCAGATCATTCAACTCTGAAAGAAACGGAAGCGCGTTCAATTAAAGTGGTTGTAGAAGCAGCGCGTAAAATGCTTTAAGCCTCTATAGTTGGCATTTAAACAAACAGAAAAAACCAGAGGCTAACCTCTGGTTTTTTTCTACTTATAGAAATGCGTACAGCTAAAATTTAGGTATAAAAAAAGCAGCATTAATGCTGCTTTTTATCGTTGTGAATTTTAGCTTTTCTTAATGGCACTATATCTCGTCTGAACCGCCCGCGTCTTTAAACCAAGCCGTTAAGTGCGTTCTTAAATCTTTAAGCTCATCAGGGCCAATCAGGGCTAGCCCTAAGTCTTCAGCACGAGTAATGTCATTGTGACGAAGAGGACGGAAGCTCACCAACATTGCGCGCGCTTGTAAGCCACCTAATAGATCGCGAAGCGATTCTAACTTATATAAAGTATCGTCGCCGTCATCTCTCATGCCTTTGGTTTTGCACTCGATGATGTGCAGCTTGTTGTTTACAACTGTTGCGACATCTAACTCATTGCGTACTTCACTTTCACCAAGTTTGCGATAAACCTGAACATTTAACGATCGATCTTGGATCGTCGGCATGGTGTCTTGGATTTGCTTCACGGTGCTGTGAACCAAAGTTTCTAACCACTCACCGTTTGAAAAGCGTCGAGCATCTTCATCTGCAAACGTTAAAACGCCATTTTCATAGGTGGCGATTTCTGCTTCTACTAAATCTGAAAGCAACATGTTGAGCTCACGGTAGCCCTGCTGTTTTTCGGAGAGCTCGACATCAAGCTTTTGTTCTTTGCGGCATGTGGTTGCAAGGTAGTTAAGTGTTGCTAGACCTGGCCCAAGTTCAAGCGCATTTGAGGCCCATCGTTCACCAAGTTCATACAATTTTTTATCAAGAAGAGGTGGTAAATCAACGTGGTGAAACTCGCCGCGTGCACCAAAGATAGTGAGGTAATCTGCAATCGTAATGTGATCTTCGACTTGGGTATCTTCTTTGCCATCAGGGTATAACCAACAAAGCTTATCGCTACTAGGCTCAACCACAAAAATTGGCCAGCGATAGGTACGGAAAACTTCGTACACCGACAACAAGCGATGACGAAGACCACAGCTCGCGTTCAATTTTACATCTTCGCCGCGTTCATGGAGGTCTTTTGCCAGTTTTTGAATTGCTTGTTTGATCAGAGATGTATTAACAGCGGATGGAATTTCAAAAAATTCAGAAGTAATTTCTCGTTGATCTAAAACGGCACTCAGTCGGTCAAATATATCTAACTGGCTCTTGTCTCCGATGAAGACGATATGTGTGCTTAGCGTACGATTATCTAATAGAGGAGTGACCAATCTCACTGGGTCTTGGTCGATAATACCAACATGAACAGCCATAGATTTTCCTTTTTATGAGGCCGCTCGAAAAGAGTTGTTCAAGGGGATGAGCTGGCCTTATTAATCATATGTAGACATGGCCGACAAAAAACAAGGGCGACTTAACAAAAAGTCGCCCTTATACAGTTGATTGCACTAATTAATGCTCTTAATTATAAAGTATTTATAACTTAAATCGGTGGACCAATTCATTTTGCTGATGAGCCAAGTGGGTCAGTGATTCACTGGTTTGTGCGATATTCGACATGGCTTGGAAACTTTCATCGGCGATGCTGTTGATATCTTCGATGCTGCGAGCAATGTCTGTTGATGTTTCACTTTGCTCTGCTGCTGCTTGTGAAATGTGCGTACTCATTTGGCTGATTTCGATGATTAGCGCCTGGATCTCTTCCATTGAGCTGTTCGCTTTTGATGCTTGCTCAACCGACATCTCCATATCGCTCATACAGCTTTGTATGACTTGGTTCGCCGATTGCGAGCTAGATTGCAGATTACTGATCATGGATTCAATTTCAGTGGTTGATTGAGTCGTTCTTGATGCGAGTACTCGTACTTCATCTGCCACTACCGCGAAGCCGCGACCTTGTTCACCAGCGCGAGCCGCTTCAATTGCCGCGTTCAATGCCAGTAGGTTGGTTTGCTCCGCAATGTTGCGGATCACATCAAGGATAGACCCAATTTGACCACTCATCTTTTGTAGCTCAGAAACTGCGGAGACCGATTCGTTCAAACGTGTTTCTAGTTGATTAATGGTTGAGATATTACTGCTCATAACATTTCTGCCTTCTTCAGAGGCAGATTCGACGCGTTGCACCATTTCTAGCGAGCCTTGCGCACTTTGCGCGACTTCCTGCACTGAATGAGACATTTCTGTCATCGCGGTAGCGACGTTTGCTGTTTGTTCGCGTTGAGAGCTCAATTTGATTTGTGCTTGCGAAGAGGTGCGTTCGTTGGTTGTCGCGGTTGACGATAGGTTTTCTGACGCTTCGTTGAGTTTCACCAAGATCTCGTGAAGGTTGTCGGCGAGTGAGTTAATGTGTCCACTCACGCGGCTGAATTCGTTGTTATAGCGAATGTCGATACGCTGTGTCATATCACCTTCAGTCAGGCCTTCTAACACTTTTAGAATACGAGTCAACGGCTCGCGAACGCTTTGTGCGATGTGGTAGCCAATCGCTGTCGCGAGTAAAACGACAATAACGCCAATGATGATGGCTTTCGTTACACCCGCCGAATATATGTCACCTGCATCTGCCAATGATTCATTGAGCTTATCTGTTGCGGTTGTCGTAAATTGCTCAAGAATCGCCATGGTTGAATCCACTTTATTTGCTAGGTTGGCGATATTGTTATACAAAGCGGCGCGAGCATTGAGGTAATTATTATGTTGGTCTAGCACACCGCCACGCATACCGACGTCACGAGTAAATTGCTCTACAGATTCGCCAAATGCTTTTTCTAGCTCAGGAAGCTGAGTCACCAACCCGCGGAATGCGTAATTCAAGTGCGTTACTGCTTTGCGGTTTTTAGCCACGGCTTGCGTAACAAACTCAGGGTTGGAACTGGCGAGGGCATCAGAGGTAATTACTTCGGCATCTTTTAACTTGATAAAGTAGCTCTTTGCCATGACTTTGACAGAAATGCTGGTTTGATCTGCCACATATTCTTTAAGACCAACCGACAGTTCGGTATTCAGTTTTTGGAAGCGGCGTGAGGATTTTTGCACTTCTTCTTGAGCCGCGAACATTGCTTCGTAGTTGTCCATGGCCTCTAGAGCTTCTGTAAAATAGCTCTGCTCTAACGTTTTTAACTGTGAAAACGGTTCGGCAAGAGAAGGGTAGGTTTGGCTTGCGGTTTTCAGTTGAGCCAATGTGGATTCGAAGCGCTGTTGAGATCTAGCAAATTCCTGACGCATTTCATCCATGCGTTGTTTATTCTCTGTCGTCAGGAAGTCTTTAAATGATTTGTCGGCAGAAAGCAGCTCAACACTGGTTTGATTAGATAACGATACCAACGGTAGGGATGATTTAGAAACCGTGCCAAATTTTCCGTGAATATCACTCATTCCTCCCATCATAATGGCAATTGTGACGGCAAATAGGATGATGATCAGTGCAAAGCCGGCATACATCCTTTTAATAACTGAACCTCGCATAAGTGAGCTTCCTCTCCCAAAAATAGACAAGCTACCCAAGCATTTTTGAGTTTACTTGGGTATAAAAATACTAATTGTCTTAAAAAAGTAACAAAATTCATTGGATTGTATTCAGTTTGTGACGCGCATTTTATGACGCACACGACAAAAAAAGCTTCGTTAATTAGCATTTGATTAATAATGTTAAGTGAACACTGTTTTTATTGAGCTCCGCTTTTGGTTGGCGCATACTAATTGGGGTCTAATTACGTTTATAAAATGGAGTCCTCATGGCGGAAGAAACGATCTTTAGTAAAATTATTCGCAAGGAAATCCCTGCCGATATCCTTTATCAAGATGATTTGGTGACTGCGTTTCGCGACATTAACCCTCGCACACCAAGCCATATTCTCATTATTCCGAATAAACTGATCCCAACAACGAATGATGTAGAAGCTGAAGATGAAGCAATGATGGGGCGTTTGTTCACTGTTGCTAGAAAGTTAGCGAAAGAAGAAGGTATTGCTGAAGACGGCTATCGCCTAATCGTTAATTGTAATCCACATGGTGGCCAAGAGGTTTACCATATTCACATGCACCTACTAGGCGGCCGCCCTCTAGGTCCAATGGTATTGAGCTAAGCTTTTAAAAGTGGGTGGTGATTCACCCACTTTTTTTTCCTGTCGAATGACACATTTGTGGAGATAAATGTGAAACTAGGTGTAAAGCTGTTAGGGCTGATGAGCTGGGCTTTAATGGCCTCTGGCTGCGCGAATTTATCTGCGGGCAATCTGTTTAGTCATTACAGCAACCAGAATCAAGAAGTTTATCAAGCCGTTGTTGCAGGGGAATATGCCAAAGCAAAACAACTTCAATCAAGTGAAGTGGGTGGCGAGATACTTGGCAATTTTGAAAAAGGTCGCATCTCTTTTCTTGCTGAAGATTACCCGACAAGTTTGAATGCGCTAGAAAGCAGCGATCGTGCCGTACGTGTTCAACAAGATCGAGCGACGATATCTGTGTCAGACACGGCAACGAGCGTCGGCTCTCTCGCAGTGAACGACAATCTCCAAGACTATCATCCCGCCGATTACGAACTTGGCTTTTTGCACCTGTATCTAGGACTAAATTACTTACAGAAAAACGATTTAGAAGGAGCACTAGTTGAAGTGCGTCGTGCTAATCAAGTTCAGGAAGCGGCAAGAAAGGCGCGTGAAAAAGAGCTAAAAGCAGCAGAGAAAGACCTTAACAAGCAAGGCATGTCTGCCAATTTAGGCAGTGTGTTAGCGAACTACCCTGATGCTGGTAAAAAACTAAGCGCGGTACAAAATGGTTATCTGTTCTATCTTTCTGGCTTGTTATATGAAGCGTCGCGAGACTTAAACAGTGCTTATGTTGATTACCGACGAGCACTCGCTGTAATGCCAGACAACAAGCAAGTTGTGGAAAGCACCTTATACGCTGCTAAGAAGCTGGGCATGCGTGAAGACTTGCGCATGCTAGAGAAGCGGTATGGCAAAGCACCTTCTGGATTAACTCAGTCACAAGGGCGAGTCATCGTTATTGATGAGCAGGGTGTTGTTGAGGCGATGAAAGGGTGGCGTATTGATTTACCAATTTACGACAGTCGCGATAATGGCGCGATTTATTCGTTGGCGCTTCCTTATTATCAGAACCGAGGTGCTCAACGTTTTAGCGATGTTGTTTTAAATGGTCAGGTATTGCCTTCCAGTACGCTGACTGATGTTAATGCGATGGCGCAAAACGATCTTAATGAACGTCTTACTACAATAGTGATCCGTCAAGCTCTTCGTGTTTGGGCAAAAGATCGAATCCGAAAAGAGGCGGCGAAAAAAGGCGATGATGTGGGCAACATACTTTTCAATGTATGGAACACATTGACCGAACAGCCAGATACGAGAAGTTGGCAAACATTGCCAGCGCAAGTGAAAACGGCTTCAAAAATCGTGAAACCGGGAACACAAAGTTTAAACTTGGGTGATCAAACCTATCAGTTTGAAGTGCCTGCACAGCAGACTACATTGGTATGGGTATCTCGTCAGGGAGCACACTCAACCGTGTGGCATAAACAGCTAGGGAGACTGTAATGAAAGCATGGCTTGTTTGTTTAGCAATGGCTATTGGTTTAGTTGGATGCGCCGAAAACACGGCTGGTATTCGAATTGATGGCCAAACGCAAAAAGTATTTTTTAATGATAACGTTTTAGGTAGTCGCTTATTAGTTGACAACATCACCACCACTTACGTTGATGATCGCCCACGAGGAGTCGTGCAGCTGAGTAGCAATTACAAAGGTGATCAGCACATTCTTTACCGATTTTATTGGTATGACAACAATGGTTTAGAAGTGAATACCAAACCTGGTCCGTGGCGAAAAATGATTGTGCGAGGATTTGAGCAAGTCACGTTATCTGAAGTTACTGTGAATCCAAATGGCACAAAATTCCGTGTGCAAATTAGAGAAGCACAAGACGATTAATCTTAACGGCTCTGCCGAAGCTGCCGCGCTAACGATGCGCTGGTATTGAAAAACTAAGGAACTCTCATGAAAAAAAGTATTATTGCTCTTTTAGGTCTTGCCGTCATTTTAGGTGGCTGTTCTAACAAAGTCTCTTACGGCGATGCGCAAGCAACAGAAACCACGACTATCGATTTTGGCTCAACAGATTTACAAAAAATCGCGGCTGAAATGGTGGATAGCATGATGATGTCGGGCTCTGTAGCAGCAATTACTCGTGACCAACGTCCTATCGTTTTTGTTGAGCGAATTAAGAACAAAACCAGTGAACATATTGACACTGAATCCATTACTGACACGATCTCTACTAAGATGTTGAACTCAGGTAAGTTCCGTTTTGTTGATATGGATCGTGTTGAGTCTGTGCGTGAACAACTTAACTTCCAAAACACGGATGAGCTTGTTAACCAAAGCACAGCTATCCAATTTGGTAAAATGGTTGGTGCTCAATACATGCTTTACGGCAACCTATCTAGCATTGTGAAAAATGCAGGTAGCGATAAAGATGTATACTACAAGATGACCATGCGCCTAATGGACCTAGAAACAGGTTTGATTGAGTGGGCGGATGAAACTGAAATTCGTAAAGCGCAATCTAAGAGCCTATTCGGTCTTTAATCGAACAGGGTGGAGAAGTCATCAATGGCATGGTTTTCTTGGCAACAAGCAAAACAGTTAGATCCGAGTCTTAACGCTCTCGATGGCTTCTTTACGGAGCCTCCGGTAAAAGTACAAACTGTTACCGGGGGGCTCACCAACCGTTGTTGGCGGTTGGAATCTTCTCAAGGCCTTGCATACATCTGGCGACCGACCAGTCATGTCTGCAAGGCTTTTTCAATTTCTCGTCACAGTGAATATCAAGTGCTGAATGCAGTCTCTTCATTGGAAATTGGCCCCAAGCCAGTTTTTATTCATGAGCAAGGGTTGCTGGTGGAATGGATAGAAGGAGAGGCACTGACGGAGTCAGGCTTAGCACTAAGCGATTTATTATCCATTGCGGCGAAGATTCATCAATATCCGATAAGCGCAATTCCTTTGGTTCCATTTTCATATATTTCTCGCATCGATCATTATTGGCTTGAGCTTGATGGTCAGTATGTGGGTACGGAGTTTGAGGCTTTGTACATGAAGTGGCGCACGGAACCGAACGTTGCACCTGTTCCGCTTGCCCTATGTCACTTCGATTTGGGGTGTTACAACCTAGTGCGAGGGGAGAGTGGGGTGAAAGTCATTGATTGGGAGTATGCCGGGATTGCTGACCCTAGGCTTGATTTGACCTTAACTATTCAGGTCGCGAATGCGCCTGTGGAAGAAGCGGTAAAGCAGTACTGCCAACTTCGAGGTATCGAAGATGTGTCTCTTTGGCTGAGAGGTGTACACGCTTGGCAACCAAGAACCTTGGTGATGGCGATGCTCTGGTATCTACTTGCCTATAAATTGTGGGGAGATGAACAATACTTAAACAGTGCGTATGAGTTGAAAGGCTCATTGTGTATGGAAGATCACTGTTTTGAGAACTCGTGATATTTTCCCCTTTAACAGTAAGGAAATAGTGGTAGTTTTAATAAAAGTACCAGATACACACAGGGAGAGGTACACATGATTATTTACTTACACGGCTTTGACAGTACAAGCCCGGGTAACCACGAAAAAGTTCTTCAACTGCAATTTATCGACGACGACGTTCGTTTTATCAATTACAGCACCCTTCACCCAAAGCACGACATGCAACACTTGTTAAAAGAAGTGTCTAAAGTTATCGATCAATCTGATGACCCAAACCCATTAATCTGTGGGGTTGGTTTAGGTGGTTACTGGTCTGAGCGAATTGGTTTTCTATGCGGTATCAAACAAGTGATGTTCAACCCGAACTTGCACCCAGAAAAAACGATGGCTGGTCGAATCGATCGCCCAGAAGAGTACGAAGATATCGCAACAAAATGTGTTGATCAGTTTCGAGCGAAAAATCAAGCGCACTGCTTAGTGATTCTCTCTAAAGATGATGAAGTGCATGACAATTCGAAAACGGCAGCTGAGTTAGGAAAACACTATCAAATCATTTGGGATGAAACTCAGTCTCATAAGTTCAAAAAAATCTCTCATCATTTACAAGCGATAAAGGTATTTAAAAATACTTATTAATGTTGAGTGTAGACAGTAAAGCGGCGTTTTTATCGGCTGCTTTGCTGCGATTCCTTCTCTTGAGTATGCCGAGCCACTGTCTCTTTGAAAGGCACATTTTCTTGGTTTAACGCTTTGAATATTGTGTTCTCCTTACCGTTTTCTTACTTCCCTCCTATGTAGCACGAACACCTTGTTGTAGAGTAGTCGAAAAGTAGTCAATCCGTACTCGTTACACGGATTTTGGTTGCCTTCAAAGTTGGTCTCTATATAATGAACCGGACTAAAATAATTTGATAAATATCAAAAAAAATTGAGAGCGAGTAATAAACTTGCCCAAAAAATTCTGGCGTCGTATGCGTACCAGATAAACATGCCAAACCCTGACAAGTCATTGATAGATAAAGATTCAAGGTGAGTGGCAGTTTTTTAATCCAAGTAATTGAGACACCTCTAAGAACCAAGAATTCATCGGTTGGATGGATGCCACAAATGTTTGTGAGTCATGCATCGAGCTGAACCCCATATATTCATTTTTGTAGAGGAAAATCATTGTGACACGCATTATCGTTGTAGGCGGCGGTGCAGGTGGTCTTGAGTTGGCAACTAAGCTTGGTCGAACTCTAGGTCGCAAAAACCGTGCGCAAATTACGCTAGTCGATCGAAAAGCGAGCCACTTGTGGAAGCCATTATTGCATGAGGTTGCTACAGGTTCTTTGGACGAAGGAGTAGATGCACTGAGCTATCGAGCTCATGCAAAAAACCACAGCTTCGACTTCCAAATGGGTAGTCTTCAAGACATCGACCGTGAACGTAAAGTGATCATCTTAAGTGAGCTTAAAGACGAACACGGTGAACTTCTTATGCCAAGCCGTGAGCTAGAATACGACATTCTAGTGATGGCGATTGGCTCGACATCAAACGACTTCAACACGCCTGGCGTTCGTGAAAACTGTATTTTCCTAGACAGCCCTGAGCAAGCACACCGTTTCCGTACAGAAATGAACAACGAGTTCCTAAAGCTGCACGCGAAAAACGGTAACGGTACGGTCGATATTGCGATTGTTGGTGCTGGTGCAACTGGCGTTGAACTATCAGCTGAGTTACATAATGCTGTTAAAGAGCTGCGCACTTATGGCTTCGGTGATCTTGATTCTAGCAAGTTGAACGTCAATCTGATTGAAGCAGGTGAGCGTATTTTACCAGCGTTACCTCCACGTATTTCTTCTGCTGCTCATCAAGAGTTGGTGAAGTTGGGCGTAAACGTGCGCACCGCCACTATGGTGACTAAAGCTGAAAAAGATGGCCTTACTACAAAAGATGGTGAGAAGATCCCAGCTCAAATCATGGTTTGGGCTGCGGGTATCAAAGCTCCAGACTTTATTAAAGATATCGCTGGCTTAGAAACGAACCGTATCAATCAGCTTGTAGTGAAAAACACACTACAGACAACACGAGATGATGACATCTTTGTTATTGGTGACTTAGCACAATGCACCCAGTCTGACGGTTCGTTCGTGCCGCCACGCGCTCAAGCTGCACACCAAATGGCAAGCCAGGCATTTAGTAACATCGTCGCGAAGATCAACGGGCGCGAGTTGAAAGACTACGTATATAAAGATCACGGTTCATTAGTGTCTCTAAGTCGCTTCTCAACCGTTGGTAGTCTGATGGGGAACCTAACTAAAGGGTCGATGATGGTAGAAGGCCGTATTGCTCGTGTCGTTTACATCTCATTGTATCGCATGCACCTAATGGCGTTGCACGGTGTATTCAAAACCGGTCTGATGATGCTCGTCGGCCGCATTAATCGCGTGCTGCGTCCAAACCTTAAGCTGCACTAAGGTTTTAAATCCACTCTGTGTGGATGTGTTGTATCTTAAAAAATGCAGAAGCCACCGCAAGTCGGTGGCTTTTTGTTTATGTTAGATCTGTCGGTAAAAGTGAGAACACAACGCCATCTTTAGGCTTACCCTGAAAAATAAACCGGTTTCTGGCGATGGCTTCTTTTTGTGCACCGACGGACTCAATTAAGGCTTGGCTAGCTTCGTTGTCGGGGTCACAAACAATCTCTAGTCGAGTTAAACTTAGCTTTGCGAAGCAGAATTCTGCTAAGGCTTTAACGGCTTCTTGGGCATAGCCTTGCCGTTGATAGCGGTCGGCAACCCAGTAACCAATACTCGCCATATTAAACGTATGATATAACTCATTAACCGCTGCCATTCCAACCAAAGTGTTACTTTGCCGCTCATAGATACCGAAACCAAAAGCCTCAGTTTTGACCCAGTTAAGACGGGTTGCCAACAGAAAGTCCTGCGCGGTTTTCAATGTGACGTTTTTATCACACCAATCAAGCCATTGGTGCAGCGAAGGGGATTCTGCAAGTAATCGTTGTAGTGAATGTGCTTCTTCAGCAGGGATGAGCTTGAGCGCTAAGCGGGGCGCAATGATTTCAAAGTCTGGACTCATGAACTAATACGACTTCCATGTTGAGTGTAAGTAAATTGAAAGCTGTCTATTTATACTTGAACGCAGCTATTTTCCTTGCTCTGCGTTGGTTAGGAATAATTGAGGTATAGCAGATAAAAACAAAGCGCAGCTTTGCTGCGCTTTGTCGAACCGCTCGTGCTTATCGAACCCGACGAACTTGAATGATCATACCCATCAACGGGTTATCTAGGTAATGAGTCTCGCTGCTACGCATACGACGTTTTTGATCCATTCGATAACTCTTCAGGAATTTCTCTTCGGTTACTGTCGGCGATATTTCTGCCAAGTTACCGACTTGGACGTTACCATCTACTTCACCTAAGTCATCCGCCAATTGCTCAGTTGAGGTTGGTTCAAAACGCACCTCTCTAACACTTGGTTCGCGCAGATCTAGTGTTGTTTCGGCGAAGAGGTAATGCTGTACGTATATTTGGAATCGACCATCTAGTTCATATAAAGGGCCATTGACCGTCTCTTCACTGTAACCGTCGCTGGAAAATGTTTGATTGCCATTGATTGGGCGGCCATCTGCTTGATAAGAATCAGAGAAATCTCGCCCGCCAACGATGCGGAAAATTGGGGCGCTAGATTTACCTCGGTCACCTTGACGCCAGGCTACGTGTTTAAGCACTTTAAAGCCGGCATGATTATTTAGTGCCGCTTCTTGCGCGTTGAGACGGAAAGAAGAACTTGGCAAAAGTGTCACGCCTTTAGAGCGGCGGTAGGATTCACTCTCTAGGCTACCGACATTTTCCATATCGATTTTTGGCAGTTGATTCGGCCAAGATTCTGTTGTGCTTTCAGCGTCGACTGCTCGCTTGAAAATGATCACTTCAATATCAAATTGGCGCTGTGCCCAAGAGGGCATTGAGACACATAGAAGCAATAACGGGATCAGTATTCTCATTCGACTATTAGCTCGTTGGTAATAAATTCTGTTTAAAATCATTCAGTAAGTCTTGAACAAACTGAATGCGTTTACGTCGGTCCACCAATGGTACGCTAAACTTGAACTTAGTTGGACCTTCCATTGCAAATTTTTGCGGCTGTGATTGCAGCAGTTTAACTAAATACGCTGGATTTATGTCAGCATCAGGGTAAAACTCGATAAATCCACCTTTATCATGGGCTTCTATCTTTTTCGCTTTTAAACTACCAGCCGAAATTTTCAATTCTGAGACGGCAAGTAAGTTCTTTGTTGCGTCTGGAAGCAGACCAAAGCGATCAATCAGTTCCACTTTTAGCTCTGATAGTTCATCACTGCTTGTGACACTCGCAATGCGTTTGTACATCGACAGTCGTGTGTTTACATCCGGAATGTAATCATCTGGTAAGAGCGCTGGGATTCGCATTTCCACTTCAGTTTGCTCACGAAGCAGCTCATCCAAAGATGGCTCCTTGCCTTCTTTTAATGCTTGCACTGCTTGTTCCAGCATTTCCATATAAAGTGTAAAACCAACGGATTGAATTTGCCCACTTTGCTCATCACCAAGCAGCTCACCAGCACCACGGATTTCTAAATCGTGGGTTGCTAACGTAAAGCCAGCACCTAAGTCTTCCAGTGAAGCAATCGCATCAAGACGCTTGATGGCATCTTTGGTCATGGTTTTTGGATGTGGCGTTAATAAGTAAGCATAGGCTTGATGGTGCGAACGTCCAACACGGCCACGCAATTGATGCAACTGCGCCAAGCCAAGATTGTCCGCACGATCCATGATTATGGTATTCGCCGTTGGTACGTCGATACCGGTTTCGATGATGGTTGTACACACCAACACATTAAAGCGCTGATGGTAGAAGTCATTCATGATTCGCTCAAGTTCGCGCTCGCGCATTTGACCATGAGCCACGGTAATGCGTGCCTCTGGGATGAGTTTCTGTAAGTCTTCTGCCGTTTTTTCAATGGTTTCAACCTGATTGTGCAGGAAGTAAACCTGACCACCACGCATAATTTCACGCAGTACCGCTTCACGGACCACTGGCTCTTCTTTTTGTCGAACAAAGGTTTTAATGGCTAAACGGCGTGCAGGAGGTGTCGCGATGATCGACAGGTCTCGCATGCCACTCATTGCCATATTCAGTGTGCGTGGAATTGGTGTTGCGGTGAGGGTAAGAATGTCCACATCCGCACGCATTGCTTTGACTTTTTCTTTTTGACGAACCCCGAAGCGGTGTTCCTCATCAACGATCAACAAACCTAAATCTTTGAATTTAATGTCGCTCGAAAGCAGCTTATGCGTACCAACGACAATGTCTACTTTACCATCGGCAACGTCTTGCAGAATGACTTTTTGTTCTTTGGCAGATTTAAAACGAGACAGTACTTCAACTCGGATTGGTAAGTTGGCAAAACGGTCACGGAAGTTTTCGAAATGCTGCTGAGCAAGCAAGGTTGTTGGTACGAGTACAGCGACCTGTTTACTGTTATCCGTTGCGACAAATGCTGCGCGCATAGCGACTTCCGTTTTACCAAAGCCCACGTCACCACATACTAAGCGATCCATTGCTTTTGCCTGGCACATGTCTGACAATACGGCATTGATGGCCATCGCTTGGTCATCTGTTTCTTCAAACGGGAATGTTGCTTTAAATGTTGCGTATTGCCCACGATCTAGCTCAAATTTGAAGCCCGGTTTTAATTCTCGTTTTGCATACACATCCAGCAATTCTGCCGCGACGTCACGCACTTTTTCTGCCGCTTTACGACGTGCTTTTGCCCACGCTTCACCACCTAATTTATGCAGTGGCGCACTCTCTTCAGCGCCGCCAGAATAACGGCTGATAAGATTCAGTGATGAAACTGGCACGTAGAGCTTGGCATCGTTTTGATACTCAAGGGTGACGTATTCCGTTTTCATACCACCGGCTTCAAGTGTTTGTAAACCGATGTAGCGGCCAATACCGTGATCAATATGAACCACAGGTTGGCCGGGTTTTAGTTCGGCAAGGTGGCGAATAACGGTGTCACTGTTGACGGCTTTTTTATCTTTGCGGCGTCGCTGGATAACACGGTCACCGAGTAGATCACTTTCACAGATCAGAGCGAAGTTCAGATCTTCGTGAATGAAACCATGCTCTGCTGCGCCTAAGACCAAGCTGAATCGATCACCCGAGTCTAGAGCTTGGTAAAGTGAGCCATGTACGACTGGCCGAACTTTGATGCCTTGCAACAGCTCCGTTAGTGCTTCACGACGACCTTCTGACTCTACCGAGAAAACGATTTTGCCGCTGAATTGCTCACTAAACTGACGAAGGCGCGAGAGCGGCTCTTTATTTTGTTGCTGAACGCCAAGCTCGGCTAACGATTGTACGGGTAGGTTTTGACGACCGGCACGCTTAACCACTTTATCTAGGCTCAATTGAGCGATAGGGAGCTGTTTTAGTTGACTGAAAAGTTCGTCTTTTTTCAACCAAAGCTGTTCAGGAGTCAAAAGAGGACGCAGCGGATCAACTTTTTTCTGGTCGTATCGATATTCGACATCGGTTAAGAAAGTATCGACCGCAGATTCGATATCACCATATGTGATGACTTGAGAGTCTTCTGGCAAATATTCAAATAAAGTCTCGGTATGGTCAAAAAACAGCGGCTGCCAATACTCAATACCAGCGGGCCACGTGCCTTTGGTCACTTGCATGTAGATTGATTCAGGCTCGCGGCGTGCGTCGAACTGGGTACGCCAACGTGTACGGAAATCTTCAATCGCTTCTTTAGTGGTTGGGAATTCATGTGCAGGCAGCAATTGGATTTGCTGAATATCGTCGATAGAGCGTTGGTTCTCTGGATCAAACGTGCGAATGGTATCTATTTCATCATCAAAGAAGTCGATGCGGTACGGGTCATTGCTGCCCATAGGAAAGAGATCCAGAATAGACCCACGACTTGCATATTCACCTGGCCCAAATACTTGATCTACATGGCGGTAGCCTGAATTTTCAAGTTGTACACGTAACTTCTCTAGCGAGATTCGATCACCAGTTTTCACCATTAAAGTGTGTTGCAACAGAAAATCACGTGGCGATTGGCGTTGCAATACTGTACTGACCGGGACGATGGTTATGCCATCACGCTGACTTGGCAGTTGGTATAGGCGTGCGATACGTTCAGAGATGATTTCTTGATGCGGAGAAAAGTTATCGTAAGGCAGCGTTTCCCAGTCGGGGAACAGGCTTACCGTTTGGTCGGTGAATTGCTCAATCTCTGCCTGAAGCTTTAAAGCAATTTGCGGGTCAGGCACAACGAGTAGCGAGTGACTCGAATGCTGTTTGGCTAGCTCTGCAATGGCTAGAGGTAGAGCTGCGCCCGGCAAATTACCTAGCTGTTTTTTGTCGCCACGCTCTGAAGGGTTGGTGACGGAAAGAATCGTTGCTTTTGTCATAGGAATTATTTTTTATCTCGCTCCATCGAGCGCTGACGTAAAAGTTTTTGTTGTTGATACAGTGCTGCCTTTATCAGTAAATCTTGATCAGATTCTCGGAGCATCTTGTATCTAAGCGTGATAATGAAATCTTGCTCTGAAGCATCACATTCTTCTACTTGAGCGTAACAGTAAATCGCCGCAGCAGGGTGATCGAGGAACAGTTTAACACGAACGAGTTGTTGAGTAGTTAACGCTGTATCTGAGCGGAAACTGAGTTGACTAGCACCAAACTGCGTCGTTTGATATCGAATGGAGGCGTCATCTTGTTGTGAAAGCATAAAGCTCAACAAGAGGTTAAGTTTCGCGTTTTGCGTATCAAGCAAGTTGATCACATGCTTTAACTCTTTGTTTTTCAGCTCTAGACGCGCGTTGTCTGCCAACATATCTAAGTGACTAAATTCACTGGCGACAATAAATGGTGCTGGAATTTCGGAGACAAATGTTTCTTCATCTGGCAAAGCAAAGTCCGCACTCAACGTTTCGACGTTGATGGTGAGGTTATGATGGACGGTAAAGTATTCTTGCTCTGTCATATAGTCGATCCTTTTGCCAGTGAGCGCTCCCTGTTCACTCAACAAACAAAGAGAAATAGGGCACTGATTATCGCTAACTGAATGAAGTTATCAAGTTTAGCCGATTTGTCCTTGAACTTTTTGCCTTAAATACAGACTTATTGCATGTCGTTGACAAATTTAGCGATTCTCTTGTCTTCTTAATGAGAAGAGTAAGGTAAGATAATCCGCTAAAGCTTTATATCAAAACAACCAGTTGGTTTGTCTTATATGTATCATCCTATCTCATTGTTTATTGGCTTAAGGTATCTTCGGGGACGCTCTGGAGATAGGTTCAGCCGATTTGTTTCTTATATGTCGACGGCGGGTATTACGATCGGTGTAATGGCGTTGGTGACGGTTCTTTCTGTGATGAACGGGTTTGAATCGCAGTTAAAAGAACGCATTTTAGGTGTGCTACCTCATGCCGTTGTTTCGCAACACGATGGAAAAACGCCTATGACCGAGTCTGCTCCTCCATTTGTTCAAGCGATGTCGAGTGAATCCCAGCCGGAGCCTATCGTTAGAGGAGAGGCTGTTATTCAGAGTTCTGCACAGCTGACGGCTGGTTACCTCATCGGTATTGAACCTAAGAAAGGCGATCCGATTAGCACCCATTTGATTGCCGGACGATTATCGTCACTTCAAGCAGGTGACTACAATGTATTTTTGGGTCACAGTTTGGCACGTTCACTAAAGGTCTCAATCGGGGATAAAGTACGCTTGATGGTGACCAACGCGACGCAGTTTACCCCACTTGGTCGTATTCCTAGCCAGCGAAACTTCACTGTCTCAGGCATTTTCAATACGGGATCGGACGTTGATGGTCAATTAATGATTGTGAACATGACGGATGCATCTAAGCTGATGCGTTTCCCTAAAGACACGGTTTCTGGTTGGCGTGTCTTTTTCTCTGACCCATTTATGGTGACGGATTTTGCTGACCAACCCATGCCTGATGGATGGGAATGGAGTGATTGGCGCGAACAGCGTGGTGAGCTTTTCCAAGCGGTGAAAATGGAAAAGAACATGATGGGACTTATGCTAGGTCTAATTGTGGGTGTCGCTGCATTCAATATTATCTCCGCTTTGATCATGGTGGTAATGGAGAAACAATCAGAAGTCGCAATATTGAAAACTCAAGGCATGACTCAATCTCAAGTGATGACCATTTTCATGGTGCAAGGTGCAAGCAGTGGTGTAATTGGCGCGATTGTTGGTGGCGCTGCGGGCGTGATCTTGTCACTTAATCTAAATGCGATTCTTGAATCTGCTGGTGTGGCGCTATTCAGCTTTGGTGGTCATCTACCCATCTTGATTGATTCAATGCAAATTCTTTTAGTGGTGGTGTTGGCGATTGCTCTTAGCCTTGCTGCTACGCTTTATCCTTCTTATCGAGCATCTTCTGTTAAACCTGCTGAGGCACTTCGCTATGAATAAGCTATTAGAATGTCGTGATATTCGTAAAGTCTACCGAGAGGGTTCGTTAGATACGGAAGTGTTGAAAGGCGTAAGTTTCGATATCGACAAAGGGGAGTTGGTTTCTATTGTTGGCTCTTCTGGTTCGGGAAAAAGTACCTTATTGCATATTTTAGGTGCGTTAGATGACGCAACTCATGGTGAAGTTGATTTTCTAGGGCAAAACCTATCAGCTTTGAGCTCGAACAAACAGGCGGCATTACGCAACAAGCACCTTGGTTTTGTATACCAGTTTCATCACTTATTGGCTGACTTTACTGCGTTTGAAAATGTGGCGATGCCACTGATGATTGGCGGTGCTAAAGTAGCGGATGCAAAACAGGCGGCTAAAGCGCTGTTAGATAAAGTTGGTTTGAGTCATCGGATGCAACATAGACCCTCCGAGTTATCGGGCGGTGAGCGTCAGCGTGTTGCGATTGCGCGTGCATTGGTGAATAAACCTGATCTGGTCTTGGCTGATGAACCTACGGGGAACTTAGATCACAATACGGCACTGTCTATCTATGATTTGATGCGCGAGCTCAATAAAGAGTCAAACATTGCATTTTTGGTTGTCACGCATGACAAAGAGCTGGCAGCAAAAATGGATCGTCAAATGCACATGCAAGATGGTTTGCTCGTAGATCGTTTTGTGACTGATACAGCATCTGCGGAGGGCTAGTTTTGTTTACCTCTTTAGCTTTGATGATTGGTGGTCGCTTCAGTCGAGCGAAAAAGCGCAACAAGATGGTGTCTTTCATATCGCTTTCTTCGACCATTGGTATAGCGGTTGGCGTTGCTGTGATCATTATCGGTTTGTCTGCAATGAATGGCTTTGAGCGCGAGCTGCAATCGCGTGTGTTGTCTGTGATCCCACACGGCGAGTTAGAAGGTGTTAATGGACCACTTCATGACTACACCAAAACGATGAATCAAGCTCTAAAACATGAACATGTTGTCGCGGCAGCACCGTACGTTCGTTTTACGGGTTTGGCAGAAAAAGGCAGTAAGCTAAAAGCGATAGAAGTTCGTGGCGTAGAGCCTACTTTCGAGCAAGCGGTGTCGAGCTTGTCGAATTTTATTGACCAAGAAGCTTGGCAAAACTTTTATGCCGGTCAGCAGCAAGTGATCTTAGGCCGAGGTGTAGCAAACGAGCTAAATGTCGCCGTGGGGGATTACGTTACGTTAATGATTCCGCAAACAGGCGGCGCAAATAAAGTGCAGGCTCCTAAGCGTGTGCGCGTGAAGGTGTCAGGGTTCTTAACGTTGAATGGCCAAATCGACCACTCTCTAGCGTTAGTACCATTAGCGGATGCTCAGCAATATGCGAGATTAGGGGAAGGGGTCACTGGCATTTCACTAAAAACGGACGATGTTCTCAATGCGCCTTCTATTGTTCGCGAGGTTGGTAGCATGGTTGATGTTTATGTGTATTTGAAAAGCTGGCAGCAAAAGTTTGGTTTTTTGTATCGCGATATTCAGCTCGTGCGCACCATTATGTACTTGGTGATGGTACTGGTGATTGGCGTGGCATGTTTTAATATTGTGTCTACGTTGATGATGGCAGTGAAAGACCGAGCGGCGGAAATTGCAATTTTGCGAACAATGGGAGCAAAAGATAGCCTAATCAAACGGATCTTTGTTTGGCAAGGTGTATTCTCTGGTGTATTTGGCAGTCTCGTCGGCAGTGTTATCGGTGTCTTAGTGGCGTTAAATCTGACCCCGTTAATTAAAGGGTTAGAGAGCTTAATTGGTCATCAGTTTTTATCGGGCGATATTTACTTCGTCGACTTCTTACCATCACAACTACACTGGCCAGATGTGGCATTGGTGTCAGTGACGGCGATAGTGCTTAGTTTACTTGCGACGTGGTATCCCGCTTCTCGTGCCGCAAGGTTGAATCCGGCGGCTGTACTGAGTTCTAAATAGCTGATTGTTTTACAATATGCGAAAAACAAAAAGGACCGAATTCGGTCCTTTTTTTGTATTTATCCGACTTGAGTAACATCGCGTTTCATTCTAACTGTTAGATGCCCCTCAACTGATAGCTCAAATGCTGATTTTTACGCAGTAAGGTCTTATCTTATTTTGCGTTTTTGCCAGCTCCGTACCACGGAGTAGCGCCAAAGCCCTCGAATTCCGAAGTAGCCAATAATCGCGGATACAACCCCACAAATTGCGCAGCCCAATAGAAATGGAGGTCCAATGGTGCTCATTTGCTGCATGATGAATTCCCACGATAGTTCAAAGTGAAAAGGTTGCGGGGGAAGACGCATCACTAGAGCACCTAGCTTGTACGCAAAGTAAAATAGCACAGGCATAGTGATAGGATTGCTGATCCATACCAAAGCGACGGAGAGGGGCAGATTGACACCCAACATAATGGCCAAACCAGCGGCCATGATCATTTGGCTCGGCAGCGGAACAAAAGCCATAAATAACCCGACAGCAAAAGCCCCTGATGCCGAGCGGCGGTTTAAGCACCACAAGTTTGGGTTGTACAACACATTGCCGAAGACCTTCAATGCTTTTTGGCGTTTGATCAATTCATGATCTGGCATGAAGCGTTTTATCAGCTTTCTAGGCATAGGACAGCATGACTCTCTCAGAAAAAAGTTGGACCTTGGCGTTATTTGTAGCGAGCGTAATCTCGTCAGCTTGGTGGCCGACAATACCAGATTGGCGTTGGTTGCTGCTGGGAATAATAACCACTGGCTCAATAATCAAATTACGTCGTGGCTTAATTAGCATAGGCGCAATTGCGGGCTTTATGGTTGTCATCGTCCACGGCAATGTATTGGAGTCTCAGAGACAAGCCCTTTTTCAAGCAGGGGAGAATATTACCATAATTGGTAAAGTTGACAGCCCTTTTACGCAAATAAGTCACGGTTATGAAGGTATTGTCGCTATAGAAGCGGTAAATTCTCAAACTCTGTTACCTTTTCTTAAACCTAAAATCCGTCTTATTACGCCTTTTCCACTCGATGTTAACAGTGAGTTTACGACATCCATCTCGTTAAAGCCGATTACAGGTCTACGCAACGAAGCTGGCTTTGATGCTGAAAAGCACGCGATGGGTAAAAATATTATCGCCCGAGCGGTTGTTAACAAAGATGCTAAGTGGATTGTTCGTTCTAATGTATCTCTGCGTCAATCCATTATTGCCGATGTCGCTGATGATGTGTCTTCCCTTCATCATTTCTCGTTAATAAGTGCGTTAGTTTTTGCTGACCGTTCTTGGTTGTCAAAGGAAGATTGGCAAGCGCTCAGGGACAGTGGTTTACTGCATTTGGTCTCCATTTCTGGTTTACATATTGGTATGGCGTTTACTTTTGGGCTAGTCGTGGGCGGTACCGTTCGTTATCTATTACCCCAATACCAGTTGTTACCTAGCTTATATGGGCTGATCTTCGCTGTTGCCTACGCTTGGTTAGCGGATTTCTCTCTGCCTACTACGCGAGCAGTGTCGGTATGCGTTGTTTACGTTCTCCTGAAGTATACTCTGGTGCACTGGACTTCTTGGCGAGTTCTTTTGCTTGCAGTATCTCTACAACTGCTTGTCCAACCTTTTGCATCCTACAGTATGAGCTTTTGGTTATCGTACCTCTCCGTTTGTGCGGTATTGTTCGCAATTAATTTGATTCGACATCAAAGGGGAGGTTGGAAAGCGCGATTAAAAGCGTTATTGCTTACTCAATTGATGTTGAGCGCTTTAATCGTACCTGTTAGTGGCCATTTCTTCTCCGGTTTTAGTTTGTCCTCAATAGCCTACAACTTGGTATTTATTCCTTGGTTCGGATTTATCGTTGTACCTTTGATGTTTCTAGCCCTGTTCTCATCTTTGTTTCTTGAAATGATAGCGAAGCCTCTGTGGCATTTGGTGGACTGGTCATTACAGCCATTGAGCACGTCAATACAGTACGCAGTAGGTTCTTGGCAACCCATTAGCATGGAAATGACAATGCTGGTTATGGTGATAGTGGTTTGCTTAATATTTCAACGGTTCATGTCTCAGTACGCGTGGTATTTGTTACTCGGCATCGTTATTAGTATCAAGTTTGCAGCGGAGTATGAACCGCATTGGCGTATCGATGTATTAGATGTAGGTCATGGCCTTGCAGTGGTTGTAGAAAAAGACGACAAGGTGTTGCTGTATGACACTGGTAAAGCATGGCAAAGCGGCAGTATCGCAGAGCAGGTCGTCACTCCGGTTTTGCATCAACGAGGTTATGAAAGCATAGATACACTGATTCTAAGCCATTCCGATAATGATCACGCAGGCGGCCGCTTTTTCATTGAAGATGCCTTTTCTCCACAGCGTAAACTTAGTAGTCAATTCTTTATCGAATATGAGCCTTGCACTAGAGGCGACCAATGGAAATGGCAAGGATTAAACATGGAAGTGCTCTGGCCTCCTGCACTTGTTCAACGTGCGTATAATCCGCACTCCTGTGTATTACGACTTACTGACCCTATTTCTAACTTTAGTATGCTTTTTACTGGTGATATTGAGGCCATTAGCGAGTGGATTTTGCTTAGAGAACCCGGAAAGTTACAAAGCGATGTGATGCTAGTCCCTCACCACGGGAGTAAAAGTTCATCGAATCCTCGATTTATCGAGGCGGTGAGCCCGAGTGTGGCGGTTGCTTCTTTAGCAAAAAACAATCGATGGGGAATGCCAGCGGAAAGTGTCGTTGCTTCATACCGAAAACTTGGCGTCACTTGGCTTGATACTGGTGAGGGTGGTCAGGTAAGCTTCTTTATTCACCGTGATAATTGGCGCTCAGAAACCAAACGTAGCGATACATTTGAGCCTTGGTATAGGCATATGCTGCGTAGCGGAACTAATATAAAAAGACCTAATGTCGAATTAGGTCTGTAAGTTTTAGCTTTTTATTTTTAATATATCCAACCTGAATTTTTTATTCTTTTTTAATGGTAGTGTAAAACTAAATAGTTTCTTTTCACCATTTGGTCTGGCTAGTTGCTCTAAGCTAGAAAAGTAGTCTTCGAAAAACTCGGTCTTAAGTATACATTCTAACCACAAGTTAGCTTTTATAGAATCTAATTTGTTCCATGGTTTTACTCTTGATGCGTAATGGAGTTGAATCGGATTATCATATGCATCCAATAATTCTTCTTTAGTATAGTTAACCTCATCCACAAACTCTTTTCTGTCATACATACTATACACATAGTTACAAACCATGTTTCTTAAGGGTAATTTTCCAACTCTAGGGTGACAACAGAAGTTTAGAACGTCTTGTTCTGGCTGTATTAATCTGTGAGAGTTTTTTTCGAGGTAGTCTTTAAACCTTTTCTCTAAATTATCTTTTCTAATGAGATCGGCATTCATAAAAAAGTATCCAGCACCTATTTTCAGTTGGCTAATCTCTTCATTAGAAAAACTCTTTTTATAAACATCATTATAGCTTAGGATCTTATCTACAGAGAATACCCCTGATATATAATTATTATCATCGTTGTTATTATATTCTATAAAATCTTTTGAAATGTCATTTAAGTAAATAACATCGACATCAGATACGATCATTTTTCTATGTTCTTTAATTAAACTTGAAATACTAAGTTTGTAAAACATAGCTTTAGAGTAATGACCTTTTGTCTTTATGTTTTTCCAATCATTTTCAAAGTCGACATTTTCATCGAAATTAATGAAAATAAGCTCTGAGTTTTTGAATTTTTGTATGGTTTTTTTTAATTTTTCTTGATTTAGCAGCGTAATATCTTCATGTAAGACATATATCTGATATTTGTAGTTTTTATCTGATTTCTCAAGCAAAGAATAGAATGCTACTGCAGCTGGAATAACATAGTTGTTATCAAAGCAATGAACAATGGGAATGACTTGCATATTTTTTATTGTAAATAAGAATGAACATATCAAGAGTATAGAGCGAAATATAAAAGACTAAAAGACTTTCTCTAAGTGGACATAACACATTTATTAATGTTTATCAGTAGATGAACAGGTACGATGGTCAAGTTTGCTTCACGATGAGGCTTGATCCCCCAATTTTCATATTTAAGATTGAATATCAGTTGAGTCAGAGTAGGTTAGCCAATGACACATTGGAGATCTACTGGGTAAAAGTGGCAGTCTTATACGTTAGCAAACTTAGTGTACGTTCTAGGGATAGGCATATGAGCGCTAACAGAGTAGAATGAATGCCTTAATGTAAGAAAACAAAGCACTTCTATGTCAACAAATACTGATGAAACGACTTGGCAGACGTTTAAGCGTCTCTGGCAATTTATACGCCTTTATAAATCTGGCCTAATCGTTGCTGTTTTAGCATTAGTTATTAATGCAATATCAGATACTTATATGATTTCCTTGCTAAAACCGCTACTCGATGAAGGTTTTGGGAACGCTGAGTCTGATTTTTTACGCACGCTTCCATTGATTATTTTTGCTATGATGTTCATTCGTGGCATAAGTGGATTTGTCTCCACCTACTGTTTGAGTTGGGTATCTGGCAACGTAGTTATGCAAGTCCGTCGCATGGTGTTCAATCACTTTATGCATATGCCGGTGTCTTACTTTGATAAGGAAAAGACGGGCAATTTATTGTCGCGTATAACCTACGACTCAGAGCAAGTGTCAGCGGCAACTAGCCAAGCGTTGGTGAGCATTGTCCGTGAAGGCGCAAGTATCATTGGTCTGTTAGTCTTGATGTTTTACAACAGCTGGCAATTGTCGCTAGTGCTGTTTGCTGTTGCTCCCGTTGTAGCATGGGGTATTGGTGTTGTTTCTAAACGTTTTAGAAAAATATCCAAAAATATGCAGACCATGATGGGTAACGTAACTGCATCAGCAGAGCAGATGCTGAAAGGCCATAAAGTTGTGCTGAGCTATGGCGGCCAAGACATCGAACGTAAACGATTTGAAAAAGTCAGCAACCAAATGCGTCAACAAAGCATGAAGTTGGTGACGGCTCAAGCGGCGGCTAACCCTATCATCCAAATGATTGCATCACTTGCAATTGTTGCCGTTCTTTATTTAGCAAGTATTGATTCGATTAAAGAGCAGTTGACTCCAGGGACATTTACTGTTGTCTTCTCTGCAATGTTTGGTCTGATGCGCCCACTTAAAGCGCTGACTAACGTTACTTCTCAGTTCCAACGTGGTATGGCCGCGAGCCAAACGCTCTTCGCGTTAATTGACCTCGAGCCTGAGAAAAACGAAGGTAAGTTGACAGTTGAACGCGCAAATGGCGATGTTTCGGTTAAAAACGTAAGCTTTACTTACACTGGCGCAGAAAAACCAGCATTGGAAAATGTCAGCTTCGATATTCCAAGAGGAAAAACGGTGGCGCTAGTTGGCCGTTCTGGCTCAGGTAAAAGTACCATCGCGAACTTGTTCAACCGCTTCTATGATGTTGGCAGTGGATCTATCACATTAGATGGGCATGATATTCGTGATTACGAGCTAAAGAATTTACGTCAGCAATTTGCACTAGTATCGCAAAATGTTCATTTGTTTAATGACACGATAGCAAACAATATTGCGTACGCAACGGATGGCCAATACGAGCGCAGTGATATCGAGAAAGCGGCAACACTCGCGCATGCGATGGAGTTCATCAGTAAGATGGATGGCGGACTAGATGCGATGATTGGTGAAAATGGTGCTAGCTTGTCTGGTGGTCAACGCCAACGTGTTGCGATTGCGCGAGCTCTATTGCGTGATGCTCCAGTGCTGATTCTTGATGAGGCAACTTCGGCTTTGGATACCGAATCCGAGCGAGCTATTCAAGCTGCACTTGATGAGCTGCAAAAAGACAAAACGGTACTTGTAATAGCGCACCGCTTATCCACAATCGAGAAAGCCGATGAAATTCTTGTGGTTGATGATGGTGCCATCATTGAACGTGGCAACCACGCTGAGCTTATTGAGAAAAATGGTGCGTATGCACAATTGCACCGTATTCAGTTTGGTGAATAAGCGCGGTGATTGAAAAAATCTGGTTTGAAAGCCATCCAATAAAATATCTCTTGTGGCCGCTTTTGTGGCCACTGAGTTTATTATTTGGAGCGATAAGCAAGTCAAAGCGAAAGCAATACCAAACTGGCCGCAAGCAAGCTTATAATGCGCCTATACCTGTTGTTGTGGTTGGCAATATCACTGCTGGTGGCAATGGTAAAACACCAGTTGTTGTGTGGCTTGTTGAGCAACTACAGCAAATGGGCTTTAAGCCGGGGGTTGTTTCTCGTGGTTATGGGGCAAAGGCTCCTGCCTATCCGTTAGTGCTAAAAGAAGATACGCCAGCGAAGCATTGTGGCGATGAACCTAAGTTGATTCATCGCCGTACAGGAGCACCTGTTGCGGTAGATCCTGTGCGTTCAAATGCAGTGAAAGCACTGCTAGATTTGGATGTGGATATCATAATTACGGATGATGGATTACAACATTATGCGTTAGGCCGTGATATTGAGTTAGTGATTGTGGATGGGAATCGCCGGTTTGGGAATGAAAGCCTGATTCCATTAGGTCCTTTACGTGAAGGTATTGAGCGACTTAAAGAAGTCGACTTTATCATCACCAATGGCGGTCAAGCGCATACGGGTGAAATCGCAATGGCTTTAGCACCCTCTAAAGCTATTAATCTTAAGACTAAGCAACATGTGGATGTCTCGGAGTTGAAAGATCTCGTCGCATTTGCGGGCATTGGGCATCCTCCGCGTTTTTTTCATACACTAAACTCGATGAACGCAGATGTTAAAGTCACAAAAGGTTTTGCTGACCATCAAGACTTTGATCAACAAGAATTAGAAGCATTGGCTCAACAAGGGACCAATGTGATTATGACCGAGAAAGATGCCGTCAAGTGCAGCCATTATGCGCAAGATAATTGGTGGTATCTGCCTGTATCTGCCCAGTTTGAGTCAAACGATGCAGAGCAAATTTTAAATAGAATAAAAGAGGTTAAAGCGGCTTATGGATCACCGTCTACTTGAGATTGTAGCTTGCCCTGTTTGCAAAGGTAAGCTGACGTACGATAAAGATAATCAAGAGTTGATCTGCAAATTGGATCGCCTTGCTTACCCGATCAAAGAGGGTATTCCAGTTCTGCTAGAGCCTGAAGCTCGCACTATGAGCATGGATGAGGGACGCTAATGTCTTTTACGGTTGTCATCCCTTCGCGCTACGCATCGAGCCGTTTGCCTGGTAAACCGCTAGCGGATATTGGTGGTAAGCCTATGGTTCAGTGGGTTTATGAACAAGCGCTACAAGCGGGTGCGGAAGATGTCATCGTTGCAACTGATGACGAGCGTGTTGCGAAAGCGGTTTCGTCATTTGGTGGTAAAGTTTGTATGACCTCTCCCCACCACGAATCAGGTACGGAGCGTCTTGCCGAAGTTGTTGAAAAAATGGCTATTCCGTCAGACCACATTATTGTTAATGTGCAAGGGGATGAGCCTTTGATTCCGCCGTCCATCATTCGTCAGGTTGCTGATAACTTATCTGGGTGTGAAGCCCCGATGGCGACGTTAGCTGTAGAAATAGACTCGGAAGAGGAAGTGTTCAACCCGAACGCTGTTAAAGTTGTCGCAGATGAGCAAGGCTATGCGTTGTACTTTAGTCGAGCAAGCATCCCTTGGGATCGCGATAACTTTGCTAAACAAGACAAAACCATTGCCAACCCATTAATGCGTCATATTGGTATTTATGCTTATCGAGCTGGTTTCATTAATACGTATGTCAACTGGGCACCAAGTGCATTAGAGCAGATTGAGTGTCTTGAGCAACTGCGAGTGCTTTGGTACGGTGAAAAAATTCATGTGGCGGTAGCGAAAGAAGCACCAGCGGCAGGGGTTGATACGCCCGAAGACCTAGAAGCCGTGCGCGCGATTGTTGCAAAGCAAGCGTAACAAATGCTCATATAGATTTAAGAATAAACAAGGCTCCTGAATTAGGAGCCTTTTTTGTTTTACTCGTATCGCGGTATTAGTTAAATGTTAGTGTCGTATTGGTTCCGTTTAGGGCAGGTCGCTAACACCTCTCGGTGACCGGTGTCTTTCACTTCTTGGAGAATGACATCAAAGCCCCATAATCGATACACGTGCTTTAGAACTTCTTCGTAACTATCATCAAGTGGGATGCGGTTGTGAGGAACGTACTGCAACGTAAGCGATCGATCACCACGGACATCGACATTGAACACCTGAATGTTTGGCTCAAGATTAGATAAGTTATACTGAGCGGCTAAGGTTTCTCTAATGCGTTTATAACCCATCTCATCGTGTATAGCAGCGACTTCAATAAAGTTCTTATGATCATCATCGTTGATCGCAAACAGCTTGAAATCACGCATTAATTTCGGAGAAAGGTATTGGCTAATAAAGCTTTCATCTTTGAAATTATGCATCGCGAAATGCACTGCATCTAACCAGTCGGTTCCTGCTAGGTCTGGAAACCACTCCTTGTCCTCATCAGTTGGTTCTTCGCAGATACGCTTAATATCTCGGAACATGGCAAAGCCTAACGCGTAGGGGTTAATGCCATTAAAGTAAGGGCTGTTATAAGGTGGCTGAGCCACGACACTGGTGTGGCTATGTAAGAACTCTAGAATGAATTTTTCAGACACCAAGCCCTCATCATAAAGATGGTTGAGTATGGTGTAGTGCCAGAACGTTGCCCAGCCTTCATTCATGACTTGCGTTTGTTTTTGCGGATAAAAATACTGACTGATCTTACGGACGATCCGAACAACTTCACGCTGCCATGGCTCTAACAACGGCGCATGTTTTTCGAAGAAGTAGAGCAAGTTTTCCTGAGGCTCGCTTGGGAATCGCTCTTTAATGTCTTCCTCTTTCGTCTTGGCTGTTGGTACCGTGCGCCAAAGCTCATTAACTTGAGACTGTAGGTATGCTTCGCGTTCTTCTTGTCTTGCTTTTTCCTCTGTAATTGAGATTTTCTCTGGACGCTTGTAGCGGTCTACACCAAAGTTCATTAATGCGTGACAAGAGTCGAGCAGTTTTTCCACTTCTTTTACGCCATATCGTTCTTCACATTCGGCTAAGTACTTTTTGGCAAACAGCAGATAGTCGATAATAGAACTGGCGTCAGTCCACGTTTGGAATAGGTAATTACCTTTGAAAAAAGAGTTATGGCCGTAACACGCGTGCGCTATGACGAGTGCTTGCATTGTTACCGTATTTTCTTCCATCAAATAAGCAATACAAGGGTCGGAGTTAATCACAATCTCGTAGGCTAGCCCCATTTGACCATGTTTATAGTTCTGCTCTGTTTGAATGAATTTTTTACCAAATGACCAGTGGTTGTAATTGATTGGCATGCCGATGCTTGAATAGGCATCCATCATCTGCTCTGAAGTAATCACTTCTATTTGGTTAGGGTAAGTGTCTAGGCGATAATGCTCCGCGACACGCTTAATTTCTTTGTGGTATCGCTCTAACAGCTCAAATGTCCAATCTGGTCCATCTGGCAACACTTTACTGTTACGCTTCTTAGGCGCCTCTCCTGAGAGGTTTCTCGTTGCGGTATTCATCGCTAGCCTCCTTACGCCGTTTCTTTTTGGAATAGTTCACGAAAGACTGGGAAAATATCCTCCACAGAGCGAATGTTTTTCATTGCGAAATTAGGAAACTCTTCAGTGAGTTTTTCGTACTCATGCCATAGAGTTTGATGCGAGCGCCGCGTGATCTCTATGTAAGAGTAGTACTGACAGTTTGGAAGTAATTTGTTCACTAACAGATCCCGGCATCTTGGCGAATCATCTGCCCAGTTGTCACCGTCGGATGCTTGAGCTGCATATATGTTCCACTGACCAATCGGGTATCGCTCTTTTACTATTTCATCCATTAACTTGAGCGCGCTAGATACAATGGTACCCCCGGTTTCTTGTGAGTAGAAAAATTCGTGCTCGTCCACTTCCTTCGCTTGGGTATGGTGGCGGATAAAGACGACTTCGACATTCTCGTAGGTACGAGTTAAGAACAAGTACAAAAGAACATAGAAGCGTTTTGCGATGTCTTTCGTTGCCTGATCCATCGAACCGGATACGTCCATTAGACAGAACATGACCGCTTGGCTCGATGGTACCGGGCGTTTCTCATAGTTCTTGAAGCGTAAGTCGAAGGTATCGATGAACGGCACGCTTTCGATTTTCTTGCGCAGTTCTTCAATTTCAGCCTTCAAGCGGTTCTCTTCAAACTGCTGAGCAGGTTCAATATTTTTGATGCGAGCAAGTTCGTCTTCTAACTCTTTAAGAAGTCGTTTCTTACCAGCAGTCATTGCAGTACGGCGCGCAAGAGATTGTTGCAGAGAACGTACTACTGCGATATTGGAAGGTATACCGGCAGTTTGAAAGCCTGCACGGTGTGTTTTCCATTCAGTGATTTTGGCAATTTGGTTTTTTTCTAGATTAGGCAGCTCGAGATCTTCAAACAAAATATCGAGGTACTCATCTTTTGATATTTGGAATACAAATTCGTCTTGGCCTTCTCCATCTGGACTGGCGTTCCCTTCTCCTGAGCCGCTACCCTGACCGCCACCTTTGGGACGCTCAATTTTATCACCAGTAATGAATTGATCGTTACCGGGATGAACTCGTTCGCGAACACCACCTTTGCCTTGATGAAATATAGGCTCATTGATGTCTTTGTGAGGGATAGAGACGTCTTCGCCCGTTTCCGTATTCGTAATCGAGCGTCGATTCACTGCGTCTGCTACCGACTCTTTTATTTGCTCTTTGTGGCGCTTCAAGAAGCGCTGTCGATTAACAGCGCTCTTGTTCTTGCCATTGAGCCTTCGGTCTATAAATTGCGCCATGAAATAGCCCTCTTCATGTTTCACAAGCGACCTAACTCAATACTGGGTTAGGATGACTTACGTACTCGTAGGTACCACTCAGAAAGTAGGCGAACCTGTTTCTCGGTATAGCCTTTTTCCATCATGCGAGCGACAAAGTCGTCGTGCTTCTTCTGATCTTCAGAAGAGGTTTTCGCATTAAATGAGATAACCGGAAGTAGCTCTTCGGTATTGGAGAACATTTTCTTCTCGATTACTGTGCGCAGTTTTTCGTAGCTGGTCCAAACCGGGTTTTGACCATTGTTATTCGCTTTCGCACGAAGCACAAAGTTAACGATTTCGTTTCGGAAATCTTTCGGGTTAGAAATACCAGCTGTTTTTTCGATCTTCTCTAGCTCAGCATTCAGTGAAGAGCGATCAAATAGCTGACCAGTTTCTGGATCTCGGTACTCTTGGTCTTGAATCCAGAAGTCTGCATAGGTGACATATCGGTCGAAGATGTTTTGGCCGTATTCAGAGTAAGACTCAAGATAAGCGGTCTGAATCTCTTTACCGATAAATTCAACGTATCGAGGTACTAGGTAGCCTTTCAAGAACTCGAGATATTTCTCTGCTGTTTCAGCAGGGAACTGTTCGCGCTCAACCTGTTGTTCAATCACATAGAATAGATGTACAGGGTTGGCTGCCACTTCGGTTTGGTCGAAGTTAAATACGCGTGACAAAATCTTAAAGGCAAAACGTGTTGAGAGACCGTTCATGCCTTCATCGACACCAGCATAATCACGATACTCTTGATAGCTTTTTGCCTTTGGATCCGTATCTTTCAGCGTTTCACCGTCGTATACGCGCATCTTAGAGAAGATGGACGAGTTTTCAGGCTCTTTAAGTCGAGAAAGAATACTGAATTGTGCCAGAGTCTCGAGCGTGCTTGGTGAACAAGGGGCTTGAGACAACTCACTGTTTTCAAGAAGTTTTTGGTAGATTTTGACTTCTTCTGAAACACGTAGACAGTAAGGTACTTTCACAATATAAACACGGTCCAAGAACGCTTCATTGTTCTTGTTGTTACGGAAGGTCTGCCACTCAGATTCGTTTGAGTGAGCCAGAATCATACCGTCGAATGGAATCGCAGAAAGGCCTTCTGTACCGTTGAAGTTGCCTTCTTGCGTTGCTGTTAACAGCGGGTGAAGCACTTTGATTGGTGCTTTGAACATCTCAACGAATTCCATTAAACCTTGGTTTGCTTTACACAGCGCACCGGAGTAGCTGTAAGCGTCTGGATCGTCTTGCGAATAGTGTTCAAGCTTACGAATATCGACTTTACCAACCAATGATGAGATATCTTGGTTGTTTTCATCGCCTGGTTCAGTTTTGGCAATACCGATTTGGTCAAGGATAGAAGGGCGTACTTTCACTACTTTAAATTTGGTGATATCACCACCAAACTCGTGAAGACGTTTAGCGGCCCAAGGAGACATGATCGAGCGAAGATAACGGTGCTCGATGCCATACTCTTTTTTCAAAATATCGCCATCTTCTGTGGCTTTGAATAGGCAGAATGGATGGTCATTCACTGGGCTGCGTTCGCCGTTAGCAGTAAGAACATAAATAGGCATCTGTTCCATCAGAGCCTTAAGCTTTTCTGCAAGCGAAGACTTACCGCCACCTACAGGGCCGAGTAGGTAAAGAATCTGCTTACGCTCTTCTAGGCCTTGCGCCGCATGTTTTAGGTAAGACACAATTTGTTCTATGGCATCTTCCATGCCATAAAAGTCTTTAAAGGTTTCATAACGAGAGATAACACGATTCGAGAAGATTCGGCTTAGTCTCGGATCCTTTGCCGTATCGATTATCTCTGGTTCACCAATCGCCATCAGTAGGCGTTCTGCTGCATTAGCATAAGCGCTTTTGTCATCTTTACACAGGGCTAAAAACTCCTGTAACGACATCTCTTCATCTTTTGCAGCTTCATATCTTGATTGATAGTGGTCGAAAATACTCATGTCGCTTTCCCCTTTAATAGTCAGTCTACCGACGAACGTTGATTCAGGCTTTCCACCAACAGTTATGCTCGTTGTTGTTTGAATATACGTCCTGTTATCACATTTGGTTCGTACAGAATGTAAGATTGGCGACACCAAAGACTTTGCTTTATGGACGGTTTTTTCGTTACAACGGTGAGCGGTGGATATGAATTTTTCAATCACAGCCTTTCTCTACTTAAGCCTAGTCGGGGATTTGCAATTTTGCTTAACAATTATGAATTTATTGTAAAAGTGACATTTGAATCACTCTTTTATTAAGGACGAATTTATGTCGTGAATAGGTGCAATAGAAATCAAATATTTGGCAAAGACGGAAGAGTCTCAGTGATTCGTTGTTCTACATTGAGCAAGGCAAGTGAAAGAGGTAGGAAGAGAGCAAAGTCTTAGATAAGTTTGTGACAGGGTAAATAACAAGGAGAGCGGGCGCTCTCCTCATTCTTAGACGACCATTTTATGCGCTGAAGATTTGCGCTAGTTCGTTTTCACATAAATGATACTGACGAGGGCAGTTACGCCAAGTTTGCAGCATACGGCGGTATTTATCTAGCATCGGCATTTGGCTGTTAAAGTGATGATCTGCCTTGTCAAACTGAGGGTACAAACCTTCAGAATCGATGAGAAAACGTACGTAATGTACTTGTTGCGCTTCTGAAGCGATATCAAATCCCAAGAACTTCAAGCGACGTTGATCCACGTTGCTACGATCTTCATCGTCTAGCATGTTGTTAGACTCTTGCATCGCATGATACATCTCCATAACGTCGATGATCTCACGACACTCTGCTTCTGAGAGGCAGCCGAAATCTTTGTTCAACTCTCGCATTTGTAGTTCATAACCACGTTCAACGATCGTTTGTAAGCGTTTGTATTTGGCCGCATTACTTGGATCAAGTTGAGACATAAGGTTGTATTGGTTTGATAGAATCAAACGTTGAGCGTTTGACATTTCCATGGTGACCTCACTAGATATCTAATACATTTTTAATGTGCTTAGGTTAACGCTTAAGACATGAGTGAAACATGATCTCAACACATATTTAATACTAAAAAATGGCAAGAACTGTCACTTTTGACCAGTTTGAAAACACTTATTTATGGTAATGATTGTATATGTAGTCTCGGTCTGAAAATACTCTCAGCCACTCTGGCTTGAATACGGTTAAAACCGCCAGTGCCATACCATTTAATAGACCTTCTGGAAAGGCGAGCAACGGCACAAAAACAAAGTAGTTATGTTGAATGGTTTCCCAATCGTAGTGACCAACTGATAGGTGATAAAAAGAGTTAATGATGAGGTGCAGACTTCCTGTTATCGCGCCATTGAAAAATCCAGCAACGAAGATGAAAACAAAAATGTTTCTTGGCAAGTAGTGGTAACTCAGAAGAAACACTAAGTAACTAATGAAAATCGGAATTAGGGCAGATAGAACTAACGATGTGGGTAAGAGTAACAATGACACATCATGTAGTAGGTGGTTGACCAGCATTGCAGGGATACTGATTAGAAATGCCATACGCCAACCATACATCATCGTCAGCGTTGTTAGTGCAAGAAAATGAATCTGTAATCCTTCTTTTACACCTGCTTGAGCTGTCCATAAAATACTGAAAAAGAAGAGCGTTGCAAAAACGAGGTGCTGAAATCCTTTTTCTTTTTCCAGTTTGGGCCAAACGACTTTTTTCCAATCTGGTAGGCAGTAGACTACTACTATCCAAATTGAGACAACAAGAGAGCCTAAGTTAAACAAATCCATGTTACTTCCTTCCTATGCGAACATGACGCAATCATTTCTATCGTTCTTTTTCTACCTAAATGACCGCAGAGAAACTCACTGATAAGGCTTAGATATAATCAAAAAAATACCAGCAATAAGCTGGTATTTTAAAGAGGTTAGTCTTGCGGTTCACTTAGTATTTTACGTTATCGTTGTATTGAGCAAGAATGGATTGAATTTCATCCATGGTTTCTTTCGGTGGCGGGTTTACGCCTTCGAGTGGGTATTCTAAGCCTAACGCTTCCCACTTATGAGCCCCTAATTTGTGGTAAGGAAGTAACTCGACCTTTTCGATGTTATCCATGTCTTTAATAAATTCACCAAGCATGTGTGCTGCTTCTGGGTCATCTGTGTAACCAGGCACGACGACATAGCGAATCCATGTTTTCTTTCCGATTTTTTGCAAGTAACGAGCAAAGTCCAATGTGCGTCGGTTGGATACACCGATGAGATCTTGGTGCACTTCGTCTTTTATGTGTTTGATGTCAAGCATGACTAAGTCTGTTGCATCCAGTACTTCATCGATAACATCAGTGTGCTTACGAACATAACCGTTAGTATCTAGACATGTATGAATGCCTTCGGCTTTAGCAGAGCGGAAAAAATCACGTACGAATTCCGGTTGAAGCATCGCTTCGCCGCCAGAACAAGTAACGCCACCACCTGATGCATTCATGAAGTGGCGGTAACTTTTCGCTTCGGAAATGATTTCTTCAACCGTGACTTCTTTGCCATCATGCGTGTCCCAAGTATCGCGGTTATGGCAATACTTACAGCGCATTAAACAACCTTGCAAGAAGACGATAAATCGAATACCAGGTCCGTCTACGGTACCACATGACTCAAATGAGTGAATACGACCAGCTGTTGACATCTTTTGCTCTCATTACTAGTAAATTCTAGCTGTTATTTTATTACAAAAAGCAGGGTTAAAACAGCTTTGTCGGTACTAAAGGCAAGGTTATTTGAAGAAAGAAAATAGATGGAGCCAATCTACATAAACGCTTGAACACGAGGTGGTTAATACCTACCCCGAGAACTTGCCGTGTATCTAGATTGACTTCGATGCTGGGATAATCCAGTTTTTAGAAAAAGGCGAACACGGAGAACGAGCCTGTCCCATAAACATCGGTTTGGGCTTCTTCATAATCCGGTGTTTTAATTGTAAAGGTGATGCTTGCACCGTAATTTTGGTTGTACCAAGATACCCCCGCGACGGCACTTGCTTGCCAATTTTGCAGTGTGACGTCGTATGGCGCTGACGGTTCAGGAATGCCAGGACGATCTCCTTCGATAGTCATGTCATTAAAGCGGTAACGACCTTCAAACCCGGTGAACAAGAACCAACTCGACGTGTTCTGAGCGATCATACTTGCTGAGAAAGGGCTTTCGACACTGATATTGGCGGCTCCGATGCTATTCGCTAGGTTTGTACCCCAACGAAACATGACGCCTTGAGAGACATCACTACGGAAGTTACCCGCATTGATGTCGTTAATGTTGGTAATCTCCCATTGTGTTTTTTGTTCTTCGCTGCGCATCAATTTGTTAAATACGCGGTAACCAAGGCTGAACGCAACTTTATCTTCAATCTGGTAATCCCAACCTTGAGGGTCCGTCGATCCTGTTATGCCGTGAACGATTTCTTGCGCCTTTTCTGATAGCGAACTTTCACCCGTAGCTCCTATGGTGAAATTGTACCGTACAGCTTTGTCACTCGTTAGGGAAAGGTAGTTGATTTCGGTGTGTAGGTAACCGGCATATGGGCGATCATTGATTAGTGGATAATCGGCTTCAATGTCGCTTGGAGTCCACATTTTGTGGCCAAGAACCAACTCTATTTTATCGATATTGGCGTGCTCTGAGTTAGCTAGACTCAGCCATTTCCATTGGCTTTCTTGTGTCAGTTGGTCTGTCGCGTAAGAAAGGAAAACACCATTCGTATAGTCTTGATCGACGCCAAAAATACCATCGTTGTCGATGGTAAAAGAAACCGTAGACTTAGTGGATGCTATTGCAACTGGAGAAAGAAGGGTAAGAATAATTAATTTACTAAATCTCATAGACTTTATTTGCTAACTTTTTTCGCATCATACGTAAGAATGCGGGCAAAAGTCTTTCGCGATATCACAACTTTCATTCAAGAAATAAAAAAAGGCTGATGCTACTTAGCATCAGCCTTTGTTGTATTACTAGAAAGTTATTTCGCTATAGTCTTATAGAGACTCAGTGAATGTACGTGCGATTACGTCAGCTTGTTGCTCTGCAGTTAGAGAGTTGAAGCGAACAGCGTAACCAGATACACGGATTGTTAGCTGAGGGTATTTCTCTGGGTGCTTAACTGCGTCTTCTAGAGTTTCACGGTTAAGAACGTTCACGTTTAGGTGTTGGCCACCTTCGATACCCGCTTCGTGGTGGAAGTAACCATCCATCAGACCAGCAAGGTTAGCGCGTTGTGAGCCCTCATCTTTACCTAGTGCGTTAGGTACGATAGAGAATGTGTAAGAGATACCATCTTGTGCGTCAGCAAACGGCAGTTTAGCAACTGAAGTTAGTGATGCTACAGCACCTTTCTCGTCACGACCGTGCATTGGGTTTGCACCTGGAGCAAATGGAGCACCAGCACGACGACCGTCAGGCGTGTTACCAGTTTTCTTACCGTAAACCACGTTTGAAGTGATAGTAAGAATTGACTGAGTAGGGATTGCATCACGGTAAGTCTTAAGCTTACGGATTTTGCCCATAAATACAGAAACAAGTTCACATGCAATATCATCAACGCGTGGATCGTTGTTACCGAATTTAGGGTAATCGCCTTCGATTTCGAAGTCGATTGCTAGACCGTCTTCGTCACGAATTGGCTTAACTTTTGCGTATTTAATTGCAGATAGTGAGTCAGCTGCAACAGATAGACCAGCAATACCACAAGCCATAGTACGTTTAACGTCACGGTCGTGTAGAGCCATTAGTGCCGCTTCGTAGCTGTACTTATCGTGCATGAAGTGGATAGCGTTTAGTGCAGTCACATATTGTTTCGCTAGCCAATCCATGAAGTGGTCCATTTTCTCCCACAGTTCATCGTAGTTAAGAACATCGCCTTCGATCTTAGGCATTTGCGGGCCAACTTGGATTTTTAGCTTCTCATCCACACCACCGTTGATGGTGTAAAGCATTGTTTTCGCAAGGTTCGCACGAGCACCGAAGAACTGCATTTGCTTACCAACAACCATTGGAGATACACAACATGCGATCGCGTAGTCGTCAGAGTTCATGTCTGGACGCATTAAGTCGTCATTTTCGTACTGAATAGAAGAAGTATCGATAGATACTTTCGCACAGAACTTCTTGAAGCCTTCAGGTAGTTGCTCAGACCAAAGAACAGTGATGTTTGGCTCTGGAGAAGGACCCATAGTGTATAGTGAGTTTAGGAAACGGAAGTTTGTACGAGTAACTAGCGTACGACCGTCAAGACCCATACCACCCATAGACTCAGTTGCCCAGATAGGGTCGCCAGAGAATAGATCATCGTACTCAGGAGTACGTAGGAAACGAACCATACGTAGTTTCATTACGAAGTGGTCGATCATTTCCTGAGCTTGTTCTTCAGTTAGCTTACCAGCCGCGATATCACGTTCGATGAAGATGTCTAGGAACGTAGAAGTACGACCTAGAGACATAGCCGCACCGTTTTGAGATTTAACAGCAGCTAGGTAACCGAAGTAAGTCCACTGAATAGCTTCTTGCGCAGTTTCAGCAGGACGAGAAATATCACAACCGTATTTTGCAGCCATTTCTTTGATTTGACCTAGAGCACGGTGTTGCTCTGCGATCTCTTCACGAAGCTGCATTGTCATTTGTAGGTCTTCGCCGTTCTCAAAACGCTCTTGTAGAGAAGAGAACTGCGCGAATTTATCCTTCATTAGGAAGTCAATACCGTATAGAGCAACACGACGGTAGTCACCGATGATACGACCACGACCGTATGCATCTGGAAGACCAGTCAGTACGCCAGATTTACGACACGCCATGATTTGAGGAGTGTAGATATCGAAAACGCCTTGGTTGTGAGTTTTACGGTATTCTGTGTAGATTTTTTTAACTTGTGGGTCTAGCTCGCGGTCGTAGGCTTTGCATGAACCTTCAACCATGCGGATACCACCGTTAGGGATGATCGCACGTTTTAGAGGAGCGTCAGTTTGAAGACCTACGATAGTTTCTAGGTCTTTTTCGATGTAGCCTGCATCGTGAGCAGTGATGGTAGAGATAACTGAAGTATCAAAATCAACAGGAGCGTGAGTCGCGTTCTCTTGTTTGATGCCTTCCATTACCTTAGCCCAAAGCTTGTTAGTCGCTTCAGTACCTTCAGAAACTAGGAAAGATTCGTCGCCTTCGTACGGAGTGTAGTTCTTCTGAATGAAATCACGAACGTTTACTTCGTTTTGCCAGTCGCCTGCAGCAAAACCTTCCCAAGCTTTAGCAAATTGCTCTGCCATGACATACCTACCTTTTTAGTAGAAAAAAATACGTACTGCTTCGCCGTTGAGCCAGCTATCCCCAGATAAAAGAGGGGAACAGTACACTCTTATGAATAACAATATTTATAGTCTTAAATTTACGTATTCGATTTACAAAACTATAAATATTGTCACTAGTTTTAACGTTTCTCTTTTTAAGCACAGTTAGAGGTTAAACTAAAATTTTTTTGCAAACCTTAAACTAAATCAATAAATCCTCAAAAATCTCGATAAAAATGGGGTAGCGACGAGCGCTACCCACAAATTTCTGGACTGCTAGCTTATAGCCAAGCTTGGATGCCATACTGGCCTTCAAGCATACCAACTGCAAGCATAGCAACTAAACAGATAACAAGTACGCTTACTGGGATCACAATCTTGTCTACAAATGATAGGCGAGACGCGCGCTCTTTATCTCCAATTAAACCGTTGTTATCTAAAAGCATAGTTAGTGCCCAAGCTAGAACTGGATTAACAACGGCAGAACCAAAGATACAAATGCCTGCTGCTTGTGAGTCTTTCGAGTCCTTCACCATCTGCATGCCAGCTTCAAGCAGTGGTAGAGATACACCAACGAGAAGAGCAACGCGCATAACTGGAGGCCATACTGCAACGTCCATAGGAAAACCAAGGATTGCAACAATAATACATAGAGAGCCTAGTAAGATGGCACCAGCAGGAATAGGGCGTTTCGCTATTGCAGCAGGGATCATGTAAGTCCCCCAAGATGATGTGATGTTACCACCACCCACTGCAGTACCGACCATTTGGCGAACGGAACACATTGTCATTGTGTCATCAACGTCCATCAGCACTTTCTCACTCTTACGTGGGTAGTTCATCTCTTGGAAGATACGGTGACCCAAGAAGTCAGGTGACCACATTGCTACCGCAAGAATGGCGAATGGTAGTGAAGCGATGAAGTGTTCCATATTAGGAAGACCAAGCATCCAACCTTCTTCTGTTGAACCCCACCAGTAGATTGGATTTAGGTTTGGAAGGCCTGTCTCGGTTACGAATTTAATATCGAAGCCTGCGCCAAGAGCAAGTGCGATTGCAAGTCCAGTGAAGGCACAAACAGGGATCGCTAGCCAGCGTTTGTTCACTTTAGCAAGGAACGCGTATAAGCCAATGGTAACCGCAAGAACAATTAGACCGATGTAACCCATGCTACCAGCGGCAACCGTATCGGATTGCAAACCAACAGCCCAAGCTTGAATAGAGTTAATTTGGCTCATGGTTCCGGTTAAACCTAAGAAAATAAGAAGGCCACCAGCCGTACCTTCAGAGGTGAGGTTAACCAGTTTTGACCCACCTTTTAAGAGGCTCAAAATCAAACCAAACACACCAATGAGAATTGCTAATGCAAGAGGGTGAGCACCAGCAAGAGCGATGGTACCAATAAGAGGGATCATTGGGCCGTGGTTGCCTGCTAGGTTGGCTTTAGGGTTAATAAAACCAGAGGCAAGTACACAGAAAAGAAGTGCAGGGATGAGCATTTCTACACGCGCAACTTCGATAGCAAAGTCCTTGCCTAAGTTTACGTGGTCCCATGCTGCAGTAAGACCTTCAGCCCAAGACATCATTACCGCAGAGTACATTGCGATAATACCGATAGTACCAGCAAGTGCTGGAACAAGGTCTTCAAGCTCAAAGCGGAAGTCACGACCTGGCAAGTTCAAGCCAAAACGACGTGGCTTCATAATTTGTAGTTCGTGGTCTAGGTAGTCTGAACGGCTTGCGAACTCAGATGCTGGACGATGAAGCTCACGGTAGCTCTTGGTCTCGATATCTGAATCAGAGTGCGTTTTGTTAACTGCGTCTGACATAGATTCCTCATATATTTAAAAGTTATGAATTCTTCATTCAATTGTGTTAATCCGCATCCTGCGGCACGCTTATGCTAGCTATTGTTAGATTTGTTACACGTCGACACTGTGCCTAAGCATAGCTAATAACTTATTGTGTTGAGGCACAAAAAAAAGCCTCATCTTTTGGCAGGAGTCTAGCAAGATAGCCATTTAGGGTGATTGATTTAGATCACTTTAAGAATGGTTGTGAAATAAAACTACAGAAAGTTTCTGGCATGCGAATGAGATGCGGAGATCTTGTGTAATTTCATTACACAAGTTGCATAAAATTAGAACTTTTTGTCCTTTTGCACGAGATGCAGATTAAATGTCAATATTCACGATGATTATATAAAGCTGGCTTTATTCTTGCTTTGGACAGAGCAAAGACAATTTTTTGGCTAATCATTGCCGCTCAGTTTAGGAAAAAGACATGAAACAGCTTAAAGTACTGCCACTAGTGGCAATCATCTCAGGGTTAATGGTCGGTTGCGGCGGCGGTGGCGGCGGTGGCGGTAGTTCCACACCAAGAACTACATTCACTTTTACTTTTGCAGCTCCAAATGTCATTAGTGAAACAAATGCACAAAAAGACAGCTGTACTATTTACGACCGAAGAGTAGATGGCAACGGCATCGAGCAGGTATTGACCTATCAACCAGCCGTAAGTGCACAGCTAACAGGAGGTAAGGTCGTCGGTTTCTATTCAGACAAGAATGGTGTCCGTCAAGGCGACTTTATCTACCCATCAGGCACTACTTTGAAATTTGTTCTAGAAGACATTCCTGAGGACGGCTATTTTACTTATCAGTTGCTTGATGCTTCTGGAACAGTATTTACGGCAAACAGCTTCGGTCGAGATTTTTTAAAGGACAATAACCTTAGAAACTCAACGTTCTCAATGAATCGAGAGGCGGTGTCTGCTTGCAATAAAAATGGCAACTTCCGTAAAGCTACCCGAACTGACCTTAAATATGAAGCAACGGAGGCTGGTGGCTTAGAGTACAACTTCATATCTAAAATTGCGAAAGAGTCTAAGCCTACCTATTCTATTGATTCTTTGGATGTAAGAGCAATTGGTTCGAAGATGGAGTCGACAGTCGTGCTACAATATGCAGACGCAGCGAAAACAGAACTGCACCAGTATGGTATTCGCGATTGGTCGAGTGAATCACCATTGCCGTTGGTTGGCATGAATGGTTCTTCTCCAATCTTGAACCCAACACTTTTTAAATATGACACTTTAGACATCAGTGTACTTGTTGGTGATTACAACTACGAAGTTGCAGAGCTACCTATGTCAACGACGAAGTTCTACCACCCGCTTGAGCCAAAAACGGAAACTTGGACTTACAGTGTTGCAGCTGAAAAACCTATCAATGGTTGGACGGTAGTGCTGAACCAAAAGATGTATCAGGACGCAAATTGGGATATCTCAATTGATCCAAGCGCTTACTACAACCTAAATGCTCTGCCTGCGTCGCATGTGGTGAGAGGCTCAACTATTGATACTGGTTTTGCTTTCACTGACCAAGATAAAGGCTTTAGCCGCCTCGCATATCGTGCAGAGTCTAACTCTGGAACACTACACCGAGTAACACACAAGATATTTACAACTTTAGAGAGTGATGTCGTTGTTCCGGAATTGTACTACTACACATTCGATGACAGTGTGAAGCAAGATTTGAAAGTTTCTTCTACCAGTGATTACTCACAATCTATTGTCGTGGAGTCTGCTGAAGCAAACCTAAATAGCTATGACTTTGTTTCTCTTTTCTCTCATGGTGATGTGACCGATCTTAAAGTGGATCACGATGGTCTTGTGATCAGTGAAGTTGATTCTGAGAAGGTCAATACGAATGCTCAGAAATCTGATTTTATGGTATTGGTTAAGTAGCGTCTTAACACTTTTGTAAATTAATTAAGCCCCTTTGAAAGGGGCTTTTTTATATTTAATATTCAATTTTTGAAGAATATGTTGCTATATATTGCATATTAATTTGTCTATCGTATCTTTCTATTCGAATTATTTAGGTTAATAATTTGTTGCAAGTTTCAAGGGGCGGTGCTAATTTGTTCCGAATTAGAGAGGGCGGAGTCCCTTAATTGCAGTGACAAAAACACAGGGAGTAGGGCGCATGAATGATGTACCAGCGCTAGATATAAAAGACCTGCACAAAACATTTGGACAAAATGAAGTTTTAAAAGGCATTTCACTTGCTGCGCACAAAGGAGATGTTATCTCCATCATTGGCTCTTCCGGCTCAGGTAAGAGTACCTTTCTCAGATGTATCAACTTGCTAGAAACGCCTACCGCGGGCGAAATTTGGGTAAATGGTGAATTAATCCAAATGAAGAACAACAGAGCAGGTGAATCTGTTCCTGCTAATGAAAAGCAAGTCCAACGTATTCGTTCACGCCTGGCAATGGTTTTCCAAGGTTTCAACCTCTGGTCTCACCTAACCGTACTAGAAAACGTGATTGAGGCGCCTGTTCATGTCTTAGGCGTGCCAAAAGCTCAAGCGATTGAAAATGCAGAAGTCTTGCTTAAGAAGGTAGGCTTGTATGAGCGTAAAGATTATTACCCTGGGCACTTATCTGGCGGCCAGCAGCAACGTGCAGCTATTGCCCGTGCGCTAGCAGTTGACCCAGAGGTGATGTTGTTTGACGAGCCAACTTCTGCGCTTGACCCAGAACTTGTAGGAGAAGTTCTGGGGGTAATGAGAGATTTGGCAGATGAAGGGCGAACTATGCTGGTGGTCACGCACGAAATGGCGTTTGCGCGTGACGTATCAAACCATGTGATGTTTTTACATCAAGGCTTAGTGGAAGAACAGGGAAATCCAGCTAAGCTATTTACAAACCCGGATTCAGAACGATTACAGCAGTTTATCTCATCCATTTACTAATATTTGTTAGGCGGCAGACTATTGCCTCCTAAGCCAACACAACAAACAAAACGAAATAAAATAGCAATCACAGGAGTATGGAAATGAAAAAGTGGTTATTAGCAGCAACGATTGCTGCAACGGCAGTATCAGGTGTTGCCCAAGCGAAAGAATGGAAAACAGTTCGCTTTGGTATCGAAGGTGCTTACCCTCCGTTTAGCTGGACAGAAACTGATGGCTCAATAAAAGGCTTTGACGTAGACATGGCAAATGCACTCTGTGAAGAGATGCAAGTGAAGTGCAAAATCGTCGCTCAAGATTGGGATGGTATTATTCCTTCTCTGCTTGCACGTAAGTACGATGCCATCATCGCAGCAATGTCTATCACTGAAGAGCGCAAGAAAAAAGTCGATTTCACTGGCAAGTACGCACAAATTCCAAATAAATTTATCGCTAAGAAAGGTGCTGGTCTAGATTTTGATAATCTTAAAGATGTCAAAATTGGCGTGCAACGTGCGACGACACATGACAAGTACTTAACTGACAACTACGGCGATGATGTTGAAATTGTGCGTTATGGCTCTTTTGATGAAGCGTATCTTGATCTAGAAAATGGTCGAATTGCTGCCGTTTTAGGTGATGCGTCTGCTCTAGAAGAGGGTGTGATCAACAAAGCAGGTGGAGAAGCTTATGAGTTTGTTGGACCGTCGTTAACCGATCCAAAATGGTTTGGTGAAGGTATGGGGATCGCTGTTCGTAAACAAGACAAAGATCTGACGAAGAAACTCGACGCAGCAATTATTTCACTACGTGAGAAAGGTGTTTACCAAGAAATTGCTGGTAAATACTTTAACTACGATGTGTACGGTGAATAAACCGTAATTAAGCGACCGTTGGCTTGTTCCTAGAAGTAGTCAACGGTCGATTTTTTGAGTTTAGGGATTAGGAACTCACCTATGCTAGATTTACAAGGATACGAAGCTTCGATTTTGAAAGGAGCTTTAGTAACAATAGAAGTTGCAGTGCTTTCACTCATTCTCGCCATGGTCTTAGGCATGCTTGGCGCATTAGCTAAGTTAGCACCTTACAAATGGGCAAGGGCGATTGCCACTCTTTACACCACCGTCATTCGCGGCATTCCAGATTTGGTTCTGATGATGCTAATTTTCTTTGGTGGACAAATACTTTTAAATAACAGCCTTTACTCCATCAACGAAACGCTCAACGAGTGGTTTGCCTCGAGTGATCCAAACCATGAATGGACGTCTTACTTACCTGATTATATTGATGTCAGCCCATTTATAGCTGGTGTACTCACGATTGGTTTTATCTTTGGCGCCTACATGGCGGAGACTTTTCGTGGAGCGATCATGGCGGTGGACAAGGGTGAATTAGAAGCGGCGAAAGCTTATGGGATGAGCTCTGCTTTATCGTTTAGAAGAATCTTGCTTCCTCAGATGATTCGTCATGCATTACCTGGATTTGGTAATAACTGGTTAGTGTTACTTAAGACCACTGCGTTAGTTTCCATTATTGGTCTGGATGACATGGTGAGAATGAGCTCATTGGCAGCAGGTACGACCAAAATGCCGTTCACCTTTTACATGGCTGTCGCGCTCATCTTTCTATTTTTTACCAGCGTTTCGACCGGGCTACTCAAGCTTGTTGAGCGTAAGTTCAGTATTCATGCGAGGTAAGTTATGGACTTTTCTTTGATTATTGAAAGCTTTCCAACTTATCTTCAGGGACTTTGGACAACAGTTTGGTTAGTGGGATTAGCGTTGGTTATTGGCTTGTGTGTCTCTATCCCATTAGCCGTGGCACGCAATAGTACCAATTACGCTCTAAGCTTACCTTCTTGGGGATTCATTTACTTTTTCCGTGGAACGCCGCTATTGGTTCAGCTGTATTTGATTTACTACGGCATGGATCAGTTTTTCCCTGTGAAAGATACCTTATGGGAGAACGCTTGGTTCTGTGCTTTGGTCGCTTTTATTCTTAATACATCGGCTTACACCGCAGAAATTATTCGTGGTGCGATTAATGGTTTGCCGAAAGGTGAGGTGGAAGCTGCGAAAGCGTATGGCATGAGTAAGTTTATGACATACAGACGTATTATCTTGCCGAGTGCATTGCGTCGAGCATTACCAGCTTATTCAAACGAGGTCATATTTATGCTGCACGGAAGTGCAGTCGCGGGCATCGTTACCATCATGGATTTAACTGGTGCTGCGCGTCTAGTTAACTCGCGCTACTATGCACCATTTGAGTCTTTCCTGACGGCGGGGCTGTTCTACATGGCACTGACGTTTATGATTTTGTGGTGTTTCAAAGTGGCAGAGAGGCGTTTCTTAGCTTATCTACGTCCTTTAAGCTAATTATCAATAGAGGCAATAGCACCGGAATGGGTGCTATTGCTTTTGATAATTTTGTTATCTTCATTCCTATTTTTCCAGCCGATATAAAAGACTCTTTCTTATTATTCATTAACTTACATTAACATTCGGTAAACTCATTGTTTAGTAAGTAAAAATGAAAAAAACAATTCTATCGTTGGGCATTGCCGCCTTAGCCACAGGATGTGGAGAGGGAGAATCACAACCTAATGCTCAAGTAAAACCAACGCCAGCTCCAGTTCAACAAGCTCTGGAAACTGGTAATGCACTGCTCGTTTCTGACCCGAGCGATTTCATTCGTAAAAGTCATCAGGTTGTGGAAGCTCACAAGATGCAGTCGAACACGATCAAATCTGCAATTGCGAAAAACCTTTCAGGTCTTTATTGGGATCCAACCCATGATGCCGCGATCTTGGCACCTAAGTATGGCTTCAACGACACCATCTTGATGACCAATAAGGCCATGGTAAGCGGTTACAAAGATCAAGCTCTGTCAATTGGCGTTGCCGGGGAAAAGTCTAATGGTCAACGTTACGCACTATTAGGTAGTAACCCATTTAGAACGGCACAACGTTTTCCCGACTCTTCCAACGCAGCGATGACGCAATGGTTAAGTAACCTGGTCACTTGGGTGTCGGGCGGAGTTACTTCAAACGTCGTCATCGCGCAAATGGATCAGTCTTATTACTTTCCGGATGAGCAAGCGACTCGGAATTGGCTGAAAGACAATGTTTCACAAGAGCTGGCGTTTAACGAGGCCAACCTATGCGATGGTTCGAAGCTACTTAGCTGCTTGCAAACCAATACTCCAAACTTATTGATCTTGTCACAGCATCTGCAATCTGGAGATACCAACAAACCAGTACTCGAAGCTTTGGAATACGCTGAGCAAGCCCAAATTCCTGTTCTATACCTGCATTGGGATGGAGGACTAACTGATCTTGGCCAAGACATTTTGGAAAAATTCCATGTTGATTATGTGGGAGATAACTATTGGCGTAAGTTAGGCTTGGTCGACTGGGAACCTTCATCGTTGATGAACGTTGTGCCGGACTCTGTCATCACACAACAAGCGCTGTTGTCTCGTTTTGAATCTCAAAATTTCAACGTTGACTTGTCAAAGTGTGATGACAAATCCTGCCCTGACACTGCGAATATGGACAGTCAATTTTATGCAGGGGCAAACAGCATTCGCCATTGGTTGCAAAAGCTTGATGAACAAAAAGTAGATTTGTTTAATCAAAACGGCTACCAATACGAAAAACTCATGGTATTGCTGGCTGATCATTATCGTCAAACGGTTGTCTTCCCGATGGACAAACAATCAACCCAAACGACCGAATTCCTAAAGTCGTACTTTGCCGATTACGTGCAATACAACAGCCGAAGCGTAAACCCAAAACAACCAAATATGGGGAACTTCAGCCGTAGTGAGTTTAGCCCTGACATAAAGAGAATCAGTGCAACGATTAATATGGAATCAAAGCGTAACTTCCGTTCGGCTGGTGTGTATGCGCTTCCTGGGGAAACCTTTACGGTTAAACGTAATGACAGCAATGATGTGGCGACTAAGATTGTCATCAACACTTTAAGAAGTGGTGCAACTCATGAGTTCAGCAAAGATGGATACACGCGACCAAAACTGCTGACTTCATTCGGCTATGAAGTGAAGCCGGGTGAAACCATCACGCTGACTTCTCCTTATGGTGGTCCAGTACAGGTTCACTTTGACAAAAATGATGTTCCGGTTGAACTGAAATTTAATCATGTGGCACAGCATCCAGTTTGGAGAAGTGAGAAGGACAACGACGCTTTTATTCAACAGTTAGAAGCCAATTTATTCGATTGGGCTGAGCTGATCACTCCTGGGTTTGAAGTACACTCAAAGCGCGACAAAATGTTGGAGTCGGTCAACGATGAAATGTGGTCTACCCCTTCGGAAATGGCGCTTGCAACAGAAGAATATGTTCACAACTACCCGCATGTGCTGGCAGGTTTCCAAGGGCCGGGCATAGATGAAGTGCCTGAAATTATTCAATACGCCCAAAACCAAGGTTGGGAAATCGCCAATATTGATATAGTGAAGCACATGAACGCTGACCAAGCGACGTGTGGTTATGGTTGTTCGGGTAACCCTTACGATGCTTACTGGTCATTCAGCCCACTCGGTCACGGTGATTTACATGAGCTTGGTCATGGTTTAGAAAAAGGTCGATTCCGATTTTCAGGCTGGGAAGGGCATTCAACGACTAATTACTACTCGTATTACAGTAAGTCTCGTTTCTTCCAGAATACGGGAAAAGTTTCAACTTGCCAAAGCTTGGATTTCAAAGGCCAGTTTGAATTATTGCAAGCTAGCCGAACTCAAGCGGATCCAAACGCATACATGGCTGCGCAAAATCAAACCAGTTGGAGTTGGGGCGCTCGTGTTTACATTCAAATGATGATGGCGGCGCAGCATGAAGGTGTGCTTAAAAATGGTTGGCATTTATTGGCGCGCTTGCACCTGATTGAACGTGAGTTTAACCGCTTAAAATCGGACGATGCGCTTTGGGATGAGAGACGATTGAGCATTGGTTTCGCCAACTACTCTCGGGAAGAAGCAAATAGCATCTCGAACAACGACTGGTTGCTTATTGCTCTGAGCTACATCTCTCAGCGAGATATGACTAACTATCTCGATATGTGGGGGTTCTCGTTCACAGAAAAAGCGAAACAGCAGGTTGTGGCGCTGAATCTACCGCCGATGCCGCTCACTTACTTTGCAAGTAGTAATACAGGCTACTGTCTGAACGAATTTGCTCAAACACCGATAACTATTGATGGTCAAACGGTTTGGCCGCTGAATCAGTGATTAAATGGTAATTTGTATGAAAAAGGGAGACTGAGTCTCCCTTTTTATTGGACTAAGCTTAGCGTTGAGTCTCGCTTATAGCTTTGCAATATATTACTTAAATGTTGACCAGATTGGTGCGTGATCTGAAGGCTTCTCGATACCACGAAGCTCATAGTCGATACCAGATTCAATACACTTTTCCGCTAGAGAAGGGGTTGCCAAAATGACATCAATTCGTAGGCCACGGTTATCATCAAAACCGCGAGAACGGTAGTCAAACCACGAAAATTGATCGTTCACCTCTGGGTATAGCTTACGGAAGGTGTCCACAAAGCCCCAGTCTAGTAAGGTTTTCAACCATTCGCGCTCTTCAGGTTGGAATGAACATTTACCTGTTTTTAGCCAACGTTTACGGTTTGGTTCGCCGATACCGATATCTGCATCAATAGGGCTGATGTTGATGTCACCCATAACAATCAATTGCTCGTCGTTATTGTGATGATCGTTTAGGTAGGTCATCAGATCTTTATAGAATTGGCGCTTGTATGGGAATTTGGTTTCGTGGCTGATGTTATCCCCTTGAGGGAAATAGCCGTTTAGCACAGTGACCTTTTCGCCGTTTTCATTTAAAAACGTTGCCATGATCATGCGCTTTTGATGTTCTTCGTTATCCGTCGGGAACCCTTTTTGTACGTGTAGAGGCTCTTGCTTACAAAGCATTGCTACGCCGTAATGTGCTTTTTGACCATGAAAATACACTTTGTAGCCCATGGCTTCGACAGCTTCAATCGGGAATGCTTCATCGTGAACTTTAATTTCCTGAAGACCAATCACATCAGGTTGGTGTTTGTCGATTAGCGCTTGGAGCTGGTGCAGTCGCGCACGTAGTCCATTGATGTTAAAGCTGATTACTTTCATTATTTATCCTTTTGGGGCGTACTTTTTATGAATAGTATCATTGTGTAAGAGCACTGGAAATGAGTCTCGGTGAAAGGAGTGAAACGCTCTGAGCTACTTTGCTTTTAATTTGTTTTCTAAGTCGTTTTGCACGATCTTTAAAGCGTTAAGCGCAACTTCTGGATCTATCTCATTGCTCTCAAGCAAATAGATTAAATCGACAGCCAGTTTGATCTCTTCAGGTGCGTCATCTAAAGGCGAGGTTGGTTGGTCAGCCATTATTGATGTTTTTCCCTATGTGTAATTTGGTTCTCTAGCTTAAGAAGTGCTGCTTCACAACGCGCTAAACGTTGCTCGGTTGCTAGTAATACTTTTTGAGCGTCGGCACGCATAAAACTCGGAGCGCTTTCGACAGCACGTTCTTTTTCTAACACCATCTCGCGCAAGCGTCTTGCCCACTCTTGGTGTTGAGCGAGTTCCTGATAAAGCACGTTGATAGGCTTGCGGAAATAGCTGCTATGTTTGATTTCATTCTTACGAATTTTAGTGGTAGAAATCTCGCGTTGAATCGCACCGATTTGTGCCACTAACCGTTCAGTGAGGTACTCAGCACGCAAAGCGGTGAGCTTACCTTCATTTTGCTCACGCACAATCGCATCCAGCGTGGCTTTTGCTTCTTTTACGCAAGGAGTAAGTAAGCGAGAGCGGCAACCAAATAAACGCTCATCAAAAAGCGGAACATGATGTTCGCCTCTTTGACGGTCAAGAACAGCGGCTTGCTTCGCCATTTGTTCTAGATTTTCCTGGAGTTGAGAAATGTTCATGACAAACCTACAAACCATGCGTCATAAGCCAATTTAATGGCTAGTATGCTGACGACAGTAACAAATACAGGACGAATGAATTTAGAACCAAATCTAATAGCGGAGTGCGCGCCAACAAAAGCACCAGCCATTAAACATACTCCCATTGTTAAGCCTAGCACCCAGTTGATATGTCCGAGGAATGCAAAAGTGATCAAAGAGGTAAAGTTACTGGTAAAGTTCATTGCTTTTGCTAAGCCAGAAGCGAGCAAGATATTCAGCCGGTACAGCGCCATTGAACTTACTGTCCAAAAAGCCCCAGTTCCAGGCCCTGCGAGTCCGTCGTAGAATCCTATGGATAAGCCTTGCATGTACTGTTTTTTATGAAGTTTTGGACAAGGCTCGGGTATTGGACTTTGATGAGCAGAGTGGGGTGTTTTATGAAAAACGGTATACAACGCTGCCGCCAAAATAACAAGCGGCAATCCTTTTTCCAGCCAATCCGTACTAATCGCATCTACAAATAGCGTACCTAATGTCGCTCCGACGAGTGTTGCCACGAATGCACGCCTCCAGCATTGAGGTTTGAATAGACGTTTTTTGTAGTACGTAAATGCTGCAGTAGAAGAAGCAAAGGTAGCGGCAAGTTTATTGGTGCCTAGTGCAATATGAGGCGGCAAGCCTAGCGAAAGTAGAGCAGGTACGGTAAGCATGCCACCACCACCGGCAACTGCATCAATAAATCCAGCGACAAAAGCGACAAGCGCCAACACCAACAGCATGGTTGGCTCAATCATTTCCATAAATGGTGATTCTTCTAATATTCTATTTTACGTTTAAATGGAGGTAGTGAGTCGATTAAGGCTTGTCCGTATCGCTTAGTGACTAGGCGTCGATCAAGAATCGTTACTCTACCAGAATCTCTCTCTTTACGCAGTAAGCGACCTACGCTCTGGATCAGCTTTTTGCTTGCGTCTGGTACAGTTATTTGCATAAACGGGTTTCCTCCTTTTTTCTCAATGTATTCGGAATGAGCCTGCTCAACAGGGGAGGTTGGAACGCCAAATGGAATTTTTGTAATCACCAAGTTTTCAAGTAATTCGCCAGGTAAATCTAGCCCCTCAGAGAAACTGCCAGTACCAAATAAGATGCTGGTTTTATTTGATTCTATTAGCTTTTTATGTTTTTTTAGAATTTCTTGACGTGAGCTTTCACCTTGAACTTGCAACGCCCAGCCTTTTTTTATGAACTCCGAAGAGAGTGCCTTCGCGACTTGGTTCATCTGCCAATAGGATGAGAATAATACTAAGTTGGCTTTCTTGTCTTCCAAGTACTTAGGCAAGATCTCAATAAGATATTCAGTAAATTGAGGCGCTGGTGGTTCATATTTCATCGCAGGGATGAGTAATTCTGCCTGGTTTTGGTAATCGAATGGTGACGCAAGCGCTAAAAACTGAGTGCCTGATTCTGGTTTTCCATCAATACCAACCTGATGGCAAAAGTAATGGAAAGAGTTTAATGCACGCATCGTTGCGGAAACCAAAATGGCGCCAATACATCTGCTCCAAATCTGTTGGTCGAGTTGCCATCCAATTTCAAGTGGCGAAACACTCACAATGAAATCACCCTCGCGATCGGGGTGGGTTTCTAACCAGCGAGCTAAAGGCGCACCTTTTTCACGAGTTGGTTCAGCCATTAAATGCCATACTTGCGCTAGGTTTTCTAACCTTTGAATGTAGAAACCGAGCTCTGCAAGCGCTGGTTCAGCCAACCTTGTCGCAAGCTCCCCGTCTTTTACTCTTTCCGCAATAAGGTCGGCAATTTTTGCCACACTCTGATTTGCTTTTTTACTGAACTGTTTTAGTTCTTTGGATTGGTTCTCTAGCCACTCAGGTAGTTCACCGTGTTCGAAGCGGTAGATACCCTCTTCAAATTGAGCTGGGTCGAACTGTTTGGGCAATTGAGTCAGTGCCGGTATCAAGTTCTGAACCGCGTCTTGAAGGTCGTTGCGAAATCGAGCTACGCGTTTCTCGTCTGCGAGTGATGAAAACTTACTAATCGACTGATTTAACTTCTCAAGCCATGCTGCCGCGCCTTTTAAACTCGCAGATGCTGAAGCATGGTCACGAGCGACGTGAGGTAAGTGATGTGCCTCGTCGAAGACGTATATTGTATTTTCTGGCTCAGGTAAAATCACGCCGCCACCTAAATCTGCGTCTGCCATGACGAGAGAGTGGTTAGCAATGATGACATCGTTTTTATCCAACTCTGAGCGCGCTTTTTGGAATGGGCAGCCGCGGTGGCCTGGTAAACTGTTATTGCAACTGTGTTTATCACTGACAATCAGTTGCCAAAGCTTATCGTCGATGGGTTTAGGCCAAGAATCACGGTCACCGTCCCATTTACCTTGCGCAAGAGAGCGATGCATTGTTTCCAACAGCTCTATATCTTTTTGCTTAGGCTTGGTTTCGAACATGGCTAACTGACCACCATCAGCACCGCTAGCAGTGGCGAGCTTTTCTGCACAACAATAGCGTTGACGGCCTTTTGCCAAAATAAAAGAAAACTCGCGGTCAGTAATCCGACGAAAAAGAGGGAGGTCTTTATTTATGAGCTGCTCTTGCAGAGCGACGGTCGCCGTTGAGATAACCACTTTTCTATTGTTATGTACAGCCACGGGAATGGTCGCCATTAGATAGGAGAGCGATTTACCAATTCCAGTCCCTGCTTCTGCAACGAGTATTCGGTTAGATTTGTGATACTGACCGCACAGCGTTTTTGCAATCTCTGCAACAAGGTAGTTTTGTGCTCTTCTAGGCACAAAGTTATCAAGTTGATCTTGAAGGTTTTGATAGCTATTACGAATCGATTTTTGAATGTTACTGGTCAGCATACGGGCCTCAAATGCGTTGGAGGCGAATAGTAGCACACATCACTAGTTGTACAGTAGTTCACAAAACGGAATGCTTTTATAAGGAATGTAGATCTCCTTCACAAAAAAATATTGAACCTTATCTTAATGAAATTAATTTCATTATATGAAAAATATAAAACTCCAACTTGGTCTTATTTGTAGGTTTTTATTCTTTTTTTGTTTTTTTAAAATTTACTTATTGGATTAAAAAACCATTTGTTAATAATTTTGTAAATTACAAATAATAATGGGGATTGGTTAGATGTTCGTCGAATAAATAAAGGTAAACTTATTAAGTTGTTGTTTTGTAATGGTATTTTGTTTTTTTTACATTGGTATTTAGAAAATTTGACAGCCAGAATAATCTTTTGCACTCTTAGCTCCAGATTTTGAGGAGGTGCTGTATAACGTTTTGTTAACGCTCTACCTCAAACATATAAAAAAGGGAACCGGACAAGGATATCCCGAACTAAGAAAAGGCAGTGGATTAATTATGAAAAAAACTCTATTAGCACTAGCTGTAGTTGCGTCTGCAACTTCAGTGAACGCAGCTGAAGTATTCAAATCTGAAGAAGGTTCTGTAGATTTCTACGGTCAGCTACGTCCAACTCTTCTATTCACAGAAAAAACTGATCACACAGCAGAGCTAAACACTAGCTCTTCTCGTACTGGTGTGAACGCGGTTTACGTTGTTGACGAAAGCCTAAAAGTTCTGGGTGAAGTTGAAATCGGTGTTGCTCTAGGTGACAACTACGACGCAGGTGCTGATTCAAGCGAGCGTACAGATGACTCTGTATACGTACGTCGCCACATCATCGGCTTTGATATGGGTGATATGGGTACTCTTCGCTTCGGTAAAGAAGGTACTTGGGCTGATGACGTATACTTCGCAGATTACTCTTACTTCTTCGGTGGTAACGCAGCGGAAACTGCATACGGTCACGCTTGGAACAACGATTCTCAAATCAAATACGCTTACGAAAATGACGCATTCTGGCTAAAAGCTGGTTACGCGCTAGGCGAAAAAGATTCTAACGAAGAAGTACTAGAAGTATTCGTTGGTAAATCTTTCAACGACCTATCTCTACACGCTGGTGTACTTACTGCAAACAACGACATCAACGTAACTAAAGAGAAAAAACTAGTTCTTAATGGTGTAGAGCAAACAGTTTCTCACACAGAGCGTACTGATAACGAAAACCTATCTTTTGAAGTAACTGCTGAGTACGCACTAAACGAGCACACTCTAGGTGCTACGTACTACTACAACGAAAACGAAGATAAGCTAGGTAAATCAACAGTTGATTCACACTACATCGTTGTAGCTGGTATGTTCGCTGTTGCTCCTAAAACAACTCTATACTCTGGTTACGAGTACTTAGCTCAGTCTACTGACGAAGCAGGTAAAGTAGACGCAGACTCTTCTTGGTTCTACGCTGGTGTTGAATACAAGTTCTCTAAATGGGCACGTGTATTCGCAGAAGCGGGTTACACTTTCGAAGGTACTGACTTCGACAACAAAGACACAGACGACGCAACTAACTTCGGTGTTGGTGCTCGTTTCTACTGGTAATCAATACCCAGTTTGATATTGTAAGACCCAGCTATATGCTGGGTCTTTTACTATGAAGATAAGGATGAAAAATTCTATGCAGTTATCATTAAAAGTGGCAATGGCACTGTCTATTTTTGCCAGTACAAACCTCTACGCTGCAACGACTTTAGTGGTTCCAGAAGACGTGAAGTTATTGGCCGTCAACATGGAGAAGCCAGATCTAGAAGGTGGTCTTTTTTCTAGTGAGAAGACAATCGAACTACCTGACGGAACGAATCAAATTGTCTTCAAATATCAACCTACATTCGAAATTAACGAAAACCTTAAGACGGTTTACAGTGATGTAATCGTTGCTAAATTTGATGCTGAAAACGAAAAGCTAACGTTTGAACTGCCAGAGTTTAAAACTCTTCGCCAAGCGCAAAACAACATCTCGCCTCTAGATTGGCAATTACTGGATACCAAAGGCCAACCTATTGCTTTGGTCGAAGATGTATTAGAGTCAGATGGTGTTCAAATTGGTCGTAATTACCCTCAAGAATCTCGTAACTACAATATTGCTGGCGGTATCGCGAGTGTTGCCGTTAGTTATGTAACTGTGAATCAGCATCAACAATCAGTAAGTGATATCGAGCCTCGAGTTGAGACTAGTGATACCCGTTCAACAGCCGCATCGAACGACAGCCCAATGGTTGATGTATTAAAGACTATGTACCAGAAAGCGTCTCCGGCGGAAAAAGAGGCATTTAAAAACTGGCTTGCTGAGCAGTAATCCCTTAGTTCATTAGATAGGGCTTAACTGAAAAAGTACGAATCTAAAAAGCAGGCTTTAAGCCTGCTTTTATCTTTTCTGCTTATTAGAGAGAGATTTCTCTCCATTCACCAGGCATTAGGTCGTTAAGGACGATATCACCCATCGAATGACGAATGAGGCGCAAAGTAGGGAAGCCAATGTGCGCAGTCATGCGACGCACCTGACGATTTCTTCCTTCGATAATGGTAATGGCTAACCAAGTGGTTGGGATATTTGCGCGAAAACGAACCGGAGGCGTTCTGTCCCAGACTTGTGGTTCTGGAATAACTTCAACTTCGGCTGGTAGAGTCATACCATCTTTTAGCTCTACTCCCTTCCTCAATTTTTCAAGATCTTGCTCCTGAGGAGCGCCATCGACTTGAACCCAATAAGTCTTCGGCGATTTTGACTTTGGCTGCGTTAACTTCGCCTGCAAGATGCCATCGTTAGTGAGTACCATCAAACCTTCGCTGTCTCGGTCCAATCGGCCAGCCGCATAGACATTTTTGATTGGGATATAGTCCGCTAACGTTTTGCGACCATCGCCATCGGTAAATTGACTGAGCGTATCGTAAGGCTTATTGAAAATAATGACTTTACGATCTTTAGGGGCCACTTTTGGCTTTTGGCTTTTTGTTGGGCGATTAGGGCGGCGGTCTTGCTGAGTACGAGTCTTCGAGCCATTGCGAGCTCCTGAGTGTTTAAAATGGCCCGTTTTAGACTGGTTACGACTGCGACCTTTTTCCTGACCTGTACGAGATGACATGTTAACTACCCTGCAAAAATGTAAATGAACTGTGTTTGAAAGTTTTAAGTTTTCTCATGATCGGATATGATTTGCGCGCCTAAAACTAACAAACGCGCACAGAATGATAGACTAATTCGTGTTATTTGTTTAATTATATCAGTGCACTCATGGATTCAGAGCTTAGAGCTTCAAACTACAACAAAGAGTGCGAACCGCATGTGGCGTTAGTGAGGAGACATGTACTGCTAACGTGCAGCAATGCGTCAATTAAACCAACTCAGACGCTGAGTTGATCAGCCAACAAGTTGATTAAAAAATAGGGAAATTTCATGCCTACAGAAAAACCTACAATTATCTACACCATCACTGATGAAGCGCCGGCGCTAGCAACTTATTCATTACTACCAATCATTCAATCATTCACAGCATCGTCTGGCATCAATGTAGATACTCGTGATATTTCACTAGCAGGTCGAATTATCGCTAACTTCCCAGAGCATCTAAAAGAAGAACAGCGCATTGGCGATGCGTTGACTGAGCTTGGTGAACTAGCTCAAACTCCAGAAGCAAATATCATCAAGCTACCTAACATTTCAGCTTCAGTTCCTCAGCTTAAAGCGGCGATTAAAGAGCTTCAGGCGAAAGGTTACGATTTACCAAACTACCCAGAAGAGCCGAGCACGTACGAAGAGAAAGCGATTAAAGCGGCTTACGACAAAATCAAAGGTAGTGCGGTTAACCCAGTACTTCGTGAAGGTAACTCAGACCGTCGTGCTCCGACTTCGGTTAAGAACTACGCGAAGAAAAACCCACACTCAATGGGTGCATGGTCAGCAGAATCTAAGTCTCATGTTGCGAGCATGTCAGACAATGACTTCTTTGGTAGCGAAAAGTCTACAACTATCTCTGGTGCAACAGATGTCAAAATCGAGTTTGTCGGTAATGATGGTACAGTTAAAGAGCTTAAGTCTGCGTTCCCATTACTAGATAAAGAAGTCATTGATACTTCAGTAATGAAGAAGAAGGCGTTGGTTGAATTTTTCGAGAAAGAGATTGCTGAAGCGAAAGCACAAGACGTGCTGCTGTCTCTTCATATGAAAGCGACGATGATGAAAGTTTCTGACCCTGTCATTTTCGGCCATGCCGTAAAAGTTTACTACAAAGACGTTTTCGATAAGTACGGTAAGCTGTTTGAAGAGCTAGGCGTTGATGTAAACAATGGCATCGGTGATGTTTACTCAAAAATTGAGTCTCTACCTGAAGCGCAAAAAGCAGAAATTGAAGCGGCCATTCAAGCGGTTTACCAAACTCAACCAGAACTTGCGATGGTTGACTCTGATCGTGGTATCACAAACTTACATGTACCAAGTGACATTATTGTAGATGCTTCTATGCCAGCAATGCTTCGCTCTTCGGGTCAAATGTGGGGACCAGATGGTAAACAAAAAGACACCAAAGCGATGATTCCAGATCGTAGCTACGCAGGTATTTACCAAGCGGTTATTGATTTCTGTAAAGAGCACGGCGCATTTGATCCAACCACTATGGGTAGCGTACCTAACGTTGGTCTAATGGCTCAGAAAGCTGAAGAGTATGGTTCTCACGACAAGACATTCATTCTAGACGCTGCGGGTACTGTTCGCGTTGTTGATGCTTCAGGTAACGTACTGTTAGAGCAAGCGGTTGAAGAAGGTGATATCTTCCGTATGTGTCAGGTTAAAGACGCACCAATCCAAGATTGGGTTAAACTAGCAGTGACTCGCGCACGTGCAACAGGTGTTCCAGCTGTATTCTGGCTAGATGAAAACCGCGCGCACGATGCTGAGCTCATCAAGAAAGTAAACGCCTACCTACCAGATCACGATACTGACGGTCTAGAGATTAAGATCCTATCTCCTGTTGAAGCTTGTAAGTACTCACTAGAGCGTATGAAAGCGGGCCTAGATACTATCTCTGTTACAGGTAATGTTCTTCGCGACTACCTAACAGACTTGTTCCCAATTCTAGAGTTAGGTACGTCTGCTAAGATGCTATCTATTGTTCCATTGATGAATGGTGGTGGTCTATTTGAAACAGGCGCTGGTGGTTCTGCTCCTAAGCACGTTCAACAAGTAGAAAAAGAGAATCACCTTCGTTGGGATTCTTTGGGCGAGTTCCTAGCGCTTGCAGCTTCGTTAGAGCATTTAAGTGTAGCGACAAACAATCCTAAGGCTCAGGTTCTCGCAGATACACTAGATAAAGCGACCGGTGAGTTTTTAGACACCAACAAATCTCCGTCACGCAAAGTGGGTGAGCTAGATAACCGTGGAAGCCACTTCTATCTTGCACTTTACTGGGCGAAAGCGCTTTCAGAGCAAACGGATGATGCGGATCTTGCTGCTGAATTTGCACCAATTGCAAAAGCGCTGTCAGAGCAGGAAGAAACGATCGTTGCTGAGCTAAATAATGCGCAAGGCGTGAAAGGTGAGCTAGGAGGTTACTACTTACTAGACGATGCATTGGTTTCTAAATTGATGCGTCCAAGCGAAACCTTTAACGCAATCATTAACAAGTAAGTTAGTGTAAAAACACGTCGTTTTCGGCGTGTTTCCTATCCTGTAAGTGCGTTGTAAGTGTTCCTTTTGTAACACGTGCTCTAAATAGTAAGAAACCCGCTATCTTTGCGGGTTTATTTTTCTCTTCAAAACATCAACGTGGCGTTTCGAGAGCAATATTTTAATATTTCGACAGCGCTCTAATTATTTGGCTTGGCCTTCAAGAGGCACGACGCTACTCGCGTGACAGCCTTTGGGACCTTTTTCAATCTCGTAAGAGACTTGTTGGCCTGCTTTCAGTGTACGATAACCGTCCATCTGGATAGTTGAGTAGTGGGCAAAGATATCTCCCTCTTCTTCATCTGAACAAATAAACCCAAATCCTTTGGCATTGTTAAACCACTTTACTGTACCTGTAGCCATGCTTTACATCCCTCATGCATTTTTTACTGATGTTGTTACTGCAACCAAGTTATACCTTTAACTTGGTACTACCATTGTCAGCGAATGCCAACAAACGTCAAATCAATGATAAGTCACATTCATCAAACCACTTAAAGGAGAGAGGTTTCAAAATGATGATTTATGCATCGACACTTTCCACTGTAGTCAATGAATTTCGACAGTCAATAGCAGTGAGCAACAAACAGAAACATAATTGAAAACAAATCACTTTTGAGATTAACAAATTTGCAAACAGTTTTTCGTATATACGCAGAAGTTTAGTCAATTTGCCTATGAAGTGGCTCATACTGAAAAAGCCATACTGTCCGTGTTGCTTATGGGAGAAGAATCCTCTGACTGAATAAAAAATGAAGTTTTCGTGATAATTACCGTATTCTCAATGAGGAAGTGTGATCCAGATAGAAGATGATGGGGTGGTTTGCAATAGTCCGAGAGCAATAAATAGAAAGTTCTTTTATAAGAAAAAATGTGTAACTTATCGACAAGCATCTTTTATTTGCGCCGTATCAAGACGTGCATTAGTCTCTATATTAGGTAGCAACTTTTATCGATCAAAGATCGAATTCGGTGCCATAACTCACTACACCGCGCTGCATGCTTGTGGTAGATTGTTTTTATAGGTCGAAAACATCAACCCTTTGATACGATATCTTTAGATTGCCATGAGTAAAAATTTTGAATGGGTCACTCCGGACTCTGATCTTCTGGAGCGAGAAAGTACGAAAGTCCAGCCACCTAAGCTGTACAATGTCGTACTCAATAATGATGACTATACACCTATGGATTTCGTCATAGAGGTGCTTGAGCGATTTTTCTCACATGATATTGATAAAGCAACTCAAATCATGCTTCAGGTCCACTATGAAGGAAAGGCAATCTGCGGCACATACAGCGCAGAAATTGCCGAAACAAAAGTAGCGCAAGTTACGATGTACGCAAGGGAAAATGAACATCCGCTACTTTGCACTATGGAGCAAGCGTAAACAAAGAAGACTTGCTCGAACAACCCCAGTTGTTTTTTCGGGAGGTACTTATGCTAAATAAAGAACTAGAGTCAAGCCTTAACGGTGCATTTGCTCGGGCGCGAGATAAACGCCACGAGTTTATGACTGTCGAACACCTCCTACTTGCATTGTTGGAAAATGATGCAGCTAAGGAAGCCCTTCTAGCTTGTAAGGCGGATCTTGACGCTTTACGCAACGAACTCGATATTTTCATCGATCAAACTACGCCTCTTATCCCAGATAGTGATGAGACGCGTGAAACGCAGCCGACTTTGAGTTTTCAACGTGTACTACAACGCGCCGTCTTTCATGTACAGTCGTCTGGTCGTAATGAAGTAACAGGCGCCAACGTGCTTGTTGCTATCTTCAGTGAACAAGAGTCGCATGCCGCTTACTTACTGAAGAAAAATGACATCTCCCGATTAGATATTGTTAACTTCATCTCCCACGGTATTACTAAAGCATCAGGTGCAGGTGAGGATTCATCATCAGACTCGTTTAGCTCAGAAAGTGTTGAAGAGCCTAATTCTGAAGAACGCCTAGAAAGCTTTGCGACGAATCTTAATCAAGTCGCTAAAGATGGAAACATCGACCCACTCATTGGACGTGATAAAGAGTTAGAGCGCACTATTCAGGTACTTTGTCGACGCCGCAAGAATAATCCACTACTAGTGGGTGAGGCAGGGGTTGGTAAAACAGCCATAGCGGAAGGTCTTGCATGGAGAATTGTCGAAGGGCAGGTCCCTGAGGTTATTCAAAACAGCGTGATTTATTCACTAGATATTGGCTCTTTGCTCGCTGGTACCAAATACCGCGGTGATTTTGAAAAGCGCTTCAAGGCGATTTTGAAACAACTTGAAAAAGAAGAAGATGCCATTTTGTTCATCGATGAAATACATACCATCATCGGTGCAGGCGCGGCATCTGGTGGTCAAGTCGATGCAGCAAATCTTATTAAGCCTCTTTTAAGTAGCGGTAAGTTGCGTTGTATTGGTTCGACGACATACCAAGAATACAGCAACATTTTCGAGAAAGAGCGTGCGTTGTCTCGCCGTTTCCAAAAGATAGACGTTGTAGAGCCTTCATTGGATGATACAACTAAAATCTTGATGGGCTTGAAGCCGAAGTACGAAGCTCACCATGAAGTACGTTATACCAATAAAGCACTGCGTGCCGCGGTAGAACTGTCGGCTAAATACATTAATGAACGCCATCTACCAGATAAGGCCATTGATGTCATTGATGAAGCTGGTGCTCGTAGTCGTCTTGCTCCTGCAAGCCGTCGTAAAAAAACGGTCGGAGTGGCTGATATCGAATCAATGGTTGCCAAAATGGCGCGAATTCCAGAGAAGTCGGTTTCTTCTTCAGATAAAGACATTTTGAAAAACTTAGATAGCAAAATGAAGATGTTGGTATTCGGTCAAGATAATGCGATTGATGCATTATCCGAGGCGATCAAGCTGACACGCGCAGGTTTAGGTGTAGACAACAAACCTGTTGGTTCATTCTTGTTTGCAGGCCCAACAGGGGTTGGTAAAACAGAGGTGACGGTGCAGTTATCTAAGCTTCTAGGTATCGAGCTACTTCGTTTTGATATGTCTGAGTATGGTGAGCGTCACTCCGTAAGTCGCTTGATTGGTGCGCCTCCTGGTTATGTCGGTTATGACCAAGGTGGTTTGCTAACTGATGCTGTTATTAAGCACCCACATTCAGTCGTATTACTTGATGAGATTGAAAAAGCGCACCCTGATATCTTTAACCTGCTGTTGCAAGTCATGGATAACGGTACGCTAACGGACAACAATGGTCGCAAAGCAGACTTCCGTAATGTCATTCTTGTTATGACAACTAACGCAGGTGTGGCGGAAACCGAGAAGAAATCAATTGGTTTGATTCAACAAGACAACAGTCACGATGCAATGGCGGAAATTAAGAAGGTGTTTACTCCTGAGTTCCGTAACCGTCTTGATAACATTATCTGGTTTAACAGCCTTGATGAAAACGTTATCCATCAAGTGGTTGATAAGTTCATTGTTGAACTGCAAGTGCAACTTGATGCGAGAGGCGTTTCAATGGAAGTATCGCAAGACGCTCGCCATTGGTTAGCACATAAAGGTTATGACAAAGCTATGGGGGCTCGCCCAATGGGGCGTGTTATCCAAGAACAGCTTAAGAAGCCTTTGGCTAACGAACTGTTGTTTGGATCTTTAGTTGACGGCGGTACAGTGAAAGTAACGCTGGTCAACGATACGCTTGAGTTTGAATACTTAAGTGAGAAAGAGACAGCGATGCATTAATCGTTAGTCGGTAACAAACGCGCACGAGAAGATCGTGCGCTTTTTTATCTGAACTAAATCGGAAAAAATTGTGCAATAAAAAACGGAGCAGCTTGCTCCGTTTTTTATTGCATCCGAAAATCAGAGATTAACGAGCGCGGAAGACGATGCGGCCTTTTGACAGGTCGTATGGAGTCATCTCTACAGTTACTTTGTCACCCGTTAGGATACGGATGTAGTTCTTACGCATCTTGCCAGAGATGTGAGCAGTCACAACGTGACCGTTTTCAAGTTCAACACGGAACATAGTGTTTGGTAGAGTGTCAAGGACTGTGCCTTGCATCTCGATTACGTCTTCTTTAGCCATTTAATCCTCTTTAGAAATTAGGCAATATTAGCGGGCTATATTCTGCCGCTAAATAGTAATTATGTAAAGTTGAGGCGTATTCTACCCTCGCCAACGCTGATTTACTAGCCTTTGGTGGCGTTGAAAGCGTGTTTTGTAGCTCATTGCTGGGCACTCATCAATCTGATATCCCAAATATAGCCACTGTTGTTTGTTTTCTTGGCAGTATTTAATTTGATAAAGCACTGCTAACGTGCCAAGAGATAACTCGTAGTCAGGGTCAAAAAAAGTATAAAAAGCACTCGAGCATTGTGGCATCAAATCTGTCACTGCAATGGCGAGCAATTGATCTGATTCATCGTAAATGTGTAAAAACGACGTTGTCAGCCAGCTAGTTTGAGCAAATCGAGCAAACTCATCACGCTTTGGTGGGTACATAGTGCCGTTTTTATGCCGTTTGCAGATGTACCGACTGTAAAGCTCAAACCATTCCTCATCCATTTCAGGTTTCATATCCCAGCGTAAAGACTGTGCTTTATTAAGCAGCCTCTTCTGACTTTTTGATAGTCTAACGTCTGGAATCGAGACTCGAATTGGCTGGCAAGCGGTGCAATGCTCGCAATGCGGTTTATATATGGTATCTCCGCTACGACGAAAACCGTTAGCCATGAGCAACTGGTAATTTTCTTCAGTATGCAGCCTTTCATCAAGCGCCACCGCAACCCGCTCTTGCCGTTCAGGCAAATAACTACAAGGGTGATTATTCGTCAACCCTATTCGAATATGTTGTATATCCGTACTCATACTGAATCCTGCAAAACTTGGGGATGATAGGCATCAAATAGTGTTTGCTTTTCTCTTAAAGATAGTAGTTTTTGCATAAATTCGTCACGCTCAAGTTCAAATGCGCCAAGTGATGCCAAGTGAGAATTCATAACTTGGCAATCGATTAATTGACCTTGCTTTGACGCCAAATGGTTGCATAAGTACCACAATGCAATTTTGGATGCGTTATCTTTTAGACTAAACATCGACTCTCCGCAAAAAAGTTGGCCCACGCAGATGCCATATAGTCCGCCAATCAGGTTGTTGTCATGCCATACTTCTACAGAGTGACAGTGACCAAGTTTGGCTAACTCAATGTAGGAAGCTTGCATTTCCTCGTTGAGCCATGTTTCCTCTACAGGGCGTGTTGAAGAACATAGTCTAATCACTTCTTCTGTCGCGAAATTGAGTGTTACTTTATAGTTATGTTTACGCTGAAATTTTTTGAGACTTTTAGATGGCTTAAACTGCAATGGGTCAAACACAGCGCGCGGAGAAGGGCTCCACCATAAAATAGGTTCACCAGGACCATACCAAGGGAAAATGCCTTGATAGTAACCATTGAGGATTCTCATGGGGTTTAAGTCACCACCAAAAGCCAGCAAACCATTGGGGTCGCTGAGTGCTTTATAGGGTGAGGGAAAGTTGAACGTTTCATCGAGTTCAGTTAAATAAATAGCCATAAGAAGTCGTTACCAACATTGGAGTCAGAGGAGTTTATGATGACCTGGTTAAGAAATATCGTAAAAGTATGGCTTGGGATCATACTGTTTTTACCACTTGTCGCCAACGCAGCCTATGAAAGAAATGTTGCCAAGCCAGTTAATGAAGTAGTTTACGGGAAGATTGACTCTGTCCGTTATATTACTCAACAAGAGGTTGTTCAATCGAAAAGTAACGGTTGGAAGACACTACTTGGTGCCACTATCGGTGGTTTAGTCGGTAATCAATTTGGTGGCGGTACGGGAAGAGAAGTCGCGACGGCAGTGGGTGCGCTTGCAGGTGCCGCAGTTGCTCAAAACCAAAGTAATTACCAATACACGGTTGAATATAAGTTAGTTGAGCTACTCATCAAAGTGAAGGGTGATAAGCTAATTAATGTCATCCAAGATGTTGATAAAAATATGTTATTTAGTCGAGGGGATGAAGTTCGTATTTTATATTTTGATGATGGAGTCAGGGTTGATATCACTTATTAACCCTAGGTTGTTTTAGTCTAACGAAGCCTAATCAGGCATGTACAGTCGGGCTGGCTTATCGTCAAATAAAGTCGAAATAGTTTGCTGTTTCGCCGTGCTTCTTTCGCTCTGATTTACATCGCTGGCAATGCCTTTAATTCTGTATCTTTAGGCTGCTTGAGGATATTCATAAATTAGCGCCGATTTACTCTGGTTTTGTCGTGTTTTTTTGGGTAGTCTGAATTCACGAAGAATTGTTTAGCCCTCATAAAAAATCGTATGTTGAGGGCACAAAGGATTATCAACTTTTAATGGAAAGCCTAACGTTACAACCTATCAATAAAATTCAAGGGGAAGTGAACCTTCCTGGCTCTAAAAGCGTTTCTAATCGAGCTCTTTTACTTGCTGCTCTTGCTAAAGGCAGAACTCGCCTTACTAATCTCCTCGACAGTGATGATATCCGTCATATGCTGAATGCGCTGACTAAACTAGGCGTTCAATACCAACTTTCCGAAGATAAAACAGAATGTCTCGTTGAAGGCCTTGGGCGTCCGTTTTCTGTCTCAGAGCCGGTAGAGTTATTTCTCGGCAATGCTGGCACTGCGATGCGACCATTAGCTGCGGCTCTTTGTCTTGGAGAAGGGGAGTATGTACTGACGGGCGAACCTCGTATGAAAGAGCGTCCAATTGGTCACCTTGTCACGGCACTGAAAGATGCTGGTGCGAACGTTGAGTACATGGAAAACGAGAACTTTCCGCCTCTCAAAATAATTGGTACTGGCCTAAAAGCAGGTACAGTTTCTATCGATGGGTCCATTTCAAGTCAGTTCTTGACCGCTTTCTTAATGTCTGCGCCATTGGCTGAAGGTGAAATTCGCATCAACATCGAAGGCGATTTGGTTTCTAAGCCTTATATCGATATCACCCTGCATATCATGAAGCAGTTTGGAGTCGATGTGATCAACAACGACTATCAAGAGTTTGTGATCCCAGCCGGTCAGCAATACATCGCTCCAGGTGATTTCTTGGTTGAAGGTGACGCGTCTTCTGCTTCTTACTTCTTGGCGGCGGCAGCCATCAAAGGCGGAGAAGTTAAAGTCACGGGTATCGGTAAAAACAGCATTCAAGGTGATATTCAATTTGCTGATGCGCTTGAAAAAATGGGTGCAGAAATTGAATGGGGTGATGACTACGTAATTTCACGTGTTGGTCAATTAAAAGGCATTGATATGGATTACAACCATATCCCTGATGCTGCAATGACCATCGCGACAACAGCGTTATTTGCCGAAGGCACTACCGCTATTCGTAACGTTTATAACTGGCGTGTAAAAGAAACAGACCGTTTGTCAGCTATGGCGACTGAGTTACGTAAAGTTGGTGCGGAAGTGGAAGAAGGGGAAGACTACATCATCGTCAAACCTGTCTCTCAGTTAAAGCATGCTGCGATTGATACTTACGATGATCATCGAATGGCGATGTGTTTTTCGCTGGTGGCACTTAGTGATACGCCTGTGACGATTAACGATCCAAAGTGTACGTCGAAAACGTTCCCTGACTACTTCGACAAACTTAAGGCTTTAAGTTGCTAAATATTCTGACCTAAAACAGGAAAGCCAGAGTGAATAACACTCTGGCTTTTTTGTTTCCCAATACTATTTAACCAGCGTAAATTCCTTAGAAAGGTGATGCGCTAAGTATTTGAACATATTGAATACTGCAGTCGTATTTGAAGTTGGTAAACCTTTGTCATCAAGGAAGTATTCACCTTTAAAAACTAAAACACCTTCTTTTTCTTCTACGCTTGTTGCTCGCATCCCCTCGATGTAATCATCGTGCTCTTGGATGATTTGGTTAGCGATCAAAAGAAGGTCGAACTCTTCGATAAACGTTCTATCAGACATATTCTTTCTACCATCCTATTCAGTTAAGAACGCTGAGTATACCTACAACTAAAATGGGTTTGCATGATTAATTCAGTCAATCGTTCAGTAAGACTAAACAGATCAATTTTTAGAGTATAAGCATGATGCGGAGGAAGATGGCAGAGCATTGAACCAAACTATTTTGTGATGGGTAACAAAATTTATTGCATTGGATTAGCGGATGCTAAGTTTGCCTGTTTAGATATGCCGCTCAATACCTTTCAGAACCCTGTCTCTTTGAAGTATAAAGACGATGAATTGTCAACCAATCGGATCTGAATTTCAAAAAAGCAGTTGATCTTCTTTTCATCTCGCACAATAGTAAAAAAAGAAGCAATGAAATAGAACATTATGCGGGTGGCCTTTAAACAAGGTTTCTACCCGCATTATTATGAAGGACGTTAGAGTCAGTTATGGGTAAATCACTCGTTATAGTGGAGTCACCAGCCAAGGCAAAGACGATAAATAAGTACCTTGGTAAAGACTTTATTGTTAAGTCTAGTGTTGGTCATGTGCGTGATCTGCCTACGGCCGGTCAAAGCACTGGTGAGAAAAAAGCCGCAGCCATCTCAACTAAAGGGATGAGTCCGGAAGAGAAAGCGCGCGTTAAAAAAGAGAAAGACCGCAAAGCGTTGATCAAAAAGATGGGGATTAACCCATATCATGACTGGGAAGCGAATTACCAAATCCTTCCAGGCAAAGAAAAAGTTGTCAACGAACTACAAAAACTCGCCAAAGACGCAGATTGCGTTTATCTCGCAACCGATTTGGACCGCGAAGGAGAAGCAATCGCATGGCACCTTCGTGAGATCATCGGTGGCGATGAAGAGCGATACAAACGTGTAGTTTTTAACGAAATTACGAAAAACGCGATCCAACAAGCTTTCCAGACACCTGGCGAGCTGAACATGGATGGTGTAAATGCCCAACAAGCACGTCGCTTCATGGACCGTGTCGTTGGTTTTATGGTTTCACCTTTACTTTGGAAAAAAGTGGCTCGTGGTTTATCTGCTGGTCGCGTGCAGTCTGTTGCGGTGAAACTGTTAGTTGAGCGCGAGCGTGAGATTAACGCGTTTGTACCAGAAGAATTCTGGGACATTCATGCGAATACGAAAACGAAAGACAAAGCGGACTTTAAACTGCTTGTTGCTCAGAAAGACGGTTCTGCGTTTAAGCCAGTTAATGAGGCAGAAACCAAAGCAGCGATGTCTGTACTTGAGAATGCAAGTTACGAAGTATGTAAGCGTGAAGACCGCCCTACAAAGAGCAAGCCCTCAGCACCTTACATCACCTCTACGCTTCAACAGGCAGCAAGTACACGTCTGGGCTACGGCGTGAAAAAGACCATGATGCTAGCTCAGCGCCTCTATGAGGCCGGTTACATCACTTATATGCGTACTGACTCGACTAACCTAAGTGCCGAGGCTGTGGACGCTGTACGTGACTTTATTGGTTCTGAGTTTGGTGATAAGTACCTACCAGCGAAACCATTGACGTACGGTAGCAAAGAAGGAGCACAGGAAGCGCACGAAGCGATCCGCCCTTCAAATGTGGGTGTTAAGGCGGAAGACCTGCAAGGTGTCGATGCTGATGCGCACAAACTTTATGCTTTGATTTGGAATCAGTTTGTAGCGTGTCAAATGACGCCAGCAGAATACGATTCAACAACCATTAGCGTAAAAGCGGCAGAATACACGCTTAAAGCGAAAGGCCGTATCCTTAAATTTGACGGCTGGACTCGTGTACAGCGTCCAATGGGCAAAAACGAGGATACAATCCTTCCAGCGGTACAACTTGGCGATAAGCTAAGCTTAGAGTCACTTGACCCTAAACAGCACTTTACAAAGCCACCTGCGCGCTACACTGAAGCAGCACTGGTTAAAGAGCTGGAGAAACGAGGCATTGGTCGTCCGTCGACTTACGCATCGATCATTTCTACGATTCAAGATCGTGGCTACGTGAAAGTTGATCAGCGCCGTTTCTACGCTGAAAAAATGGGTGAAATTGTTACTGACCGCCTTGATGACAGCTTTAACGATTTGATGAACTACGACTTTACTGCGCGTATGGAACAGAAATTGGACCAAATCGCTGAAGGTGAAGTGAACTGGAAAGCTGTGTTAGACAACTTCTTTGCTGATTTTACTGGCGATCTTGAAAAAGCGGAGCTGGATGAGTCAGAAGGCGGTATGAAGTTAAACCACATCGTCATGACGGATATCGAGTGTCCGACGTGTAGCCGTCCAATGGGCATCCGTACTGCTTCGACAGGTGTGTTCTTAGGCTGTTCAGGTTACGCGTTACCACCAAAAGAGCGTTGTAAGACAACCATCAACTTGGGTGACGAAGAAGGTATTATTAACGTTCTAGAAGAAGACGTTGAAACCGCAGCTCTTCGTGCTAAAAAGCGTTGTCCGATCTGTGAAACAGCGATGGACGCATACCTGATTGATGACAAGCGTAAGATGCATGTTTGTGGTAATAACCCGAACTGTGAAGGCTACCTTGTTGAATACGGCGAGTTCAAAGTAAAAGGCTACGATGGTCCAGTTGTTGAATGTGACAAATGTGGCTCTGATATGGTGCTTAAGAACGGTCGCTTTGGTAAATACATGGATTGTACGAGCGAAACGTGCAAGAACACTCGAAAGATCTTGAAGAATGGCGAAGTCGCGCCCCCGAAAGAAGATCCTGTTCATTTCCCCGAGTTGCCATGTGAAAACTCAGATGCGTATTTCGTACTTCGTGATGGTGCTTCAGGTCTATTTATGGCGGCAAGCAACTTCCCGAAATCGCGCGAGACACGTGCTCCTTTGGTTGCTGAACTGGCACGTTTTGAAGAGCGTTTACCTGAGAAGTTCAAATACCTAGCGACCGCACCGCAAGAAGATCCTGATGGTCGTCCTGCAGTTGTACGCTTTAGTCGCAAAACAAAAGAGAACTACGTTCGTTCGGAAGAGAATGGCAAACCATCTGGTTGGACAGCGCTCTTTGTTGACGGTAAGTGGGAAGTCACTGATAAGCGTAAAAAAGCGAAAGCATAAAAACGTACGATCTAAGTAATGTAAAAAGGCAGCGATATCGCTGCCTTTTTTGCGTAAAGGCCACTGTGTTGTTCGTATAGATCTTTGCTGCTTTGACTGAGTTTTGCTGACGCGAGAAGATCCCAGTATCAATATTTCGTAGTCGCTGATGTATTTTTTATGTAAAAAATATTCGTTGTAACTTTCATTTTGCATTCACATATTTGTTATACATTGGGCTAAAAAATCGGCGGTGTAGTGAATCCGTTCGTAAATTGTTTTCACAATGTAATCGTTTGCTTTTCCATGTGTGATCTAGATATCGTCTTGAGTACGCAAGAGCTGTATGGTACACAGAATGGCGTATTAAAAATTGTAATTTAGAACCCGCTTAGATAATTTATTACAAAAATTAGTGCAACTGTGTGCATTGTTTGCGTCAAAAAATAAGGAAAGAGTGGACGTTGCATACTGGAAGTGCCGTAGCTTTTTTATCCGTGTTGTAAGAGTTCACAGAAACTCAGAGACGGTTGCTAAATGTATTCGCTTGACTCCCCGAGTATGACTCATTCAAGCGAGTACCAAATCCAAGCTATAACGATATGGAGAACAACAAATGGCTGGTGTTTTGGGAATGATTCTTGCTGGCGGTGAAGGCTCTCGTTTGAGACCTTTAACGGAATCTCGCAGTAAACCTTCGGTACCGTTTGGTGGTAGTTATCGATTGATCGATTTTGCTCTAAACAATTTTGTTAATGCGGATCTGATGCGCATTTACGTCCTAACCCAATTTAAATCTCAATCTTTATTCCATCACTTAAAAAAGGGGTGGAACATCAACGGCATTACAGACCGCTTTATCGATCCTATTCCCGCTCAAATGCGTACTGGTAAACGTTGGTACGAAGGGACGGCGGACGCGATCTATCAAAACCTGCGTTTTATGGAGTTAGAGGAACCAGAGCAAGTTTGTATTTTTGGCTCTGACCATATCTATAAGATGGATATCAAACAAATGCTGAACTTCCACTCAGAAAAGCAGGCTTCTCTGACGGTATCTGCATTGCGCATGCCACTAAAAGAGGCGTCGCAATTTGGGGTTATCGAAGTGGATAGTGAAGGTCGTATGATTGGCTTTGAAGAAAAACCAGCAAATCCGAAGTCGATTCCTGGGGACCCAGATTACGCTTTAGTTTCAATGGGTAACTATGTTTTTGAAGCTCAGGTACTGTTCTCAGAGTTGGTCGAAGATGCGGATAATGAAGCTTCATCACATGATTTTGGAAAGGACATCATTCCAAAGATGTTCCCTAGAGGTGATGTGTTCGTGTATGACTTCAGTACCAACAAAATCAGTGGCGAAAAAGAAGAGGTGTACTGGCGTGATGTCGGAACTATTGATGCGTACTGGCAAGCGCATATGGATCTGCTAGAAAAAGATGCACCATTTTCGCTGTACAACCGTAAATGGCCATTGCACACCTACTACCCACCATTGCCACCTGCGACATTTACCGACTCTGATAATGGTCGTGTGCAGATAATCGATAGTTTAGTGTGTAATGGCAGCTATGTTAGAGGCTCAAGAATCGAAAAGTCGGTGCTTGGTTTTCGCAGTAATATTGCTTCTGCTTGCGATATCAGCGAATGTATACTTCTTGGTGACGTAAAAATTGGCGAAGGCTGTGTTTTACGTCGTGTGATTGTCGACAAGGATGCCGATATTGCTCCTGGTACTCAGATTGGTGTGAATCTTCAAGAAGATAAAAAACACTTCCACGTGTCTGAGGAGGGCATTGTTGTTATTCCGAAAGGAGCTCGAGTTGGCTACTAACAACTTATCTATTCTGTTTGTAGCTTCTGAGGTTGAAGGCCTCATTAAAAGTGGTGGCTTGGCAGATGTTGCCAAGGCACTACCGGAAGCCCTTCAAAACCTACAGCAAGACGTAAGAATTACCATCCCTGCGTACAGTAGTATTGATAAACTCGCAGACGCAGAAGTTGTATTAGAAACAGAATTAACATCATGGCCGCATACGGAGTATCGAGTTTTGCGGCTCATGTTAGGTCAAAATCCTGTTTACCTGATTGATTGTCCGCCGTATTTCAATCGACCATCAATGTATGCGGAGAACAACCAAGCGTATACTGATAACGGCGAGCGCTTTGCGTTTTTTAGTGCAGCATGTCTCGATATGTTACCCAAGCTCGCCTTTCAACCTAATATCATACACGCGAACGATTGGCACACAGGTCTTGTTCCATTTTTGCTCAAGCACAGGTATGGCAATGATCCGTTTTTTGCTCATACTAAAAGCGTCATTTCAATTCACAATGCGGTCTTTAAAGGCGTATTTAGTTATGAAGACGTGCAGTGTTTGCCAGAGTTTCATTGTAGAAACGTTCCCGATGCTGCGGTGAGTGCAACGCATATTACGATGCTTAAAGCTGGTGTAATGAATGCAGATAAGATAAACGCGGTTAGCCCTACGTACGCAGAGGAACTAAAAACAGAGCTTGGCAGTCACGGCATGGCTTGGGAGTTTCAGCAACGCGCGCAGGACTTAGTCGGCATCTTGAACGGTTGTGATTACAGTGCTTGGAATCCGGAAACTGATACCTACTTGCCGGTTAATTACTGCGCCGACCAGCAAAGTATGTCGCAAGGGAAGAAAGCTTGTAAAAAAGCATTACAACAGCGACTAAATTTGCCCGAAAAAAATGTAGCTATGTTCGGTATGGTTTGTCGGTTGACCCAGCAGAAAGGCGTTCATTACTTGTTGCCTGCTTTGGCCGATTTTTTAAAGCACGATGTTCAGCTAGTTGTCGTTGGGACCGGAGACCCTGTTCTTGCCGCTCAGTTACGAGAGGTTGCCGCGCAGTTTTCTAGCAAATTTGCCTTTGTAGAAGCGTATGACAATGAACTTGCGCATATCGTTGAAGCTGGTTCTGATTTCTTCTTGATGCCTTCTGAGTTTGAACCATGTGGCTTAAACCAAATCTATAGTATGGCTTATGGGACATTACCGATAGTACGCGGTGTTGGTGGCTTAAAGGACAGCGTTAGCGATTATGATGTAAACCCATCTGAAGCAACGGGGTTTGTTTTTTTCGAACCGACACCGCAGGCATTGTTGTTAACGATGCTAAGGGCACTGTTGCTCTACGCTCAAAACGAGCCTGAAGTGAATAAAGTACAGTTGCACGCGATGCAACAAGACTTTTGTTGGCAAAAGGCCGCAGAATCTTATTTGCAGCTTTACCACTCAGCGTTAGTTTGACTTAAAATTGTAACGAAAGGCACCGAATGAGGTGCCTTTATTATCTTGAGTAAGGGGAGTGTGGTAGGATGGCTTTTTACTCAATAGCACGATCTTTTTGATACTCAATATGACCCAGCCGCTACTTTTTCATAAAACCTATTTGCACCCTACTAGTAATGAGTGGGTTGTATTTGTGCACGGTGCTGGTGGTAGCTCTTCTATCTGGTTCAAGCAAATTAAAGCTTACAAGCAACACTTTAACTTATTGCTGATCGATTTAAGAGGTCATGGAAAGTCAAATCAGTTACTTAAAGAGCTCATTGCTAGCCGTTATACCTTTACGGAAGTTACCCAAGATATTTTGAAAGTATTGGACCATTTAAAGATCCAATCCGCTCATTTTGTCGGTATGTCGCTTGGTACTATTATTGTTCGAAACCTTGCTGAATTGTCATCAGAGCGCGTACGTTCGATGGTGCTCGGCGGTGCTGTCACAAGGCTTAACACTCGTTCTCAGATATTGGTGAAATTAGGTAATTTTTGTAAGCATATCCTACCGTACATGTGGCTCTACAAACTGTTCGCTTATATTGTTATGCCTCAAAGAAGCCAACGAGAATCTCGCCACCTTTTTATTCGCGAAGCCAAGAAGCTTTGCCAAAAAGAATTTAAACGTTGGTTTATTCTTGCCGCTGATGTAAATCCGTTAATGAAATATTTTAAAGATCGAGAGTTACCCATTCCGACTCTTTACTTAATGGGCGACAGGGATTACATGTTTATTAAACCTGTCAAAGAAATGGTTGCAGCACATAAGCTCAGCATTCTACGAGAAATCCCGAATTGTGGTCATGTATGCAATGTAGAGCGTCCAGAAGACTTCAATCAACACTCCATCGAGTTTATTAAACAGCAAGCTGTATGTGCTTAAAACTGAGTGCATCCACTGAATAGGAGAGCCGCTATAGCTCTCCTAGTTGATATCCACATTGCCAACATGCACCAAATTGCACTTCGTTTATTTCATGACATTTTGGGCATTGCCAATCTTGATACTCATGCCTATCGGATTGTTTTCGATATGCTTTTACTATTTCTTCAGCTTTCATCTTTTGTGCAGTGTCAAAAAGCCACACATAAGGATCGGTATCATCACCAAACGGCAGTTCTCCTTTTAAGCCGAAAATACCTTCTCCACGAACTTCACAGTAAATTTGTTCCACTTTAAGCAGCTCACATACAATGTGTGCTTCTGCTGGGTTTTTAGCGATAAATATTTTCATCAAAATACCCACTTCACCAATTACGAGTTTTGCTGACTTGGTGTCGGCCTTACTTTATTCATAACCCATTTAGTGATGATTGGAAATAGTCCCAATAGCGCAAAAGACGCTAATACTGCGGGTGAAACAATGCCCGATAGGCTTTCAATTGTTGCTAATTGAGTACCTGCATTCAGATATACGGCTGTGCCTGGCAGCATACCTATTTGGCTAGTGAGATAAAATCTACCTACAGACATCGGCGTTAAGCCCATCAGTAAGTTGATTAGAAAGAAAGGGAATACAGGGATTAGACGCAAGGAAAATAGATAAAAAGCTCCGTCTTTTTCGACACCTTGATTAATTGCGTTGAGTTTATTTCCGAATTTGTTTTGTACCCAGTCACGCAATAAGTATCGGCTGCTCAAGAAGGCCAGTGTTGCCCCCATAGTGCTAGCGAAAGAAACCAGTAGCAAGCTTGTCCAAAAACCAAATAAGGCTGCACCAAGTAAGGTGACTACTGCCGCTCCTGGGATAGAAAAAGCGGTAATTGCAATGTAGGTAAAAAAGTAAATCGCAGCCGAGAATACAAAATTCTGATCGATGTATGTAGTTAGTGCTTCTTGTTGGGCTTTTGCATTCTCTAAGGTTAAATACTGGCCAAAGTTAATACCTAAAAAGACGATAGCCGCTAGTAGGATGAGACCTAAAATCAGTTTCTTATTCATAATTTTGATTCCAATTTGGGATATATGTAATAAGACAGTAGGAAAACCGAAAAAATTTCACAAAAAAACCGCAGATTAGACTGCGGTTTTACAAGATAGTTTTTAGGCCGACTTTTATTGGAGGCCGTTCATCAACTCATCTCGGCGAGCTTGAGGTACCACACTCCAATGAGTGCCGTTGATAGCACCTTCTAGTGCCCATAGCAACTCAATGTTGACGGTTGCAGAGTGCGTATCTCTTATCGCTTTATAGGCGTTAAGCGCACCTTCCTCTTCAAGCTTCTCTACGGATTCGATGCCGGCTTTTTTTAGCATGCGCTCGGTAGCCAGTCGTAAGTTAGGCAAATCTTTCAAACGGTTAGGCTTTGTACTTGCTTGCTGTTCTTTCTCAAGCTTTGCCTTTTTCAATGATTGATTCGCTACTTCGATTAAGCGTTCGCTTGATTCCCATAAATCGCTGGAAATAGCGTAGTACTTTGTAACGACTGGGAAGCCACGTTTTTTATAAACGTAAGGCTTTAGCCCTTGTTTCTCGAAGTCAGATGAAGTTTTTTGGTCTGCTCTGATATGAAGCTGATTATTTACCACTAGTGCAAACATTGTTTCATCAGCGAATAGTCCGAAGCCACCAAACATTGAGCGCGACTTGATATTACCAAGTGCCTCAAATAGCTTCATAGAGTCTTTGAGTATCGGTTTATCCATGTTTTGTTATCTCGGTGTAATTAATATTACGCCACCAAAAGTCAGGTCCGAGAGAGTAGCAAACATGCGTAAAAACAATGTCATTACAGAGTAAAGTCATTGCTTACACACTTGCCATCGGTAACCCCGCTACCTTCCATATCGCAATATGGTTCAGGCCGGAGGCTTTGCGTCCCACTCTTTCGAATGGTTTGCCCTGTGCGTGACACAATGAGCATACTTCTTATATTGAATTAACATCACGGTTTAGCGTTAAAAGTGTGATTTTGGTTCAATAAAAATGATAGATTGAATGCTCTATTTTGCATATGGAAAGGTGCAAATTGGCCTTTGAAAAGGAGTTCTTAATATATATTACATTTATATAAAACAGGGAGTTAACGTTAGTCAATTGTTATTAGAGCGGTGTGAAGTATTAGAGAATGCTTAATTTTCCCAAAAAAATAAGCGCCCCTGTAGAGCGCTTATTTAACACGGTTAAATACAGTGAAATTTAGTTCATTTTTTTCACAGTATTTCGAATTACAAGCTCAGGTTGCATTTCGAAAATTCGTTTTTCGTGTTCTTTATCTTTGATACGCTCAAGTAGAATTTCGAATGCATTTTTACCAACACGACGTTTAGGTTGGTGGATAGTCGTTAGCGGTGGAGAGAAGTATTCCGCAAGCTCGATGTTGTCGTAGCCGATCACTGAAATATCTTCAGGAATTTTGATCCCGTTTTGTTGCAAGCGGCTCATTAGGCCTAGAGCCATTGTGTCGTTAAAACAGAATACCGCCGTCGGGCGCTTGTCCATTGCGGTAATTTTATCTGCAACTAATACGGCCGTATCACATTCAAAGTTACCTTCAAGGATCCAGTCTTCATTTACAGCTAGGTTCGCTTCGCTCATTGCGCGACGGAAACCTGCAATGCGCTCTTGGCAAGCAAGCTTTTCAAAATGACCGCTTAGACAAGCGATATCCGTATGACCATTGTCAATCAGATGTTTGGTTGCAATGTAGCCACCTTCTTCTGAGTTATCCATGATCTTGTCTGCTTGTGAGCTCTCTGGGCCCCAATCCATGACCACTTTAGGAATGTCCGCATGACGGTCAAGCATCTCTTTTAGTTCTTCGGTTAAGTCAGAACACATCACTAGGATGCCATCAACGCGCTTTTCAGCCAGCATACGAATGTAATCGCGTTGTTTTTCGTAAATCCCGCCTGTGTTACATAAAATCAGAGTATAGCCTTGGCGGTAACAGTAGCTCTCAACGCCATCAATCACTTCTGAGAAAAATAGGTTAGTTGATTGAGTTACTAACATGCCAATCGTACGAGTTGAGTTGCATTTTAGGCTGCGTGCAACGGCACTTGGCGCGTAATTCAGCTCGTCAACGGCTTTCATTACTTTTTCTTGCGTTGCTTCTGCAACGAAACGCGTTTTATTGATAACGTGCGAAACTGTCGTAGTGGAAACGCCGGCTAAGCGAGCAACGTCTTTTATCGTGGCCATAAATGGTGTCCTGTATCGAGCTACTGAAATATGTCGTATTGGATGTACCTGATGCTCTAATGGTTTCACACCTAGCAATATAAAATTGGCGCTAAGTGTCTCGGCAGCGGTTGATCCAAGTGCGACAAAAGGGTACGTAGCAGCATCGGTCGATGAATTTTATCTTTTTTCTATCTGATGAGAAATTGCCATCAACCTGTTAAGAAAACACAAAAACCGCTATATTTCAGCGGTTTACATATAAATCATATTTAATCGTTTGCGCTCACATTTTAGCCCTATGTGGACTGACTAGCAATGTTTTCAGCAAGAGATTTGTGTATTTGAAGTCACATTTTGACTGCTAAATAACCAAGCGTCTTTGCGCTAAGTTAAGGCAAACGAATATTATACCCAAGTTACTTACAATTGGTCACTTTCAGGCATACAGGAAGCCCGATAGGCAGGCTCCCTAAAAATAGGCGGCAATTATTCACCAAGAAGGTAGGCGCTGTCTAGTTTACAAAATGCAACTAATAGTTTCGCGACACTCGAGTAAAATCCAAATTCGTCGAATTTTTTACATTTGTCTGAAAACTGAGGTAACCAAGACATCAATTGTTGCTGGATAAAGTCGTTTTGTTTAACGAAGGCTTCTTCCATGTGTTTTTCTTGTTCAAGCTCGTTTGAGCGGATAATCATGTTCCCGAGAAAGTCGAGCTCAACGGCTAAGTGATCCGCAGGTTCCTTTAGGTTTTCGTCTACTTGAACGCCAAATTCAGCCATCAACTTTTCCATTTCCTCAGCTGGCTTGTCATTCAGTAAACCTGATTCACCAATGTACATGGATGCGTAAGGAAGAGCGCCGTATTTTTCTGTCTTCAAAAACAGTTCACAAAAGTCAGCTGCAAGCTCTAGTTGTGCATCTTCACGATCTTGTAACCGATTCAATGCATCAACTAGGCTATCAACAGCTGGTTTCAGCGACTCATTTTCACCTAAACCTGCGAGAAAACTGCGAATTTCAACACTGTGATAGGCTTCCAATTCTTTCTCTGTTAGTTCTTTTGCGAACAAGCTCGAAAACCACCAGTAAATTTCAGCGCGTTTTTCATTAAAAGCTTTCACTTCTTGCATTTTGGGCTCCTGAATGATGCTTCAAGTCATGCATCACAAAGTCAATTAGGGATATCCCCTAAGTGTAATCAATTAAAATGAATAGCAGTAACTATAATTGTTATGTTTTATGGTCAAAAATGACCGTTTATTAATAGCAATGGGCAAGCTTGTTTTGAATCAATAAAAACGCTAAATCTTGCGTTTTAATGTATCTATGACTAGAAATGTTACTAGTTATGAATAGAATACGTCTTGGATAATAAGAAGACAGAAAAGTGGTGTAAATGAGCTATCACGTATTAGTCGTAGAAGATGATGTTGTAACTCGTAGTAAGCTTGCGGGGTATTTCCAAAATGAGGGCTACCAAGTCAGCGAAGCAGAGAGTGGCGCAGAAATGCGTGAAGTTTTGCAAGCGGGCGATGTAGACCTGATCATGCTGGATATTAACCTGCCTGGTGAAGACGGCCTGATGCTTACTCGTGAGTTACGTAGCCAATCGGATATTGGTATCATATTAGTAACAGGACGCACGGATAGCATTGATAAAATCGTAGGCCTAGAAATGGGTGCTGACGATTATGTGACAAAACCTTTTGAACTGAGAGAGCTGTTAGTTCGCGTTAAAAACTTGCTGTGGCGTATTTCAGCAGCGCGCAGTGGCAGCTCGAAAGCGAATGAAACCAGTGAAGAGCACATTGTGCGCTTTGGGGAGTGGACATTCGACATTCAACGTCGCGCACTTAGCCGCAACGGTGAGCCAGTAAAACTAACTAAAGCAGAGTATGAACTTTTGGTGGCATTATCGTCTTACCCTAACCAGGTGTTAAGTCGTGAGCGTATTTTGAACATGATCAGCCATCGAGTGGATGCGCCGAATGACCGCACCATTGATGTTCTTATTCGACGTATGCGCGCAAAAATGGAGTTCGATCCTAAGAACCCACAGATTTTTGTAACGGTACACGGCGAGGGCTATATGTTTGCTGGTGACTAGTTTGAACATAACTCAATCGTAAAAAGAAAAAGGAGAGCTTCGGCTCTCCTTTTTTGTGGCTTCAAGATAATACTAGTTTGCTTCAACCATTGGTGTTTGGCCGACAGTATCACGCAACCTTTGCCAAATACTGCCCAAGTACTCATGCCAATAAAGCTCTGTTTGTTCTAAGTAACGCGCTTTAGGTGAGTATTTATCCCAAGGTTGACTTATCTCGCTAATAGCTAAGAAGTTGGTCGGGGCTGGGATTGGTTTAATGCCTGCTGCGTTGAACTCATACAATGCACGGCTCATGTGACTCGCAGAAGTGACTAACACAATTTCCTTTTGTTGAACGAATGCAGCCGCTTGACGCGCCTCTTCCCACGTATCTTTCGCATCTTCTAATAAAATGATATCGGATTTCGCGACTCCCAACGCAAGGGCAACGTTCGCCATCATTCGCGCGTGGCTAATTTCAGATCCGCCAGCATAGCCGGATAAGATTAATTTCGCGCCTGGATACATTCTTAAAATACGAATGCCCTCAGTTAAGCGCATTAATGCTGCACGGCTTAACTGCGAGGTGGGTGGAATTTCGTCATCGATAACATGACCATTCCCTAAAACCATCACGTAGTCGATGGTGCCAGAAACTGGCAAAAAGGCTTTATGCTCTCGCTCTAACGGCATAAGAAGCTTGGTTGAAACAGGTTGGAAGGCAACAAGAAAAATGCCAACAAAAGAGAATAGAACAACGAAGCAGCCAGTTTTACGTTTTGTAGTAAAACTAATGAGAGCAAGACCCAACAAGCCTATCAGCAGCAATGCCGGAAGGGGCATAAGCATGGCTGACACTACTTTTTTCAGCTCAAACATACATAAATAGTCCGAAAAAACATCAATTGATAATAAAAATGAGGGTATCCCTCTTTATTCCTGCTTTCCTTGTGCCAGAATAGCGGCACAATCCGTTATGATAACTCAGCAGAAGTGACAGAAGACCGCAATTTCGACGATATCGCCCACAAATTTGCAAAAAATATTTACGGCTCCGATAAAGGGGAGATCCGCCAAATCATTGTGTGGGAAGATTTTCTACAGATTCTAAGTGAATTAGATGCTGACCAGCAACCCCTAGAAGTGTTAGACGCTGGTGGTGGTTTGGCACAAATGTCGCAAAAGCTTGCTAAGCTCGGACATCGAATCGCTTTATGTGATCTATCTTCGGAAATGCTGCAGTTGGCTAAGCAGGATATTGAAAAAAACGGTTTGCTTGAGCAGTATCGCCTGATTCATTCGCCTGTCCAATCCATCGGTGAACATATGGATGGACAGGTCGATCTGGTTATGTTCCACGCTGTGATGGAGTGGCTGGTTGATCCTAAGGCCGCACTTGAAACAGTTCTTGAACAAGTAAAACCGGGAGGTATCGCATCAGTCATGTTCTACAACCACCACGGTTTAGTCTATAAAAACGTGGTTTGTGGCAACATTCCTCATATATTAGACGGCATGCCTCACCGAAAAAGATTTAAACTACAGCCGCAAAAAGGCTTAAAACCTGAAGAAGTCTACCAGTGGATAGAAAATTCAGGTTTTAATATTTGTGGCAAATCTGGTATTCGCTCATTTAGTGATTACATAGGCAATATGGAATACATGGGTGATTACGAGTTTGAAGATGTGTTGGCGCTAGAAAAACAACTTTGTCGACAAGAGCCATACCTCTCATTAGGCCGCTACATTCATGTGTGGGCTAAAAAGAACGATAAACAGGAATAACAATGAGTGAGATGACTCTCAATGCTGCAGAGCAACCAATCGATGAGCTGGTTGGCTGGGTTAAGCAGCACGATTTCTCGTTGAACCTGACCACAGAGCGATTGGCATTTTTGATAGCCATTGCCGTACTGAGTAATGAAAGGTTCGATGAAGAACTGGGTGAAGGTGAACTGCATGATGCATTTGCCATCGTCACTCGACTATTTGATGAGACCGGCGAAGCCTCCGCTTTTCGTGCGAACAATGCGATCAACGAGATGGTTAAGCAGCGTCTTATGAGCCGTTTTGTCAGTGAGATTACTGACGGAGCGAGCATTTACCGCTTGTCGCCATTAGCGATAGGAATAACCGACTACTACGTGCGTCATCGTGAGTTCTCAAAACTGCGTCTATCTATCCAGCTATCCATGGTAGCGGATGAAATGGCGAAAGCGATTGAGGCAGCACAAAAAGGTGGCACACCGGGTCACTGGAAGAAAAACGTATACGGTGTTTTAAAATATTCTGTAGGCGAAATTTTCGATCAAATTGACCTCAACCAACGTGTTATGGATGAGCAGCAACAGTCAGTGAAACAACAGATTGCTGACCTGCTTAACAAAGACTGGCGTGAAGCGATCAACAACTGTGAAGCACTTCTGTCAGAAACATCAAGCACGTTGCGTGAACTTCAAGATACGCTGCAAGCCGCCAGTGATGAACTGCAAACTCAGATCCTCGATATTCAAGAAATTGTTTACGGTGACCCTGAGCTGGAGTTTATCGAAGAAGCCTTGTTTGGTCTGCAAATGAAGCTGGACCGAATCACAAGCTGGGGCCAGCAAGCTATCGACCTTTGGATTGGTTACGACCGACACGTGCACAAGTTTATCCGTACTGCAATCGATATGGATAAGAATCGTGCGTTTAGCTCGCGTCTGCGTCAATCTGTCAAAGATTACTTCGATGCGCCTTGGTATCTGACTTATGCAGATGCGGAGAGGCTTTCCGACCTTCGTGATGAGGCCCTAGTACTGCGTGATGACGAGGTCACGGGTCAAGTTCCGATGGAAGTAGAATACGAAGAGTTTCAACAAGTCAATGATGAGTTGGCAGAGCGAATTGGTGACATGCTGAAAGCGCATAAAGATCAAGGCACACCAATCGATTTGAGTGTGGTACTGCGAGATTACCTTGCACAGCACCCTTACACTCATCATTTTGATTTAGCTCGCATTATCGTCGATCAAGCTGTACGTCTAGGGTATTCAGAATCGGATTACCAAGCGATTCAACCAGACTGGAAAGCAATCAACGAATTTGGGGCAAAGGTACAAGCGAATGTCATCGACCGATACTAATGAATACATGTCAGAGAATCTGGCAAAAGCAATTTCTAACCCTCTGTTCCCAGCGCTAGACAGCATGCTTCGAGCAGGGCGTCATATCTCAAGTGAAGATCTAGACAATCACGCGTTGTTGTCGGATTTCGAACTTGAGCTTTCTTCTTTCTACCAACGCTACAACACCGAATTGGTGAAAGCGCCAGAAGGTTTCTTCTACCTTCGTCCTCGTTCAACGTCTCTGATTGGCCGTAGTGTTCTTTCTGAACTGGATATGCTGGTGGGTAAGGTACTGTGTTTCCTTTACCTAAGCCCAGAGCGTCTTGCGCACGAAGGCATCTTCACTAACCAAGAGCTGTACGACGAACTGCTTGCTCTAGCAGATGAAAATAAGCTGATGAAGCTAGTGACGAACCGTGCTACCGGTTCTGACCTTGATAAAGAAAAGCTGTTTGAAAAAGTACGTACGTCACTTCGTCGTCTGCGTCGCCTAGGCATGATCATCAACATCGGTGAAACCGGTAAATTCAGCATCAGTGAAGCGGTATTCCGCTTTGGTGCCGATGTACGTATTGGCGATGACATGCGTGAAGCGCAGCTGCGTCTGATCCGTGATGGTGAAGCAGTAGTGCACACCAAAGAGCCAAGCCAAGGCAGCTTATTGTCTGAAGAAGATCAAGACGACCAAGCCCAAGAAGAAACAACAGAAGAGGGTGAAGCATGAGCATGATTGAACGCGGTAAATACCAATCGCTGACCATGGTCAACTGGAACGGCTTCTTTGCCCGTACGTTTGACATCGATGGTCTGGTCACCACGCTATCAGGTGGTAACGGTGCAGGTAAATCAACCACAATGGCGGCGTTCATCACCGCATTGATTCCTGACCAAACGCTACTGCACTTCCGTAACACGACAGAAGCAGGCAGCAGCCAATCGTCTCGCGACAAAGGTTTGTACGGTAAGCTACAGCCGGGCGCATGTTATGCGGCGCTGGACGTGGTGAACTCACGTAACCAACGCCTATTGTTTGCAGTAAAACTGCAGCAAGTTGCGGGTCGTGATAAGAAAGTAGACATCAAACCGTTTGTTATCCAAGGTCTTCCAAGCCATGTGAAACCAACGGATATCTTGGTGGAAAGCGTATCGGCGACTCAAGCTCGTGTACGTCAAATCAATGAAGTAAAAGAATCGATCGCGGAATTTGAAGGCGTTCAGTTCAAAGCGTTCTCTTCTATCGTGGATTACCACGCACAAATGTTTGAATTCGGTGTGATTCCGAAGAAACTGCGTAACTCTGGTGACCGCTCTAAATTCTACCGCCTGATCGAAGCATCGCTTTACGGTGGTATTTCAAGTGCGATTACGCGCTCGCTACGTGACTACCTTTTGCCACAAAACGGCGGCGTGAAAAAAGCGTTCCAAGATATGGAATCGGCACTGCGTGAAAACCGCATGACGCTAGAAGCGATCAAAACTACGCAAGCAGACCGTGACTTGTTCAAACACTTGATCACAGAGTCGACTAACTACGTGGCAGCGGACTATATGCGCCATGCTAACGAGCGTCGTAAAAAACTAGAACAGACATTGTCTTTGCGTTCAGAGTTATTTGGTTCTCGCGAGACCTTGATTGAGCAAAACAATCTGCTTAATCGCGTTCAAGAAGAGCTGGAACTGCTGATCGAGTCAGAATCTTCTTTAGAGCAAGACTACCAAGCGGCTTCTGATCACTTGCAACTGGTGCAAAACGCGCTGCGTCAGCAAGAGAAGATCGAACGCTACCAAGAAGATCTTGAAGAGCTGAGCGAGCGTCTTGAAGAACAAATGATGGTAGTCGAAGAAGCGCAAGAACGCGTGATGATGGCTGAAGAGCAAGCTACCGTTGCAGAAGAAGAGGTGGATAGCCTTAAGACGCAACTTGCTGATTACCAGCAAGCTCTTGACGTTCAGCAAACTCGCGCCCTTCAATATCAACAAGCAGTTCAAGCGCTGGAGAAAGCGAAGCAACTACTTGGCGATGACAGCCTAACGGCGGAATCGGCTCAAGCGCTTGTCTCTGAGCTTAAGAACAAAGAGTCAGAAAGCACCAATGCGTTGCTATCGGTTAAGCACAAACTGGACATGTCTTCTGCAGCGGCAGAGCAGTTTGAAACCGCGCTTAAACTGGTACAAAGCATTGTTGGTCAAGTTGAGCGCAAAGACGCGTCTGAACATGCGAAAACCGCAATTGCGAAAGCGCGTGAGTCACAACAAATCGCACAAAACGAACAGCAATGGCGAGCACAACACCGTGATCTCGAACGCAGCCTTAACCAGCAGCGTCAAGCACGTGAACTGGTTGCTGAATACAAAAAGCAATATCACGTTGAACTAACCGATGAGGTTACGTTTGAACAAGAACGTGAACGTCATGCGACGCAAATCGAATCACTAGAGATAGCTCAAGAAGAAGTTCGTGATCAGCGTGGTGAACAGCGCCGTCTAGAGCAAAACGCGGTGGCAGAAATCAGTAAGCTTGAAGCAATAGCACCAGCTTGGATTGCGGCGAACGATGCGCTAGAGAAACTGAGAGAGCAGAGCGGTGAAGAGCTTGAGGATCGCCATGCGGTAATGAACCACATGCAAGTTGTCCTTGAACAAGAAAGGGAGCTGTCTTTAGCTAAAGATAAGCTTGCTGAGCGCCGTAGCCAGCTAGACTCTGAGATTGAGCGTCTTGCTTCTCCTGGTGGTTCAAATGACCCTCGCCTGAAAGGTTTAGCAGATACGCTGGGCGGTGTATTGCTGTCTGAGATCTACGATGACATCACGATTGATGACGCGCCTTACTTCAGTGCGATGTACGGTCCGGCTCGTCACGCTATCGTTGTTTCTGACTTGTCAGGCATCGAAGAAAAACTGGTAGAGCTAGACGACTGTCCAGAAGACTTGTACATCATTGAAGGTGACATCGATGCCTTTGATGACAGCTCGTTCGATGCAGAAGAGTTAGAGGGCGCGGTTTGCGTTCGTATGAACGATCGCCAAATGCGTTACTCTCGCTTGCCTGAGATCCCATTGTTTGGCCGCGCGGCACGTGAGCAGCGTCTAGAGTTGCTGCGTAACGAACGAGAAGAAGTGGTAGAGAAACACGCAAAAGCGGCGTTTGATTCTCAGAAAATGCAGCGCTTGTACCAAGCGTTTAACTTATTTGTGTCTAACCACATTCAGGTTGCTTTTGACGCCGATCCAGAACAAGCACTGGCAACTATTCGTGATAAGCGTAACCAAATTGCTCGCGTGCTGGCGGATCTGGATGCGAAAGAGCAACAACAACGTTCTCAGCTTCAAACCAGCAAGCAAGCGTTGTCTTCTCTGGACAAGCTAGCGTCACACATGGTGCTTGTTGAAGATGAGTCATTGCAAGCGCGTTTTGATGAGCTAGAAGAGAAAATCGCTCAGCTGGCAGAGGCGAAGAACTTCTTAAGCAACCATGCAAAAGCCGTCGGGCAATTAGAGAATATTGCGTCTGCGCTTGATGCTGACCCCGAGCAATTCGATGCACTAGAAGCAGAATACAAAGCGGCAGACGAGCAGCTACAAGATCTTAAGAAGCAAATCTTTGCACTTTCAGATCTCGTTGAACGCCGCCACTACTTCGCTTACTCTGATTCAGTAGACCTACTGAACAAGAGCAGCGAACTGAGTGAGCAGCTAAAAGCAAAACTGGTTCAAGCTGAACAAATGCGTACACGCTCTCGTGAAGAGTTGAAACAGTCGCAAGGCCAAATGAACCAATACAACCAAGTATTGGCTTCTCTGAAGAGTTCACACCAAGCGAAACTGGAAACGGTTCAAGAGTTCAAACAAGAACTTCAAGAGTTTGGCGTGAACGCTGACGAAGGTGCAGAAGAGCGCGCAATGCGTCGTCGTGACGAATTGCACGAGCGTCTACACACGTCTCGCAGCCGTAAGAGCGAATACGAGCGCACGATCACCTCTACTGAACTAGAGATGAAAGGCTTGGCAAAACGTCTGAAGAAAGTTCAGAAAGAATACGTTGAGCTGCGTACGTTCGTGGTTGCTGCGAAAGCCGGCTGGTGTTCAGTGCTTCGTCTGGCGCGTGAGAATGATGTTGAGCGTCGTCTACACAAGCGTGAACTGGCTTACATGTCAGCGGATGAACTGCGTTCGATGTCGGATAAATCACTGGGTGCGCTGCGTCTAGCGGTTGCGAACAATGACGACCTGCGTGATGCACTCCGTTTGTCTGAAGACAACGCTCGTCCAGAGCGTAAAGTTCTGTTCTATATTGCTGTATACCAACACCTTCGTGAGCGTATTCGTCAGGATATCATCCGTACTGATGACCCAGTTGAAGCAATCGAAGAGATGGAAGTCGAGCTGGCGCGTCTAACGGAAGAGCTAACGCAACGTGAAAACCGTCTAGCGATCAGCTCTGAGTCGGTAGCGAGCATCATCAAGAAGACGATTCAGCGTGAGCAAAACCGTATTCGTATGCTGAACCAAGGCTTGTCGAACATTTCGTTTGGCCAGGTGAAAGGCGTACGTCTAAACGTGAAGATCCGCGAAAGTCACGAAGTGCTACTGAACGGTCTAGCGACACAGCAAGAGCAGCACAAAGACCTGTTTGAATCGACTCGCTTTACTTTCTCCGAAGCAATGGCGAAGCTGTTCCAACGTGTGAACCCACATATCGATATGGGTCAACGTTCTCCTCAGGTTCTGGGTGAAGAGCTACTGGATTACCGTAACTACCTAGAGCTAAGTGTAGAAGTGAACCGTGGTACAGATGGTTGGCTACAGGCTGAGTCTGGCGCACTATCAACAGGTGAAGCGATCGGTACCGGTCAGTCAATCCTATTGATGGTAGTACAAAGCTGGGAAGAAGAGTCTCGTCGTCTACGCAGCAAAGACATTGTGCCTTGTCGTTTGCTCTTCTTGGATGAAGCAGCGCGTCTGGATGCGAAATCGATCGCGACATTGTTCGAATTGTGTGACCGTCTGGATATGCAGCTTCTTATCGCGGCACCAGAAAACATCAGCCCAGAGAAAGGTACGACCTACAAACTGGTGCGTAAGGTGTTTAAAGACCACGAACACGTACACGTGGTTGGCTTGCGTGGTTTTGGTCAAACGGATAAGCCTAAGACTGAAGCGCAAGAGATGATTGAAGAGTTTGAATCGTAAACTGCGAATCTAACAAAACGCCCGCATGAACGCGGGCGTTTTTGTATCTGTTTGCGAGGTAGGCTTCGAACTACATAAGATAAGCCGAGACTGTAGGACGGCAGTCTCGGCTTATTAGCGGAACTTAATGAGGAAGCGACGTTTATTCCTCTGGAATATCGTCCCTGACTTCGATCATTTCAGCAAGCTGTTCAAGTGCTTGGACAGAAAGCTCAGACAAGCGCTGTAGGTGTTGGTCTAAGCTCTCTTGTTCTTCAAGCTCTGGTTCATCATTATTTGTTTCTTTTATTAGCATTTCCCAACCTCTCAAGTTGAGTAAGGGGAGCTCTCATCATACTCAAAAGGCAAAGTAGAACAGAAACGATCTATGTTGATTTTGTTAGCTCGATCATTGATTCAACTTATATATGAGAAGGATGTGTTTAATAAGGAGAGCAAGTGCAAGGTTTTTGGATGCGGGAACAAAAACGCCAGTAATCATGACAATTACTGGCGAGTAATAACGAACATTATGTCGGAGGGTTAGAACAACGGCTTCACACCGAACTGCTCTGCCGCGTAAGCGACGCGTTCAATCGGTTTTGGATACTCAGCAGGTGTGCCAAGGCTCTCTATGTGTTTCAAACGAGGAAGCAAGCCTGCACCATTAGCGATTTGGATTGCCAGACCAGGGCGAGCGTTAAGCTCTAAAACCATAGGTCCTTCATCTTTATCCAGCACCATATCCGTACCCATGTATCCCAAACCTGTCATTTCCCAGGCACTTGACGCAAGCTCCAGCAAGCGCTCCCAATGCGGTACTTGAAGGGTCGAAAGGTCTTTACCTGTATCAGGGTGATGAGTCACTGGATGATCGAACTGCACCGCTCTGACGGCTTTACCTGTCGCGATGTCAATGCCTACTCCTACCGCACCTTGGTGAAGGTTTGCTTTGCCGTCGGAAGCCGCTGTAGAGCAGCGCATCATCGCCATAACTGGATAACCTTTAAATACGATGATCCGAACATCTGGTACGCCTTCATAACTGAAGCCATCAAAACAGTCATCAAACTTGATTAAGTTTTCAACCACAGCAACGTCATTTTTACCACCAAGAGAGAAAAGGCCAGCAAGCGCATTACTAATGTGACGCTCGACCTCATCCCTACCAATTGTAGAGCCGGAGGGTTTGGTATATACCCCGTTTTTATGAGACGTAACAACCAGAATGCCTTTACCGCCACTACCTTGTGCAGGTTTGATTACAAAACCAGGCCAGTTCTCAACCATTTTGTGGATAGTCTTAACTTCAGCTTGGTTATGAATGACACCGATCAGGGCAGGAACTGTTGCTCCTGCTGCCTGTGCAATAATTTTGGTCTTTAGCTTGTCATCGACAAGTGGGTATTTAGAACGATCATTGTAACGGCCAATATAGCTGTGGTTACGCTTGTTCATCCCCATAATGCCTTTATGGCGAAGCTTAGACGGCGAAGTAAAACTTTCGAACATCGTTTAGTCCTCCGCTAGTGGTTTGAAGCGTCGTAGCTCAGTGAGGCGGTAACCTGTGTAAGTACCTAGTAATAGAATACCGGCCAGAACAATCAACTGTAGACCAATGAAGTTAAAGGTTAAGTGTTGAATGTATGAGTTCGTCATTGCAAGGTAAACTAATACCGCTGTCAGCAATGAACCACCACCTTGCAGAGCAACTTCCTTCGCACCTTCTTCTTCCCATAGGATTGACATACGTTCAATCGTCCAAGACAAGATGATCATAGGGAAGAAGGTAATTGTTAGGCCTTCCGTTAAGCCCATCTTAAATGCAACAACGGTGAACACCGAGATGATCATGATAACGGTAATAATGACCGCAGATATCCTTGCTACCAGCAATAAGTTCAACCTAGACAAATAGCTTCGAATAATCAGGCCTGTACCTACAATTAGCAAGAAACCGACAATACCAGTTAATAGTTGAGTTTGAACAAAAGCAACGGCAATCAACACCGGCATGAAGGTACCGGATGTTTTCAGGCCGATAATCACACGCAAGAACACAACGATCAGAGCACCAATAGGGATGAGCATGATGGTTTTGAACATCGCTTGCTCTTCCAAAGGTAAGCTATGAATTGAAATATTCAGTAATCCATCTGCTTCTATTTTGTTGTTTGTAGCTTGTTGTGGTGTCATTTCTTGCTTAATCATCGAGAAATGCACTTGGCTATTTTTACCACCAACAAGGTCAAGTAAGGATACGTTTGATTCATCCCACACTAACAAGTTGGGTTTCACTGCTTTTTGTTCGGATTTTGGTGAAAACAGTACCCAATCTTTACCTGACCAAACCTGAACCATTGGTTGAATTGTTTGGCGTCGACGACCATCCTCTAGTTCGATAACACCGACGGTTTTGCTCTGTATACCTGCGGTAAGCAAAATATTATGCAGTGCATCAGTACGGCTGAAATCGTTCAGTAGTAGCGACGAGTTTTGGCTATCTGGGTCATTAAGCGCTTTGATAAGCTCACGAGTAAACGTCACATTATCGGCTGAGCGACTCATCGCACGTTCGATAAGGGCATTTGCCGCTGCTGCTTGTGGTGCTGATAGCGTTGGTGGCGTAATGTCTTCCGTTGGCGGTAAAGGAGTGACTTTAGCCTGAGGGTCTACTAAGAACTGGGCTTTGTAGTATATGGTTTGTGGCCCTTGAGCTTGGCGAATTGACCATTCTGCACGACGGCCTGAATCGTCATTGATGTAGGAAACGCCATAACCTGATGAGGAAGCAGATTCACCAATAAGTGTGTAACCACTTTGCGTATGCGGTGCTGCAAGTGACGCTTTTACTTCGTTGCCGTTAGCATTGAACTCAATACGAGCTTCTACATCCCACACCTGGCGAGTTTCGCCTGGCGTCCAAGGCACGCCGTAGTTTTCATGCCTGAAAACACTCAGAGCAATGCCCGCAATCACCAATAAGATGATAGAAAGGTAAAACGGTATTTTTGACGTCATAATCTACCTTATTATTTTTTATCTTCGTCCGTTTGGATATAGGTACGACTTACATCGACAAGTGCTATGTCGCGCATAAATTCTCTACCCAGTAAAATAGGATGGTTCATATGTGAGCGATCTGCCAACGTAAATTGCGCTTTTTCATGAATTTTTCCAACGCGCACCCAAAGTTCTACCACAGCGCGGCGTTCTAACTCTTCACTGGTAACCTGGCGGATTTTGACGTAGCGAATGACAGGTGCTTCGATCCAAGTACTTTTCTCTTCTTCGGATTTACTGGTGTCTGCTAAGTGGAATCGGACCCATTTTTTGCCATTTCTTTCGAACTCTTCAATATCAACGGCATTTAAAGACGACGTCGCAGCACCAGTGTCGATACGTGCATCAAAAGTTTGCTTAATCGACTCTACCGTGACCTTTTCGATAGAGCCAAGGACAATATCGTGAGTTGGGGTTGGTTCCACAGGAGCGGGAGATTGGACAATAATCGGCTCTTTCGGTTTTTTTACTTCTGCCATTGCTTCATCGCGAAATGTAAGAAGTTCAACCTGTAGTTTATCGACTTGTTCTTCAAGGCTGTCGATATAGTCCGATTGGTTGCTGAGCTGTAGCTCTAGGTTGGTAATGCGATTATTGACATTCGCTTCTGAATTTTGAATCGCCGCTAACGTTTCTTGGTGGTACTGTTCGCCTTTGGTTAGTGAGCATCCAGATAGTAAGGCGATGGCAACAATCGGGGTCAATCGTAATAACATTGAAAACCTTGGGATTGGATTAAGTTGTTTATTTTTTAGGAGTTTAGCTTATATCGATAAAGCCTCACAAGTAAGAATGTTTCTCTATTACTTATTGTTTGAGGAATAGTGATGAAAAGCCAAAAATCAAGGACATAAAAGCGCATCCTTATTTAGAGCGTGCTTATATTTTGACGTGAAAAATGGATTCAAAAAACAAACTCGCTCATTACGAGGAAAGAGGGTAATGTCTTAACTCGTAAAATGAGTTAAGACAATGTCAGGAATCTCAGCGAATTATGATTTGCGAGCGACAAGAACCGCGCGGCGAGGGGCAGGGTAGCCTTCTACAGTCTTGCTTGGGTCGTTCGGATCTAAGTAGTCAGGTAGAGAGTTATGCGTCATCCAATCTGTGGTACGTTGTTCATCTACGGATGTGATGTTTTCATCAACGATACGAACATCTTCAAAACCGACCAATTCTAACCACACTTTTAGGGCTTTTGCTGAAGGGAAGAAATAGACATTACGCATTTGCGCGTAACGAGAAGTCGGGACCAATACTGCATTCTCATCACCTTCAATCACGAGTGTTTCCAATACGAGTTCACCACCAGATACCAATTGATCTTTTAGTTGCACTAAATGATCGAGAGGCGAGCGGCGATGGTAAAGCACGCCCATGCTGAATACCGTATCGAACGCTTCTAACTTAGGTAGTTGTTCAATGCCCAATGGCAGTAGGTGTGCACGTTGGTCATCGCCCATTAGTTTACGAATTGCTTCGAACTGAATCAGGAACAGGTGAGATGGATCGATACCGACAGTTAAGCGTGCACCTTCGCCTAGCATGCGCCACATGTGGTAGCCGTTACCACAACCTACATCGAGTACGCTGCGATTCTTTAATGGTGAAATATGCGGAAGCACGCGGTCCCATTTCCAATCACTGCGCCACTCAGTATCAATATGGATGCCGTGTACGTGGTATGGGCCTTTGCGCCAAGGATGGAATGTACGAAGTAAGCTTTCTAGCTTTTTAAGTTCCCCTTGAGGCATCGGCTCATTGTTTGAAATCGTGACAGAATCAACAATGTCGATGTTGTCCGGTCTACCCGCTGGGATTTTGTTCAGGGCTTTCAACCAGCGACCAAAGTCACCGTGCTCTGCATTTTGCCAATCCGTTAGCTGTTGTGGAAGCACATTAAGCCAAGGTTGAAGACGGGTGTCTTGGGCAATCAATTGGTAGAAATTTGCAAAGTTAAACATAGTTAGTTAATCGCTGAGTTGATGGGTATAAATTATTAACAAAAGCCGAAATCGGTATGGTTCAGGCTTTGTATGCATGGTCTATTTAATCGCGAACATGGAGCCGAAGTTAAAGCATTGGAACCAAACATCGTAGCTAGAAAAGCCAATTTTAGCGAAACGCTCTTTATGCTCTTTCTTTGAATCTGGGCGCATTACATTTTCTATCGCGCTGCGCTTTTGGCTGATTTCTAGTTCGCTATAACCATTCGCACGTTTAAAGTCGTGGTGAAGGTCAATTAATAGTTCGTTCGACACTTCATCTTCGAAGACGAATTTCTCAGATAGAATCAAAATGCCGCCCGGACGAAGGCCAGCGTAAATTTTTTCGAGCAAGGAGTAACGATCTTCTGGAGAGAGGAATTGCAAAGTGAAGTTCAACACCACCACTGACGCGTTTTCAATTTCGATATTGCGAATGTCTGCTTCTACTACATCCACAGGAGTGTCACTGCGGTAAGCGTTGACGTGAAGTTTACAACGCTCAACCATCGCAGGAGAGTTGTCCACTGCGATGATTTGGCAACCTTCTTGTTTGATATGGCGACGCATAGACAATGTTGCAGCACCCAAAGAACAGCCAAGGTCATAGATGTTTGAGTGAGGTTTTACAAAACGCTCTGCCAGCATACCGATTGCAGAAATGATATTGCTGTAACCCGGTACCGATCGTTGAATCATGTCAGGAAATACTTCCGCTACGCGTTCATCGAACGTGAAATCCCCAATTTTATCGATTGGAGCCGAAAAAATAGTATCTGGATTGCTCTTAGGGTTCATAACTAAGTCTCTGCATACAAGCCGCCTGAAAATGTCAGGCACCAAAAAAGGCGCGTATTTTATGGGAATTTCGCGCCTCTGTCATGTGTTGCGTTAGAACATCTGTAACTGCGAGTTGCCATCGTCAGCAGGGAAAGGTGCTAACTCAGGGAGCGTGATACGCTTTTGTATGTCTTTATATAGGTTTGCGGCCAACTCTGGCGCAATTATATTGTCTGCGGTATGGATCATGACATATGGCTGTTTACCTTCGGCAATCCATTGTGGCAACTTGTTGAGCCATGGTTTAAAAAACTCGTAATTTTGCTGTTCTTCTGGATGACCAATAAAGCGAATCAAAGGGTGTGAAGCGGTAGCAATGGCGTGAACAGGTACTCGTGGTTTTTTCATTTGTGCATCAATAATCGCCTCATTGTCGGGCTTAGCGGCAAAGACTGGGCGGCTATCCATAATAATGCGGTCAATATTATTCTCTACTAACCATTGGTTAAGTGCTCGCTCTTCTTCGCCTTTGGAGAAAAATGCCATATGGCGAACCTCAACACCGAGAGGGAAGTTAGGTGGAAAGCTCGCACAGAACTTTTTCAGCCGATCAAGGTGCTCAGGACCAAATGCGGCTGGCAATTGAATTGTCCATTGGCCCACACGGTAATGCAAAGGCTCCATGACTTTCATGAAGTCTCTCAGTTGTTCGCTGCAACCTCTTAGCATTTGCTCATGAGTGATGGCTTTAGGAAGTTTGAAAGTAAAGCGAAAATCATCGTGGGTTGCGGCTCTCCAGTTTTGCACTGTATTGAGCGTCGGTGTGGCATAAAATGTCGTGTTGCCTTCCACGGTATGAAACACTTGCGCATACCTTTCTAAACGTTCAGCGGGCTTTGTCCCGCTGCCGTAAAAACTTTGTTGCCATTGATTGTGCGACCACATCGTCAATCCAAGTCGAAGAGGTAAGTTATCCATTATTCTTTACTGCTTGCTACTCGTGTGAATACTTTACGAGAGTTTTGCTGAAATAGGTAATTTCACGCTATAATCTTCCCCAATTTTTTCGCTTTGGTGCGCTTTTGAACATTTGTTGTACTAAAAAGCACCAGTGAATGATAAAACACACGTAATTGTATGTTGAGTAGTCGATTTTCGTGGACATTCAGCGTATAACTGAATCTTTACTCTGCTTAGCAATGAGGCTGACAGAGCGTAGTTAACAACATTTGAGAGATTGGGAATTTCATTATGCGTACCCATTACTGTGGTCACCTGAACAAGTCCCTTGCAGGACAAACTGTAGAACTTTGCGGCTGGGTTAACCGTCGTCGTGATTTAGGCGGTCTTATTTTTATTGATATGCGAGATCGCGAAGGTATCGTTCAGGTAGTTGTTGATCCAGATATGGCGGATGCGTATGAAGTGGCGAACACACTTCGTAATGAATTCTGTATCAAACTAACGGGTGAAGTGCGCGTTCGCCCAGAGAGCCAAGCAAACAAAGACATGGCAACAGGTGAAGTCGAGATCCTTGCGAAAGGTCTTGAAATCATCAACCGTTCTGATGTTCTGCCTCTAGACTTCAACCAAAAGAACTCTGAAGAGCAGCGCCTGAAGTATCGTTACCTAGATCTACGTCGTCCAGAAATGAGCGACCGCATCAAGCTACGTGCTAAAGCGTCTAGCTTTGTTCGTCGTTTCCTAGATGACAACGGCTTCCTAGACATCGAAACACCAGTACTAACAAAAGCGACACCAGAAGGCGCTCGTGACTACCTAGTACCTAGCCGTGTTCACAAAGGCAGCTTCTACGCGCTTCCTCAGTCTCCACAGCTATTCAAACAGCTTCTAATGATGTCTGGTTTTGACCGTTACTACCAAATCGTTAAGTGTTTCCGTGATGAAGACTTGCGTGCTGACCGTCAACCAGAATTCACTCAGATCGATATCGAAACGTCATTCATGACGGCTGACCAAGTTCGTGCAACGACTGAGAAAATGGTTCGTGAAATGTGGCAAGAGCTACTAAACGTTGACCTAGGTGAATTCCCAGTAATGCCGTTCAGCGAAGCGATTCGTCGTTTCGGTTCTGACAAGCCAGACCTACGTAACCCACTGGAACTAGTAGACGTTGCTGACCTAGTGAAAGACGTTGAGTTCAAAGTATTCTCAGGTCCAGCAAACGACGAAAAAGGCCGCGTTGCCGTTATTCGCGTTCCAGGTGGCGCTTCTCTGACTCGTAAGCAAATTGATGGCTACGGTGAATTCGTTGGCATCTACGGTGCGAAAGGTCTAGCTTGGATGAAGGTTAATGACCGTGCAGCGGGCATGGAAGGTATCCAATCTCCAGTCGCTAAGTTCCTAAATGAAGACGTGATCAACGGCATTCTAGATCGTACTCAAGCGGAATCTGGTGACATTATCCTATTTGGCGCTGATAAAGCGGGTATCGTTGCAGAAGCAATGGGTGCGCTACGTTTGAAACTAGGTAAAGACCTAGAGCTAACGGATGAGTCTGCATGGGCTCCACTATGGGTTGTTGACTTCCCAATGTTCGAAGAAGATGACGAAGGTAACCTACACGCGATGCACCACCCATTCACATCGCCTCTAGGTGTGACTGCAGAAGAGCTAAAAGCAAACCCAGCTGCGGCAAATTCTAACGCTTACGATATGGTTCTAAATGGCTACGAAGTGGGCGGCGGCTCTGTTCGTATCCACAACGCAGATATGCAAGAAGCCGTATTTGATATTCTAGGTATCACACCTGAAGAGCAACAGCTTAAGTTCGGCTTCCTGCTTGATGCGCTGAAATTCGGTACGCCTCCACATGCTGGTCTTGCATTTGGTCTAGACCGTCTAGTAATGCTGCTATGTGGCACAGAGAACATCCGTGATGTTATCGCGTTCCCTAAAACAACAGCAGCGGCGTGTCTACTAACAGACGCACCAAGTATTGCGAACCCAGCAGCGCTAGAAGAGCTAGCAATCTCAGTAACTGCAGCGAAAGAAAAAGACGCAGAATAAGCGCACAACATTTTAAGAAAACTCCCGCAACTGCGGGAGTTTTTGTTTAAATAAACCCAAGAAACTTCCAAAGCAATTTCCCAAGCAACGCTTTTTAGAACATGTTTTGTTATTAAGCGTCAAAATACATTAAAAGGTGAATTATGGCTGGTCATAGTAAATGGGCGAATATTCGTCACCGTAAAGCAGCGCAAGATGCGAAGCGCGGCAAAATCTTTACTAAATTAATCCGTGAAATCGTTGTTGCGGCAAAAGAGGGGGGCGGTGAGCCAGAAAATAACCCACGTTTGCGAGCAGCAATTGATAAAGCACTGTCTAACAACATGACACGTGACACTGTCAACCGCGCTGTCAGCCGAGGTGCTGGTGGTGAAGGCGACGACAACATGGAAACCGTGATCTATGAAGGTTATGGTCCAGGTGGTACGGCGGTCATGGTCGAATGTATGACGGATAACCGAAATCGTACGGTATCTGGCGTACGCCATGCATTCTCAAAGTCAGGCGGCAATCTGGGGACGGATGGTAGCGTCAACTATCTTTTCGACAAGAAAGGCGTGATTTCATATGGCCCAGGTTTAGATGAGGATGCGGTAATGGAAGTAGCATTAGAAAGTGGTGCTGATGACATTGAAACGGCAGAAGATGGCTCGATTGATGTCTACACGGCCCCAGGCGACTTTGGACTCGTAAAAGATGCTCTTGATGCCGCAGGGTTTGAGGCAGAGAACGCTGAGGTGTCGCTGATCCCATCTACGAAAGCAGATTTGGACGCGGATACTGCGCCAAAACTACTTCGTTTGATTGACGCTTTGGAAGATCTGGACGACGTTCAAGAGGTTTATCACAATGGTGATATCTCTGACGACGTTGCGGCTACGCTAGATTAAACTCAAGGTGTCGGGAGCGGTATTTGCTCCGAAGTTAGCAAGTAATAATAAAAAGACTGAGGCCGAATTAGGCCTCATTTTTAGGAACATTCATGTCAATTATTTTGGGCATTGACCCAGGTTCGCGCATTACCGGCTATGGGGTCATTCGTCAAAATGGACGCCACTTGCAATACCTTGGTAGTGGCTGCATTCGTACTTCAGAAAAAGAACTTCCGGGTCGGCTTAAACAGATTTATGCAGGCGTCACGGAAATCATTACCCAGTTTCAACCGGACGTTTTCGCGATCGAGCAAGTGTTTATGGCCAAAAACGCGGATTCAGCGCTAAAACTTGGCCAAGCTCGTGGCAGTGCAATTGTTGCTGCGGTGAATGCGGAGTTGCCGGTATTTGAATACGCGGCTCGTCTTATTAAGCAAGCTGTCGTCGGCACTGGTGGCGCGGACAAAGCGCAAGTTCAGCATATGGTTCAGCAGATGCTTAAATTGCCCGCCAAGCCTCAAGCGGATGCAGCCGATGCTTTAGGTGTGGCGATTTGTCATGCCAATACTAACAAGACTCTCGTTGCGTTAGCGGGCAAAGCAACCAGTGCCAGAAAAGGGCGCTACCGTTAAAATTAACTGGATGTCTATCCAGTTCTTTATTATCCTGTCGCAAATTCATTTCCAAAGAGTATTTATAGTGATTGGACGTCTTCGTGGCATACTGATTGAAAAACAACCACCTGAAGTATTAATTGAAGTTAATGGCATTGGTTATGAAGTCCAGATGCCAATGAGCTGTTTTTACGAACTGCCAAATGTTGGCGAAGAAGCCATTATTTATACTCACTTTGTTGTCCGTGAGGATGCGCAATTGCTATACGGTTTCAACACAGTAAAAGAACGAGCACTTTTCCGTGAAGTGATCAAAGCCAATGGCGTTGGTCCTAAACTCGGTCTTGGTATTCTCTCTGGTATGACAGCAACGCAATTTGTTACTTGTGTGGAACATGAAGACGTTTCTACGCTGGTTAAGCTTCCAGGCGTTGGCAAGAAAACCGCAGAGCGATTGGTTGTTGAAATGAAAGACCGCTTGAAAGGGTGGGGCGCTGGCGATCTATTTACGCCATTTACGGATGCTGCTCCTGCGGATTCTGGTGCAACATCCAACAACGCAGAAGAAGAGGCAATCAGTGCTCTTCTAGCTCTAGGTTACAAGCCGACTCAAGCGTCGAAAGTGGTATCTCAGATCGCTAAACCGGACATGAGCAGTGAGCAAATGATCCGTGAAGCTCTAAAATCAATGGTGTAACGCTGGTTGCACAGTGAACATTTGTTCAAGATAACTCATTCTCTAAGGTTAATGCCAATCGCTTAACGATGTTTTTTGTGTCATTCCAGCGAGCCTGGCGAGACTGGGAATCTAATAGCAGCACGCTGAGCGGTTAATGAAACAATTTGACCATAAATCGCTCGGATAGAAGATCCTGTATCACGCTCCTTCGTCGCTGTACAGGATGACGAGATATAGAAATATGCCACTTGCTGTTAAACGAGCGGCATTATTCTCTCAGGTAACCATTTTTCAAGGTAAAAAGATGATTGAAGCCGATCGTTTAATCGCGCCAGAAAACCCTGCCTTTCGTGATGAAGATGTCATTGATCGTGCTATTCGGCCAAAAAAATTAGCGGATTACCAAGGTCAGGACCATGTCCGTGACCAAATGGAGATCTTCATTAAAGCTGCTCAGTTACGTAGCGAAGCACTTGATCACCTTTTGATTTTTGGTCCCCCAGGTTTGGGTAAAACCACACTTGCGAATATCGTTGCCAATGAAATGGAAGTGAACATTCGCACTACTTCAGGCCCTGTACTTGAGAAAGCAGGCGATTTGGCCGCGCTGTTAACCAACCTTGAAGAAAACGATGTGTTGTTCATCGATGAGATTCACCGCTTGAGTCCGATGGTTGAAGAGGTGCTATATCCGGCGATGGAAGATTATCAACTGGATATTATGATCGGTGAAGGTCCGGCCGCTCGTTCTATTAAGATCGATTTACCACCGTTTACGTTAATTGGTGCGACGACCCGAGCGGGCTCTTTGACGTCACCATTGCGCGACCGCTTTGGTATTACTCAGCGCCTTGAGTTTTATAAGATAAAAGACCTCCAAGATATCGTGCAGCGAAGCGCGGATTGTTTAGGTTTATCAATGGAACCTGAAGGTGCATTGGAAGTGGCAAGACGTGCGCGTGGCACACCACGTATTGCTAACCGTTTGCTACGCCGTGTTCGTGATTATGCGGAAGTAAAAGGCAATGGTCACATTTGTGCCGATGTTGCCGATAAGGCGTTGAATATGCTTGATGTGGACGCCGAAGGCTTCGATTACATGGACCGTAAGCTACTACTCGCGATTATGGAAAAATTTGGTGGTGGTCCGGTCGGGCTCGACAACATGGCAGCGGCGATAGGTGAAGAAAAGGACACTATTGAAGACGTTCTTGAACCTTATCTTATTCAGCAAGGTTATTTACAACGCACTCCGCGTGGAAGAATCGCGACAGATCGTGCGTATTTGCATTTCGGAATTGAAAAATAAGATTCCCTCGCTGGGCCGTTGTTGCCCAGCGCTTCATTAAAGTTGACCAAACTCACATTTTTTGAATTTTTTCTCATACTGGTTTAGTAAGTAAAAAGCATTGATTGTTAACTCGATGTTTGCTTGCAACTGGTTAATTTCTCTCCTGATTACTCTCTCTTAACATCCGTATCCAATACTGGTTGATCTAGATCAATGTGATGGATTTTTGTGCAAATTCCGCGCATAAACATTGATGTATATCAAAGCGCGTTACGGCTATAAACCTTTTGAAACAATCTGTTTTTACAAGTAATATTAGCCCCAGCTATATTAGCTGATGCTTAACAATTAACTAACCAATGAAGCACATTTTTGCAACAATGAGTTGTGATAATTCAACATTTTTCAAGTGTAAATAACACCTGAATATGGATTGCAATATGTAGAGAGTGTCATTCAGCCGACACATAGGAGTTACCATGATTGACGTAGTTGATCTATCGCGGTTGCAGTTTGCACTGACAGCGATGTATCACTTCCTATTCGTACCATTGACCCTTGGTATGGCCTTCCTTCTGGCCATTATGGAATCGATGTACGTAATGACGAACAAGCAAATCTATAAGGACATGACCAAGTTCTGGGGTAAGCTATTCGGTATTAACTTTGCACTTGGTGTGGCGACAGGCCTTACCATGGAGTTCCAGTTTGGTACGAACTGGTCTTACTACTCCCACTATGTAGGTGATATCTTCGGTGCACCGCTAGCGATCGAAGCACTTGTCGCATTCTTCCTGGAGTCAACTTTTGTTGGTCTATTCTTCTTCGGGTGGGATCGTCTATCTAAACGCCAACACTTAGCGGTTACCTGGCTTGTGGCACTAGGCTCTAACTTCTCTGCTCTTTGGATTCTTATCGCAAACGGCTGGATGCAAAACCCAGTAGGCGCAGATTTCAACTTCGAAACCATGCGAATGGAAATGGTGAGCTTCTCTGAGGTTGTACTAAACCCAGTTGCTCAGGTTAAGTTCGTGCATACGGTTGCTTCTGGTTACACTTGTGGCGCAATGTTTATTCTAGGCATCAGTTCATACTACCTATTAAAAGGTCGTGACATTGCGTTTGCTCGTCGTTCATTTGCTATCGCTGCATCTTTCGGTATTGCTGCTATCTTATCTACCATCGTTCTTGGTGACGAATCTGGCTACGAGCTTGGTGAAGTTCAAAAAGTGAAACTCGCTGCAATTGAAGCAGAGTGGCACACTGAACCTGCACCTGCCGCATTTACATTATTTGGTGTTCCTAACCAGGAAACGATGCATACCGATTACGCAATTAAGATCCCTTACGTAATGGGTATTATCGCGACACGTTCTTTTGATGAGCAAGTAACAGGTCTTCGTGATTTACGTGATGAACACGTCGATCGTATTCGTGACGGCATGTACGCTTATGAACTTCTAGAGAAGCTTCGTGCGGGCGATAAGTCAGAAGAAAACATGACTGCGTTTGATGAAGTGAAAGGTGACCTAGGTTACGGTCTACTTCTAAAACGCTACACAGACAATGTTGTTGATGCAACAGAAGAGCAAATCCAAGCTGCTGCGGACGACTCAATCCCAACAGTATGGCCGCTATTCTGGTCATTCCGTATCATGGTTGCTTGTGGCTTCATCATGTTGTTTGTCTTTGGTGCGGCGTTTATCCAAACGTGTCGTCAGAAGATTGAGCAGAAACAATGGATTCTAAAAGCTGCACTATTTAGCATTCCACTACCTTGGATTGCAATTGAAGCGGGTTGGTTCGTCGCTGAGTACGGCCGTCAACCTTGGGCTGTAGGTGAAATTTTACCAGTGCATGTTGCAGCTTCTGCACTAACTGCAGGTGAAATCTGGACTTCACTCTTCGCAATTCTGGCGCTATACACGGTATTCCTGATTGCAGAAGTTTACCTAATGTTGAAATTCGCTCGTAAAGGTCCAAGTAGCCTGAAAACGGGTCGCTACCACTTCGAGCAAAATGCTGACTCTGTTGAAGACAAAGTTAGTCGCCAAGTAGAAGCGTAAGGTAAGGAGATAACAAGATGTTTGATTACGAAATCTTGCGACTCATCTGGTGGATACTAATCGGTGTTCTACTAGTTGGTTTTGCAGTAACAGACGGCTTCGATATGGGTGTAGGCGCGCTTGTACCTATTATCGGTAAAAACGACACGCAACGCCGTGTCATGATTAACTCAATTGCTCCTCACTGGGATGGTAACCAAGTTTGGCTTATCACTGCTGGTGGTGCACTGTTCGCAGCTTGGCCTTTGGTTTACGCAACGTCATTTTCAGGCTTTTACTTAGCGATGATTTTGACACTAGCAGCGCTATGGCTTCGTCCTCTGGGCCTAGACTACCGCTCTAAAATCGAAGATCCAAAATGGCGCAATACCTGGGATATCTGTATCTCAATCAGTGGTTTTGTTCCGCCAATCATCTTTGGTGTGGCGTTTGGTAACCTTCTACAAGGTGTACCGTTCCAATTGAGTGAGTTCTTGATGCCAACATACCATGGCTCATTCTTTGGTCTACTAAACCCATTTGCACTGTTGTGTGGTCTAGTAAGCTTGTTCATGATTTTGATGCAAGGTTCTACTTGGCTACAAATGAAAACAACAGGCGAAGTGCATGTGCGTGCGCGCAACGTTGCTCAGTTGGCTGGTTTACTGACGGTTGCTGCGTTTGTAGCGGCTGGTTTCTGGATCCAAAATATCGATGGCTACGTCATTGTTGGCGGTATCGACACTAACGCTGCTTCTAACCCTCTAAACAAAGAGGTTATCCGTGAAGCTGGTGCGTGGATGAAGAATTTTGAAAACTACCCATTACTATGGGCTGCTCCTGTACTAGGTGTTGCAATGCCGCTTCTCGCTGTATTGGCATCTCGTCTTGAAAAATGTGCGATTTCGTTCATTACTTCAAGCTTGGGTGTTGCTGGTGTTATCTTTACTGCAGGTTTTGCGATGTTCCCATTCATCATGCCTTCAGACTTAATGCCAAGCCACAGCTTAACAATGTGGGATGCAACGTCATCTGAGCTGACTCTGAACCTAATGACAGGCGTTGCGTTTGTTATGGTGCCAATCATCCTTGGTTACACATCTTGGACTTACTACAAGATGTTTGGTCGCCTTGATGACCAGTACATTGAAGACAACAAAAACTCACTTTACTAAGGAGCATTTACTATGTGGTATTTCGCATGGATTCTAGGTGTACTACTTGCTTGTGCATTCGGTATCATCAACGCTCTTTGGCTAGAGCACTCAGAAATGATGGATAAAGACAGTGAGTAACCTCGCTGATAAGGTAGCGAAACTTCACGCACCAATGGATAAGACTCTGCTACGAGTCTTATCTCTCATCCTTGGCTTTATGCACGTAGGATTGGTGATGTGGGACCCTGAAGCTTACCATCAAGCAATTGGTGGTTTTAACTCAATCATCGCACCAGCACTGATTTGGTCTGTATGTTCAAGCATGGTGTATGGGGTGGGCTTCAAGCCAAGAAACTGGTACTGGCAAGTTTTGTTTAGTCCTTATTTCTCGTTAGCTATCTTAATTTATCTAACGGCACTTTATTTCATTTAGGCTGAAATATGCTGTAATAAAGTCGGTTACTAAATCACCGAATAAAAGCTAGGTATCTCGCCTAGCTTTTATTTTTTCTACAAATTTCAAAAATATTTCCTTAGCTCGGTACCAATTGCTGTCGCTTCAGTTATAGTAATTACTTTAAAGAATTGAATATATTGGTACTCCCTTGCAAGGCACATCAAATCTCTTTCACTGGCCGATCACCGTGTACTATGAAGACACTGATGCGGGCGGTGTTGTATATCATTCTAATTATCTAAAATTCTTTGAGCGCGCACGGACAGAGATGTTACGTGCTAAAGGCATTTCTCAACATGTGTTACTGGAACAAAATATCGGCTTTGTTGTCCGACACATGGATATCGATTTCAACCAAGGGGCTAGGCTGGACGAGCATCTGACAGTCGTAACCCGAGTGTCAGAAATAAAACGTGCTTCTCTGCAATTCTGTCAAGAGTTGGTCAATGATCAAGGCAAGATATTGTGCAAGGCCTCGGTTAAGGTAGCATGTATCGATAATAAGAAAATGAAACCAATAGCTATTCCAACCTTTATAAATTCGGAGCTAACAAATAGTGACTGCTGATATTTCCATTTTAGATCTCTTTCTTCAGGCCAGTCTGTTGGTAAAGCTTGTGATGCTGACGTTGCTTGGCATGTCAATTGTGTCATGGGCAATGATCATCAAGCGCAGCAAAGTGCTTTCTCAAGCATCAAAAAATGCAGAGCAGTTTGAAGACAAATTTTGGTCGGGTACTGATCTTTCTCAGCTTTACCAAAAAGTAAAAGCGCGTAAAGACGAAATTGAAGGCACAGAAGAAATCTTCTACGCAGGTTTTACAGAGTTTGCTCGCCTACGTAAGAGCAACGCAAATTCACCAGCTTACATCATGGAAGGCACTGGTCGCGCAATGCGCGTTGCTGTTTCTCGTGAAGTTGATGAGCTAGAAACAAGCTTACCGTTTTTGGCAACAGTCGGTTCTATAAGCCCTTATATCGGCCTATTTGGTACCGTTTGGGGCATCATGCACGCCTTTATTGCGCTGGGTGAAGTAAAGCAAGCTACGCTGTCTATGGTTGCACCGGGTATCGCGGAGGCACTTATCGCGACAGCGATGGGTCTATTTGCGGCTATTCCGGCAGTAATGGCGTACAACCGCCTAAGCAATAAAGTGAGTAAACTAGAGCACACTTACGCAACATTTTCTGAAGAATTCCACAGCATCCTTCATCGTCAAGCGATGGCTGGCCGAGACAGCGCGGATAAGGAATAAAGCATGGCGGGTTATCAACCTAAAAAGCGAAAAATGACAGCGGAGATCAACGTTGTTCCGTATATCGACGTAATGCTCGTACTGTTGATCATTTTTATGGCGACCGCTCCATTTGTGACTCAAGGCGTCGACGTTGATCTTCCGAAAACATCGACCGCAGAATCTATGCAAGACCTTGCTGGCGAGACTGACAGTAGCTTTATTATCATCGAAATTGATAGCGAGGGTAATTTAGGCCTAAGCGTAAATGATGAAGAAGTTCAGCGAGGTTTGTCGTTGCAAGATGTTATTGTGCGAGTGAAAGCGGAGCGAGAGGTTAAGCCGGATTCACCAGTTGCGGTAGGTGGCGACGCGGCAACACCATATGCCGATGTTGTTCTATTGCTAGATGAACTAAGTCGAGCTGGTATCCCTAAGGTAGGTCTAATGACCGATATCAGGGAATAGACATCAATTATCTATGAAAGATCACAAGAAGAAACCCAACCAATACGCCAAACCGATAGCAATATCGGTTGGTTTGCATGCAATTCTAGTTGCAGCCCTGCTTTGGGGGACGGACTTCAACATGTCTAAACCAGAGCCTACAGGGCAAATGGTTCAAGCTGTTGTCATCGATCCAAAACTTGTGCAGCAACAAGCGAAAGAAATTCGCCAGCAACGCGAAAAGGCAGCGAAAAAAGAACAAGAGCGTCTTGATAAACTGAGACGCGAAGCAGAGCAGCTAGAAAAAAACCGCAAAGCTGAAGAAGAGCAAATTCGCAAGTTGAAAGAGCAGCAAGCGAAAGATGCTCAAGCGGCGCGAGAAGCAGAAGCTGCACGTAAGAAAAAAGAGCAAGAGCGCAAGCAGGAAGAAGAACGTGTTCGCAAAGAAAAAGAGCGAGCTGCTAAGCTAGAAAAAGAGCGCAAGGAAAAAGAAGAAGCCGTGCGTAAAGCTGAGCAGGAGCGTTTAGCAAAAGAAGCGGCTATAGCAAAAGCTGAGCAAGAACGTTTGGCTCGTGAAAAAGCAGCAAAAGAAGCGGAAGAAAAAGCACGTCGTGAGCGTGAAGCTGCTGAAAAAGCTGAACAAGAGCGCATTGCAAAAGAGAAAGCGGCAAAAGAGGCAGCGGAGCGAGAGCGTAAAGCGAGAGAAGCAGCTGAGCGTGCCGAGCGTGAGCGTAAAGCTCAAGAAGCCGCGTTAGATGATATTTTTGCGGGTCTCGAGGATGAGGTCAGTAAAAACAGTGCTGCGCGCAATCAATTTATTGACGACGAACTTTCTCGTATGTCATCCATCTATACTCAAAATATTCAGCAAAAGCTGATTAAGGATGACTACTTGCTGGGAAAGGAGTGTAGGGTAAACATCAAATTGATTCCGACAGGAACTGATATGATGGTCTCTGGTGTTACCGTTTTGAGTGGCGATACTCGAGTATGTGCTGCGGCGAAGCGAGCAATAGCTCAGGTAGGGACGTTCCCTAAATCTTCAGAATCAGCGGTCAATGAAAGACTAAAAGACATCAACATAACTGTTGCTTTGGACTAAAAGGAATAAGACGTGATTAGACGCCTTTTACTAGGAATGTTTGTACTGTTTAGCAGTATGACAAATGTGGCGAATGCCGCATTAGAGTTGGTCATTACCGATGGTATTGATTCAGCACGACCAATTGCTGTTGTTCCGTTTAAGTGGGAGGGCACACAAGCGCTTCCAACGGATGTTTCTGCTGTTATCGCCTCGGATTTACAACGTAGTGGTAAATTCAGCCCAGTTCCAACGAGCAAAATGCCACAAACACCGTTCAGTGAATCAGAAGTTAATTTTGATGCTTGGACCAATTTAGGTGTGGATGCGCTATTGACTGGTTCAATCAAGCAAAACGACCAAGGTGACTACGTTATCAACTATCAACTTGTTGATATTGTGCGTGGTCAGTTAACAGGTGGGAAGAGTAAGGCGCTTGGTAGTGACGGTGAATTGGTTCTGTCAAAAGATCATGTGCTGTTCAATAAAGTAGCCACTGTTCAAGGGCCTCGTATGCGTGAGTACGCTCACCGTATCTCTGATTTGGTGTATGAACAGTTAACTGGCGACCGTGGCGCTTTCATGACTCGTATCGCATATGTGGTAGTGAACGATAAAGACCGTTTCCCTTACCAACTTCGAGTCGCTGATTACGATGGCTACAATGAGCGTCTGGTTTTACGTTCTAAGCAACCATTAATGTCACCAGCGTGGTCACCAGATGGTAAAAAGCTTGCGTATGTTAGCTTCCAAAATGGCCAAGCAGAAATCTTCATCATGAACATCTACACCGGTGAACGTGAGAAAATTACTTCATACCCACGTCACAATGGTGCGCCAAGATTTTCGCCAGATGGCAATAAGTTAGCGATTGTTCTTTCTAAAACAGGCTCGCTTCATGTTTATACGTTTGACCTTAACACTCGTAAGCTGACGCAAATTACGCGTGGCAGATCAAATAATACGGAACCGTTCTGGCATCCGGATGGAAAATCGTTGATTTTCACATCGGATAGGGGTGGTAAACCACAGATTTATCAAGTAAATTTGGGCAGCGGTTCTATTGACCGTTTGACTTGGCAAGGCAGCCAAAATTTGGGTGGTCAGATTACTCCTGATGGGCGATTCCTAGTTATGGTGAACCGCAGCAACGCAGGATTTAATTTGGCGAAACAAGATTTGGAAACTGGTGCTCTTCAAGTCTTAACTAAGACCTTGCTTGATGAGTCTCCTAGTATTGCCCCAAACGGTGGCATGGTTGTGTATAGCTCGATTTACAACAAGAAAAACGTACTATCGATGGTGTCAATTGATGGTCGATTCAAAGCTAGATTACCGGCAACAAATGGGCGTGTTCGAGCGCCTGCATGGTCACCGTTTTTGTAGTAATAAGTTTGATTAATAAAGGAAAATAAGATGCAACTGAACAAGGTTCTAAAAGGGCTACTAATCGCGCTTCCTGTAATGGCTGTTACAGCGTGTAGTTCAAGCGACGACGCTGCTTCTAACACTGGTGCAGCAACAAACAACAATGGCGCAGTTGAAACAACAGTAGCTACGCCAATTGATCAAAGCGGTCAGTTGACAGAGCAAGAGCTAAAAGAGCAAGCGCTACGTGAAACTCAAACAATCTACTTTGCTTTTGACAACTCAACAATTGCAGCAGATTACGAAGAGATGCTAGCGGCTCACGCTTCTTACCTAAGCAAGAACCCAGCACTTAACGTAACTATCGAAGGTCACGCTGATGAGCGCGGTACACCTGAGTACAACATTGCTCTAGGTGAGCGTCGTGCACAAGCAGTAGCGAACTACCTACAAGCACTAGGTGTTCAAGCTGACCAAATCTCAATCGTTAGCTACGGTGAAGAGAAGCCACTTCTTCTAGGTCAATCAGATGAAGTTTACGCTAAGAACCGTCGCGCGGTTCTAGTATACTAATTCGAGGTAATCCTCATGTTCAGTAACACTAAGCGCGCTGTTGCGCTTACGTTACTGGCAAGTGCAGCGAACTTTGCGTTCGCTGCACCAGCTCCAGTATCCGATCTCAACAGCACATCATCCGTCTCTAAGAGCCGTTCATCTGAAACGGAAGTAGAGCGTCTAGAACGTTTGCTACAAAATCGCAATCGCGTTCAGCTCCAAATGCAACAGCAAATTGACCAAATGTCACAAGAGATCAGTGAATTGCGTGGTCAATTAGAGCGAAATAGCTACGAAATGAAACAAATGTTGCAACGTCAACGTGAGTTGTTTGTCGAGCTGGATCGTGTTCGTGGAGAGATAAAATCCACACCTGCACAAGAAGCACAACCTGTGAAAACAGGTGGCCAGTACACTCCAAATGTTGATGAGCAAACGGCATATCAGAATGCAGTTGACCTCATTCTCAAAAAGCGTGATTACACTGGTGCAATTGCAGCGTTCCAGCAGTTCCAGAAAGATTATCCTGATTCTACATATTCAGCGAATTCTCACTACTGGTTAGGTCAGTTGTACTTCGCTAAAAAGCAGGATGAGGATGCAGTGAAAAGTTTTGCCGCTGTGGTGTCTTATAAAGACTCCAATAAGCGAGCCGATGCGTTGCTTAAGTTAGGCGAAATCGCTGAGCGTAATAACAATGCAGCTCAAGCGAAAAAGTACTACCAACAAGTGGTTGATGAATACCCAGGTAGTGCATCTGCAAAACTTGCCAGCTCTAAGCTGTAAGACGTTATGTTTTGAAAAGGAAGCTTCGGCTTCCTTTTTCTTTTCCATTTTCTGTTGGTGCAGAACGGCTAAGTCGATAGCAATGATGCAGAGCCTCTGACCTTATGTTGCACCGAATTTCGCTACTCGGAAATGCTACCTGTAACAAAGATATACGGCTAGACCGCTAGAAATCCCCGCGACAAGTTGGTTTTTGAAAATTAACGAGGTTACAATACTCGGATTAAAGGAAGTTGCGTAGAGCAAGAGCAATGAGCCATATATTAGATAAAATCGACACTGTTTACCCATTCCCACCGAAACCAGTTCCATTAAGCGAAGAAGAAAAAGCATCTTACATTGAGCGTATTAAAAAGTTACTCAAAGAAAAAGATGCGGTACTTATCGCGCACTACTATACCGACCCTGAGATTCAAGCCCTAGCAGAAGACACTGGCGGGTTTGTTGGTGACTCGTTGGAAATGGCGAAGTTTGGTAATCGTCACCCTGCAAGTACATTGATTATTGGTGGTGTTCGCTTTATGGGCGAGTCGGCCAAAATTCTGACACCAGAAAAGCGCATTCTAATGCCAACGTTGGAAGCGGAATGTTCGCTCGACCTTGGCTGTCCAGCGGATAAGTTCAGCGAGTTTTGTGATGCTCACCCTGATCATACGGTTGTAGTTTACGCAAATACTTCAGCAGCGGTTAAAGCCCGTGCCGACTGGGTCGTTACATCGAGCATTGCGCTTGAAATCGTGGAACACTTAGACGCTGAAGATAAGCCAATTATTTGGGGACCAGACCGTCACCTAGGATCGTACATCGCTAACAAAACTGGCGCAGATATGCTGCTTTGGCAGGGTGAGTGTGTGGTTCATGATGAGTTCTCTGCTGATGCGTTACGAAAAATGAAGAGCGTATATCCAGATGCGGCTATTTTGGTTCACCCTGAGTCACCAGCAAGCGTCGTAGAACTTGCCGATGCCGTTGGATCAACGAGTCAGCTGATCAAAGCAGCGAAAGAGCTTCCTCACAAACAAATGATCGTTGCGACAGACAAAGGTATTTTCTTTAAAATGCAGCAACTTGTGCCAGAGAAAGAACTTATCGAAGCGCCAACCGCAGGTGCAGGCGCAACATGTCGCAGCTGTGCACACTGTCCTTGGATGGCAATGAACGGTTTGAAAGCAATTGAGAAAGCGCTTAGTGAAGGTGGTGAAGAGCACGAGATTTTTGTTGACGAAGAACTGCGTGTTAAATCCCTTATACCACTTAACCGCATGCTAGATTTTGCTGAGCAGCTAAATATGCAAGTGAAAGGTAATGCTTAAAAAGTAGGCGTAACTGAAAGTAAATCTCAAAAACCAGCCGAATATGGCTGGTTTTTTTGTGTCTTACTATCAATGAGTTACTATTGATGCAATCAATGAATATCGAGGTCATAAATTTATGGCGGTGTGGTTAGTAGTTAAAAAGTGGCTTAGTTCCCACCTTTTTAAATTGAGCAACCGAAGCCTTCTCATCTTTAGTGGCTTATATGTGAGCCTTTCATGGTGGCTGCTGGTTCTCGCTGGTGAAACAGCATTAACAGACAGTTTCGCTAACTTTATCTATTACCTCATGGTTACGGCGAGTACGGTGGGTTATGGCGACCATTCTCCAGTAACAGATTTGGGTAAATGGGTTGTCGTACTATTTGTAATCCCCGGCGGTTTGAGCTTATTCGCCGCATTATTGGGGCGTGTCGCTGGAGCAGCGATGGACTATTGGCGAGCGGGTATTTTAGGAAAACGGAGAGTAAGAGTGGAAAACCATATTGTATTGTTGGGCTGGAATGGATCGAGAACGATGCACCTTATTCGCATGTTACAACATGAAGAAGAGGGAAAGCGTCCGATTGTTTTATGCAGCCGTTCAGAAATAGAGAACCCGTTACCTGGCGAAATCAGTTTTATCAAAGTGACCAGTTATACCGATTCGCAAGAAATGAAAAACGCCAATATTGCCGAAGCCGCTTGCATTATTGTGGATAATCTCTCGGACGACATTACCTTGTCAGCCGCTCTATACTGCGCATCTGTAAACCCTTCCGCTCATTTGGTCGCTTACTTTAAAGATGAAGCGCTAGGCCGACTTCTAAGTCAGCATTGCCCGAAAGCGGAATGCATACCTGCTGTTGGCGCAGAAATGTTGGCAAAAGCGGCGGTTGACCCGGGCTCAAGTGCGCTTCATCAGGAGCTTTTGGCTTCAACACGAGGTATGACGCAATACTCAGTTATTTATCCCGAGGGTCAGTCTGCCACCACTATTGAGAATCTCTTCGTTTTTCTCAAAAGACGCCATCATGCCACGCTGATTGCTTTTGATATTGGCGATGGTATTCAACTCAACCCAGATTTAGATGCTGAAGTACCCGCGAGTACCAAGCTGTTTTACATTGCAGATGAACGTATTGAAGATTTTGCCTGGAAAGAAATGAACAAGGAACAATAATGCACATGATTGCCGGCCTGTTAGCAGGCTTCCCAAACTTTTTACTCTATTTCTCTGTTTCTATTATTTTTGTATTGGCGTTTAAGTTCATCTACGTCAAGTTGACGCCATACGATGAGTGGCATCTGATCAAAGAAAAACAAAATACAGCAGCAGCGATTGCGCTAAGTGGGGCCTTCCTTGGTTATTGTCTCGCGATTTCGGGGGCGGCAAAAAACTCGGTCAATATCGTCGATTTTATGGTGTGGGGCGTTGTTGCAATGCTTGCTCAAATTATCGCATTTGCAATTGTACGCTTTATTTTACTTCCGAAAGTGGCAGAGCGTATCGAAAAAGATGAGCTGCCAGCCGGTATTGTATTAGCCGCAGTTTCTGTTTCGGTTGGCGTATTGAATGCCGCGTGCATGACCTACTAGGAGGAACGATGAAGCGGAGTTCTAACGTTAAACGTTCTTCCATGGACAAAAGCTTAAAGCTTGGGAAAATTCTTCCCTTTGCTGCCTTTGGTGGTATTTTCTTCTTTGCTACGTACGAGTCAAAAACAGAAGGGTACATTTTTTCTGATGCTGATGAGTGTAAATCTAACTCGCCTGAGTTTAGTGAACAGTGTGACATTGCATACCAAGAAGCTTTAGCTCGTGCCGAACAAAATGCCCCTCGCTACCGCAGCGAGTTCGAATGCGAGAATGATTTCTACGAGGATGATTGTTACTACAGTTCCAGTTCCCGAGCTTATGTACCTAACTTTGGCGGTTTTTTTTACAGTCGCTCATTAAGCGGGTTGAAAGGTTATAACAAGAGCTATTACTCAGAGCCGATGTACCGTTATAAATCCAAATTCTATAATGGAGCAGGACAATTCTTTGGCTCCTACCGAAATCAGCCGACCAAAGTTGCGACGAATAGCCTTAATAAACGTGGTGGCGGCACCATTGGCAGGGCGATGTCTCGAGGCGGGTTTGGTAAAGCGGTGTCGGTCAGTCGAGGCGGTTAAAAAGCACTATGTTTCGACGAGAAATACAAGAGCGCGAAAACTGGCGTGAATTAGCACGCCAGTTTGGTTTTGGTTTCCATACCATGTATGACCAACCGTATTGGGATGAGAGTGCTTACTATCAATTCACGCTGGAGCAAATTGAGCGCGATATAGAAGCGCCCACTGAAGAGCTGCATCAGATGTGCCTGGCTATTGTGGATGAAGTCGTTCGGAGTGAGCGGTTGCTGACGCAATGTGCGATCCCTGAATCTATGTGGGAGCAGGTCGCTTCTTCATGGAGACGAAGCGAACCTTCGCTTTATTCGCGGCTGGATTTCGCGTACAACGGGACCTCGCCAGCAAAATTACTGGAAAACAATGCGGATACGCCAACCAGCTTGTTTGAAACTGGCTTTTGGCAGTGGGTGTGGCTAGAAGATGTTGTAAATAAAGGTCGAGTTCACCAGAGCGCGGATCAATTCAATATTCTTCAAGACTTTTTGATCGAGCGCTTTGCCGAAATAGCAAAATACCAACCAGGACAAACACTTCACTTTAGCTGCTGCAAGTACACTGAAGAAGATAAAGGGACTGTCCAGTATTTAGAGGATTGCGCGCGAGAGGCAGGGTTAGCAACGGCATTCGTGCATGTCGAAGATATTGGAGTGACGGAAGATGGTCTGTTTGTGGATGCTGACGACAGAGCGATTCGTTGGATGTTTAAGCTTTACCCTTGGGAGTTTATGTTTGAAGAGGAATATGCGAAGTACTTAGCGACTGCGAACGTAAACTGGTTAGAACCGATGTGGAAGTCGATTCTATCCAATAAAGCACTTTTACCGTTATTGTGGGAGCGTTTTCCTAACCACCCGAACCTTTTGCCCGCTTATTTTGCTAACGATTCAAAAGCGAACACTATGAGAGATTATGTCATCAAGCCACTATTTTCTCGAGAGGGCGCGAACATCGAGATCGTCATCGATGGAAAACGTTTTGTTAAAACGTCAGGGCCTTATGAATCTAAATTCAATATCGTCCAGCAATACCATCCACTACCTAAGTTTGGGCACAACCATACGTTAATTGGCAGTTGGTTGGTCAATGATAGAGCTGCCGGTATTTCGATTAGGGAAGACAGTAGCTTAGTGACTCAAGATATGGCGCGGTATATTCCACATGTAATTTTAACATGATCAAAAAAGCTCTCCATTTGGAGAGCTTTTTGTCTATTCAGCCGTTCAATCTTGATGGTCGACAGCGTTGCGTCTATTGTTCTTCAGCTAATGCAACACCGCGCTGGGTAAGACCACATAACATCACTGGCATTGCATTGAAGATCTCTTCAAACTGCTCTAAGCCTTCCATACCTTGTTCGGCCAATGTTTCAATGGTTGTTTCTGGGTCGTAAAGCATAGTAAGAGAAAGTAAAAGACCACCGAGTAGGGCATTATCTTCGCTATCCTCAGGCATCAACGTTTCCCAGTCATCACGCGCAAGTTGCCAGCCTTGTAATACACCTTCACAGAAATCGCGAGCCTGACTTGTTACAATGTCTTGCTCATCTAGCGCGCACCCTGCAGGCCACTGCCAAGTGCCTTCTAGGAGAGCGGGACGAGTTTGGTTCCACATTTGTACAATCTCGTCAATGTACTGCTCTAGTTGTTCACCGTCAGTAAATGGCGCTGTTTCTTCTCCACCCCATAAGAATGGCAACCACTCTTGAGGCATTAATACGTTTGGCGCTGCAGCCATCGCTGTTACAAAGCCTTGAGTTTTTGCTAGGTTTAGTAGTTTACCGTCAAGTTCTGGGAGAGAAAGGATGTCTTGTAGTTTCAAAATAGAATACCATTTGTTAATGGGCTGGTTGATTGCGCTCATCTTACCAATCAATTAGTGATAAATCGATATTAGGGAATGATTCACACATCTATGGAAATTCGCTCATCACTTAGAAAAAAAAGCATTGTCGCCCTAACACTTTACCTGTGCTTCTTTATCGCCACTATCGGTTCTGTCGCCTATTTGGTTGTTGAGCCACCGGTTAGACAAAAGCTAGAGCAAAACCTAGAGTTACGTACCCAACTCCTGGCTCTTGAGATAAAAGAGCCCCTCCTCAGTTCTACAGGTGTATTGAGCAGCTTAGTAGGGCTAGCCCAAGGGACTGAAAATATTCAATCTCTCAACACAATAATTCCACATATACTTCAATTGAGTGACAAGATGCTTGTTAGTGGTGGCGTATGGCCTAAACCCGAACTCAAAGCAGAACAATGGAGATATAAAAGTCTATTCTTCAATAAAAACAGTGATAGTGGTATTGACCAAATTCACTCCTACAATAACCCCGAATCTGGCGGTTATGATAATGAACCCTGGTATGTCGCTGCCGCCGATGCTCCGGTAGGTTCTGTTAGTTGGTCTACGGTTTACATCGATACCTTTACTCAGGTCCAGATGATTACCGCGTCTTCTCCGTACTACCAAAACGGTCGATTCGCTGGAGTTGTAACGGTAGACCTATCACTTGATGCACTTTTTCAGTTTATTCGAGAGCACACGAACCAGCATTCTTTGGGGGTAGTGGTTCGCGATGCTGACTCAAACGTGATTATTGAACACAACTTTCAACTGACGGATGAAATTTATGTCAGCGAGCTTGATTTCGGAGAGTTTGATTGGCGCATGGAAGTTGTCAACGCAAAAGCTAAAGTCGCCGATCAAGTGTTTGAACAAGTGATGAGCGTTGAGGGGAGGATCATTCCATTTTTGCTCTTGTGTGTCTTGGTCGGTTACTACTTACTGAATCGCTATATTGTTGAACCAATTGTTCGCATTGCCGCTAAGATTGATGACTCGAAAACTGGTGGGATCATAGATATTGACTACGATAGCGATGACGAAATCGGACAGCTTATCGAGAAGTTCAATGAAAAGACGATCTATTTAGAGCAGGAGAGAATAAAAGCTCAGGCTTCGACAAACGCTAAAACGGCATTCTTAGCCACATTGTCCCACGAGATTCGCACACCAATGAACGGTGTACTAGGAACTGCCCAGATACTGTTAAAAACACCACTTACCGATGAGCAGCGTAAGCACCTGAGAACACTTTATGATTCAGGTGATCACATGATGACATTACTCAATGAGATTTTAGATTACTCAAAAATTGAACAAGGGCATGTTGAGTTTGAAAATAAGCCTTTCCCAATTGAGTCGATTATCGGCAGTATCAAGAGTGTTTATCAAACTCTATGTGCAGAAAAAGGTCTTCGCTTTAGAGTAGTCTCGCATTTACCAACGGGTCGTTGGTACAACAATGACAAAGCCCGTTTGCGTCAAGTACTGTTCAATCTACTCAATAACGCTGTTAAGTTCACCGATCGTGGCATCGTAGAGGTAGAGCTAGCCGAGAAATCGAGTAAGGCAGGCACCAAGCTGATACTAAAGGTAAAAGATACAGGAATTGGTATTTCAAAAGAGGCACAAAAACGCATTTTTCGTCCTTTTGAGCAAGCGGAGTCATCAACGACTAGACGGTTTGGTGGTACAGGGCTTGGTTTAGCAATAGTCAAAGAAATCGCGGAACATATGGGTGGGCAAGTGGTTGTAGAGAGTCAGGAGGACGCTGGAACGACTTTTACTGTCGAAATTGCCCTTACACCTTGCAAGCCGGGTAAAGTAGAGTCAATCAATACACATAAATTGAACTGTAAAGGGTTGAAAGCACTCATTGTTGAAGACAACCGAACAAATGCGATCATTATGGAAACTTTCCTCCGAGCCAAGGGCTTTGAGTGCACAAGTGTCGAAAATGGTCAGCTTGCAGTCGATGAGGTTGCGATCAAACCATTTGATTTGATACTGATGGATAATCATATGCCTGTTCTAGATGGCGTTGGGGCCATATCAGCCATTCGAGCAATGAGTTCACCTGCTAAGTCGGTACTGATTTTTGGCTGTACAGCGGATGTGTTCAAAGAAACACAAGAGCGTATGATTAATGTAGGAGCAGACCACATAATAGCGAAACCAATAGTGGAGTCTGAATTAAATGATGCACTGTATCTTCATGCGACACAGTTATATCAGTACCAATCGGACTTTGATGGAAATGCAGCAGATAGCTTTAATGCTGAAAAGTGGTTACTCAACTTCTATGTCGCTCTAGATAGTGGACATCTTAATGAAGCACTTGAGGCTATTTCAGCGATCATTGCGGAGGCTCCCCTTGAACTCAGTGACGACGTTTCTTCAGTCGCCGAACGGATAAGAAGTAACTTAAAGCGTCAGCAATCCCCAGACCAAGATGATATCGATACATTAACGATTTTGCTGGCCTCACCATAACTGAATCAATATGGCGCAACTGTGAATTGTTCTTACTATTTATACGTCATCCAGCGTCGTCACAAACTCTTCTAACCTGCAATGAACAGGCTTGCTGTTTCACTTTTACGAGTAAAACAGCAAGCCCTTCTACTGTGATTATATCGGTAATACTCTGAATTTTCGCAGCTCGGTAGCATAAGCTATAGGAGTGGCTGTTTACAGTCCGAGTTTTGTTCTAACTTTACGTCAAAATAATTATCGTAACCCCTTTTTATGTAAGTGAAATCCGTGTTTTTGTACCATTTTTACGTAATTTTAGGCGTTTTTACTCGCCATTGGTGAAAAAAACTACTTTTACTTTAAAAGTTGGTTATAAATTTACAACTTAATTTTAAATACAGGACCATAAGCTAGTTTTTGTGTGTTCTAATTGCATCATTAACTGGCTTGATGTCTTTTTTCTGGTTAATAGTTTTATTATTTTCATTAATTGCAGTGTTTGATTTTAAGGGTTTTGTAAATGAAGTCTCGTGGACCATTTTGTATTCGTCACGCCGCAGCGGATACCTTTGCTATGGTTGTTTTTTGCTTTATCACAGGGATGATTGTCGAGATTTTGATTTCAGGGATGACATTTGAGCAATCTCTAGCATCGCGTACGCTATCGATTCCAGTGAATATCGCCATTGCTTGGCCGTATGGGGTTTTTCGTGATTGGGTGCTGCATCAAGGTAGTAAGGTGTCACCGTCTTCCTTTATGAAGAATATCTCTGATCTGGTCGCTTATGTACTATTTCAATCTCCAGTTTATGCGGGTATTTTATTCGCAGTTGGCGCGTCTACAGATCAAATTGTGACCGCAGTAGCAAGTAACGCTGTTATTTCTTGTGGCATGGGTGTGTTGTATGGGTACTTCCTGGACATGTGCCGCCGTTGGTTCCGTGTTCCCGGTTATTCTCAAAGCATCTAAATGCCCCAGTTTTGCTCAATTTAGTTACTTAGTGAGCAATCGATTCGAAAAGGGCGCTTTTTTTTATGTTTAGCCTTGACCATCAGGCACATAATCATTAAATTAGCGCCTCGTTAGCCAATGATGCTAACCAAAATTTGATTCGGTGAGTTGTCCGAGTGGCTGAAGGAGCACGCCTGGAAAGTGTGTATACGGCAACGTATCGAGAGTTCGAATCTCTCACTCACCGCCACATTCTATAAGCCCTTGTAGTGTAAGAACTTCTTATAATACAGGGGTTTGGTGTTTTAATGTAAGCTGCCTACTGGTACAAAGAGTAGGTACAATGTCGAACATCATGGCAAGTCCTTATAAGCATCCCCAAACTGGTGTTTACTACTTTAGAATGGCTGTCCCCAAAAAGCTGGTTCCTATAATCGGTAAGACAGTCTTCAAGAAATCTCTTCAAACGAAAAACCTTTCTGAAGCAAAGCAGCGCTTTCCTCAGCATCTTGATGATGCGCTCAAGCAAATCGATTTCGCTAATTTAAAGCTATCTAATTCATCTGATATTGAGCTTAATGTCCGTGATTGCGCGATCATTGCCGAGCGTTGGTATCTGCGTGTCAAAGATGAGGTTGATGGTAATGGTAACTATGATTGCTATCTTCGATATGAATGGTATGGCGTTGAGGGCGATAAGCGTCTCCACGTATTCGGCTTGTCTGACACATTTGAGTTTAGTGGTCTAGATGCGTCAAAAGCTACTGAAGAAGAATACCAAGAGCTTTTGGAAGGCTTGAAAGATTTCATTGAAGAACAGCTAAAGATAGAAGGTTTAGTTGTATGTGAGACAAGCGCTTCATATAGACGTATGGTTTACGCTTTTTACGATTACGCCCGTCGAGTTGAGTCTCTCTGTTTGGCTCGTCACAAGCGAGACTTTGGGTATGAGCCAGTGACCACTCCAATCGCTAGTGAGCCCCTTTCAGTGTCTAAGCCTGATAAGATACCGTCTAGGGTTTTGAAACCATCTCAGGACTCCATTTCGAGCCTATTGAAGCGTTACCTTGAGTCTGCATCTATTAATGGCAAAGCTTCTCAATCCTTGGCAGAGGTTGAGTCTCAGATAGAGCGTCTTATAGAGATAATAGGGGATCTAGACGTTGCTGATGTAACCAGAGGTCATATCTCAAAATACAAAGATACCCTGTTACAATTACCTAAGTCTAAAGCTAAAGAGATTAGAAACAAATCAGTACCTGAGCAGCTTGAGCTTGTTAGGACCAAGGGGCTCGAAACAATAGCTCCTTCAACCGTTAAGACTATTCTCAGAAAGACTTCTCCTGTATTTGGCTATGCTGTTGAGCTTGGTCTGATAGACGTCAACCCATACAAAGGTGTAACACTTCCTAAAGTGCAGAATAAGTCAGCGGTTGCCGAAGCTAAAGGCTTTAGCCCTAGTGAACTCAACCAGTTATTTCAGTTTGATATATTCACTGACGCTACTGCTAATAAGCCTTATGGCATGGCTTGTTATTGGGTACCACTTCTATGCAGGTATACGGGCTCACGGATTGAAGAAATGGTTCAACTTAGAAGGTCAGATATACAACAGTCAGACGAAGGTATTCATTTTATTTATGTTCGTGAGGGTGAAGAGCAGAACGTAAAAAACGTTAAGTCAGTTCGACAAGTACCGATTCATGATCATCTCATTGATTTGGGCTTTTTGGATTATGTGGCGTCCTGTGGAGAGTTTCTATTCCCTGAGCACAAACCAAACAAACACGGTAAAAGGTCTGGTGCTATTGGTAAGTGGTGGAGTAAGCAGGTCAAGACGTTAGGCATAACCAAGCAGCCATCACACTCGTTTAGGCACTCTTTGAGAACAGCTTTGCGTGGCCTAGGAGTGGTTGATTCTGTTAGTGATGCTATCACTGGTCACGCTCCGGCTAATATCGGTGCAGCATACGGTACGGTTGATATGAAGGCTAAGAAGGACGCTATAGACCGCCTTCCTCGCTTAGGGTTAAGTAAGCTTTAAATAAATAGTTATCAGTTGTTTTATTTCGAGGGTATATTGGTTTAACTGATTTAAGTTGTTGTATTGTTGGGGTTTTATTGTTTTTTGGTTCTTTCAAAACCCCTATAGTGACCACCTAGAGGTCTCAGCGGTCACGAGTGACCACCCTAGCGTTTTCTCAAAGATAGCCACCAGCTTGGGGATACCGCTAAGATCTCTCTGTGGGTTTTCTGGTGTAAGTGCTAGGTTTTCACCGTGGCTTTTTCTTCGAATTTCTCGTATTCATTAACGTCACCATCACCGTACTTTAGAATAACCTCGTTTTCGTCCCAACTACGCTTTACGACAATCCCTAATGCTCTTTTATCTAAAGTATTTAATGCCTTTCTAAATGCCATAGGGTTTCTTTGGATTAACTCTTTGAGGGCACTTTCTTGATAAATGATTTCTTGTAGCTCTAACTCTTCTTCAGATAAAGCAGCCTCAAACCTATTACCTTTATAAGCTTTTGATAATCTGCTGATAATTGGAAACCCATCCTTATCGAAATCGTCAGGCATTACCTCAAATCTCTTTAATAGCTTTTTTCTAAGCTTTTCTGCCGCCTTTTGATAATCACTCGACCACTCTTTCACATTAGGTAAACCAACCTCGATACAGGCCTTCTGAGCGTTCAAAATATGTAATCCTTGGGTTTCACTGCAATCAAATAACTTAGCGGTTTCGCGCTTTGAAAGTGGTTCTAGGTTTTCCCCCTGCATCAAAGACTGCTTAAACTTGTTTTGCCATATCTCAGACTGATCTAAGGCTGTACCGTGTTCCACGTTCTTAGTAAGAGAATCTAAATAAGCCTCTGCTTCTGTATAGCCTCGATAAATTTTTACGGGCACTAAAAGGTTTTGGCTTGGGTTGTCTTTAAGGAACTTGTGGCATGCCTCCGTGCGGTGGAAACCACTCACTACATACAACTCACCGTAAATATCATAGGCTTCTATTGGTTCCCTAATGCCATTACCGTTCTCTAAACTGGTAAGAATGTTTCTGAGTTGCCTTTGTCTACTGTTTTCTGAAGATGCTCTGTCTGCTCTTTTAGCTATTAACTGTGTTTGTCTGCTTTGAAACCTTTCATCGAGAACAAGCTGTCTAGGGTCTATCTGCTCTAAAATACACTGTTTCATAGTTTTTTACTGCTGGTGGTTTATCTCTTTCTTTTACTAAGTTTTAATGCACCTCAAACCACGACCATAGGGGGGGAAGGTTCGACATAAATTGTTTTCCTTACGATTGCTCCGCCCCCTGACGTTTACACAAAATGTGATTTACAAAAGTTCATTTTTTAAGAGAGACGACCATACCAGTTGCCTACATGCGTTCGGATTACGGGTACACCATCTTTTGCCGCTTTCTTTGCATTTTTCATTGAACAGACAAACCATGCTTTGACTTCAGGTATGCGGTGATAGTTGTCTATCTCGTTAAGTTCAACTTCTGGTAGGATAAAATCTTCAACTAATGTAGTTTGTTCCATGTTGTTATACCTTTGTAATTTTACTTTTGTGGAATAGCAGAGTAAGCAAGCATGTTAACTCTCTCGTTTAGAGGATGACCATTGTGTGCTTTTACCCACTCCCAAGAAACATTCATTGATTCGTTCAGTTCGTCCAATTTCTGCCATAAGTCTGCGTTAAGGACGGGTTTTCTGTCACTCTTACGCCAACAATTACGCTTCCAGTTATGTATCCATGTAGTGATGCCATTTTTTACATACTGGCTGTCTGTGTGGACTGTTATAGGGTTGTTCGGATACTTCTTATATATGACCTCTAATGCTTTAATTGCTGCCGTTAGTTCCATTCTGTTGCTGGTGGTCTTTCTTTCGTGTCCAGAGCGTTCTAGCTTTTTGTCTGCTCTGGTTAGTATGAATGCCCAGCCGCCTATGCATTTCTGTGTAATACATGAACCGTCTGTGTAGGCGTTAATTACTTCTTTAGCGTTGCTAGTTACTGTTGTTTCCATTTTTCTCCTTACTCTTCTTTGATTCTGCGTAGAGGCGCTTAACCGTTGATTGAGAGATGTTAAGCTTCTCTGCGGTTTTGGATATGGACAATCCTTCATTCCTTAGCTTTGCTACTTTGTCCGCACTTGCTTTGGCAGGACGACCAATAGTTTTACCTTCAGCCCTTGCTCTTGCTTGACCCTCAATTGTTCGTTCTCTAATACGATCTTTTTCAAACTCAGCAAAAGCTAAAAACATTTTCAACATTAACTGACCTTCAGGGCTGTTTAGGTCGTTATGTGGTAAATCTAAACAGTGGATATTGATACCTTTGTCCATCAAAAGCTTGATCGTTTGTTGTACATCTATGTTGTCACGTCCTAAACGGTCTAGCTTTAAGACCACCAGCGTGTCACCTGCAACAAGCTTGTGCTCAATAAGAATCCTGAAGCCTTTACGTTCCAAAGCACAAACTCCACCTGATACAACATCTTCAACTACAAAAGCTTCGTTGACTTCATATCCTCTGTCTTTGAAGGCTTGTATTTGGTTCGCTGTTGTCTGCTCTGTTGTAGAGACTCGACAATAGAAATAAGTCCTCGTACTCATTAGCCCTCGCATACCACTCTGAAAAAGTAGTATGGATTTTATGAGCCTGGGTCAAAATGTCAAGAGGGTACTTATGAGACGTTTTTGTCTCATACTATGCGGGTAGGTTCGAAAACGAATGGTTTTGAGCTAGTTATACCTGTTTGATTTTTAGATACGAATAAAAGCAATGTAATGATAAAGAAAATGAGCCTTAATGGGTTCTGTTATCTCATAACGTGAACATAGTCCCTTGAATTGATAAAGAAAGGGTGACTGAGCTAAAAGTTCAGTATTCACAGTGAGATAGATGATTGAAAGGATTATACTGGCCTTGTAATATGTGACAACTTGCAGCAAAAGGGTGCGAATAATGAAGGACTTGATGACATCAGATTGGTTAGCAATAGCTGGGATTATCGTAGCGGTATTTGGAGTTGTTGTTGCTTTAGTGATCGGAGTTATCCAGATCAAGAAAAAAAATGATGCAATCACTATAAACCAAAAGCAAGGCTCGTTATCTAGAGGAAAACAGACTATTACCATAAACAAGGATAGTTAAATTATGGAGAACCGAGACCCAGTTCGTATACATCAAAGTCAGGGTATTGGGAGTTCTGGGAAGCAATCTATTCACATAGACCAAAGCGTTCATAACCACTATCCCAATGTGTATAAGCATCTAGTTAAAACTCATGTTGGCGCAATAACCTTTAATCCAGTGCAGCTTAGAGAAGTAGTTGAGATCATTTCTGATAACTATGAAGATATCGAGCAATCTCCAAGGGATTTCGACTCAATTTCTATCGAAAAGAAAAATGTTCTGAATAATCTATCACAAGAGTTTTACAACGATGTAATTGCAAGAGATTATGAACCTTACTTTATGGAACTGGACATTTTCTTTAGGCAGCGAGCAAGTGAAGACTTGCAAAAACTTGTAGGGAAAATAACTAGAAGTTTAAATAGAAATATTCGTTCCACATCTAACGAACTTGATCGATTCGAGTCATTACTAGCTTCCATTGAAAACTCATTATTGGATTCTCAGTTTGAAGAACTCAATGGAAAAGAAGATTCTATCACTTTGTTCTTATATTACCTTTATGCTAATTGCTTTATTGGTCGTAAAACAGAAGAGGAAAATTTATGTTAACACCTCATCGTTTTATGGATCTAAATTATTCCGTGTTGAACGTAACTAGTTTAGCTATAGATCTTTTAACACAAAGATGTAGCGCTACTTTGGATGAAATACTCGATTTCGCTCAGGATGAATATTCTGAAATAAATGAACAGGATGTCTTATTAGCTGTTAGCTTTTTATATCTTTTGGGGAAAGTAAGATATTGCAAGGAGAGTGAGTCAGTTTTACTATTAAAGGATGACAATGATAAAGTTAAATAAACTATATTCAAGTGATGAAGAGGTTTTCCCTACAATAACTTTTGTTGAAGGAATTAACGTTGTCTTCGCTAGTGTTAGTAATAACAAAAGCAAGTCTTCGCATAGCTTAGGAAAAACTACTCTAGTAGATATAATAGATTTCTGTTTCCTAAAGAAAGTTGTAAAAGGAAGCGTACTGAGGAACGAGCGTCTCTCTGGTCAGCAACTGTTTCTTGAACTGAAGCTGGGTAAGGATAAATATTTAACTATTAAGCGGGTGGTCTCGGGGAAGATATCTATTGTAACTACAACTACGCCTTGTAGCATGGCAGGACAACCTAATATTCCTTGGGGATATACCAACCTTTCATTTGATAAAGCCAAAGAGGTATTGAATGGTCTAATATGTCCTTCTTTATTAACGGAGTCAGGTTTCCATTTTAGAAGTGGTCTAAGGTACTGTCTTAGAAAGCAAACTAATTATGAAGAGACCTTTAAAGTTCGGGCAGGTCAAGAACCAAATGCCTCTTGGGTACCTTATTTAGGGTCTATTTTGGGTATAGATGCCCAATCAATAAATGAAAAGTTTGAGGCAAACAAAAGGGTAGATGCTCTAGATAACGCAATCAAACAAATTAAAGACCTTCCAACTGATAGCAGTCAAAGCTTAGAGGCTGAGATTACAAGAATTGAAGCAACAGTAACAAAGATGAAAATTACTGCTGATAGTTTTGATTTTAAGACTTCAGATGAGGTTGTTAGTAAGGAGCTAGTCAATGAGGTATCAACGAGAGTATCTAGTTTAACCAAGGAGCTATACTCGATTGATCAAAAAATATTGGCAATAAATAAATCATTGTTAATCGATTTTTACTTTGATCTTGAAAAAACTTTAGAGCTATTTGAGGAAGTTAAAATACATTTTCCCGAAGGTCTCAAGAGGTCATACGAAGATCTTATTTCTGTAAATGAAGAAATGACTAAAGGTAGGAAATCTAGGTTAATTCAATCGAAGAAAGAGATTGTATCCTATAGGGTAACGCTAGAAGGTGAGCTTAATTCCGAAAGAGAGAAACAACAAAAATTGTCACAGCTATTGCTTCAGAAAGATGTATTTAAGAAGTACAAAGAACTCCAAAATAAAATATCAAAAGAAGAGTCAAGGGTAGCTACATTAAAGGAAAAGCTTAAGCGATTAGACCTAGTTGGTACTTTGGATGAAAAACTAGAAGAGGCTAAGTCTGAAAAACGAAAGAAAGGTAGAAAGTTAGAACCTGCTACAAAATTAAGCCAAAATGAAATCCTGAAGAGTGCTGTCACTATCTTTAGTGGAATGGCCGAAAATATTTTAGACTTGGATGCGTTTTTTTATGTGGAGCTTAATAAAGAAGGAAATCTACAGTTCGATATCCAACTAAAAAATCAAACGAGTATTAATGAAGGCTTTTCCTATACGCGAGTATTATCAGCTATATTCGATGTCACATTATTACTCATACACTCTAAGGTAAGTTTTTATCGCTTTTGTTACCACGATGGCTTACTTGAGTCTCTGGATGACCGAATTAAAGTGAAGCTCATAAAGCTTTGGCGTGAGATCTCTAATCAAAACGGTCTGCAACTTATCATTACGGTTTTAGATAGTGATTTGCCAATCGTAAACGGGCAAAGACAATACTTTCCTAAAGATGAAGTTATACGTGAGTTGAATGATAAAGGTGACGAAGGTAGGTTGTTTAAGATGCCTGCTTTCTAAAAATCCGTGCGATTGTTTGGTACAAATTACTGGTACAAAAATTAGAATTTATATATAATTAAGTGGTTGATATTAAATGGTTTATACTTGGTAGCTTGCAATCGAGAGTTCGAATCTCTCACTCACCGCCACATTCTAAAAGGTCTGATTTATCAGGCCTTTTTTCATATCTGCACTAAAGTAATGCGTCATTGAAAGTACACAAGAGTGCTCAAGGTGCAAGCGCCATTCTATCTACAAGCCAACTATTCACATCTCACCTCTATACAACGCCAAAATTGAAGAAGCTATACAGAGGCAGCCATAATCTGATTGGTGCGGGTTAGCCTATCCACTTTAATCTAGAATTTAGCACCCATATCACATGAGGTATGAATACGGCCACAAGAATGAACGTAGTGCTACTAGATGCTAAGCAAAACAGCCATGAACACGAATACAACAGCAATCATACCAAAGAGATCTGTGTTTGGATTGAGGTCATCTGGGTTAAATTTTTCAATGCTATGCGTCGTTTTGCATCTTATCTTCATGTTCTTGTCCTTATTTCATGTACTATTTCAACAGCAACATAACATGCAATTGAGTGTTCACAAGTCATAAAAAGCATAAGTATACTTGCACCTCATTGAGCGCAAAAAATACTCAAAACGTTTTAAAGTGGTGGTCTACCTTTTGTAATATCCAATATTCTTTCTGTTTTTGTGCCTGTATCGCTATAGTTGAGAAACGGTTATCTCGTTCTAGTTAGGAACAAACTACTGGCTGCCGCTACATTCTCTCAGCGTTCCCACTCAGTCGCCTTGGGTAGATACTTTAGTCGTGAGTACTGCAAAAAAACGCCGCATGAGCAGCGGCGCTTTGTTGAGGAATTACCTTCCTACTTGTAGCTAAGTTCTGTCGCTTTGCCTTTGAAGATCCGGTATACCACAAAGGTGTAAAGCAATATCACCGGCATAACAATCATCACACCGTAGCCCACGATTATTAATGTCGCAGGTGAGGAGGCCGCTTGTTGTGCGGTCATCAACCCCGGCACAACTTCTGGGAAGAAGCTATACGCAAGACCGAGAAAGCTCAAGGCGAAAATGACGGTGACACCAAAGAAAGGCCAGCGCACACCCAGATCATTCACCATTGGAACCTGACGCAAATAGCGATCAACGAGGAAGATGGTCGCCAACACAATCAGCGGAACTGGGGCAAGCAACAAGACTTCTGGGAAGCTGAACCAACGCAGGGCAACTTGTTGATTTACAATTGGGTTTACAACGCTCACGACTAAGATTCCTAAGGCTGCTAACCAACCAGCACGACGAGACCAACGTGCTGAACGTATTTGCAAATCACCCTCCGTTTTCAGTACCAACCATGCGCCGCCGATGTAAACATACGCCGCCGTTACACAAAGTGCGCTTAACCATGCAAAGCCAAATGCTTCGGTTGATTGCTCAAATCCCATGATGTAACGACCAACCATGTAACCTTGGGTTAGCGCGGTGACTAACGAGCCAATTCTAAAGCACCAATCCCAATGAGGTTTATGATCCGAGTTCGCTTTGGCGCGGAAGTCGAACGCTACGCCACGCATGATCAGTGCGATAAGCATGATGGCGGTCGGCATATAAAGCTCAGTCAAAATCAAGCTATGAGCGGTAGGAAAGGCAATCAGCAGAATACCGACGGCTAACACCAACCACGTTTCATTCGCATCCCAGAAAGGGCCGATAGACGCTATCATTCGGTCACGTTGCGCTTCATTATCACTCGGTAAAAGGATACCGACGCCAAGATCGTAGCCGTCGAGCACGGCATACATAAAGACCGAGAAGCCAAGCAGCAGAAGATAAATTTCTGGTAGATAGTCGAGCATGATTAGGCCTCTTGTTGTGTCAATGGGACTTCATGGGCTGCAACGTCTTTGCGCGCCAAATAGAATAGGGTATGGATGTACGCAACCAGCAATGCAGCATAAATGGCTAAGTACATAATGAGCGAAGTCATCACGCTACTGCTCGCAACCGTGGTGACGGCTTCGGATGTTCGCAATACACCGCTGACCAACCAAGGTTGTCGACCAATCTCAGTAACATACCAACCCGCCAGTGTGGCTATCCAACCAGAGAACGTCATGGCTAATACTGTGTATAGGTAAGGTTTAGGTAGCGCTTTTTTGCGTGTTAGCTTCACCGCGCCATACCAGCTAACCAGCAGCATAAGGACACCTACACCAACCATCACGCGGAAACCAAAGAACAAGGGCTTCACTGGCGGGTGGTCAGGCGCAAACTCGTTAAGTCCCTGGATTTCCCCGTCTAAGTCATGCGTAAGAATCAAACTCGCCAACTTAGGGATGCCCACTTCAAAATCATTGCTGCGAGTTTCTTCATTTGGCATCGCAAATAGTAGAAGAGGTGCGCCTTGCTCGGTCTCCCACACACCTTCCATCGCTGCAATTTTTGCAGGTTGATGTTCAAGCGTGTTTAACCCGTGAAGGTCACCGACAAAGATTTGTACCGGGATGAACCCAGCCGCCGCGAACAACGCGAATTTTAAGCCAAGTTTGGCTGAGCGGTGATCTGGCTTTTTCATTATTTGATAAGCCGAGATACCCGCAATCAAGAAGCTGGCAGTCAGCGCCGACGCTAATAGCGTGTGCAGAAGACGGTAAGGTAAAGAAGGATTGAAAATGACTTCCTTCCACTTGGTTACATGCACAATACCGTCAATCACTTCATAGCCACTTGGTGTGTGCATCCAGCTGTTAAGCACCAGAATCCAAAATGCGGACATACTTGTCCCAACAGCAACCAGAATGGTGGCGAGAGTATGAACCCATTCTGGCACTCGTCCACGCCCAAAAAGCATCACGCCAAGGAAGGTCGCTTCCATAAAGAAGGCGGTCATCACTTCGTATCCGAGCAATGGTCCTGCTACGTTTCCTACTCGTTCCATAAAGCCTGGCCAGTTGGTCCCAAACTGGAAACTCATCGTAATGCCGGAAACCACACCTAAGGCGAAAGTGAGAGCGAATATCTTGACCCAGAAGTAATAAACATCGAGCCAAACGGGGGCTTGTGTGCGGTTATATCGCCACTTGAAAAACACCAACATCCACGCCAACGCGATGGTGATGGTCGGGAAGAGAATATGAAAGCTGATATTGGCCGCGAACTGGATCCGCGACAGTATGAGGGTATCTAACATCTTGGTTCCTCAAAAACGTGCCATACTAAAAATCGTGTCTATCTGTAATTTAGTTACGAAAAGTCGGGCAGTTTGGATTCATGTATCGAGAAATACAGGTGATTCTGTTTTCTTCTAACCATGATTTATATCAACTAAGGGAAAGAAAGGAGTGTAGGAAATTGTCTCAAAATGCCACTAATAGTCGCGAGAAGTGAGTAAAAGAAAGCAAATGTAACTGAAGGAGCATGGATTAAGATTAGTTCGAATTATCCTTATGATGGTTTCGATAATCCTGAAATAAAATTACAAAAACAATATTTTTAGTAAGGAAAATTGCCTTGCCTTCACTTTGAACCTCCATACTATTTATACACTAGTCATGTCGAGATCATCTCAAACACAGCAAACTTACTGGCAGTTAAGGTGGGAAACTTTAGCTAATTGATAAACTTAAAATTGCACTGCTAATGACATGTGCATCATAAGTTCGTTAGCACTCGACCAGAAGTGCGATAGGCTACATTTTTATACTAGCGAACGATTTGGCTCTAGGTAATTCGGCTTTCACTAGATCAACAAGTCGACTGCGGACCATTTTCGATTCCTGATGAGTTTCAATCCAAACTGACACTTACTTTTCAGCAAGTGTGCTAGTGTCTTTCTTGTTATTTATTAAATAATTAATAAATGCCTATATGGTAAAGAGAGTTGTGGACAGCTATCTCGAGCAGTAGACTGGCGCTAGCCAGAGCGTCTGACTTTGAGGGGGGCATTCTACATGAATCTTGGATTCTGCCACCGCAAAGCTGATATTGAATTTGATGGAGATGGATAATGAACGACAGTTGGGCTAATTTCTTTCCTTACTTTGCTGGAGCTTTTAAGCTTATTGTATTAGGGATAGGAGCCTACTTAGCCATTAAATGGCATTTTGACGAAGAGCGAAGGGTAAGAGAAGCGGAAGGTGTGGTGTTTGATAACCCAAGTCTCATGAAAAAGTTTGCGAAGACGCTAACTCTGCCATTACTTTTGTGTCTTCTCGTTCTTCTTGTTATATATGCTACCAACTGGTTCCTGTACTGACAGCGTTATTGTTTGTTGTAGTAAAGTTGAATGCTGCCACCTCTGAGAGTCGAGCCGTAGTTGAAGTTAACGCCTATGCCGAAATTGTCCAACCAATCAAAGGGCTTTGGTGCATAAAATAGCCATCCTATAGAAGCTTCGTAGTAATGCGGACTTCCAAGTTCGTCGCTTAAATCATGCGAAAGGTCGACTCTTTTAATCCCAGTAAATAAAGCTTGCTCACCGTGATAAATATTGTAGTAACCGGTGATTTCATTAGATAGGTACCAACCTTTAGGGTTGCCTATATTGCCGTTATTTGCGCTTCCCCAGCTGTGCCCAATGAATGAATTCAATGTCGAACTGGCATGCCATTTCCCCCAACTTGTGGGAGACGTGTATTTGGCTTTAATGGATGGTTGAACTATTGCCGCCCATGCTGAAACGTTAACGGCACGGCCGTCTAGGATTCTTCCAATGATGGATGAAAGTTTATTATCGGTAGAGAATGAGTTTTTATAACGCATAAGGTGAGTCGTCGTTCTGGTGCTAAGGGTGACGTTTTCACTTGCTTTGTATAGATACCCATAACCAATCGACGCGCCGTATGTCCTTTCCTTGAGAAGATCCTTACTTGTGCCGAATAGTTTGAGATCATTCTCTGTTTGTATCGTAAACGCCTTAAACGACAGCTCATGTAAATCCTCGCTGCCCTCAATGTCAAAGTTAGTCGTGTAAGGGAGAACATATACGGATTTGCTTCGACGTTCATTGATTGACTCGTCAGTCCCGAACTCTGGGTTGGCGGTATCAAATAATGCATTCGGATCAAAGTCGCCAATACCAAACGCAATTGCGTCAGTATCGGACAGCAACACCGCGATAGAAAAACGTTGTTGAAGAAGGTTGCTAATTTCCTTATCTAGTGGATCCGCATGAGCAGTATGAGGTAGAGAGAGTAGGAGAGCGAGCGAAACGACTCGCCACTCCACTGAGGCGAAGTTGGGTTGGAACATTTTGGCTCTTTTAAATGGTTCATGCATGGAGTTTTCGGACGTATCGGTACGCTAACATTAGTTTAATCGTTGAATGGTCTGTGTAACTTTGAGAAATCTATGTTTTCTCATATTGATATGAAAAAGTTCCTTAAACGAGTTTAGCTTCAATGTGTATGCTGCACCAGATTTGTTTAGCAACATCATTCTTTTCTGAAGATGTAGCAAGACTTTGTGACTAGGTTGCATTATTTTCTTTAATGCGTCTCTTGAGAGGAAAATAGCAAACTTTTTTATTGCCTTGGCGCTCAAGAAAATCTGAATCGTTCACTGCGCTACTGGTTAACTTCGAAAACTTGTAAGAATCCTGTCTGCCAACATCACGATTAACATCATCAAGGAGTACCCTTAAATACGTTAGATAAACAATGGTTTTTTTGAGCTTTAGAAGAAGTGTTCGGACCTTTGCATATTCCGCGGTGGTGCTCAATCCTAGAACTGTGTTTTGTATGTGTTCTCAGTAAATCATTGAGTCGATCTATTCTTCAAAATGTGGTCCCTTTTAATTCACTTTCTGTTACATATTTTTCGTTTTGAAAGAGCATTTTAATTTGCATCTTTTGAAAAGATCTCTTTGTTAAATTTTGTATAAAATCAACTAATTGTTGAAATTAGAACCCTTGTCAAAAAGTCATTAGATTTCATGTTGAATAGCCTCTTTTACCTAATGGTATACTCTATTTGTTTGATATAATTTCCGGCAGTTTGTATACCATAAATAAAGAGAGTCTATTCATGTTCCAGAACTTAACGATCAAGCAGAAGATAGTGATCCCGCTGTCATTGATTATTGGATTGTTTATTGTGAGCTCTGTATTAAACGTTATGACAAGTTGGAAGCAATCTGAATTGAGTGAGACACTCAACGAACAGATCGTGCCGAACTTATTAACGATTGAGGATGCTTATCGCGATCTTTACCAAGCAACATCTGCAATCCAAGGTGTTGCACTTTCTGATACTCAAAACGATATTGATCATCACATCGGTGAATACAAAGACAACGCCTACAAAGCACTGCCACGTATGGAACAAATGATTGAGCTATCACAAGCCGGTGTGATGCCTTCTACACATGGTAATGAAGTTCGAACGCTTGTCTCTTTGGGTGAAAAGTGGTTAGCAAGTTATGAGGCGATGCTACGTTTACCTCAATCTCAATGGCGTGGTTACTACAATGAGCACAAACATACCTTTGAAGACCAATTTATCGAGGTTAGAGCGCAGCTTAACGTTGTAAAAGATGCAATAGAAGAAAAGCAAAGCCAATTGAAGGACGAAATATCAGCGGCTGCAACAAGAGCAGAACTCATTCTTGAGGCTGGCATTGTGATTGTTATTTTTGCCGCTATCGCGATGGCTTTTTTGTTGTTACAAACGGTTGTGAAGCCTATCAATGATATTAAAAATGCGATGACAGAAATTGCGTCCGGTGAAGGTGATCTAAGTCAGCGAATCGATGTAAAAACACAAGACGAAATTGGCAATTTAGCAGACGCATTTAACCAGTTTGTGTCCAAAATTCAAATGACAGTCGCTCAGGTAATTGAAAGCTCAAATACCTTACGTAACGAAATGGCAAATCTTAGCTCGTTGACCACGACCATCGCGAACTCGACCGTTTCTCAGCAAAAAGATAGCGAGGCGGTAGCGGCGGCAGTGCATGAAATGCAAGTCACAAGCAGAAATGTAAGCGATAGCGCTAACGAAGCTGCGGTTGCGAGCCAAACAGCGAATGATGAACTTACCAATACCAATGTTATTTTGGATCAAACGGTTAGCTCAATTCGCAGCCTCGCAAGTGAAATCGAAAGCGCAAGCCACGTCATTAACACATTGGATCATGATGTGAGTAACATTGCGTCCGTACTGGATGTAATTCGTGGTATTGCCGAGCAAACAAACTTATTAGCGCTTAACGCAGCCATTGAAGCGGCTCGCGCTGGAGAGCAAGGGCGAGGCTTTGCTGTGGTAGCGGACGAGGTTCGTTCTTTAGCCAGTCGTACGCAACAGAGTACGGGAGAAATCCAAACCATGATTGAAAAGCTACAATCTGGTGCAGGACAAGCTGTAGAAGTGATGCGCGGTAGCCAAAATAGCAGTGATGAAACGATCAAGTCCGCTGGCCGAGCGAGTGAATCCCTTTCTGAAATCTTGAACGCGATTTCACGTATGAACGAGATGAATACACACATTGCAACGGCTGCGAGCCAGCAAAGTACAGTAAGTGACGAAGTAAATAGCAACGTACAAGGCATTGCAGACAGTAGCACTTCAATTGTGGAAATCGTAAACCAAGCGCAAGCTTCTTTAGCCATGTTGTCAGAGCAAACTCAACGTTTAGATCATCAGGTCAGTCAGTTCAAAGTATAAGCTTGAGAACAGCAATCTCACTGACGAAATAACCCGCTTCTTAGCGGGTTATTTTTTAGATAAGTGGCGAACCTGACTTGTGAAATTTCGACTATATTTACATTCCTTTCTCACTTTAGTTCGTATACCAGAGTGGGCAAATAACCCCTAGACAGCGGTAACAAACTCTGTACAGCGTGATGATGCTTTTATCATCACTTTTGCTGCTTTTTAACCATTGCAATTGCACACAGGAAAATGTGATTTCCAACCCAAAATCTTCAAATTTGAGAACTTCATAACACCTTTACCATAAACGTTTTTCGTAAGCGTATAGAACTGTAAATTTTGTTGTATGTACAACACTGGGTATTTATCATCCTAATTAATTTGTTCTGGATATACATCCTTTAGTCATTATTAAGTCATTCTAGAAGCTTTTAATAAGGAATCTTGAAGGCTTGTCGGTAGATAAGAGAGAAAAATTCATGAGACGTAAAACCACGCTATCTCTGCTGATTGCGTCGAGCCTTTTTGTGGTTGGATGTCAACCTAGCGAAGAAGGATCGAGCCAAGGTGGTGGTCCTGCGCCCGCAACCGAAGTAGAAGTGTTAACAGTGCAGCCAACGCGCCAAGCATTGACAGTAGAGTTGCCGGGTCGTAGCAGAGCATTCAAAGAAGCAGAAGTTCGTCCGCAAGTCACTGGCATTATTTCGGAGCGAAATTTTGTTGAAGGTGGCCTTGTTGAACAAGGACAGTCGCTATATCAAATTGATGATTCATCATTTCAGGCGGATTTGCTGAGCGCTGAAGCGGAATTAATCCGTGCGCAAGCTGCGGCAGAGTCGACCTATGCCACGGTGAAGCGTTACAGAACCTTGATCACCAAAAAATCCATCAGCCAACAAGACTTGGATGAAGCAGAAGCGGCATACAAAGAAGCGAAAGCGCAGGTCTTAGTCGCAAAAGCCAAGATCAACACAGCAAAAATCAACTTAGATTATACGCAAGTCAAAGCTCCGATTAGCGGGGTGATCGGTAAATCGAGTGTGACAGCGGGTGCGTTGGTTACGGCTAATCAAGCTGCCAAATTAGCGACCATTCAGCAGCTTGACCCTATCAATGTTGATATTGTGCAATCATCCGCGCAACTGCTGCGTTTGAAAGCATCACTCTCCCAAGGCCATATGCAAGAAGATGACTCTGCGCAAGTTACATTGATGCTTGAAGATGGCAGCACTTACGAACACAAAGGCACAATGAAATTTACTGAGGTTAATGTGAACGAAAGTACGGGCAGCGTGACGCTTCGTGCCGAATTCCCAAACCCTGACGGTTTGTTGCTACCTGGAATGTTTGTTCGTGCGACGGTCATTACTGGTGTCGACCCTGATGCGATTCTAATACCACAAAATACGGTATCTCGTGATGCGACAGGTAAAGCGACAGTGATGACGGTTAATGGCGAGAACAAAGTGGAAGCGAAACCAGTGAAGACTGCCGAAGCGATCAATAGCCAATGGCGCATTATTGATGGTTTGAACGCGGGTGATAAAGTCATTACCGCCGGTTTACAAAAGGTAGGGCCAGGCAGTTCGGTAACTATCCAAAACGGTGAACAGGAGTAATCATGGCACGATTTTTTATCGATCGTCCGGTATTTGCTTGGGTTCTCGCGATTCTAACGATGTTGGCGGGGGTAATGTCATTATTCAATTTACCCGTCTCGCAATACCCAACGATTTCACCGACGACGATCACCATCAGTGCTCGCTATCCAGGTGCATCAGCAAAAACCGTTGAAGACTCGGTAACGCAAGTTATCGAGCAAAACATGACGGGATTAGATTACCTTCGCTACCTATCATCGAGCAGTGATGCATTTGGTAATGCGACAATTACCCTGACGTTTGATAGCGAAGCTGACCCTGATATCGCGCAAGTACAGGTGCAGAACAAACTGCAATTGGCATTGACTTCATTACCGATGGAGGTACAAAACCAAGGTATTGTCGTAAATAAATCCAATACGGCATTTCTCATGGTTGTCGCAGTTTATTCTGAAGATCCAGACTTTACAGAAAACGATATCGGCGACTTTGTTGTAACGAATATTCAAGACCCGATAAGTCGTGTAACTGGCGTAGGACAAGTGCAGGCGTTTGGTGCGCAGTATGCGATGCGAGTTTGGCTGGATCCATTTAAGCTTACGCAGTTCAACTTGACCGCAATCGATGTAGCGAACGCGATCAGTGAACAGAACGCGCAAGTTTCTTCAGGTCAACTTGGTGCAGCACCTGCGCAGGAAGGCCAGTTGTTGAATGCAACGATTTCGTCTGCAAGTCGTTTGAGCAGTGTGGAAGAGTTCCAAGACATCATTCTTAAGTCTGACGCCAGTGGTTCTAATGTTTATTTGAAAGATGTTGCTCGTGTTGAACGTGGTGCAGAAAGTTATGATATTCGAGGCCAATATAATGGCTTCCCAGCATCGGGTTTAGGTATTTCATTAGGTACTGGCGCAAACGCGCTTGAGACAGCCAATGCGGTAAAAGAGCGCTTAGAACAACTGAGTGCAACGTTCCCAGAAGGGTTGCAGATTGCTTACCCATTTGAAACAACGCCATTCGTCAAAGCCTCGATTCAAGAAGTGGTTAAAACGCTATTAGAAGCCATTCTTCTTGTGTTCTTAATCATGTACCTGTTCTTGCAGAACTTCCGTGCGACGATCATTCCAACGATCGCAGTGCCTGTCGTATTGCTCGGAACCTTCGCTATTTTGTACGCGACTGGATTTAGTGTAAACACGTTAACCATGTTCGCGATGGTTCTGGCTATCGGTTTGCTGGTGGATGATGCCATCGTTGTGGTAGAAAACGTCGAGCGTGTGATGCATGAAGATGGTTTAGAGCCCAAAGAAGCGACCAAAAAATCGATGGGGCAGATCACTGGTGCCTTGATTGGTGTGGGTTTGACGCTTTCAGCGGTATTCGTCCCTATGGCGTTTATGTCTGGTTCTACCGGGGTTATTTACCGTCAGTTCTCGATAACTATTGTGGCGGCTATGACGCTTTCCGTTTTGGTTGCGATAATTCTGACTCCAGCATTGTGTGCTACGTTGCTGAAAAAAGGCGATGCTGAGCTTCTAGAGAAGAAAGGTTTCTTTGGCTGGTTTAACCGCAAGTTTGATGCGATGACAGCTGGCTATGAAACCGGTGTTGCTAAACTTCTAAAACGCACAGGTCGCATGTTGGTTGTATTTTTGGCAATGAGTGCAGGTGCTGGCTGGTTATTTATGAACCTTCCAACGTCATTTTTGCCAGATGAAGACCAAGGCACAGTATTCTCAATGGCTATTTTGCCGCCTAACTCAACACAAGAACAGACGGAAAAAACACTTGAGAAAATGCGTGACTTTTACCTAGTAGACGAAAAAGACAATGTAAAGTCTGTCTTCTCCGTTGCTGGATTTAGTTTCGCAGGCCAAGGCCAAAACATGGGGATGGCATTTATCGGTCTGAAAGATTGGTCTGAGCGTGAAGCGCCTGGCGCTGATGCGGCTTCCATTACGGGCCGAGCGATGGGGTACTTCTCTACCATTAAAGAAGCTTTGGTGTTTGCGTTCGCCCCTCCAGCGATTCAAGAGCTAGGTAACTCGACAGGTTTCGATTTCTATCTCCAAGACTCGTTGAATAAAGGGCACGATGCATTAGTTGCGGCTCAAGGGCAACTTCTGGGCATGGCAGCACAAAACCCGAAACTTGTCGGTGTTCGTCCAAACGGTCAGGCAGATGCGCCAATGTACAAAGTGAACATTGACCACGTCAAACTTCGTGCTTTGGATGTCAGTATCAATGACGTAAACCAAATCCTGTCAGCTGCATGGGGCGGGGCTTACATTAACGATTATATTGATCGCGGTCGTGTGAAGAAAGTGATGGTGCAAAGTGATGCGGAATACCGCATGCAGCCAAAAGACTTCGATTCATGGTACGTACGCAACGCTAAGGGAGAGATGGTGCCTTTCTCTGCTTTTGCGAGTGGCGAGTGGACATATGGTTCTCCTCTTTTGCAGCGCTTTGATGGTTTGCCAGCAATGAATATTCAAGGCGGTGCAGCTCCTGGTGTAAGTACTGGTGAAGCCATGGAAGAAATTGAAGCAATGGTAGAAAAGCTACCAGAAGGTTTCACGGTGAACTGGAATGGTATTTCGTATGAAGAGCGCCTTTCCGGAAACCAAGCGCCGATGCTATATGCGCTATCTATCCTTGTCGTATTCTTAGTTCTTGCCGCTTTGTATGAAAGTTGGTCAGTACCTTTCGCCGTGGTGTTAGTTGTTCCTCTTGGTGTGCTTGGTGCTGTGCTTGCGGTAATGACGCGCAGTATGGATAACGATGTGTTCTTCCAGGTGAGCTTATTAACTACGGTCGGCTTGGCAACCAAAAACGCCATTCTGATTGTTGAGTTTGCAAAGGACTACTATGAGAAAGGCGCTGGGCTTATCGAAGCAACCTTACATGCTGTTCGCGTTCGTCTGCGCCCAATTATCATGACATCGCTTGCTTTTGGTTTGGGTGTGGTACCACTTGCTATCAGTTCAGGTGTGGGATCGGCAGGTCAAAACGCAGTAGGTACCGGCGTACTTGGTGGCATGATCAGTGCCACGATATTGGGTATATTCTTCGTCCCAATCTTCTTTGTAGTGGTTGAGCGATTGTTTGATCGACGTGCGAGAAAAGAGTCGGAGGCAGAGTTGTCTGAGACCAGCACTAAACCCACTCAGCAAAGCGAGTAGGACTTGGTTGTTTTAACTGAGTTATACTAGTGATAATAAACACGATTAAAGGGCGCTTCGGCGCTCTTTATTTTATGTTTTCACTTGGTGGTTACCGTCTATGACGCGAGCCTGAAAGACGGCGTGTTGTGTGCAGTATCAGCACAGCCTTTTCGGCCGAATGAAAGCCTAAAGAAGAAAAACGACGATGAAAGATCAGAAAATTTCCCCAATTTCCGTTTTGGATCAAAGCCCTATGTTTGTCTGCGGTGTGATGCAGCGCATGTACCGCAATCGTGCCCAAGCTGAGCTCTCTCGGCAAAATTTGATGACACTAGAAATGGCAAGTGCACTGGCCGCTTTAGAAGAATTTCAACCTATGAGCCAGCAAGCGTTGGCTGATGCGGTTCGAACTGAGCGAAGTGTAGCAAAGCGGATGGTGGACAATCTGGAAAAGAGAGGGTTTGTTCAAGTGTCTAAAAGTAAATCGAATCAGCGCCTTAAAATGCTAAGCATGACAAAAGAGGGGGCAAATGCTTTAAAGCAAGTTCATCAAATCATGACGAATTTACAGAAAGAGTTTTTTTCTTGTTTGTCGGAATCTGAAGCGAGTGAATTTTTTCGTCTGGTAAGAAAGCTCACTTTTGCGAATCACGACCAGTAACTGACATCAATGCCGTTTAGCGTCTTTATTTTATCGCAGACCAATTATATTAAGTTGTAGAACTTAAGAAATAGGATGCCCAACGTACAGGTCACGGTAGAAAGCACCGTAGTGAGTGCGATGATATTTGCGGCTAATGTGGCATTGCCCCCCATGGAACGCGCCATGACATAGCTGGCAGCAGCGACTGGAGAGGCGTTCATAAAGAAAAGAATACCTAGCTCAATTCCTCGAAATCCTACTAAGTAAGCTCCCATGGTGATGATGACTGGCGCTACGATGAGCTTGTAACTGCTCGCAAACCAAGATGGACCTTTCTCTTTTCTCATCAAGCTAAAGTCAAGTGAGCCACCCGTACACAACAGCGCCAAAGGCAATGTCATTTTGGACAAGTAGTCTCCTGCGTCAATAACCACATTCGGTACTGGAATAGCGAGTAAATAAAAAGCCATTCCTAGAACAATGGAGATTATGAGCGGATTCCTAGTCAGTGTTCGGCCCATCATCTTTGCTGCTTGCGAGGCAGACGTTGCCCCCTTGGGCGATAAGCAAATTACCGCTTGGACGTTATAAATAAATGTGGTGACCGCGACATAGAGCGCTGCTAGCGCCACACCTTGAGAACCATACGCATTGGCAACGTAAGCGATACCAATAATACCTGTATTTGCTCGGAACCCACCTTGGATGAGAACGCCTTGGTCAGGCGATGCTTTGAACAGAAGTTTGACGGAAAGGTAGGTGAAAATGAAAAACGAAATACTAGCGATGACGCCGAAATTGACGAATCCACTTGCCGCGGAAAAGTCGTGTTCTGAAGCCACAATGCTGACAAATAACATTGCAGGCAAGGTAACTTGAAACACGAGTTTAGAGCCTACTTCGATAAAATTATCGTTGATTAGACCAAAGCGCTTAAAAAGAACGCCAAGTACCAACATCAAACAGATAGGTCCGGTTATCGACAAAGAGAATTGCAACTGATGTAAAACAGCTTCCATGTAAGTATCCGCAGCAAAAGAAAAAAGTGTTCCTGTTGCCTATTAAGCCACAAACCCGGAGGGTAGGACAGTAACGTGATGAAATTTTCTTCTGTTGTAGGTTCCGGAGTCATTTACACTCCAAGTTATGGACGAGGTCCCAATTTAACAAAGCGGTACTGGTCCTACGTGCGATATGTTGGTTAACTCGTTGTCGTGATGCATCCACATGCGTATTAGATGTGAGGGCTGGTCATCGTAGTTATGGATAGGAGTTCATCAATGAAAAGGAAACACAACAAAACTGTACTGTGTGCGTTTGTCTCTGGTTCGGTATTTGGTGCGGTTTTGGTCATTGCGATGTCTTTACCAATGTAATCCTCTTAATTGGCTGTTGGAACACTCACTCTAATTCAGTACAAAACAGATTGAGTTCTGCGGTATGTGCTGTTAGTTTAAAAAACATGAAAATACACGTTCGCCCTTCATTAACAACCTTCTCTTGGTGGCGCTCTAAATAGAGCGGCGCGGAATACTTACATTCTTAAGCTGCTGGATGGTAGCTAAGAGTGTTTGATCTTTTTATCTCCAGTAGCGATCTATTAATTACTTGGAGACAAATATGAATAGCCATAAAAATACATCTCAGCGTGAAATTATACTTACCGGAGATCGAGCAACAGGTCCATTACACCTCGGGCACTATATTGGTTCATTGCAACAACGAGTCAAATTGCAAACGGAGCACGAGCAAACGATCTTGGTCGCGGACATGCAAGGGCTGACGGATAACGCGCATAACCCATCAAAGGTATCCTCTAATATTCTCAATGTCGTTGCAGATTATTTGGCTGTTGGTATCAACCCCGCTCAAACTACGATCACGTTGCAGTCTCAAATTCCAGCGTTAGCCGAGTTGACAATGTATTACAGTAATCTTGTTTCTATCGCACGATTAGAGCGAAACCCCACGGTTAAAAATGAGATTCAAAGTAAAGGCTTTGAACGCTCTATTCCCGCAGGCTTTTTAACGTATCCAATTTCTCAAGCTGCTGATATTACGGGGTTTCATGCGACGCTAGTACCAGTGGGTGATGACCAGCTGCCGATGTTAGAGCAAACTAATGAAATCGTGAGAAAAATAAACCACCTGGGTGGAAAAGAGGTTCTTAGAGAATGCCGTCCATTACTTAGCGATGCACCTCGTTTGCCGAGTACTGACGGTAAAAATAAGATGTCTAAAAGCATGGGGAACGCAATCAACTTAGGGGCCTCCGAAAAGGAGATTTCCGCGGCAGTGAAATCTATGTATACCGATCCCAATCATCTGAAAATTGAGGACCCTGGCCAAGTCGAAGGGAATATTGTATTCATCTACCTCGATGCTTTTCATCCTGATAAAAATTATGTCGAACAGCTAAAAGACCATTATCGACGAGGTGGGTTAGGTGATGGTTTGACCAAGAAAGTGTTAGAAGAATGCTTACAAGAGATGCTTCGCCCTATTCGAGAAAAGCGCGCTATGTATTTGAATGATAAAGCGCAGCTGATTGATATTTTAAAACAAGGTAGTGAGCGTTCTCGCGAGAAAACCGAAAAAGTGCTATTTGATGTGAAAGATGTATTTGGTTTAAATTTGTTCTGAATTAAAAGTAGAGAGTTGAACATAAGGCACGACGGCTGGTTAGCAACGTGCCTTTTTAAGTTCCCAGTCAGTCAAAGCGCATTGTTAAGAAGAAAAAAATTCACGACGAAAATCCGCGACTTCTTGTTGGTAATAGCTTTGCCATTCCGGTTCTGACAAATTTGAATGGCTAGAAGCTCTTTGCGTTCTTAACTTGGACTCAAGTTGTTGTAATGCTTGTTGGTAATCTTTGACTTGTTTTTTTTGTTCTGTAATTTGCTGCTGACGAGCATGAATGTTTTTAGTTTCTTCTTTCGTTAAGTAAGTTCGTTCTAGCTCTGCGATGATCGCCAAGCGATCTGGTAGGCTCATACTATTAGGAATCAGGGTGACCGCACGCTCATATTTTTCCTGGTCGCTTGTTAGCCCGATAGCACCTGCATGTTCTTGCCAGTCAATGGTGAGTTGCTCGAAAGCTCGCAAAAAGTTATCTGGGCTTTGAGTGTCCAGCTTTTGGGCTTCTAAGTTGAAATCGTACAGCGCGAACTCATCCGCGAAAACAACATCAGCCAATTCTCCCCAGATGCTTCTTGCTTCGTTCTTCAGGTGTGCAATACGCGACGCCAGTGATTGTTGCTCATCAAATAACAAATTTCCTACACTCTCTTGCCATTGGCTGCTGAGCTGAGGGTAGTTCGCCAAAAGCTGGAATCGAGCTGAAGATAAATGCGCCTCAAACAAGGCGACCTGCTCTTCACAACTACGGTTCAACATACACTCATGCCAAAACGTCTCAAGTTCAGCGACAAGTTTCCTGCCTTTGAGTTGAGTTAATCGCTCAGTCGTTATTTGAACTGTGGAAGGGAGCTTAGTTGTTTGTGGTGAAGTATCCGTATCGGGCACGATGCTATTTGTTTGTGGTGATGTACTTGAGACACTCTTATTTTTTGTCTTAGGGGAAGGAGAGGAAGCGAGCTCTTCTTTTTGAACATCGTGATTGAAAGTTAAAAATATCATGCCCGCCATAATGGCGGACATGATTATCAAAGCGATTTTCTTCATGGCTTGATTGTTGCGCTTACTGGGAAATGGTCAGAAAGGTTGTAGTGTTTCCATAAACTCTCTGCGGTTGTGCGCGGCACGTCTACACGGTTGTCATTGAATGATTTCACCCCGTATTCACTACTCACCATAACATAGTCAAGGTATTCCACGTTTTCGCCACCTGATAACGCTTCACCTGCAAAGTTATTGATACGGGGATCAAAGGTTGACTCCGTGTAACCAGAGTAGTGAGGTTCGATGGCGCTTAAGTTAGCGATCATTTGTTGGTAGTCACCAGGGAACTTTCTTTTGTTTACGTTAAAGTCGCCGCTGTATACCACAGTTTCGCTTGAAGGAATTTTAAGAGATTGGGCGAGTGCGCGGATTTGTTTGAACTGGCGCTGACGATACTCACGGGCGGTGTCTGTATCGAAAGATGCGGTATGGGTAGCAAACACATGGTAAGCCTGACCACCTTTAATTATTTCCGCATAATTTACGCCTTTATCGGCAAAGCAGTCTGTACCAGAGCAATCGGGAAAGACATATTGCGCTTCGTTCACGATAGGGTAGCGACTAACTATGATTACGCCACCATCATGAATATTAACGCCTTCTTTATCTAACATCTTTGTTTGGTAAGGATATTCCTTGGCTAACTCACGTAAGAATGCTTCACGGCCGCTGGCAAACACCTCTTGCAGCGCCAAAACATCGTAACCTTTTACATGTTGAGGAATCAGTTCGTAACGATCTCCAATGTGCGATGCAATAGCCGTCAACGCCCAGATGTTATAAGTCATCAACTTAAGGTTTTGTTCTTCGTTGTCGACAGACTCCGCTACCTTGCTTGGCGTGATGGTGTAGTAAAGATCATCATATCGAGCGGTACTGTCTGACTTAAATGCCAGTTCGGTTTCTCTCGCACCAAAAGCGTTAGTGTTGGCACGATGAATGTTACGATCATCTTTGAGAGATAACTCGACATCGGCTGCGGACAAGCCGTATTCAATGGTCGAATTGTACCAATGGCCTTCCATTATTTGATTGAGTGTTATGCTTTCACCTTCGGGGCTAGAAACCACCGTTTCAAAACGGTAAGTTTGATTTGATTTCACGCCCTCCCAGCGGTTGAAGCTTAATACAGATTTAGTTTCCCACGGACCAAGTACCTGCACATGTTGTTGCCACTCGTCTCCGTATTGAAGCAAATCACTACCTTCATGTTTTACTTGAATAGTTAACGGTTGATCAGAGTTATTCGTTAGGTAAACGTCGGTATCTGCAATGCTGGGTAACGCTATCAAGCTACTTAATAAAAGGCTCCACTGCGAAAATTTCATCTTATTTTTCCATCATTTGAACTAGAGTAATCATTCTTGTTTATAAATGTTACTTGCACGTTAAATATGGATGACATCTAAGCCAGCGCTGAAAATTGTTATCAGAATGTGATCTTTATTCAATGGTTAGGATGGGGGTATTGAGTGTGTGGCCGTTGAAGCGGTGGAAAAATAATACCAACAGTCAACGAATTGCATTCACTGCAATCAAGCTGTCATCTTTGCTCTATAAGTTGTGCGGCGTCATTCATCTAGCCATATGGCTAGAACTCAAATTGATAGATGGAGCACCATGGCTAGAGCAGTAAATCCAACCGATGAAACCATCATTAAATTGTTACAAGAGCAAGGTCTGATTAGAAGTGAAGCAGAAGCGCGTTTAAAGAAAGAGGTGTACCGCTTGCAGCCTAATGAGATAGCAAAAGTAAAAAATTATGCCCAGCATTTTGGGATAAACGCGAAAGAAAAGCTCATCGATGAGATCTTGGATCTGCGCCGAGAAGCGCTCATGAAAAGATGTAGACACAATACGGAGCATGCGAGCCTATCTCTAAAATAGCTTGTGATAAAACTATCAATTACTGGTCAAGATTTGATCTCTCAAGCCGATGTATATAAGAGCGTTCAATGATATCGAGCGCAAAAAACAGTGTGTTTTAGAGGTTAAGCTTTCACTTAAGTGAGAGGTTTGGAAAGGCTGCGGGGAGAAAGTGCATGCGTATTAAAGACTTAAGTGTCGTAAAGAAAATATCGGTTAGTTATTTAACCGTTTTTGCCGTGTTTGGTTTAGTGTCAGTAATGTTGGTGCAAGGTTTGTTAACACTGAATAAAGACATCTCAGTGTTAACAGATAAAAGTTTACCTTCTGTTGCGATTTTGAAAGGTATCCAAGTTGATATTACTAAAGTGCGTAAAGATGAGTTCTCTTTATTGCCAAACGCAAATCACCCCAAAATTGGTGAGTGGTTAAAAGGCCTCGACCAATGGCGTTCTGATGTGCAGGCTGGTATTGCAGAATACGAAAAGCTCGACCTTAATAAGCGTGAAACGCAGTCTTTTAGCGTTTTTAAAGAAACTTGGAATCAATACATCAAAGAAACGAAGACTTACAACGCACTGCTAAGCCAAGGTGATGCTGAAAGTGCAAATGATGTGATTTTATCGAGTTTCGATACCTACTCAAAAGCGTTGAGCAGCTTGGATGATACCCTCGCGTTGAACGATGAGTTGGTGAATTTGATTGGTGAAGAAGTACAAAGTGAAGCGGCATTTACACAATACAGCGCTGCTGTTGGTGCGCTCGTCGTCGCATTGGTCATGGTAATGTCTGCCATGTTGCTTTCTCGAGTCATTTGCGGGCCTGTTGATCGAGCATTGGAATTCGCTTCCAAAATCGCCAAGGGTCAATTGAATAATCAAATCGACGAAAGTGAATTGAGCAAAGACGAGTTAGGAACGTTGCTTAAAGAGCTTGTCGGTATGCAAACAAACTTACATTCGCTGGTTTCTGAGATTAATGACTCAACGATTCAGCTAACGGCAGCAGTAGAGGAAGTGAGTGCTATTTCTTCTCAGACCGCCTCTGGTATGCAAAATCAACAAATTGAACTTAGCTCGGTGGCTTCTGCGATGACAGAGATGCAAGCTGCTGTAAGTGAAGTGGCACAAAATACCGAAGTTGGCGCAACCTCTGCTTATTCGGCTGCGGAAGTGGCAAAGCAAGGAACGGCGACGTTACAACAAACTATCGCAGTAATTGAGCGTGTATCACATACGATCCAAGAATCAGATGAACTGGCACGTGAGCTTGAATCGAGCTCAAACAATATCAATGTGGTCGTCGATGTGATCCGCGGGATTGCCGAGCAAACAAACTTGTTAGCACTGAACGCCGCAATTGAAGCCGCTCGGGCTGGTGAACAAGGACGTGGGTTTGCTGTTGTGGCAGATGAGGTTCGTTCTCTGGCGCAACGCACTCAAGACTCCACTTCACAAATTGTGGAAATTGTTAATCAGCTACAAGAGAGCAGCAGTAAAATAGGGCATTCAAGCCGTGATTGTCAGGAGGGTATTTCTCAGTGTGTTGAGCAAGTTAATGATGCTGATAGCCAGATAAAAGAAATTGAACATTCTGTCGATAACATAGCGCAAATGAGCACACAAATCGCAACGGCGTGCAGTGAGCAGAATTCTGTATCCGAAGAGCTGAATCGCAGTGTGGAGCATATTAATAGTGCTTCAACAGAGATGGCTGAGGGAGCTTCACAAACGGCTGTGGCTTGTCAGCAGATTAGTAGCCTAGCGCACAACTTGAAAACTCGAATAGGTTCATTCCAGCTCTAGCTGTTGTGTTTCAGCTTTATTCCTAACCTCATTGCTACAATAAATAAGCCGGACGAAATGTCCGGCTTATTTACTCTCTGTCTATATAAGTTCAGAGTATGCTCAACCTTGGGAGAATATGCTCGCTAGGCTGGAATACCACTGTGAAACTTAAAATCTGTATCTGGCGTAGAAATTAAATCTGCCTCTATACGTCCAAAGTAGGCGATGCGCTCGCTGATATCTTTGCCTGCGATTTGCTCCGCTAATACAAGATAATCCTGGTAATGGCGTGCTTCAGAACGTAATAAAGAAATGTAGAACTTTGCGATATCGTCATCCATATGTGGTGCTAGTTTGGCAAAACGCTCACAAGATCGGGCTTCGATGTACGCACCAATGATGAGTTTATCGATCAGCGTTTCCGGCTCATGAGTCTTCATATGCGAAATCAGTCCTTTAGCATAGCGACTTGCTGGAATATTTTTATACTCAATTCCACGACTTTCCATGATCTCTAAAACTTGATAAAAGTGGTGTAACTCCTCTTTTATCAAAAGCACCATCTTATCGATCAAATCTTGGCTGTATGGTGAGTCGGACTTAGCCATGATTGACTTAGAAATATTGCTCTTGCCTTTTAAAGTTTCCAATGAGCCTACGTTACGGTAAGCAAAATCTTCGTAGGGCTTAAACCAGTCAAGTAGAGCATGTGAACTGGATTGGTCAACGGCATACTTACGAATTAAAAACATGGCAGATTGGCCAGCTTTTAGTTCGCACAGTAGGTGGTCTAACAAAATGGTTTGAAGGTTCTCTGGTTTCTTTGCTTCCTCTACCCATTCATCAGGTGTACTGCATTGCAGAAATTGGTTAATGGGAGCAAGAAGATCTTGATAGGCGTCTAGATTCATCATTTTAGTTTTAGTACTTCACATTTTTATTGGGCATATCCGTTGTCTTGCGGATAGAAAAAAGGCTGCAATTGCAGCCTTTCTTGACCTGAAGTGAATGTTACCACTTTTTCTTCTCGCCGAAGAGTGCTTCCATGTCATTGTCACGCTCTTTGTCAGCAATCTGCTGCATTTCGGCATCGCTTTTATCTTGGCGCTTTTTATCTAAGTCACCCAACATCTCTTCAAGCTTTTGTTTCGCTTGAATAGAATAAGGATCGCTCTTAGTGCTCAAAGCATCGATACCTTTACGCAGCAGTTGAAGCGCGGTGCCTGGTTGGCCACGAGCGATAGAGTCGTTTGCTCTTTTGATGACATTTTCAATGTTGATGCGAATTTGCATCGTTTCCAAGCGCGCATTTTCAGTGACGTAAGTCTGGGTATCCAATCGGCCTTTGTTGTGCTCGTTACGGATAGTGTCGCGAAGTCGTTTAACCAGCTTAAGCATGACGATAGCTTGTTTATCACTACTCGGCATCTTGAAAGTGGTACTCTCGCCAGTAGGACCATTCTCTTTTAGCTGCGTAATCTGCTGCTTCATATTTTCGATACGTTGAGCAAGTTGCTTGTTCTTCGGGTCCAGCTCATGCATGCTCTCTAGCGCGTCAAGAATACGATTGTTTAGACACAGCAACAGCTCTTTACTAAAAGGGATATGGTGTGCATGACCAATCAACTCTTCAGTACCATCTATCAAGGCTACATATCGCGCTGATTCCTGCCTTTTTGCGGTTTCAACTTTAACCTTATATTGCAACATAATGTTATAGCCTAGGATTAACACCAGTAGGATGGCTACCAAAGCGATTATTAAACCAATATTCATATCTTTGCGTCTGCTTTACTTTTCTGCGGCTAGCGTTAAAGAATACATGAATCTTATCTTACTCGGCACCTTATTTGTTTGATTATTTTGTCTCTCCCACGTTTTAGTTACTGATAGAAGTCACATCATAGAACTTCGGTCATTTATTGGCTCAACTTTGTGCATATTGTTTCTTGCTTGAAGATTATTAGTATGTGATTGAGGTATAAGTTAGAAATTGCTGTTCATTTCGATTTGAACGCGTTATAACTAATTATTATATCGCTCGCTTGAGTGGCCAATAAACTCTCTCATGAATAAGTAAGGGATTACGATGAAACTGCAGCAGCTGAAGTATATTGTTGAGGTTGTAAACCATAATCTGAATGTATCTGCAACGGCGGAAAGCTTATATACCTCTCAGCCAGGTATCAGTAAACAGGTTCGGTTGCTGGAAGACGAGTTAGGCATTCAGATTTTTGAACGTAGCGGTAAGCACTTAACGCAAGTGACGCCAGCTGGAGAAGAAATTGTACGTATCTCTCAAGAAATTCTCGCTCGTGTAGAAAGTATCAAAGCGGTGGCTGGAGAGCACACCCATCCAGAAATGGGGACGCTGAATATCACCACGACACATACGCAGGCTCGTTATGCACTGCCAGATGTCATCAAAGGTTTTACTTCTCGTTATCCAAAAGTGTCGTTACACATGCACCAAGGTACACCATCACAAATGTCTGAGGCGATAGCTAAAGGCACAGCGAATTTTGCGATTGCGACAGAAGCTCTTCACTTATATCAAGATGCCATCATGCTGCCTTGTTATCACTGGAATCGTTCAATAGTTGTGCCTAAAGACCACCCACTAGCGAAGAAAGACAAAGTAACGATCAGTGATCTTGCCGCTTACCCATTAGTCACTTACGTGTTCGGTTTTACTGGCCGTTCAGAGCTGGATACAGCATTCAACCGCGAAGGTTTAACCCCGCGAGTGGTGTTCACTGCAACTGATGCAGACGTCATTAAAACTTACGTTCGTATGGGTATTGGTGTGGGTGTGATTGCAAGCATGGCTGTGGATGAAGAGCAGGACGGTGACTTGGTTGCAATAGATGCGAGCCATTTGTTTGGCGCGAGCACCACGAGCATCGGCTTCCGCCGTGGTACATTCTTACGCTCTTACATGTTCGATTTTATGGAGCGTTTTGCACCGCACTTAACGCGTCCAGTGGTTGAGCAGGCGATTTCGTTGAAGTCTAATGCAGAAATCGAAGAGATGTTTAAAGACATCGAGCTTCCGGTGAGATAACACTTCATTGATGTTTCGATTCCCTCTACAATGCGCTCGTTGTAGGGGGTAGCTATGAAAACGCAATTTCAATTTATTAATGACTGCTTAATCGAAAACCAATCTTTGTGGCGATTCGAGCCTTTTAAAAGCAGCATTCACACGTCATTACCTTGGCAGGAGCAACATCCTCGACTGTGCCAATGGCTAGCGTCTCTTACTCCCTCTCAAATCGAAGAATACAAAGCAGCACCAGAACTCGCGTTAAAAGCACTTAGTCCGTTTTTGCCTGAGCTTGAACAACTCGCAGAACTGACTCATTTAGAGCTTTTGTCGTTAAACGGCTTGGAACTCGCTCGTGGTTTAGATAACGGTATTCCGGGACGTAAGTTGGAGCAAATTAGCTCGATGGGTGAAGCTGCAATTCAACAACACTGTGGCGAAGAATGGCTAGAATGGTGCTCAGGTAAAGGTTACTTGGGGCGAATCCTGACCGCGCAAACCGATCAGCCTGTAACCAGCTTTGAATACCAACAAGCACTGTGCGATTCGGGACAACAAGCAGCCAATGAACATCATTGGAAGATGACGTTTATTCAAGGCGACGCGTTTGATAGCAAAGCGAAAGCCGTGTTTAAGCCAACGCAACACGCAGTAGCACTGCATGCATGCGGTGACCTTCACGTTCGTCTAATGCAGTACGGCAGTGAAAATGGGATTGCTGCGATGACCATATCACCTTGTTGTTACCACTTGATTCAGTCGGAACAATACCAGCCGATGTCGGAATCGGGCAGGGCTTCTTCTCTCTCATTGTCTAAGCAAGAACTGCGTATCCCATTACAACAAACGGTGACGGGAGGAGAGCGCGTGCGTCGTCATCGTCAGCAGGAAATGATGTTTCGTCTTGGGTTTGATTTGATCACGCGACAAGCTTTGGGAATGGCAGAGTATCAGCCTGTGCCGAGTATCCGTAAGTCGCAATTAAGTGATGGTTTTGAAGCCTTATGTCGCTGGGCAGCGGAGCAAAAAGGCATTGTTCTTCCTCAAGAAATCGATTTCTCTCATTTTGAAAAGTTAAGCGAACAACGCTTCTGGCAAATGGAGAGAATGAGCTTAGTGCAACTTGTTTTTCAACGTCCGTTGGAGATCTGGCTCGCATTAGACAAAGTGCTTTATCTTGAAGAACGTGGTTACCGTGTTAGATTGTCAGAGTTTTGCCCTAAATCGGTCACGCCTAGAAATATTTTAATTTGTGCATATAAGATTTAGTTATTCTTTATAGCCAAACGCTCTATATGAAAAAGCCCACTTATGAGTGGGCTTTTGTAAACAAAACGTGACAAGTTATGTTTTATTTTGTCATTAATTAAACATAGCGATAGCTTGAGTTGGTTCAACGTATTCCAAGTCAAAGCTTTCTGCTACTTCTTTACACGTTACTTTTCCGTGAATAACGTTTAGACCTTCAAGGAAGCCTTTATCTTCTAGAAGTGCTTCGCGGTAGCCTTTATTTGCTAACTTCACGATGTATGGAAGTGTAGCGTTGTTGAGTGCAAATGTTGAAGTGCGAGCAACTGCGCCAGGCATATTTGCTACACAGTAGTGAACCACTTCATCAACGATGTAAGTTGGATCTGCGTGAGTTGTCGCGTGCGAAGTTTCGAAACAACCGCCTTGGTCAATTGCCACGTCAACCACTGCCGCACCAGGCTTCATCTTAGCAATGTGCTCTTTAGTGACCAGTTTAGGTGCTGCTGCGCCAGGAATTAGAACGGCACCGATAACAAGGTCCGCTTCTAGAACATGCTTCTCGATAGCGTCTTCAGTAGAATAAACCACTTTTGCGCGACCTTGGAATTCTTCGTCAAGCTTACGAAGTGTGTCTACGTTACGGTCTAGAATAGTGACGTCAGCGCGAAGGCCAACCGCCATACGAGCAGCGTTTGCACCAACAACGCCACCACCAACGATAACGACTTTTGCAGGTTCAACACCAGGTACGCCGCCTAGGAGTAGACCACGACCGCCGTGCGATTTTTCCAACGTTTGCGCGCCAGCTTGGATAGACATCCGACCTGCCACTTCTGACATTGGTGCTAACAGTGGCAAACGACCCATATTATCTGTTACAGTCTCATAGGCTATACAGACAGCTTTGCTCTTGATTAGCTCATCAGTTTGTGGAAAATCTGGTGCTAGGTGTAAATAAGTAAATAAAATTTGCCCTTCGCGGAGCATTGCTCTCTCTACTGCTTGGGGTTCTTTTACTTTTACAATCATGTCTGCTTGCGCAAATACGTCAGCAGCATGAGGGAGAATGGATGCGCCGACAGCGATGTAATCATCGTCTGAAAAACCAATGCCGGCACCTGCATTGGTCTCAACTAAAACTTGGTGACCATGTGAGATGAGTTCTCTCACGCTAGCTGGGATCATACCAACACGATATTCGTGATTCTTGATTTCCTTAGGTACGCCAATGATCATCCTGTATCCTCTTTCTATAATGGTTGTATTAACTGTTAGTAGGGTGTTATTGTCGAATTAATAACTAGTATAGTTATAGATTTGTAAAATTTGGCACCAAATATTAAAAAGTTGTAGTATATTTTTTTGCAAGGAAGTAATAAGGTGGAATAAAAAATGGCAGACAACTATAAAAAGCCGTCCAAGGAACTAGACCGTATCGACCGCAACATTCTTAATGAGCTGCAGAAAGACGGTCGTATTTCAAACGTTGAGCTTTCAAAACGTGTGGGACTTTCTCCAACGCCATGTTTGGAGCGTGTACGTCGCTTAGAGCGTCAGGGTTATATCACAGGGTATACTGCATTATTGAATCCGCAGTTCCTGGATGCATCACTATTAGTATTCGTTGAGATTACGCTAAACCGTGGTGCGCCGGATGTGTTTGAGCAGTTTAACTCAGCTGTTCAAAAGCTAGACGACATACAAGAGTGTCATCTTGTTTCAGGTGACTTTGACTATCTTCTTAAAACCCGTGTATCAGATATGGGTGCTTACCGCCGACTATTGGGCGATACGTTACTACGTCTACCTGGCGTAAATGACACTCGCACATACGTTGTTATGGAAGAAGTGAAACAATCTAACCAGCTTGTGATCAAAACTCGTTAATTTCTTGCAAAGAAAGCGGTATATGCTTCCGCTTTCGCCAGAGAGTAATTGGGTTTTTCTCCTTGATATGGTTAAATCAATTTACCGAGCGGCTTGATGCCGCTCGGAATGTTTTGCAATTTCCTATTTCATTTCCATATTCAAGTTGATTTATGTTCAAAGAGAACGCAAAGAAAGTCGAAACCATTATCAAAACCAGTGAAGAGCCCCAGTCTTCACGCTTAAATGGCTTCCAACGCTTAAAAGAGTGCTGCTTTATCGTTGGCGTTCTTAGCTCGGTATTGCTTGCGGTTGCACTATTTACCTTCAGTCCGGCCGATCCTTCTTGGTCCCAAACCGCATGGGGAGGGGATATCGATAATGCTGGTGGCCTTTTCGGCGCTTGGCTAGCCGATACTCTATTCTTCACATTTGGCTCTCTCGCTTACCCAATCCCTTTCTTGCTAGCGGCGGCAGCATGGGTGATTTGCCGTAAACGAGGAGAAGATGAGCCCATTGATTTCATGCTATGGGGTACAAGGCTGCTCGGTCTGGTCGTCCTTATTATGACCAGTTGCGGTCTTGCCGATATTAATTTTGATGACATTTGGTATTTTTCATCCGGAGGTGTGGTCGGGGATGTGTTGTCTAGCCTCGCTTTACCTACATTGAATGTACTCGGTACCACATTGGTACTGCTGTTCTTGTGGGGAGCGGGCTTTACGCTCTTCACTGGCATCTCATGGCTTAACATCGTGGAATGGCTTGGTGATCGTGCATTAGCACTAATTGCCGCGCTTGCAAATAAGGTAAGAGGTTCAGAGCAGGAAGTTTTAGAACCTCAGCTTGATGAGTTTGTAGAAGATAAAGTCTCTACGCCTAAACATAATGTAGACCATGAAATTGATGATGAGCCGCTTCCTCATTTAACGGCGTACGATGTTGATGAACCGAAAGAGTCGGCGCCAGCGCATGAGTACCCTATTTATATGCCGCAAGCTAAACCTGATAAGCCTGCGGAACAGGCGATGGTAGAACCGACGCCACCACAACGCAAGTCTACGGTTAATGCTGCGCCAGTTTATGCTGAACCTGAGCCTCAAACACAACCTATCCATACGGTTAACACTGATAACGTTGATCCGCTCTTGGAACGCACCAAGCAACTGAATGTTACGATAGAAGAGCTTGAAGCAGCGGCGCAACAAGCAGATGACTGGGGAACTGAAGAACAGGCAGCCCCATCATTTGCAGACACTTACTCTTCCTATGTAGAGCCACATACAGCTACAGAAGAACCGATCAGTGTTGAACCAGATTATGCGGAGTACGAACAATTTGAAGCAGAGCAAGTACAGCAGCCAAGTATTGAGCATCCTGTACATGAAGAGCCTGCAATTGATTCTGCTGTATTAGATAGCATCACGGCGCAAACAGAATCGAGCCAACATATTGAGCCTACGATCTCTGACTTTGATGTGTTAGATGATGAAGACGAAGTGGAATCTCAGCCTGCACAGCAAGCACAGCCAACAACGCCTCATCAGCAAGTTGCAACACCTTCAACAACATTTGAACCTGCACCTCAAAAAGTGGAGGTGGAAGAGGTCCAAGACAACGACCAAGATGTTACCGCATTCCAAGATATGGTTTCCAATGCGCAAGCCAAAGTCGCTGCAACACAGAACCCATTTTTGGTACAGAAAGAAGAAAACTTGCCAGTTCCGGAAGAGCCACTCCCAACGCTCGAGTTGCTTTATCATCCAGAAAAACGTGAAAACTTTATCGACCGTGATGCGCTAGAGCAGGTCGCTCGATTGGTAGAGAGCAAACTCGCTGACTACAAAATCAAAGCCGATGTGGTTGGTATTTATCCTGGTCCAGTGATCACTCGTTTTGAGCTTGATTTGGCGCCAGGGGTGAAAGTAAGTCGTATTTCTGGTCTTTCAACTGACTTAGCGCGTGCATTGTCTGCGATGGCGGTACGTGTTGTGGAAGTAATCCCTGGCAAGCCTTACATCGGTTTGGAACTGCCAAACATGAGTCGTCAGACGGTCTATTTATCTGATGTCATCAGTAGCCCTCAGTTTGAGCAAGCAACGTCACCAACAACGGTTGTGCTAGGTCAAGACATTGCGGGCGAAGCTGTGGTGGCAGATCTTGCGAAGATGCCTCACGTGTTAGTAGCAGGTACAACAGGTTCTGGTAAGTCGGTGGGTGTGAACGTGATGATTTTGAGCATGCTATATAAAGCAGGTCCAGAAGATGTACGCTTCATCATGATTGACCCGAAAATGCTAGAGCTTTCTATTTATGAAGGTATCCCTCATCTTCTTTCTGAAGTTGTGACTGATATGAAAGACGCATCAAATGCTCTGCGTTGGTGTGTGGGCGAGATGGAACGTCGTTACAAATTGATGTCGGCATTAGGTGTACGTAATGTGAAGGGCTTCAACGAAAAATTGAAGATGGCAGCAGAAGCGGGCCACCCAATCCATGACCCGTTCTGGCAAGAAGGCGACAGCATGGATACTGAACCGCCATTGCTAGAAAAGCTGCCTTACATCGTCGTTGTTGTTGACGAATTTGCTGACCTAATGATGGTGGTAGGTAAGAAAGTTGAAGAACTGATTGCTCGCTTGGCGCAAAAAGCGCGTGCGGCAGGTATTCACTTAATTCTTGCGACTCAGCGTCCATCGGTTGATGTTATTACCGGTCTAATTAAAGCGAACATTCCAACTCGTGTTGCGTTTACGGTATCGACTAAAACGGACTCTCGTACAATCCTAGATCAAGGCGGCGCAGAATCACTACTTGGTATGGGTGATATGTTGTATCTACCGCCGGGATCAAGTCATACAACTCGTGTTCACGGTGCATTTGCATCAGATGATGATGTTCATGCAGTTGTAAACAACTGGAAAGCGCGTGGTAAACCGAACTACATTGAAGAGATCATCAGTGGAGATCAAACTCCAGAAAGTCTATTGCCAGGTGAGCAAATGGAAGCGGATGAAGATGTAGACCCGCTCTTCGATCAAGTTGTTGAGCACGTGGTTCAATCACGTCGAGGTTCGGTTTCCGGTGTTCAGCGCCGATTTAAGATAGGTTACAACCGTGCCGCCCGTATTGTAGAGCAGCTTGAAGCGCAGGGCATCGTAAGTGCTCCGGGTCATAACGGTAACCGCGAAGTACTGGCACCCGCGCCACCAAAAGATTAATGAACTTGTGTTACTCACCTCAGTCCAACTGAGGTGAGTGGTTCTAATAATAGGTATCTGAATGAAAAAACTATTTTCAGCGCAACTTTTCTCTGCGCTTGTTTTAAGCTTTTCCCTCTTCTCTACTGCGCACGCAGCGTCTCCTAAAGATGAATTAAACAAACGCCTTTCTATGAATGATGGCTTTAGTGCGGATTTCTCTCAGCAGGTTATCAGCCCTGAAGGCGAAACGGTGATGGAAGGAGAAGGTACGGTTGAAATTGCCCGCCCAAGCCTGTTCCGTTGGAGTACAACATTCCCTGATGAGAACCTATTGGTCTCTGACGGTAAGACATTGTGGTACTACAGCCCATTCATCGAGCAAGTGAGCATCTACTGGCAAGAGCAAGCAACAGAGCAAACGCCATTTGTTTTGCTAACGCGTAACCGAGCAAGTGATTGGAATAACTACAAAATATCTCAAAAAGGTGACCAGTTCACTCTCATTCCTACTGCAGTAGACTCCACACAAGGTCAATTCCAGATTAATATTGATGCCAAAGGCGTGGTGAAAGGCTTCAATGTGGTTGAGCAAGACGGCCAAAAAGGTTTGTTCACCTTTAACAACGTGAAGCTGGGTAAACCAAAAGCAGACAGATTCACATTCACAATTCCAAAAGGTGTGGAAGTGGATGACCAAAGGAATTAATTGGTAGTGAGTAATTACACATTAGATTTCTCGGGGGACGAAGATTTTCGTCCCCTTGCTGCTCGTATGAGACCGGAAACGATCGAACAATACATCGGACAGCAGCACATTTTAGGCCCCGGTAAGCCACTGCGCCGTGCGCTAGAGGCGGGTCACATTCACTCTATGATCCTTTGGGGACCACCAGGCACAGGCAAAACGACATTAGCGGAAGTGGCTGCAAACTATGCCAATGCTGAAGTAGAGCGTGTGTCTGCGGTAACGTCTGGTGTGAAAGAAATCCGTGCTGCAATCGAGAAAGCACGTGAGAACAAAATGGCGGGCCGCCGCACCATCTTATTTGTGGATGAGGTGCATCGCTTCAACAAATCTCAACAAGACGCGTTTTTACCGCATATCGAAGATGGCACGGTTACCTTTATTGGTGCGACGACAGAAAACCCATCGTTTGAGTTAAACAACGCATTGCTGTCACGTGCACGTGTCTACAAGCTGACGTCTCTTGATAGAGATGAAATCTCACTGGCGCTGAACCAAGCGATCAGCGATAAAGAACGTGGCTTGGGCAATACACCTGCACACTTCGCTGATAACGTATTAGACCGCCTAGCAGAACTGGTAAACGGTGATGCTCGCATGTCTCTCAATTATCTTGAGCTGCTCTACGACATGGCAGAAGACAATGCGCAAGGTGAAAAAGAGATCACGCTTAAGTTGCTGGCTGAAGTGGCAGGGGAGAAAGTCTCTCGCTTCGATAACAAAGGTGATATCTGGTACGACTTAATCTCTGCGGTCCACAAATCCATTCGTGGTTCTAACCCAGATGCGGCGCTTTACTGGGCTGCACGTATGATTGCAGCGGGATGTGATCCTCTTTATATTGCCCGTCGATTACTTGCGATAGCATCGGAAGATGTCGGCAATGCGGACCCTAGAGCCATGCAAGTGGCACTCTCCGCGTGGGACTGTTTTACACGCGTTGGTCCAGCAGAAGGTGAACGTGCGATTGCTCAAGCTATTGTTTATCTCGCGTGCGCTCCAAAGAGTAATGCCGTTTACGTTGCTTGGAAACAAGCGCTAACGGACGCTCATAACTTACCTGAATATGAAGTGCCGCATCACCTTCGAAATGCGCCAACCAGTTTGATGAAAGACATGGGTTATGGGGCTGAGTATCGTTATGCTCACGATGAGCCTGGTGCTTACGCAGCAGGTGAGCAATATTTGCCGCCTGAAATGGGCGATCGTAGGTACTATCAGCCGACAAATCGTGGTCTGGAGACCAAAATCGGCGAAAAGTTAGATTACTTGGCTACTTTAGACGCAAATAGCCCACAAAAGCGCTATGAAAAGTAGGCGTTTTTGGATACATTTGTGCAGTAAATTTTTTTAACGCGTACGCTTGGAAAGTGCGCGTGATTTCACAACAAAAAGCATAGGATTAACAATGCTGGATTCTAAATTACTTCGTACAGAGCTGGATGAAACAGCTGCTAAACTGGCGCGTCGTGGCTTTAAGCTAGACGTAGATACTATTCGTAAACTTGAAGAACAACGTAAGTCCATTCAAGTAGAAGTAGAAAATTTACAATCCACGCGTAACTCCATCTCCAAGCAAATCGGCCAAAAAATGGCGGCTGGCGACAAAGAAGGCGCAGAAGAGATCAAGAAACAAATCGGTACGCTAGGTAGCGATCTTGATGCGAAGAAAGTTGAACTTGAGCAAGTAATGGCTCAACTAGACGAATTCACGCTTTCTGTACCAAACATCCCAGCAGACGAAGTGCCAGATGGCAAAGATGAAAACGACAACGTTGAAATCTCTCGTTGGGGTGAGCCAAAGTCTTACGACTTCGAACTGAAAGATCACGTTGACCTAGGCGAAATGGGCGACGGTCTAGACTTCGCAAGTGCAGTTAAGATCACTGGCGCACGTTTCATCGTGATGAAAGGCCAATTCGCTCGTCTACACCGTGCAATCGCTCAGTTTATGCTAGATCTTCACACTGAAGAGCACGGCTACACAGAAATGTACGTACCTTACCTAGTAAACTCTGACAGCCTATTCGGTACTGGTCAGCTTCCTAAGTTCGGTAAAGATCTTTTCCACACTGAGCCTTTAGCGGAAAAAGTAAACGACGAAGAGCCACGTAAACTGTCTCTAATCCCTACTGCAGAAGTACCTGTAACGAACCTAGTTCGTGACACGATTTCTGACGAAGCGGATCTACCAATTAAGATGACAGCGCACACGCCATGTTTCCGCTCAGAAGCAGGTTCTTACGGTCGTGATACTCGTGGTCTGATCCGTATGCACCAGTTCGACAAAGTTGAGCTAGTACAAATCACTAAGCCAGAAGATTCAATGAACGCACTAGAAGAGCTAACAGGTCATGCTGAGAAAGTTCTACAACTTCTTGAGCTTCCTTACCGTAAAGTGGTTCTATGTACAGGTGACATGGGCTTTGGCGCTCGTAAGACTTACGACCTAGAAGTTTGGGTTCCTGCTCAAGAAACTTACCGTGAAATCTCTTCATGTTCAAACATGTGGGATTTCCAAGCTCGTCGTATGCAAGCGCGCTTCCGTCGTAAAGGCGAGAAGAAACCTGAGCTTGTACACACGCTTAACGGTTCTGGTCTTGCTGTAGGTCGTACAATGGTTGCTATCCTTGAAAACAACCAAGAAGCAGACGGCCGCATTGCAATCCCTACAGTACTTCAGAAGTACATGGCGGGCGCAACGCACATCGGTTAATTCATTAACCACTAGAACACCAAAACCCAGCCTTAGTGCTGGGTTTTTTGTTATCTGCGTCGAGTGAAAATACGTTGTTATGTAATTAGCACACGTATTAGTGACGAACTCGCCCAGAATTTGGCAGTACGAGATAAATGATATTTTTCTAAGCGGTTTTTCACGTGACAAGCTAACGTCCTCATTTGTCTTTGTTGTGAAATGTTATGCCAGTAAATCATCTTTTATTACGTGTTATTTTTGCGTTTACCTTGCTCGTTTCCGGTAGGGTTGTCGCAAGCGAACTTATCCAGCCTCAATACTTAGATAGTGAGCGAACAGACCGCTTTTTCGCACGTGAGGTAGCGAAACCTTCCAAAGAAAATATAGATATGCGCAATTCATTCGACTGGGGCTATGAACTTGAATTGAGACGTGCGCCTGACAAAGAAAAATTGGTATCTAATTGCCAAGACTTAGCTAATGCAAGCTCTGCGGGCTTTACTGCGGCTAAAGCTTATGAAATACGGCGCATTTAAAGCGTATTTAACTCAGTGTCAAACATGGAGTGAGATGGCAAAGCTAGCTGCTTCCAAGCGCTCATTTATATCGATATTTAAGTTAGACGATAACTTTCCTAACTTAGCCCCAAGTGCACTTGCTTTTGTCATTTCTGACGAAAGTGCGGAGAAAGCAAAAGCACTATTAACGTGGGATGAAGCAGACCACATCCAAAGAACTCATGCCTCCAGTGAAGTGAGAGCAGAGTACTTCGACGCGACCGATGGCTTTCAAGTCGTTACGATTGTAGCAAAAGGTGATTACAACGCTGACGGCATCGAGGATATCGTTATTGAGAAAGAGAATAGTGTACTCAGTGGCTCATATTCATCTTCACACGGATATGTATTAACCCGTATGTCTGAACAAGCGCTATTTAAAGTGTTGGCTGAATGGTAATGAAACGATTTGTGGCCACTTGGGGCTTAAGTGTTGCCATGATGAGCACGGTTGCCGTTGCTAGCACCTCGCCCAGAAAAGTCTTTGAATGTTCAGTAAACCAAACTATGAACTTTAGTATTTCGATAGAGCAAGGCAAAGGCGGGCTTATCTTTAATAAGTCTATTGTGAATCAAACCCCAGTTTTACTGTGGATTAAACCTCAAGATTATCGTGTCAAACATTATCATCGAGCGTTGGTAGATGAGAAGTCACTGGAATTTAGTATTGGTGAGCGCGTCATATTAGTCAGTGAGTACTTTAGCGAGGAGTTTGATGAGGTAGAGAAGATACTCAGTGTTACTTTGATAGATCCTGAGCAAACGCAGTATTTTGAATGCGAGGAAGGGAGTATGAGTAACCTTGCATTGCTTTTCCATGAGAGTGCCGAATAATCGATTACAGAGTGATTATTACCAGATCGTAATAGTGTTTTCTTATTTACCCTAATTATCTTGTTATTTGTAATCGATATAATCATCCACCTTACCACGGTAAGTAGATTTTCTCATTCAAGTAACGAGGAGGGCTTATGGCCGTAGGGTGGGCAAATGACGATAGCGTCAGCCAACAAATTCAAAACACAATAGACGACGAGATTTCCCGTGTTCGTGGCAGTATCACAAAGGGTGAGAGCGCCCATTACTGCGATGAGTGTGGTGATGAGATTCCAGAAGCGCGTCGTCTTGCAATGAAAGGCGTTCGTTTGTGTATCGAATGTCAGTCAACAATCGAATTGGTATCTCAACGCCAAGCATTGTTCAATCGACGAGCGAGTAAAGATAGTCAACTTCGATAGCTTTACTGCTCTAATAAATAACGAGACGGTTTGAGTCTCATACTCAAACCGTTTTCGTATTGAATTGAACTATGAAGCGAAGCAGTCTTTACGTTGTAACGCAGCATCAATCGCATTCACTAACTTTTCAATATCTTCTGGCTTGCTGATGAACGGCGGCATCATATAAATCAGTTTACCAAATGGACGAATCCAAACTCCGTGTTCAACAAACAAGGCTTGGATGGTTTCCATATTCACAGGGCGATACGTCTCCACTACGCCAATGGCACCTAGCCAACGGGTGTTCTTCACCAACTCGTATTCTTCAAGTTTTGGTAGTAACTCAGAAAACAGCGTTTCAATTTGTTGGGTTTGTTGCTGCCAGTTACCTTGTTCAATCAATTCCAAACTTGCGGTGGCAACAGCACAGGCGAGTGGATTCCCCATAAAGGTTGGACCGTGCATAAAACAGCCTGCATCACCACCACAAACGGTGTCTGCTACGTGTTTGCTCGCCAGGGTCGCAGAGAGGGTCATGTAGCCGCCAGTGAGTGCTTTCCCGACACACAGAATGTCTGGTTGAATGTCTGCATGTTCGCAGGCAAACAATTTACCGGTACGACCAAATCCGGTAGCGATCTCATCTGCAATCAATAACAAGCCGTATTTGTCGCAAAACCTACGCACGCCTTTGAGAAATTCTGGATGGTAGATGCGCATGCCGCCTGCGCCTTGAACAATAGGTTCTAGGATCACCGCAGCAAGTTCTTGATGGTGCGTATCAATCTTATGCTCGAAGTCAGTAAGATCTTCTGGATCCCATTCATCCCAATAACCACAAGTTGGGGACTCCGCAAAGATATGTTCAGGTAAAAAGCCTTTGTAGAGAGAGTGCATTGAGTTGTCAGGATCGGTAACCGACATCGCCGCAAACGTATCGCCGTGATAACCGTGTCGCAAAGTAAGAAACTTCGGTCGGCGTTCGCCTTTTGCATGCCAATATTGCAGTGCCATTTTTAAGCTGACTTCTACGGCAACGGAGCCTGAATCGGCAAGGAATACATGTTCAAGGTTATTTGGTGCAAGGGACAATAGCTTCTTACACAAACTGATTGCTGGCTGGTGGGTAATCCCGCCAAACATCACGTGAGAGACCTGATCGATTTGCTGGTGAGCGGCTTGATTTAAATGCGGATGGTTGTAGCCGTGGATCGTCGACCACCAAGAAGACATGCCATCGACCAGCTCAGTACCGTCTTCCAATTTAATGTGAACACCATTTGCCGATGCTACTGGGTAGCAGGTCAGAGGTGTCAATGTCGAAGTGTAAGGATGCCAGATATGCTGGCGGTCGAAGGCGAGATCCATGTGCGATTCCAATAATAATTGAGATTAAAAAACAGACAGATGTAAACTTTGTTCTTTTGCGTTGTGTTGACAGTTTATCGAGACTCAGTAGACTGTCAACACAACAACAAAAGTGACTAAAGGAATACACGTGGAAGTTCGTCATAACTGGACGCATGCTGAAGTGCGCGATCTCATGGAAAAACCATTCATGGATCTCCTATTCGAAGCGCAGCTTGTACATCGTCAATATCAACAAACCAACCATGTTCAAGTAAGCACGCTTCTGTCGATTAAGACAGGTGCTTGTCCAGAAGATTGTAAGTACTGTCCTCAGAGTGCTCGTTACACCACAGACATCGAGAAAGAGCGTCTGATGGAAGTAGAACGCGTACTCGATGCTGCGCAAAAAGCCAAAAATGCTGGTTCTACTCGATTCTGTATGGGCGCAGCATGGAAAAATCCAAAAGAGCGTGACATGCCGCATTTGACCGACATGATCAAAGGCGTGAAGGGCATGGGTTTAGAAACGTGTATGACATTAGGTATGCTGACGCCAGATCAAGCAAAGCAATTGGCAACCGCAGGTCTTGATTACTACAACCACAACCTAGACACGTCTCCTGAGTTTTACGGCAACATCATTACCACACGTACTTACCAAGATCGTTTAGACACTTTGTCTCATGTTCGTGATGCTGGCATGAAGATCTGTTCCGGTGGCATCATCGGCATGGGTGAAAGTGCCAATGACCGAGCGGGCTTGTTGGTTGAATTGGCTAACTTGCCAGTTCATCCTGAAAGTGTACCAATCAACATGCTCGTGAAGGTAAAGGGCACACCGTTGGAAGAAGTGGATGATGTTGAGCCATTCGATTTCATTCGCCTGATTGCGATTGCACGAATCATGATGCCTCAATCAGCCGTTCGTTTATCCGCTGGCCGTGAAAACATGAACGAACAAATGCAAGCGCTGTGTTTTATGGCGGGTGCAAACTCCGTCTTCTACGGCTGCAAGCTTCTGACAACGCCAAACCCTTCTGAAGACAAAGACATGATGCTGTTCAATAAGCTCGGCATTAACAGCCAAGAGGTGTCTCAAAAGCCTGATGAAATCGAAGAAAACGAGTTACTCGATCGCGTCGTAGAGCGCGTTGCTGCCCGTCCGACAAAAGACGACCTTTTCTACGATGCCAGCGTTTAAATCTCGTATCGAGTCCGCCCTTACTAAGCGTAAAACGCAAGGGTTGAATCGTTCGATGAATGTGGTGTTTGCCGGTAACCAGTCCGTTTTGGAGCACGAAGGTCGACGCTACATTAATTTCTCAAGTAATGATTATTTGGGATTGGCCAATGACCAAGCGCTTGTTCGTGCTTGGCAGCAAGGTTTAAGCGTATACGGCAGTGGCAGTGGAGCATCGCCAATGGTCACTGGCTTTAGTGCAGCACACAGCAATTTAGAAGCCGCACTAACTGAATGGTTGGGCTACGACAGAGCAATTCTGTTTGGTTCTGGATTCAGTGCTAACCAAGCGCTGCTGTTTACTCTACTAGAAAAATCAGACGTATTGATCCAAGATCGTTTGAATCATGCTTCACTGATGGAAGCGGGGATGTTGTCACCAGCTAAGATGAAGCGTTTCAAGCACAATGACATCGAGCACCTGAAGTCGCTGATTAATAGCGAAGGCAACCATCTAGTTGTGACTGAAGGGGTATTCAGCATGGACGGTGACTGTGCACCACTCGCTGATATCGCTGCTGTCGTTGATAGCCACAATGCATGGTTTGCTGTCGATGACGCTCATGGAATTGGTGTTCTCGGTCAATCCGGTGGTGGTTCTTGTGAGTTGGCAACGGTTAAGCCTGAGTTATTGGTCGTTACCTTCGGTAAAGCGTTTGGTATGTCTGGCGCGGCTATTTTATGTGACCACGCAACGGGGGACTTTTTAACTCAGTTTGCTCGTCACCATGTGTATTCCACGGCGATACCGCCAGCACAAGCGTATGCGTTGACTCACGCAGTCTCGATGGTTCAAGAGCAGTCTTGGCGACGTGAAAAGCTCTCTGAGCTTAGTGAAGTGTATCGAGATAGCCTTAGCGACCTTGAGGGGTTTGTTGAGACTCAAACTTCGATTAAGCCCTTTTTGATTGGTGAATCTGAATTGGCTTTGCGAGTAGCAGGTGCTTGTCGCCAAAACGGTATTTGGGTGACTGCTATTCGCCCTCCGACGGTGCCTAAAGGAACGTCTCGTCTTCGAATCACACTCACTGCCAATCACACTAATGAACAAGTTAAAACGCTTTCAATCGCATTGAAGCAAGCATTAGGAGCGCTGTAATGGATAATGCAACTACCGCATTAGCGCAAACGCTCGCGTTAGAGAGTTTCCATCAAGATAAAGACGCGATTGCCTCTTCGTTTGGTAAAGCAGCAGAAACATACGATAAACATGCGGCTTTTCAACGTGATGTCGGGCATCAGCTGCTTGATAAACTTCCTGAAAACTTGACGGGAAAACGTGTATTGGATTTAGGTTGTGGCACGGGTTATTTCTCCCAACTACTTCAACAACGCGGTGCGGAAGTAGTCTGCGGCGATATCTCTCAAGCCATGTTAGATAAAGCAGAGCAGCGTTGTGGTTCAGTACGAATGCATTACCAAGTTGCTGATGCTGAAAACTTACCATTTGACGATGATAGCTTCGATTACGTGTTTTCAAGTTTAGCGCTGCAATGGTGTACAGATTTAAGTTACCCACTAAAAGAAGTGCGCCGCGTGCTAAAAAATGGTGGGAAAGCGTGGTTCTCTACACTGGTTGATGGATCACTGTATGAGCTGCGTGCATCATGGGAAAAAATTGATGCATATCAACACGTCAATAACTTTCTAACGCTCAATCAGGTAAAAATTGCGTTAGCGCAATCTCGATGTGACAGCCATCAACTAGACTTGACCACCATCACAGTTTGGTATGACTCTGCATTTTCAGTTATGCGTGACCTAAAAGGTATAGGTGCAAATCACGTAAGCGGGCGCTCACACGGTTTAACTAGTCGCGAGACTTTGTTAAAAGTTGAGCATGCGTACCAAGCGTTTAAAAACGATCAAGGTCTTCTACCTGCAAGTTATCAGGTTTGTTTTGGAGTAATACATCTATGATTGATGCTTTTTTTATTGCTGGTACGGATACTGATGTTGGAAAGACGGTAGCGTCTAAAGCCATTTTGCAAGCGATCGCTGCAAAAGGACTAAACACTATTGGTTATAAGCCAGTGGCAGCAGGGAGTGACAAGACTGAAGCCGGATGGCGTAACTCTGATGCTTTACACTTACAAGACGCCGCAACACTCGATGTGGCCTATGATGATGTGAACCCATACGCTTTAGAGTTGCCTGCTTCTCCCCACATTGCAGCGAAGCATGAACATGTCGAAATAAGTTACGATGTTCTGAGTCAAAAACTGGCTCAACATAAGCAGCAAGCCGATGTTGTTCTCGTTGAAGGTGCTGGAGGCTGGCGTGTGCCAGTATCCGATACGGACTGTTTATCTACATGGGTAAAAGAAGAGCAGTTACCTGTTGTACTGGTGGTTGGCATTAAATTAGGCTGTTTGAGCCACGCTTTACTCACAGCGGAGAGTATTAAAGCGGATGGTTTGAATCTTGTTGGCTGGGTGGCAAACCGCGTCAACCCTGGCACAGAGCACTACGCTGACATTATCGAGATGCTAGAAGCACGTATCGATGCACCTAAGCTTGGGGAAATTCCATATATTCCAAGTGCTAAACGCAAAGAGCTAGGCAAGTACATTAATGTAGAGCCGTTGCTAAACACTGACTAATGGTGTTTAGGATAAAAGACTAAAAAACCCAAAGGGCTGCGCAATGCAGCCCTTTCTTGTTGGTGTAACCTAAAAAGTCAGATTACTTATCTTGGCTGAGCCCCATCAATGCTTGTTGTGTTTCTGCAACACGCTGAGACATATGATGATCGGTTGAAATACCAAGTTGTTGCTTTGCCTCGTCCTCTGAGATGCCTAGGTGACAACGTAGTAAATCAATAGCCATTTGATAGTCGTTAGTTTCTACCATGGTTTTTCCCTCAATACATGGAGTTTTTGAGCTCACCCAATGCACTTTTTGCAATGTACTTAGAGTGGCTCTGTTTTGTTCATCTCATTCGAATTTAGCATGTCCATGTAGCCGCACAATAAGACCAAAGTCTATAGCAGAGCTAACGTACTGTTTTTGGTCTATTAAAAAATTTCTAGCTAAGTTGCTAAGAGGTGATAGATTTAACACCAAGATCATCTATCAATAGATGATGGGTAGGTCAGAGCTTATTTCATCATTTTGATAAATGTATATGAACGGAGGTTCCAGCTCCTACCAAAGCATGTTTTGAAATCGCTTGAATCAAATATTTCAGTCTCGAAAACAAATGTTGCAATTTATTGCTTAACCTTGTTTTTATCGCGGATAGACTATATCTATAACGCACGGAACATGAAAATCAACGGAATTGGCTTTTATAGCGATTACCATTTGTTCCTTATAACAATCCGTTTTAAAAAAACGATAAGCTTCCTCGGAGAAAAGTAATGAAGCGAATTATGTTATTCCTAGCAACTAACCTAGCTGTCGTGCTAGTGCTTAGTGTTGTTCTGAATATTGTTTACGCTGTAACTGGAATGCAACCAGGCAGTCTGTCAGGTTTACTTGTAATGGCTGCTGTATTTGGTTTTGGTGGCGCATTTATTTCGTTGATGATGTCAAAGGGTATGGCACTACGCTCGGTTGGTGGTATGGTCATTGAAAGCCCGCGCAACGAAACGGAGCATTGGTTAGTCGAAACTGTGGGGCGTCAAGCTCAACAAGTGGGTATTGGTATGCCAACGGTGGCTATTTATGATTCACCAGATATCAATGCATTTGCGACAGGTGCAAAGCGAGATGACTCTCTTGTCGCAGTTTCTACTGGTCTTTTACACAATATGACTCGTGATGAGGCAGAGGCAGTACTTGCACACGAAGTGAGCCATATTGCAAATGGTGATATGGTCACGATGACGTTGATGCAAGGTGTCGTGAACACGTTTGTTATCTTCCTATCACGCTTTATTGCCAATATCGTGGCATCGAACGATGATGAAGAAGGCCAAGGTACAAATATGATGGTTTACTTTGGCGTATCCATGGTGCTTGAACTGGTATTTGGTTTCCTAGCTAGCTTCTTGACTATGTGGTACAGCCGTCATCGCGAATTCCACGCGGACGCAGGTGCAGCGCGCCTCGTTGGCAAAGAAAAAATGATTGCGGCTCTAGAGCGTTTGAAGGTGAGTCATGAATCTCAACTGGATGGCACCATGATGGCATTTGGTATCAACGGCAAGCAGTCGCTGACTGAGCTACTAATGAGCCACCCTCCGCTAGATAAACGTATTGCAGCGTTGCGAGGCCAGCAATACTAATTGTTCCTACTTAAATAATTGTTAATCTGCTGAAAAGGCTTGGTTTTGACCAAGCCTTTTTTTTCGCCGATTGATCGCGTGCGAACTTCATCACGTACTACTTACAGAAATAAAGTTATACAAAATTATTTTTGTACAACTTTGGTGGAATGAACTATCTTGTACATATAATAATTTTGTACAACTTAATGGGCGTGTAGGAGTAAAAAATGGACATACAGTCTGTTGGCAATATCTATCAAAAGCTCAACAAAGCGAACTTACATCTACTTAAGGATATATATCACCAAGATGTAGTATTTGAGGACGCAGCGCATCGTTTAGAAGGATGGCCAGCACTTTCGGATTATTTCACCTCATTATATGCCAACGTCATCAGTTGTGATTTTGTAATCCATGAGCATCAACAAGTCGGAGATACAGGCTTCCTAACTTGGACAATGGACCTTCAGCATCCCAAACTTCAGAAGGGTGCGCCTATTCTCGTCAATGGTGTTTCGCACCTCAAATTTAGCGAAGGTCAGGTCATTTATCACCGAGACTATTTTGATCTCGGAGAGATGCTCTATGAGCATTTACCGTTACTTGGTTCAGTCGTTAAAACCATCAAGCAGAGGTTAGGACAATGAACAACACCATCTTAATCACAGGCGCCACCTCCGGAATAGGAAGACAGCTTGCCCTAGATTACGCGAACTCAGAATGGAATGTGATTGCTTGTGGTCGGAATCAAGATGTTCTTGCAGAACTGGAGGCAGTTTCCTCCAAAATTCATACATTGCAGTTTGATGTGACAAATTATGAGGAAACTCAGCAGGCGCTCTCTAATTTGCCCTTTACGCCAAATACATGGGTTTTTAACGCAGGCGATTGTGAGTACATGGATGAGGGAGTGGTCGACGCGAAACTCATGGCGCGTGTGATGAACGTAAATGTTGTCGGTGTTGCCAACTGCGTTGAAGGCTGCCAAGTGCATTTAGAGAGAGGGCACCGCATTGTTATTGTTGGCTCTATCGCATCAGAAGTGGCACTGCCTCGTGCAGAAGCTTACGGCGCATCCAAAGCGGCAGTCAGTTATTTTGCACGCACGCTCGCCGTCGACTTGAAAAAGAAAGGGATCAAAGTGGTAACGGTGTTTCCTGGTTTTGTTGAAACGCCGTTGACTGACAAAAACGACTTCGAAATGCCAATGATCATTTCTACTCAGCAAGCGTCGGACTCTATCAGGAAGCAGTTAGCCGCCAACAAGACCTATATCTATTTCCCGGCGAGATTTACCAGTATTTTACGTTTTATCTCGTTACTTCCATACAGTTGGCAAGCTCGCCTAACTGCTAAACTCGTATCATAAGAAGGAATAAAAATGAAAACAGCAGGAAGAAAGAAGATAGCGATTGTGGGAACGGGAATCTCTGGCCTTACTTGTGGTTATTACTTGCATAAAGAACATGATGTAACGCTGTTTGAAGCGAACGATTACATCGGTGGCCATACTGCAACCGTTGATGTGAGCCTTGATGGTAAAGAATACGCGATAGATACTGGGTTCATCGTCTATAACGACCGTACGTACCCTAATTTCATTAAAATGATGAGCGAGATTGGCGTTGAAGGTCTGCCGACTCAAATGAGCTTCAGTGTCAGAAATGATGGGAACGGACTAGAGTACAACGGCCACACAGTGTCGACATTGTTTGCTCAAAAACGTAACTGGGCAAACCCTAAATTTTATCGATTTATCTTCGAGATACTTCGTTTCAATAAACTTGCCAAGCGCTTCGCTAGCGAGCAGTCCACGCACTCTCAGACGTTAGGTGAGTTCCTTGACGAACACAAATTCAGTGCTTTCTTTACCGATAACTACATTTTACCGATGGGTGCTGCGATTTGGTCGTCGACTTTAGCTGACATGCGCGCATTCCCTCTTATGTTCTTCTTACGTTTCTTCCTCAACCACGGTCTGCTAGATGTGACTAACCGACCACAATGGTATGTGATTAAAGGTGGTTCACGTTCATACATTCCACCATTGACCAAAGGCTTTGCCGAGAATATTCGTCTTAATAGTCCTGTCGAAAAAGTGGTTCGCAACGAAAAAGGGGTTGGCGTTCAAGTTCGCGGAGAAACGCATTGGTTTGATGACGTTATCTTTGCTTGTCACAGTGATCAAGCAATGAGAATGCTAGAGGATATCAGCCCAATTGAGCAGGAAATCTTGGGGGATATGACATACCAAGCAAATGAAGTTGTTCTTCATACCGACTCTGCCGTACTACCAAAACGTAAGGCAGCATGGGCATCATGGAACTACCTATTGGAAGGCAGTGAGGAGGAACAGCAACGCCTCCCTTCGCTCACTTATAACATGAACATTCTTCAGCATATTCAATCAGAACACACGTTTTGTGTAACGTTGAATAGTACTGAGCAAATTAACTCAAATAAAGTCTTGCGTTCGTTCACTTATCATCATCCAGTATTCACCACTGAGTCTATTGCAGCGCAGCAGCGCAAAAATGAGATACAGGGTAAACAAAGTACCTGGTTCTGCGGCGCTTATTGGTACAACGGTTTTCATGAAGATGGCGTGCGTAGCGCGCTTGATGTTGTGAAAGAACTAGAAGAAAAGTACCGCGAACAAAATGTGGTTCCTTTCGAAAAAGGCGCAGCGTGATATGGATAGCCAAATGAACAGCCGATTGTTTATAGGCAACGTTCGTCACCGTCGATTCACGCCTGTGAATCATGAGTTGAACTACTCTTTATTTATGCCCGCCATCGATGTAGACGAGATCGATGCTTTAGAGAAAAAAGTATGGGGTTTTGGTTCGCGTTGGTGGCATTGGGCTCGCTTTAAGCGCAGTGATTACATTGGTGAAGGTAGCGTCAAGTCGGCAGTGCACAGCAAAATTGAAGAACTGACAGGTGTTCGCTGTACCGGCAAGGTAATCGCAGTCTGTCACTTGCGTTATCTAGGACTTTATTTCAGTCCCGTTAATTTCTACTACGTTTATAACACGGAAGGAGAATGGAAGTATCTCCTCGCAGAGGTGAGTAACACTCCTTGGAATGAACGACATTACTACGTGGTGTCAGCAGATAAAGAAGAAGAAAAGTTTGGTTGGGAACAAGATAAAGCATTCCATGTTTCACCATTCAACCCGATTGACCAACTCTACCGCTGGAGAATTAAACCTTTGACAGACAAGTTGAATATTCATCTTGAATGTCACAAAGGAGAGAAACACTTTGATGCCACCATGGTTATGAAAGCCAAGCCACTTTCAAGCAAAACCTTATTGAGGTGTTTGATCGTTACACCAATACAAACGGTAAAAGTAATGGTTGGTATTTATTGGCACGCATTAAAACTTTGGGTGAAAGGCGCACCTTTTTATTCTCATCCTAAATATTCAACGCATGAAGAAATAGAAGCCGATACTGAAAAAACAGACAAAAAAAATAAAAAGCACAAGGAGAATTCTGCATGTTAAATACTAGTTCTATGACATTGCCGCGTAAATTGACGACAACGCAAAAAGCGGCTCGCGGAGTTATTTTTCAATGTCTGCAAAAAATGGAAATCGGCTGCTTAACAGTTATTGAAAGTTTTAAGACGGAAACGACAGAGCGAAGCGAGCGTTTTAGTGCGCCAAATGGGGAGTACAGTGGTCAACCTGTTGTCGCTACTATAGAGGTAAAACATCCAGGCTTTTATTCACGGATCTTGCAGGGCGGCAGTATTGCTGCTGGTGAGGCTTATATGGATGGGTGGTGGGATAGCCCCGATTTAACCTCATTAATGAAACTGATGGCCCTTAACATGCGTGCTCTAGATAAACTCGAAGAGCAAGGCAGTTGGTTGACTAAAATACTGTACAAGTTCAGTCATTGGTCAAACAGAAACTCTGAAGAGAACTCACGTAAAAATATCCATGCGCATTACGACTTGGGTAACAACCTATACGAAGCGTTCCTTGATACCAATATGCTGTACTCGTCGGCGCTTTACAATCATGCGGATGACTCTCTAGAGCAGGCTCAAATCAACAAAATGGATCGTCTATGTCAGCAACTTGAGCTGAAGCCCACTGATCATGTTGTTGAAATTGGCACAGGGTGGGGCGCTATGGCGATTTACATGGCCGAACAATACGGTTGTCAGGTCACCACAACAACGATATCTGAAGAGCAACACGAGTACGCGGAGCAAAAAATCAAAGAGCGTGGCTTAGAAGACAAAATCACTCTACTCAAAGAAGATTACCGCAACCTAACCGGCACTTATGACAAGCTCGTTTCTATTGAAATGATTGAAGCTGTGGGCAAACAATTCCTGCCTTCGTACATTAAGGTCTGTGAGTCTTTATTAAAGTCCGGTGGCTTGATGGCGATTCAAGCGATTACGATTGCCGATCAGCGTTACGATTACTACAGTAACAACGTCGACTTTATCCAAAAGTACATTTTCCCGGGTGGTTTTTTACCGTCGGTAACCTCACTAACCCAAGCCACAACAAAATACAGTGACTTAGTGACGCGAGACTTGTTCGATATTGGTTTGGACTACGCTAAGACGCTGAATGAATGGCACCTACGTTTTAATCGAGCAGAGGGTGAAGTGCGCTCATTTGGCTACGACGACCGCTTTGTGCGTATGTGGCGCTACTATTTGAGCTACTGTGAAGGTGGCTTTTTGGCTCGCACGATCAGTGCCGTTCACATGACGTTTCAACGCCCGTAGTTCGTTATGAAGGTGTTTCTTGCTTCGATATGGTTCCAACTCTGCTGGTTTGCAGCGGTGCTTGGAACCTATCAATGGCAATGGGTGACGTTATTCCTTACTTTGGCAACCCTACTATATTGTTTGAAAACTGACGCATCTTCGCTCAAAAGTATTGGTGTTATCGCCACGATTGGTCTCGTGCTTGATACATTAAATCAGCAATTTTCAATTTTCATGTTTGCCACTCAATGGTTACCCCTTTGGCTTTTGTGCCTTTGGATTCTGTTCGCCTGGTATGCCTATCAACTCAAGTCAATTTTGTACCGTTTCCCAAAAACCTACGTATCAATAGTAGGCGGTATCGGAGGAACAGCGAGCTACTTTGCTGGCTATAAGCTCCAAGCCGTTGAATTTGGATTTAGCACTGGCGCTACACTGGCAATGTTGTTTGTCGAATGGTGCGTCATGATGCTCTTGATACTCAAGGTGTACGGAAATGAAAAGCTTGAAGAGAGACTTAACTCAGAGACTGACTAGGCTGCTTGCGTTGGTAATAGTAACTGGCTCTTTTGCTCTGCAAGCTCAACCTGTTGGAAATAGCGAAGCTGCCAGCAACATTGCGAATTGGAAGGGATGGAAAACTGTTGGAGAAGCCCAACTTACTTGGTTCATCTTCGATATTTATCACTCAAGATTAAAAGCGCCTGATGGAAAGTTCATCGTAAGCGATGACGTATCGCCACATCCCCTTGCGTTGGAAATTAATTACAAGAGAGACATCAGTAAGCAACAGCTGCTTGATGTGACGGATGAGCAGTGGGCGAAATTGGGTTTTACGGACTCATATCGAAAAGCTTGGATCAGCGAGCTCGATCGTATGTTTCCTGATATTCAAAAAGGTGACGAGCTTACTTATCTAACAGATGGAAAATCTGGTCAGCTGTTTTATAAGCAGGTTGGGGACGTGCAAGTAAAGAACGTTGGCATCATTGAAGACGAACGAATGAACGATGCATTTTTGGCTATATGGTTATCACCCAACACAGAATTTCCGAAACTCCGAAAACAATTGATAGGGCAGGTTAGATAGTGTTTAAACGAATTTTTAAAGCAGCGACTTTAGTGGCAGCTGTTTTTCTTTCGGCATGTTCCGCAGACATTGATAATTACCGCTCTTCTACACCGACTTTTGACGTATTCGGTTATTTCGAAGGCGACATAAAGGCGTGGGGGATGGTGCAAGATTATACCGGACAGCAAACGCGTCGCTTTGAGGTCGATATAGTGGGTACTGTAGCGGGTGATACGCTGACGCTGGTGGAAGACTTCGTGTTTGATGACGGAGAGGTGGACCAGCGAATTTGGGTTATCACTAGATTAGAAGACGGTCGTTATGAAGGTAAGGCAGACGATATTATAGGTGTAGCAACAGGGGAAGAGCAGGGCAATGCGCTACAGTGGCAATATGACTTTGAGCTACAAATGGAGGATTCATCAGTGACGGTTGCTTTTGACGATTGGCTTTATCGTCAGGATGACAGACACGTTTTCAATCTAACGAAAATAAAAAAGTTTGGTGTGGAAGTAGGAACAATAACCTTGTTCTTCCAAAAGCAGCCATAACAAATGGGGCTGATCTTCAATTAATAATCCATTCCATATAACTAAAATTATTTTCTCCCGACCTAACTCTCCTAACTAAAAAAGGTTGACGCTTTCGCGTCAACCTTTTAAGTATCTGGTCGTTACAGGAGTATTACAGCTTATCTGTCAGCTCGATTGCTTGACCGATATAGTTCGCTGGTGTCATCTCTTTCAGACGTGCTTTCTCGTGCTCAGGAAGCTCAAGACCGTCGATGAAGTTACGCATTGCTTCGCCGTCTACACGCTTACCACGAGTTAGCTCTTTCAGCTTCTCGTATGGCTTCTCGATGCCGTAACGACGCATAACGGTTTGTACTGGCTCAGCTAGTACTTCCCAGTTCTTGTCTAGTTCAGCAAGAAGCGCTTCACGGTTTACTTCTAGCTTGCTGATGCCTTTAAGCGTAGAAGTGTAAGCGATGATAGCGTAGCCAACACCAACACCAAGGTTACGTAGAACCGTTGAGTCAGTTAGGTCACGTTGCCAACGAGAGATAGGCAGTTTCTGTGCTAGGTGGCCGAATACAGCGTTCGCAAGACCTAGGTTACCTTCTGAGTTTTCAAAGTCGATTGGGTTAACTTTGTGAGGCATTGTTGAAGAACCGATCTCACCAGCAATAGTTTTTTGCTTGAAGTGGCCTAGTGCAATGTAACCCCAAACGTCACGGTCGAAGTCAATCAGGATAGTGTTGAAACGAGCGATAGCGTCGAACAGCTCAGCGATGTAATCGTGCGGTTCGATTTGAGTTGTGTAAGGGTTCCAAGTTACGCCTAGAGACTCTGTGATGAACTCTTCAGAGAACTTGTGCCAATCTAGCTCTGGGTAAGCAGAAAGGTGTGCATTGTAGTTACCTACTGCACCGTTGATTTTCGCTAGGATCTCAACGTTTTCGATTTGCTTGAATTGACGCTCCATACGGTACGCCACGTTTGCCATTTCTTTACCCATAGTAGATGGAGAAGCAGGCTGACCGTGTGTACGAGATAGAAGAGGAATGTCGCGGTATTCCACTGCTAGTGCTTTGATAGCGTCGATTAGGTTACGGATTTCTGGAAGAATCACGTTCTCACGCGCTTCTTTAAGCATTAGAGCGTGTGATGTGTTGTTGATGTCTTCAGAAGTACATGCGAAGTGGAAGAACTCGTTTACTGCGTGCAGTTCAGGAACGTCTGCTACTTTCTCTTTTAGGAAGTACTCAACCGCTTTTACGTCGTGGTTAGTTGTACGCTCGATCTCTTTGATACGGCGTGCATCTTCTTCAGAGAAGTTTGCAGCAAGGTCGTCTAGGAATTGGTTTGCTTCTGCGCTAAACGCTGGCACTTCTGCAATTTCAGCAGTAGCAGCAAGCTTTTGTAGCCAGCGGATTTCAACGATAGTACGGTACTTTAGTAGACCGTATTCACTGAAAATTTCGCGTAACGCAATTGTCTTGCTTCCGTAACGGCCGTCTACTGGTGAAACAGCAGTCAATGCTGACAGTTCCATGATGTTCTCCTGAATTGGGTTTCTAAATTTCGTGAGCTTTATACCAATAACTGTGGCAATTGTCACGAATATTGCGCAAACGTTTGCGCGAGATTTGTTTTAGTCGAAAAAAATGAGCTCGCGATAAACGCGAGCTGCTTATTTGATATTTTACTACAGACGAGCAAGAAGGATTTGTGCTTGCTCTACCATCTTCTTGCGCCCGAAGATTAGGTGGCGACGCTTACCACCAACTTGACGCCAAAGAACTGCACTACGAATGCCAGATAACAACAGCGCACGAACTTTGTGTTGGCTTGCCGTCTGCTGCAGTACAGATGGCGTGCCCGTTACTTGAATGCGTGGGCCAATAGGGCTAACGACATCCAGATAGATGCTCGCTAAATTGCTGATCATTTGATCGTCTAGTAGCTCAAAGTGCTCTGACTGACGCTTGGCCATTTGAATACGATCACCAAGCTGAGACATAGCATCGTTACGAGAGCTTAACTTACGCTCTAACGCCATTAAACTAATAATGTAACGAGTAATTTCACTGCCTGATGGTGTGCTATCAATCCCTTTAACCAAGCATTCTAGGCCGAGCTTTAGATCGGCTTCGCGACCGAATACGCCAACTGTGTTAGCAGGGTTCGTGCTCAAAATAGCGTTGATTGATGTTTCAAAAGCATCTTGATCACAATGTCCGTTTCTCGCTACCTGTTGAACTAAAGCAACAGCTTGGCAAATCCCAGCGAAAGCGATAGTACGGTCATAAAGTGTATTCGCCACGTAACGACTCCTAAGCTTGAGAATATTTAATGCGTTGCTCGATGATGCCGCCACCTAGGCACACGTCACCTTTGTAGAACACTGCTGATTGACCTGGAGTTACAGCAATTTGTGGCTCGTCAAAGATAACTTTAATGTTTTCATCATCGATAGGGATGATTGTACAAGGAATATCTTCCTGACGGTAACGAGTTTTCACTGTGCACTTCATAACATCGCGAATTGGCTCACGATCTACCCAATGAAGTTGTGATGCAAGTAGACCTTCTGATTTCAACATTGGATGGTCTTTACCTTGAACAGCAATCAAAACGTTACGTTCTAGATCTTTCTCACCAACGAACCATGGGTCCTCGTTACCACCGCCGCCTTTACGGCCACCGATGTGTAGACCTTTACGCTGACCAAGTGTGTGGTACATCAGGCCTTGGTGTTGACCAATCACTTCGCCTTCTGGCGTCTCGATATTACCAGGCTGAGCTGGAAGGTAGCGACCGAGGAATTCTGTAAACTTGCGTTCACCGATGAAACAAATACCCGTAGAGTCTTTCTTCTTAGCGGTAATTAGATCTTGTTCTTCCGCAATGCGGCGCACTTCTGGCTTCTCTAGATCACCAACAGGGAATAGGCTACGTGCGATTTGCTCGTTGCTTAATGTGTACAGGAAGTAGCTTTGATCTTTGTTGCCATCTAGACCACGTAGCATCTGTGGTTTTTCACCATTTTCTGGGAAAGAGCGACGCACATAGTGGCCCATTGCAATGTAATCAGCATCAAGTACTTCATCAGCGAATTCTAGGAATGCTTTGAACTTGATTTCTTTGTTACAAAGAATGTCAGGGTTCGGAGTACGGCCAGCTTTGTATTCAGCAAGGAAGTACTCAAATACGTTATCCCAGTATTCGGCAGCAAAGTTGATAGTGTGTAGGTGGATGCCTAGCTTGTCACATACTGCCTGAGCGTCAGCAAGATCTTCTGCCGCTGTACAATATTCTTCGTTGTCATCTTCTTCCCAGTTCTTCATGAAAAGGCCTTCTACTTGGTAGCCTTGCTGCTTTAGAAGATACGCGGAAACAGATGAATCAACGCCGCCGGACATACCGACGATGACTTTCTTTTGGCTGTTATCAGACATTACTAAACACCACTTAAATAAACGGGATGCAGATTCTATCAGAATCCACAGACCGGTGACAGATCCGAGATCGAAATCACAATTCGTTTCGCTGGATTTTTCTTCAACAAAGATTCGAACGAGTAATTTCGCAAGTATAGAAGAGGTATATATGGCATAGTTGGCCAAAATCCAAGAGGAAACACCAAATGACAGAAGAAAACCAATTTATGCAAGAAAGTGAGTTGATTGAAATTGTGGAAAATCAGCTCGAAGATGGCAACCCGCTTAAAGTAAAAGAAACCCTTATGCGTTTAATGATGACTGGCACACCACGTGAAGATGCGGTTGCGATGATGGCATGTGCGATGTCAATTGAGATTTTTGATGTAATGAAGAATGAAGGTGAGTTCAACCTAAAGCGTTATAGCGAGCACCTTGAGCAACTACCAGATCTCAGCTTTATGGAAGGTGAATAAGCCACCTAAAAGAAAAAAGTTGTCAGCAAACGTTTGCTATAATCGCTTTTATTGCTGCTTTATTATTAGCGGTATAGAATCCGCTCTCCTTTTCATCCCCTTACTCAGACTGACAATATGAAATTTCCTGGACAACGCAAATCGAAGCACTATTTTCCTGTTCATGCTCGTGACCCGCTGGTGAGCCAAGCACAAGAAAGCAAGAAGATGACGCGCACTCACATCATTGGTATTGACCAAACCTTGGTTGATATTGAAGCAAAAGTTACAACGGATGTGATTGAAAAGTACGGTCTGAGTAAAGGTCACTCTCTGGTTATCGATGACGAAAGAGCAGAAGAGTTATACCAGCAACTGAAAGAAGAGAACTTGATTACCAATGAGTATGCGGGCGGTACAATTGGTAACACGCTACATAACTACTCCGTGCTAGCGGATGACCGCTCCACACTACTTGGAGTGATGAGCCAGGATATTAAGATTGGCAGCTACGGTTACCGTTATCTTTGTAATACATCAAGCCGCATGGATTTGAACTACCTACAAGGTGTAGATGGTGCAATTGGCCGTTGTTTTGCTCTTATCACAGAAGACGGTGAACGTACTTTTGCTATCAGCGAAGGGCAAATGAACCAACTCCATCCTGATAGCATTCCAGAGAAAATCTTTAAAAATGCATCAGCACTTGTACTGACGTCATATCTAGTACGTTGCAAAGACGGCGACCCAATGCCGGAAGCCACAATGAAAGCGATTGAGTACGCGAAAAAGAATGATGTGCCTGTTGTTCTGACTTTAGGCACAAAGTTTGTTATTCAAGATGACCCTAAATATTGGCAAGAATTCATTCGAGATAACGTTTCAGTCGTTGCGATGAATGAAGATGAAGCAGAAGCTCTGACGGGGGAATCTGATCCACTTGCTGCGTCTGATAAAACATTGGAGTGGGCTGATCTAGTATTGTGCACGGCGGGTCCTGTAGGTCTATTTATGGCTGGGTATACGGAAGATAGCGCGAAGCGCGAAACTTCTTTGCCATTACTTCCAGGGTCAATTGCTGAATTTAATCGTTATGAATTCAGTCGTCCGGCGAAAAAAGACTCATGCGAAACGCCAATAAAAGTGTACTCGCATATCTCGCCATATATGGGTGGCCCAGAAAAAATTAAGAATACAAATGGCGCAGGTGATGCTGCGTTATCTGCTGTTCTTCATGATATGGCAGCAAATAAATACCATAAAGAAAATGTGCCTAATTCAAGCAAGCACAGTAACGAGTATTTAACTTACTCTTCTTTTTCTCAAGTCTGCAAATACGCAAACCGTGCTAGCTACGAAGTTCTCGTGCAACATTCACCACGATTGTCGCGCGGACTTCCTGAGCGAGAAGATAGCCTAGAAGAAGCATACTGGGAACGTTAATACGAAGCGGTTTAATTAACGATTCTGTAACTAAAGTAAAAGGCACATTAAGAAATGTGCCTTTTTTATTTGTAATGGTTTAAATAAAAAAGGCTCCCTATGGGAGCCTTTTAAAAATAGCACGGATCTAGATTAGGAACTCATCCAGAGATCTACCTGCATCAAGTTGCTCTTGAATCGCCGAAGGTGTACGACCTTGGCCAGTCCAAGTTTTCTCATTACCGTTTGAATCTGTGTATTTGTATTTAGCAGGGCGAGGTGCGCGCTTCGCTTTGCCTTTCGTCTTAGTTTCGCCAGATAGCGCAGTAATAAGTGCTTCTACATCAATACCGTCTTGAGCGATTTTCTCAGCAATCTCTGCAAGCTTAGCTTCTTGCTCTGCTTGTGCTGCGCGTTCTGCTTCTTCTGCTTCACGACGCTCATCTACGACAGTAGTGAGTTTATCTAGAGCTTCTTCCAATTGTTCTAGAGTCAGCTCACGAGAAAATGCACGAAGGCTACGGATATTTAGAAGGGTTTTAGTCAGCTCTGACATAACGATTCCTATTAAAAGGTTAATGTGTTGGGCACTTTTTATCGTTACGATTAAATAATGCCAATCTATAAATAAACAAAGAGTCCTTATATTTAACTTTATCTTTTCCTTATGTGCAAATGCTAAATCAAGATTTTGTTTAAATTTGACTATTTTTTAAAGCAATTAATATTATTACACTCGAAATAAATCATTATTAGATGAGAACTAAAATCAACAATCATTATTGTATAGAGAGAGTGACAGCTTGGTTTTTTATAAAAAAATTTGAGTTATTACTTAAAAATATGAAGCATCCATCTTTAATGGTGTGTCATATATCCTTAATTTATTGATATAAGATAAACCATGATATTTCTAAGGTAGTAATAATGTTTCATAAATAACATGATTGATGTGATTTCAGTTGCACAAAACTTATGGAAGTAGGCAAGGTTTATAAATTATCTCAGTCATTATTTATTTGTTTAATTTAGTTTGATGTGTTGCATTGACTCTCATCATAAGTACAATGGCTGCCACCTGATGCAATATTGCAGACAATTTGTTGTTAATTTGTACAGTTAGTGGTTAATTGTTTGTTGTTGCCGTAGAGGCGCGGTCTCGAAGAGTAGCTATTATTGGGGTGATGCCAATGAATAATAGTGGAAGGCGAAGATTGCCGAAGTAAGTAACTCATCAAAGTTACTTGCTGGGGTTGTATCTGAAAGGAACAACACTGCCATAGTATATATTCACATTAAACTATGGAGCGCTACTGTAGGGTTGGGTGGAGTGTTCGCTTCCCTGTCGCTAAGTTCAACATGAGCACGTATCGTATGCTACGTGACTTGTCTGCAGTAGATCTCTAGCCAAACTTTGGTTTTTGAAGATCATGAATTTAATAGATTTTTCTAGTTCTCCTGTTTCATTATTGCCACCTATTGTCGCTTTGACTTTGGCGATTTTGACTCGACGTGTATTAGTTTCCTTGGGTGTAGGTATCGTGCTAGGTGCGGTGCTACTTAATAGCTGGTCTATCAGCGACACCGCAGGTTACGTCAGTTCTCAAGTTTCTTCTGTCTTTATTGAAGATGGCGGAATTAACACTTGGAACATGAGCATTGTTGGTTTCCTAATCTTATTAGGTATGACAACAGCTTTATTAACGCTATCTGGCGGTACTCGTGCTTTTGCTGAATGGGCACAATCTCGAGTGAAGAGTAAACGCGGCTCCAAACTTCTTGCCGCCTTTTTAGGCGTATTCATTTTTGTCGATGATTACTTTAATAGCCTTGCTGTTGGTGCGATCTCTCGCCCAGTAACCGATCGCTTTTATGTGTCTCGCGCTAAGCTTGCGTACATTCTAGACTCAACCGCTGCTCCAATGTGTGTAATTATGCCTGCTTCTAGCTGGGGTGCTTACATTATTACTATTATTGGCGGGATCTTAGTCTCACATGGGATCACAGAGTATTCGGCTCTTGGCGCATATGTTCGTCTTATCCCAATGAACTTCTACGCCGTTTTTGCGCTGCTAATGGTGTTCGCTGTTGCGTGGTTTGGTCTTGATATTGGTAAAATGCGTGAGCATGAAATCTCTGCATCGCAAGGTCGTGGCTTTGATAAAGACAAAGAAAATGACTCGCAAGAAGCGCATGACCTAAACGAAGAGCTAGATATCCGTGAAAGTGAAAAGGGTAAAGTGTCAGATTTGATACTTCCTATCGTAACGCTGATTATCGCGACTATCGCTTCAATGCTTTACACGGGTGGCCAAGCATTGGCTGCTGATGGTAAGGAGTTTGCGCTTCTTGGTGCTTTTGAAAATACAGATGTAGGTACATCACTAATCTACGGTAGCTTGCTTGGCTTAGCTGTTGCACTGTTTACTGTTGTGAAGCAAGGTCTACCAATGGCTGAGATCGCACGTACACTTTGGATTGGTGCTAAGTCTATGTTTGGTGCGATTCTAATCTTAGTATTTGCCTGGACCATTGGTTCTGTTATCGGTGATATGAAGACTGGTACTTACCTTTCGACAATAGCGCAGGGAAATATCAACCCTCATTGGCTCCCAGTTATCTTATTCCTGCTGTCTGGCCTGATGGCGTTCTCAACAGGTACTTCATGGGGTACGTTCGGCATCATGCTTCCAATCGCCGGAGACATGGCTGGTGCAACAGACGTAGCGCTAATGCTACCGATGTTGAGTGCGGTTTTAGCTGGTGCGGTATTCGGTGACCATTGTTCACCAATCTCAGATACGACTATCTTGTCATCGACGGGTGCACGTTGTAACCACATTGATCACGTATCAACACAGCTACCTTATGCATTATCAGTCGCGCTTGTTTCATGCGTGGGCTTTATTGCCCTTGGTATGACTGCTTCAATTGCGTTCTCGTTCATTGCAGCGTCGATAACATTCGTTATCGTTTGCGCTATTTTGTCATGGCTTTCAAAGTCTAAAATAGCGTCTTGCCAGAGTGCGTAAGTTGTTTTGAATAGATTCGTTACAGAGGGAAGCTCCGCTAATTTAGCGGAGCTTTTTTTTAACGCGACTTAGGTGAGGGGGGCAATCGCGTTTTTGGGGATAAAAGTCTCGTGTTAAGAGCGAATTGTTTGTGTACCGAGCTCTCCTTGATGGGCTGTAATGGAAAAGCAATCCATCTTCTTCTTAGTTCTAAGCAAAGACTATGCCCATTTTAAGCTTTTGATTTTTAATACAGCAAAATACGCATGGTTGCGATGCAGAGTTAACTAAATGATATCTAAAGAGTTACCTGTTACACAGTGTTACGTTACACCTATACAGTATTTAAACATTTAAGTTGTATTTCTTTATTAATCGATAAAGCGTTGTTCTTGAAATGCCGAGGTGACGTGCAGCCGCACTCATATTGTGTTTATTTTCTTCGATAGCTTGCAGTAGGTAGTCGAGATCAATTTGGTCCACAGAAGGGAGCAATTGCCTCTCATTGTTATCAAGGCCCAAGTCGGCGACGAGAAGCGTGTGATCTTCACACATCACAATTGCTCGTTGGATGACATTACGCAGTTCTCTTACGTTGCCTGGCCAACGATGTTTGAGGAGCTTGGCTTTTACCTTATCAGACATTTTTTGTACCTGACCATGAGACAGATCTGCTAGGAAGTGTTCAGATAAAATAATAATGTCTTTTCCACGCTTTCTCAGTGGAGGGATAGTTAATGGCAATATATTAAGCCGATAGAATAGATCTTCACGAAATCCTCCTTGTACGACTTCATTTTTCAAATCCACGTGGCTTGCTGCAATGACCCTACAGTCCACGTCAATGAATTTATCCGCTCCGACTTTATGGATTTGTTTACTCTCCAAAAAGTGAAGGAGGTGGATTTGTAGGTCTGGTGGCATGTCACCAATTTCATCAAGAAATAGGGTGCCTTTATGTGCCTTTTGAATAAAACCTATACGCTCTGAGATTGCGCCTGTAAATGCTCCTTTTTCGTGGCCGAAAAGCTCGGATGCAATAAGACCACTTGGAATGGCTCCACAGTTGACTTCCACAAAAGGTGCTGAGTGTCTGTTCGACAATTGATGAATAAGGCGAGCGCAAAGACCTTTCCCAACACCAGTTTCACCCTGAATGAGGACTTCAGCATCACATTGAGCGTACTTTTGTATTGCAGTACGAAGTTCTTGGATACAGGCACTATTGCCGATCAACGGGTATAGTGCCGTATCGTCGAAATCTACAGCTTGTTTATTACTACCGTTACGCAGTTTCATTGTTAATCACTATTTTTTGCCCCGCTCTAATAATAGTTTTGAATGACTTGTCTCAAACGTGAGTTGCTGTCTCTTTATTGAGAAGAGTGTCAATTAATGGATTGGGTACGGTCTAAATAGTTGTTTTGGTGAATATTCATACTATTCTTCGCTTTCTTCGTCAGAGTAGAGCTGATTGGAGGTGTTCTTTCTACCAGAGTATTCAATATGGGAAAGAATTTAATTTCATTTAAATCAATGTCTTGTGAAAAATATTTAGAAAATATTCAATTGAGTATTGAAAAATATAGAATCCTTAGTTAGTGTGGTTACTAACAAAGCAACTCAAAAAGAGCCTTAAATAAGTATGCGTAATTTTGTAATGAACATTCATCACCATCATCACCCAATCTAGTCTTTCGGGCGATGTACGCATACCCGGGAGGCAGGAAACTCCCGGAGGTAAAATCAAAGTAAAAGCAGATTTTAAACCCTCGGGAGACTTCAATCTCCCGAGGGTTTTTTAGTTTTATTAGTTTGAAAAATACTTAGATATCAAAATCTTGCATAGGGACAAAGCAATGCAAACACAACGTTTAAGAATCGCAATTCAGAAAAAAGGTCGTCTTAGCAAAGAGAGTCAAGCTCTACTAAAACAGTGCGGCGTAAAGTTCAACGTAATGGGCGAGCGTTTAGTTGTCCATTCTGAAAATATGCCAATTGATTTACTCTTGGTTCGTGACGACGACATCCCAGGTTTAATTATGGATGGCGTGGTTGACCTTGGCTTTATTGGCGAAAATGAGCTAGAAGAAGTTCGCCTTGACCGCAAAGCATTAGGTGAACCCTGCGAGTTTGTTCAGCTTCGTCGACTTGATTTTGGTGGCTGTCGTTTATCTATCGCAATCGACAAGGACGAAGAGTACAACGGTCCACAAGACTTAGCTGGCAAGCGTATTGCTACAACGTATCCTCAACTTCTAAAAGCGTACATGGATGAAGCCGGCGTTCCATTCTCTACATGTATGCTGACAGGCTCTGTAGAAGTTGCGCCTCGCGCGGGTCTCGCTGATGCTATCGCTGATTTGGTTTCTACAGGTGCAACACTGGAAGCGAACGGCCTTAAAGAAGCTGAAATTATCTTCAAATCAAAAGCGACATTGATTCAACGCACAGGTGAGTTCGACGCAGACAAAGTGGCGCTAATCGAAAAGCTGTTAACTCGCATGCAAGGCGTGCAGCAAGCGAAAGAATCTAAGTACATTATGCTTCACGCCCCAGCAGAGAAGTTAGATCAAATTAAAGCACTACTGCCAGGTGCTGAAGACCCAACTGTTCTTCCTCTTTCTGCAGATAAGCAGAAAATGGCTGTTCACTTAGTGAGTTCTGAAAACCTGTTCTGGGAAACAATGGAACAGCTGAAAGAGTTGGGCGCAAGTTCAATTCTCGTTCTACCAATTGAAAAAATGATGGAGTAAGCATCATGAGAACAGTCGTTTGGCAATCATTAAGTGAGAATCAGCAAGACTCTATTTTGGAGCGCCCTGCTATTGCAGAAGGTGCCAATATCACCACTGCTGTGGCCGAAGTTATTGCTAAAGTTCGAGAAGAAGGTGACTCTGCTCTTATTGAGCTGACCGAAAAGTTTGACCGTGTTAAGCCTGAATCCATTCGTGTTTCTTCTCAGGAAATTAAGGCAGCGTCAGAGCGTTTGTCAGAGTCAATGAAGAGCGCATTAGAGCAAGCTTACGCCAATATTTCTAAGTTCCACAAAGCGCAAAAGCCGCAACCGATCAAGGTGGAAACCCAGCCAGGTGTCCTTTGTGAACAAGTAACACGCCCAATTCAAAAAGTGGGTTTGTACATTCCGGGTGGCAGTGCGCCTTTGCCATCGACTGTTTTGATGCTCGGCGTTCCTGCAAAAATTGCAGGTTGTCGTAAAGTCGTTCTTTGTTCTCCACCGCCAATCGCTGATGAGATCCTTTATGTCGCGAAACTGTGTGGCATTGATGAAGTGTACAACGTCGGTGGTGGCCAAGCAGTTGCTGCAATGGCTTATGGCACCGAGACGGTATCGAAAGTAGATAAGATCTTTGGTCCGGGCAACGCTTACGTGACCGAAGCAAAACGACAGGTTAGCAATGATTTCCGCGGTGCTGCGATTGATATGCCAGCAGGGCCATCAGAAGTGTTAGTGATTGCAGATGAAACCGCAGATGCAGACTTTATCGCTGCGGATCTTTTGAGCCAAGCGGAACACGGTCCTGATTCTCAAGTGGTATTGGTGACTCCTTCTCCTGTGATTGCTGATCAAGTGACGGATGCGGTTCAACGTCAGCTTAAGGAGCTATCTCGTGCAGACATCGCAGAAAAGGCTCTGGCATCAAGCTTGATCATTATTTCCGAGTCGATGACGCAGTCAGTTTCTATTTCCAATTACTACGGTCCTGAGCACTTGATTGTTCAGACTAAGAACCCTCGTGAGCTTCTACCTCTACTTGATAATGCAGGCTCTATCTTCCTTGGGGATTGGTCGCCTGAATCTGCGGGAGATTACGCATCGGGGACTAACCACGTCCTTCCTACTTACGGTTACACACGTACTTATTCAAGCTTAGGTTTGGCGGATTTCTCTAAACGAATGACGGTTCAGGAGCTTTCTGCTGATGGTTTAAAGAACCTTGCACCAACGGTAGTCACGATGGCTGAAGCAGAAGGTCTGGACGCTCACAAACGTGCTGTTACTATCCGCGTAGAAAAATTAGCAAGTAAGAAAGAATAAGAGAGTAATGAGATGGAAAAGCTAGCGCGTAAACAAGTCCAACAGCTTACCCCTTATATGTCGGCTCGCCGAATCGGTGGTACGGGTGACGTATGGCTAAATGCCAACGAATCACCATTTAACAATGAATACAAAACAGACTTTGCTCGTCTTAATCGTTACAGCGAATGCCAACCGAAAGAACTGATTTCCGCTTACGCAGCGTATGCGGCTGTGAAACCAGAACAAACACTGACTTCTCGCGGCGCAGACGAAGGTATTGAGTTATTAATTCGTGCATTCTGTGAGCCGGGTGAAGATGCGATTCTTTACTGCCCACCAACTTACGGTATGTACGCCATCAGTGCAGAAACCATCGGTGTAGAGCGCAAAACCGTGCCGCTAACGTCAGATTGGCAACTAGACCTTGCTGGCATCGAAGCTAATCTGGATAACGTGAAGCTGGTTTTTGTATGTTCGCCAAACAACCCAACGGGTAATTTGGTTAAGCGTGAGGACATTGTGTCTCTGCTTGAGATGACAAAAGACCGTGCAATCGTGGTGATGGATGAAGCGTACATTGATTTTTGCCCTGAAGCATCAACGGTAGATTTACTGGCGCAATACCCGAATCTCGCAATTCTGCGCACTCTGTCGAAAGCTTTTGCGCTTGCAGGTCTGCGTTGTGGATTTACGCTTGCGAACGAAGAGCTGATTAATGTACTTCTTAAAGTTATCGCACCATATCCAGTACCGGTGCCAGTAGCAGAAATTGCCACTCAAGCGCTTTCTGAAGCAGGCCTAGCGCGAGCGAAGTTCCAAGTTCTCGATCTGAATGCAAACCGTGCCTACTTGCAAGTTGGTCTTTCAATGATTCCGGGTTTGGAAGTGTTTGAAGGGTGGGGGAACTACCTATTGGTGAAATTCCCAGATGGTGATGGGCTTTTCAAAGCCGCTTGGGAGACGGGAATTATTTTACGCAACTCGCCAATTGAGAACTGCGTACGTATCAGTGTGGGTAACCGTGACGAGTGCGAAAAAACACTTGGATTTATTAGAAACTACTACTCATAAGTAGAGAAAAAATTTATCGCTCTTGCTCAATAGCGGGAGCGCCAAAAGAATAGCAATAAGGAAGTTCGAGTGAGCAAACAACAAAAAATCCTTTTTATCGACCGTGATGGCACCTTAATTGTTGAGCCGCCAGTTGATTTTCAAGTAGACCGTTTAGATAAGCTAAAACTGGAGCCGTTTGTTATCCCAAGCCTGTTGTCGTTGCAGGATGCCGGATACCGCCTAGTGATGGTCACTAACCAAGATGGTTTGGGTACCGACAGCTACCCACAAGCAGACTTTGATGCTCCACACAACATGATGATGGAGATCTTTGAGTCTCAAGGTGTGAAGTTTGACGACGTGCTGATTTGTCCTCACTTTGATGAAGATAACTGCTCTTGCCGTAAGCCTAAATTGGGCTTGGTAAAAGAGTATCTACAAGGTGGCAAAGTTGATTTTCAAAACTCTGTTGTGATTGGTGATCGTCAAACCGATCTTCAACTTGCAGAAAATATGGCAATTCGTGGTATTCAATACAACCCAGAAACCATGGGTTGGAAACAGATCCTGAAAGATCTGACGGTGAAAGCTCGTGTTGCTGAAGTGATTCGTACCACGAAAGAAACGGACATCAAAGTTGCGGTTAATCTTGATGAGCAAGGCGGTAATGACATCTCAACGGGTCTTGGTTTCTTCGACCACATGTTGGATCAAATTGCGACGCACGGTGGATTCCAAATGGTGTGCAAAGTGGAAGGAGACCTTCACATCGATGATCACCACACAGTAGAAGATACCGCTCTTGCCTTGGGTCAGGCGTTGAAAGAAGCGCTGGGTGACAAGCGTGGTATTGGTCGCTTTGGTTTCAGCCTGCCAATGGATGAGTGTTTAGCACAATGTGCGCTAGACCTATCAGGTCGTCCCTACCTTAAGTTCGACGCGCAGTTTAGCCGTGAGCAAGTGGGTGATCTTTCAACAGAGATGGTGGTTCACTTCTTCCGTTCTCTGACTGACACCCTAGCGTGTACGCTGCACCTGTCTTCTGCGGGCAATAATGACCACCACATCATTGAAAGCTTGTTTAAAGCGTTTGGTCGTACTTTACGTCAAGCAATCAAAGTAGAAGGCACTGAGCTACCAAGTAGTAAAGGCGTGCTTTAAGGCTCACGTTAGCAAGGAGAAAAACAGTGACAGAACAGAAAGTTGTCATTATCGATACTGGCTGTGCCAACGTTTCTTCGGTGAAGTTTGCCATCGAACGCCTAGGTTATGACGTAACTATTTCAAAAGATCCACAAGTTGTATTGGCAGCTGACAAGCTATTTCTACCGGGAGTGGGGACTGCCAGTGAAGCGATGAAGAACCTAGAAGAGCGCGATCTTATCAGCTTGGTAAAACAGGTAGAAAAGCCTTTGCTAGGTATCTGTTTAGGCATGCAACTATTGGGCAAAGTGTCTCAAGAGAAAGGGCAGAAAGCAGATGAGTTGGTTGAGTGTCTTGGACTTTGTGATGGCGAAGTGAAGTTGCTACAAACCGGCGATTTACCGCTGCCGCATATGGGGTGGAATACAGTGTCTGCAAAAGCAGGTAACCCACTGTTCAAAGGCATTGAAGAAGGTGAGTACTTCTACTTTGTACACAGCTTTGCAATGCCTGTCGGGGATTACACGATTGCCGAGTGTGAATACGGCAACCCGTTCACAGCAGCAGTACAAAGTGGCAACTACTACGGTGTGCAATTCCACCCTGAGCGTTCTTCAAAAGCGGGCGCGAAGCTTATTCAAAACTTCTTAGAATTATAAAAGGGATTTAGTGTGATTATTCCAGCTCTTGATTTAATTGAAGGACATGTGGTTCGCCTTTATCAAGGTGATTACGGTCAAGTTACCGAGTACAAAGTCGACCCAGCAGAGCAGTTTAATTTGTACCACCAAGCAGGTGCTAACTGGCTACACTTAGTGGATTTAACTGGCGCGAAAGACACGACAGCACGTCAACTTGATTTGATTGCAAAGCTATTAGCAAGTACGCCAGCGAACATCCAAATTGGTGGTGGAGTGCGTACAGAGCAGGACGTGATTGATCTGTTAGAAGCCGGTGCGCAGCGCGTTGTCGTTGGTTCTACAGCGGTAAAACAGCCAGAGCTTGTGAAAGGTTGGATGGAAAAATACGGTGCAGAGAAAATCGTTCTCGCGCTAGACATCAACATCGATCAAGACGGCACACGTAAGGTAGCGATCTCTGGTTGGCAAGAAGATTCAGGCGTGACTATCGAAGCTTTGGTCAACGATTATCTGACGGTAGGTCTACAGCATGTGCTTTGCACGGACATTTCTCGTGACGGTACGCTAGAAGGCTCAAACGTAGAGCTTTACGTTGACCTATGCAAACAGTACCCACAAGTGCAGTTTCAATCTTCAGGTGGCATTGGCTCATTAGCAGATATCGAAGCGCTAAAAGGCAGCGGTGTGGCTGGCGTGATTGTTGGTCGTGCGCTGTTAGATGGTAAGTTCACAGCAGAGGAGGCGTTTGCATGTTGGCAAAGCGAATAATTCCATGTCTTGATGTACGTGATGGACAAGTGGTCAAGGGCGTCCAGTTCCGTAACCATGAAATCATTGGCGACATCGTTCCTCTGGCACAGCGTTATGCGGAAGAGGGCGCTGACGAGCTCGTGTTCTACGATATTACCGCTTCAAGTGATGGTCGTGTCGTCGATAAAAGTTGGGTCGCTCGCGTTGCAGAAGTTATTGATATTCCTTTCTGTGTGGCTGGTGGTATTAAATCAGCGGAAGACGCAGCGCGCATTCTTGAGTTTGGTGCAGACAAAGTGTCTATCAACTCACCTGCATTGGCGAACCCTCAGTTGATTACTGACCTTGCTGATAAGTTTGGTGTGCAATGTATCGTCGTTGGTATCGATTCATACTACGACAAAGAGACGGGCAAGTATCAGGTTTACCAGTTTACTGGTGATGAAGAACGCACCAAAGCGACCCAATGGGAAACGCGTGATTGGGTGCAAGAAGTACAAAAACGCGGCGCTGGTGAAATCGTACTGAACATGATGAACCAAGACGGTGTGCGTAACGGCTACGATATCGAACAACTGAATATGGTGCGCGAAGTATGTAATGTACCGCTGATTGCATCGGGTGGCGCGGGTGCTATGGAGCACTTTGCGGAAGCATACCAAAAAGCCAATGTGGATGGCGCGCTTGCCGCATCGGTATTCCACAAACAAGTCATCAATATTGGTGAACTAAAGCAGTATTTGAAACAACAAGGCATTGAGGTACGACTATGAGTGTGAAAGCCGCCGAAGTAAGTTCGCTAGTTGAGCGAATCAACTGGGAAAAGGTGGATGGTCTGGTACCTGCTATCGTACAAGATTTCCAATCAAGCCAAGTGCTGATGATGGGTTATATGAACCAAGATGCGTTGGCAAAAACGGGCGAAACAGGTCAAGTGACGTTTTTCTCTCGTACCAAGCAGCGTCTTTGGACGAAAGGTGAGACTTCTGGCAACGTATTGCAATTGGTGAACATGCAGCTCGATTGCGATAACGATACGCTGCTGGTGAAAGTGAATCCCATTGGTCCTACGTGTCACTTGGGTAACACAACTTGCTGGGATGTGGACCCTCAAGAGGAGTCACAAATGGTGTGGCTTCATCAACTTGAGCAGCTATTGGCTGCCCGCAAGAGTGCCGACCCAGATTCCTCTTATACTGCCAGTCTTTATGCCCGTGGCACCAAGCGTATTTCGCAAAAAGTGGGCGAAGAAGGCGTTGAAGTCGCGCTTGCGGCGACGTCGGGCGATAAGGCGGAGTTAGTGTGTGAATCTGCAGATTTGATTTATCACTTAATGGTATTGCTTCAAGACCAAGGCTTATCGATGAATGACGTAGTGAACAAACTGAAAGAGCGTCATAAGTAAGCTTGCGATAAGTGAAAGCCCCTATGCTCTCGAGCCTAGGGGCTTTTTACTTTAGTGTTCTTGATTCGGGGCAAAAACCGGCAACAGTGCTGGTGGCGATTAGATTCTGAATCACGCTCGTCCCTCGCTGTTCAGAATGACGGTATATTTTCTAATGGTACTTGCAGTAGAGTTATTTACTTCAAATAGGTACATATATTAACGTCACTCCAACGAACCTAGGCGAAGTCAAGAATCCAATTAAATCGAGCTCAATAAGCTAGGAGTGGATGATCTTACCCACAACACTTCTTAAATTTCTTACCGCTTCCACAGATACACGGGTCGTTACGACCTACTTTTAGGCTACTCACTGGTTGGTTTAGGCGAGGATCTTGTTCTGGTTCTTCTTCTAGCTCTTCTTCTGGAAACGTGCCGTCAATGTAGTACCAAAGCCCATTTTCTTTTACAAAGCGAGAACGCTCTGTCATGCAGTAGCGTTTGCCGTCTTCATCAAAATAAGCGCTAAACTCTACAAAGCCTTCATTGTCATTACTGCCAGCTTCTGTTTTTACAACTTCAAGTTTGCACCAATCGCTGTCGATAGATTGGGCAATGTCTTCACGTTGCTCTTCTGCATTACAGCTTGGGTGGTACGTGTTCACCACGTAATCGACTAGACCTAACACATGCGCACTGTAACGAGAGCGCATTAACTGCTCTGGAGTGGTGACGTCAGCGTGGTTATTGTGGGCAATTTCACAACACTGTTGGTAGGTGCGGTTAGATCCGCAAGGGCAAGAAGAAGCCATAAAATGAAATCTCGATTAATTAAGCGGTAAAAACAAACAACCTCACAATTGCGAGGCTGGAGGTGAGGCATTATAGCGATTTAGGGCGTTTGAGACAGCAGTTCTTGAGCCCATTCCGTCGATTGATTAAAAGCGTCTGCTAATTGAGGTTCGGTTAATTTAAGAACGGTGCAATATCGCTCGGCTAACTCCCAGTCCGCTTGTTCGTAGGCGATCGTCATCGAAAGTAAGTGACCAAGTACGCCTTTTCGACTGGTTAATGCGAGTTTTATATCTTCGTCAACGGGGATATCTTCAATGACATCCGAGAGCGGTTGATCGAGCAAAGATCCGAGTAAAGAAAACATGCCTGTCAAAAAAGCCTGCCCAGGGTCATACCTAGTGTTCATTTGACTAAGTAACAGTTCACACATTCGTGCACGCTGAATCGCTAAAGAGTAAAGAGAGTCAGGTTTATCTTCTTGAACGGACGCAATTGCAACTAAGGAAATAAAGCGTCGTAGTCGCTCTTCACCCAGATAAATAAGCGCCTGTCTGAACGATTTGATCTTAGTCGTTAATGTATATCCTGAATTTACGTAAGTAAGCAGCTTGTATGACAGCGTCACATCAATCGAAAACAGACGTTCAACCTCATTGAAGTCGATGGGCTTATCAGCAATCTCTTTACAAAGTTGGATGACGGTAAGAAACGCGGGGTTCAACCGTTTTTTCTGGATCATCTCAGGTTTGCTAAAAAAATACCCTTGAAAATAGTTAAAACCGGCTTCTAGAGCTTGCTCAAACTCTTCATAGGTCTCTACCTTTTCCGCAAGAAAGTCGATTTTAAATGGGCTCAACGCCTGAATAAAAATGGCAGCTTTCTTGATCGGCACAAGTCTAATATCAAACTTGATCATGGAAATGTATGGAAGAAAACGCTTCCAAGCTTTCGTCGGAACAAAATCATCCAGAGCAATTTTGTATCCGCACTCATGAAGGTGCTTGATGGCTTCTAACAGTTCTTCTGTCGGTTCGCAGTCTTCAAGGACTTCAATGACGAGAGATTCTTTAGGGAACAAAGTTGGGACCAAGTTCACCAAGCTTTGATGCGGAAAGTTAACAAAGCCAAGTTTGTTTCCTAATGTGTTGTAATGCGTCGATAAAAAATGATCGGATAGCAGTCGACTAGTAGCCAGCTCTGGTTCTACTTCAGGGAAGGTATTTTTAGGGCCGTCTCGAAAGAGGAGTTCGTAACCTATGGTTCGTTTTTCTCTATCCAGAATCGGTTGGCGAGCTACGTAAGAATACTTCAATTAGGTACTTCGTTCTGTTTAACTTAGTATTATGATAATAGCGATTTTTTACAAAATATCTACGACTTGAGCGTGAATCTTCTACACGCTCTACATGCTTAACGCAAATTCTGTATGAACGGTCTCGTTTGTAGGTCAAAACTATCAGAATTTACTTTTAAAACTGAGCCTTGCGTATACCAATCCCCTAAAACAATTCGGGTCTTTTTAACGCCATCGACGTCAAAAAAATGTGTGTTCGGGCGATGTGTGTGACCATGAATCATTAAGTTGACGCAGTTCTGAGACATCACTTTCTCGACCTCATTTTGGTTGACGTCCATGATATCTAATGACTTGCTCATTTTATCATCACGAATATCGGATTGAACTTTTGAGACAATTTTCTTCTTAATGAACCAAGGAATACGGTTAAACAACCATTGTAGCCATGGCTTGTGAACGGTTTTTCTAAACTCTTGGTATTTCACATCGTCAATGCAGAGCGTATCGCCATGTAGGATTACGGCTTTTTGACCATAAAGATCAATCGTGCAGACATCGTCGAGTAATGTCATACCGGTTTCTTTGCAAAAGCGTTTGCCGAGTAAAAAATCTCGATTGCCTTGGATGAAAAAAGTTGGCACACCCGCATCCGTCAGTGCTTTAAATTCTGCACGGATTTGGTCTGCAAAAGGGGTGTTGTCATCGTCACCAATCCAGAACTCAAACAGATCGCCGAGTACATAAAGTGCATCAGCTTTTGTTGCTTCTGTTCGCATGAACGTCACAAAACATTCCGTGATATCAGGACGTGATGGGGTAAGGTGAAGATCGGAAATAAATAATGTCGTCATAGAAATAAGGGGAAGCTATGCCTCCCCATTAACTTATCTTTTAAAAATAATTCCTAAGAATTACTCTTCAATTGTTGTACCAGTGATTACTACGTCTTCTAGAGGTACGTCTTGGTGCATGCCGTAAGAACCAGTGCTAACGCCTTTGATCTTATTTACGATGTCCATGCCTTCGATTACTTCACCGAACACACAGTAACCCCAACCGTCTAGGCTTTCGCTACGGAAATCTAGGAATGTGTTGTTGTTTACGTTGATAAAGAACTGAGAGCTTGCTGAATGCGGCTCCATAGTACGCGCCATAGCAAGTGTACCCACTTTGTTGCTTAGGCCGTTGTTTGCTTCGTTCTTGATAGGTGCACGTGATGCTTTTTCACGTAGACCAGGTTCCATGCCACCACCTTGGATCATGAAACCGTCAATAACACGGTGGAAAAGCGTGTTGTCGTAAAAGCCATCGCGGCAGTACTGAAGGAAGTTTGCGCTAGTCTCTGGCGCTTTCTCTTCGTTTAGTTGAATCTTGATGTCACCAAAATTAGTGTGAAGGGTGATCATGCTACTTTCCTTTACTGTGTTGTGTTGAGCCCGAGATTCTAGCCTAAGTTCTAGTGCTTTAAAAACTCAGGAAGAGGAAATTCTTCGTTTTGTGCTTGAAGTTTAGCCGATTATCGTTTTATCGGTTAATTGCTATTACCTAACCAGGTCGGAGTTGATATACTCGACCTTCTTTTATTCATTCACAATCATAGATAGAGATCATGTTAAAGATATATAACACACTCACAAGACAGAAAGAGGAATTCAAACCAATTACAGCTGGCAAAGTCGGCATGTATGTCTGTGGAGTTACCATCTACGATCTCTGTCACATTGGTCACGGTCGTACTTTCGTCTCTTTTGACGTTGTATCACGTTACCTTCGCTACTTGGGCTACGATCTGACGTTTGTACGTAACATCACAGATATCGATGATAAGATCATCAAACGTGCCGCAGAAAATGGTGAGTCTTGCGATTCATTGACTGAGCGTTTAATTGGTGAAATGCACGCTGATTTTGATGCGCTGAACATGAAACGCCCGGACGTTGAACCTCGTGCGACACAGTTTATTGCTGAAATCATCGAACTTGTTCAAAAACTGATTGAACGTGGTTTTGCTTATGTTGCGGATAATGGCGATGTAATGTTTGAGGTTCGTAAGTTTGACGAATACGGCAAACTGTCTAAACAAGATTTGGATCAGCTGCAAGCGGGCGCGCGCGTTGATGTCGAAACAGCCAAACGTAGCCCGCTAGACTTCGTACTTTGGAAGATGTCTAAACCGGGTGAACCAACATGGGAATCACCATGGGGTCCAGGCCGTCCAGGTTGGCACATCGAATGTTCTGCAATGAACTCGTCAATCCTAGGCAACCACTTCGACATTCACGGCGGCGGTTCTGACCTTCAGTTCCCACACCATGAAAATGAAATCGCGCAATCATGCTGTGCACACGATACACAATACGTGAACACATGGATGCACAGCGGCATGGTAATGGTAGACCGTGAGAAGATGTCTAAATCTCTAGGTAACTTCTTTACTATCCGTGACGTTCTTGGTCACTACGATGCTGAAACAGTGCGTTACTTCCTAATGTCTGGTCACTACCGTAGCCAGTTAAACTACAGCGAAGATAACCTAAACCAAGCACGTGCTTCGCTTGAGCGCCTGTACACATCTCTACGTGGTTTAGACCTAAACGCTGCGCCTGCTGGTGGTGAAGAATACGTATCTCGCTTCACTGCAGCGATGAACGATGACTTCAACACACCAGAAGCTTACTCAGTACTGTTCGACATGGCGCGAGAAGTTAACCGTCTGAAGACAGAAAACCTAGAGAAAGCGAGCGAACTCGGTGCGCTAATGCGTGAACTGGCTGACGTGATCGGTATTCTTCACCAAGATCCTGAAGCCTTCCTAAAAGGTGATGCGGGTAACGATGATGAAGTGGCTGAAATCGAAGCTCTGATCAAGCTGCGTAACGACTCTCGTGCTTCGAAAGATTGGGCGAATGCAGATATGGCTCGTGACAAGCTGACCGAAATGGGCATTGTTCTGGAAGATGGTCCAGAAGGCACAACGTGGCGTCGTAAGTAATTGAATTTTCATTTTTAAAGGGCTGATAATTCAGCCCTTTTATTTTCCATTTCCATAAATTAAAACTTTAACTTTAGGTAATGCTCTGTGGCTCAGATGTATTTCTATTACTCAGCAATGAATGCGGGTAAATCAACAACGCTTCTTCAATCCTCTTTCAACTATCAAGAACGCGGCATGACGCCAGTTATTTTTACGGCTGCGCTAGATGATCGTTTTGGTGTCGGTAAAGTGAGCTCTCGTATTGGTCTTCAATCTGACGCACATTTATTTCGTCAGGATACCAATTTGTATCAAGAGATCGCAGATCTGAATGAGGTTGAAAAACGTCACTGTATTCTTGTTGATGAGTGTCAGTTCTTGTCGAAAGAACAAGTTTATCAACTTACTGAAGTCGTTGATAAGTTGCATATTCCAGTATTGTGTTACGGCCTTCGCACCGATTTTCTAGGCGAACTTTTTGAAGGCAGTAAGTATCTATTATCTTGGGCAGACAAGCTGGTTGAGCTCAAAACAATCTGCCATTGTGGCCGCAAAGCGAATATGGTTATTCGTACCGATGAACACGGCGTGGCAATTAAAGAAGGCGATCAAGTTGCGATCGGCGGTAACGATAAGTATGTCTCCGTATGCCGCCAACATTACAAAGAAGCGCTCGGTAAATAAGCCGCATTGATACAGAAAAGCCACCGTACTTGGTGGCTTTTTGTTGTCGGTTAGAAAAAGCTAGCCTAAGTCAAAACCAAACCGCTCGAGTAAAACCTGGTAAGAAGATTCGACTTGCTGAGGGATGTTCTGCTCGGTTTGAAATCCTTTCTCTGGATAGCTTTTTACGCGAGAGAAATCTTCCATTAGTGCTTCTAGCACCATCATTAATGGCATGTCTTCATTAATGTATTCAAAAAATGGAAGAGCCGCAGAGCTTACTTGGAGCTGAGTGTAGGGTGACTGCCACTGTTTTTCAAATGTCGCGATTGCTCTACGCTCCATAAACGGTTTTTGTACCAGAATAAACGAGGAACACTGTTTTCCTTCCTCTTTTAATCGTTGCTCAGTAAAGCGAACATTTTCTCCACTGTTTGTGGATTCAGTTTCGAGCAAAATTGCTTCACTTGGAACGCCCGACATCTTTGCAATCTCGGCAAAGGTTTCTGCTTCGCTTTTTTCAAACAGTCCATCTGTGAAGCGGCCTTCACCCCCTGAAAATACAATCAAAGGTGCCAACTTTTGGTGGTAGAGCTTGGCAGCGTGCTCCGCTACACGCACGTCATTACTGCACATCACAAACAAACAGTCCGCAGGTTTCAGTTCATGTTTGAGTTGCATGTAATCCCAAAGCGTTTCTATATGTCTATAGAGTCTCATAGCGCATCCAAAGTTGAATTGAAGTGAAATCGATAACCAAGTGAGAGTAGTTTGTCAGCAAGAATACGCTTGTCAGCTTGCTCTGTGATGGGTGGAAGAGGTATCTCACTTCCGATTTTGTTTATGGCAGCTTGGTAGAACTCAGCCTTGCTGACAGTATGAGGTGTCGTCACATTAATGACTTGGTTGCTTAAATTGCCTAAGGCAAATTTCGCAGCCGAGACAGCATCATCTTGATGAAGCATATTAGCTGGTGCTTTACGACTAACTTGTTGAAGCCTTGCAGCAAAGCGAGATGGGTGTCTATCTGGCCCGATTAATCCGCTACAACGTAGAATAACAAAGCTAATATTCGAGTCGATAACATGCTGCTCTGCTTGAAGCATAATACGTGCATTGTCAGAGAAATAAGGGCTTTCGGCTGCTAAAGAGAGTGACGCGTCAGCTTCTTCCATATCGGAAGCAAGGTTAGGGTAAACCGTGGTAGAGCTGATCATGAGAAGTTTTTCAACGTTGTTTTGCTTAGCTGCGTTGGCAAGTATTTGCCATTGCTGGGCATATTCTTGACCGCGTCCTTTACGAAATCCTGGAGGAAAAGCGCCGATAACGTGCGTAATTTGATGCTGTTTGAGCAGCTCATCTAGCCGTGCTGTGGCGTTCAATTGATTGAAATCGAACAATGCGGAGTGAGTTAATGAGGTGGGTAACTCTTTTAATCGAGTTTGGCTACGACGAGTGACGACAACATAGTGTCCATCTTTCATCAATGTTTCTGCTAGCGGAGTTCCGAGCCAGCCTGCACCTACGATCAATGTATTTGCCATTTGGGTCTTCCTACTTACTTATGTCTGCCCGAATAGGTTGAGCAGTTCTGCTTTAGCTTGTTGATGGAGGGGATCTGAATGCCATTTCTGGTGCTGAATAAGGTCAACATTGACTTGCCAAGCCAGTTTTGTGAAATCATCCCCAACCTTTTTTAATGTATTAGGTGAATACGCGACTAAATGCTGTGGTAGAAAGCACCAACCAAACCCTTTATTCGCCAATTCCAACAAAATATAGTAGTTATCAGCGTACCAGATATCTGGGCTAAATGCTTGATTGAGACCACATGGCTCTGCACTTTTGGATCGTATGACCAATTGACGATGTTGTTTTAGTTGATCAATGTGAGTGATTTGCTGCTTTGCTAAAGGATGTGTTGAAGAGACATAGACATCAAATGCAATATTGCCAAGATTGGTGAAATCGATGTGCCTTGGCATTTGTAAATCACTCAAAATAATCCCAGTCGTGGCGCGTTCCGACTTAACCAATTCAATGATATCAGGGCTTGATGCCGTTAAGCATTCAACTTGTAAGTGTGGAAAGCGTTGCTCTAACTTCTTTAGCACATCCGGCAAGCGAGTCAGAGGAATCCCTTCATCAATAGCTAAGACTAATTTGTTCGTTGGCGTGGAAAAGAGCTGTGATGCCCTATTGTTTAGGCGGTCGAGTTGGCTGATTGTTGCTTGTGCATAAGGTACGAGCGCGAGGCCATTCTCAGTTAATTTAGGGTACCTGCCTGATCGATCGAAAAGCTCAACACCACAGTCGATCTCCATATTCATGATGTGCTGGCTCACTACAGATTGAGCTCGCCCCAGTTTTCTAGCTGCTCCTGAAAATGATCCTGCTTCTGATGTAGCAATGAAAGCTTGCAGTTGTTCGATGGTAAACATATCGCTTAAACCGATGGTATCTAACTTTTGATTATCTAAATAATAGATAAAATTCTAAGCATTGAGTAGAACTATTTGGACAGAGAAATATGACTCGTAATGAACGAATTTTTCATGCAGTACTTTTTGAGTTAATCGCACTCGCGATTATTGTACCAGCGGCTTCATTGATCACTGGAAAGGGTTCTAGTGATCTCGCGTTGGTTGGGGTCGGGTTGAGCATGTATACCGTGATATGGAACTACATCTACAACTTGTATTTTGATAAGTGGTTTGGTGACAATCGAGCTGAGCGAAGTTTAGCGATGCGGCTTGGACACACTATTGGTTTCGAGGGAGGATTGATCTTTATCTCTCTACCTGTGATTGCCTGGTTCTTAGAAATTACGCTTCTTCAAGCTCTAATGCTGGAAGCCGGCTTCCTCGTTTTCTTCCTATTTTATGCTACTGGTTTTAACTGGTTGTATGACAAGGTTCAACCATTTAGCAAAATGAAAAAGCGATTATTGCCACAGGCATCGACAGGAAAAATATAGGACTAAAAAACGCCACCGAGTTCGGTGGCGTTTTTTGTTCAAATTACACAGACAAAACTCTTAAAATCTTATCTGCATGTTCTGCAACTTCAATGCCTTCGTCTGTGAGATAACCACCGTCAGGCTGTGTACAAAGTTGCTTCTTATATAGACGAGCAACGGCTGCCTGCATTTCTTCTGACGCGTCTGTATGAACTTTAATACCAGTTGCAGCACTACTTAGGTCGAACTGAAGAAGTAGATTCAATTCGGCGATATGTTCAGCTGAATATTTCATAAATGATTCCTTTGCGCTTTTTTTACCAAGCTAGTCTGAAAAGTAGCGTTGGGCAACATTCAACGACAAGAAGTGTTAAGTATGGCGCTATCAGGCTGATATAACGCAGGATCTTTGTTCGAAAGGCCGAATACTTGTTAAGTATCATTGATACTTACGGTAGCGAATGATAGGCGCCATTTATTGCTTGATCTCCCAATAACAACGATTTTAGTAAACACGCCAAATAGCACTTGAAAAAATAGGGAAATAGAGCGATTATCCGCGCCTCTTTAAATGTTTCTAAATGTTACACCAGAATGAACTTTAATCAGTTTGACTCACTATTACCGCCACAAGCTGCGGAACGCGCGGCTGAAGTGGGGGTAGGCAAAGCAACGAAAGCTCCAATCAAATCTTTTCTGCTCGCCATTTCTGCGGGGCTTCATATTGGTATTGCTTTCATCTTCTATACCACAGTAACGACAGGCGCAGGCGAGCTGCCTTGGGGCATTACACGACTCATTGGTGGTCTGGCATTTAGCCTTGGTTTGATTTTGGTGGTGGTTACTGGCGGCGAGCTTTTCACTAGCTCTGTGCTAACACTAGTTGCGCGTGCGAGTGGAAAAATCTCTTGGCAAGCACTTATCAAAAACTGGTTGGTGGTTTACTTTGGCAATATGGTTGGGGCCATTTTGCTCGTGGCCTGTATGCTAGTTACCAAGCAATATATGTTTGATCATGGCCAAGTTGGTCTTAACGCGATGGCGATCTCCCAACACAAATTACATCATGGTTTCTTTGCTGCTGTTGCGCTTGGCATTATGTGTAACGTATTAGTTTGTATTGCAGTTTGGATGACGTTTAGTGGGCGAACATTGACAGATAAAATAGCGGTCATGATTTTGCCTGTGGCTATGTTCGTGTCGGCAGGTTTTGAGCACTGTATTGCGAACATGTTCCAAGTACCTATGGCGATTGGTATTAAGTACATTGCGCCAGAAGCGTTTTGGCAAATGACAGGGGCAGATATTGCAAACTACGCGGACTTAAACATGATGGGGTTCATCGTAAACAACCTAATTCCTGTTACGATAGGAAACATTATTGGTGGTGGCGTATTTGTTGGCATGTGGTATTGGATGATTTATCTACGCGATGAAGATAACCATTTGCGATAAGTTTAGAAGATCACAAGAAAGGCGAACCAGATGGTTCGCCTTTCTTTTTATTTGTCTCTGCAAATGTCAAATAAGTCGAGTCATGCTAAATCAACTCTTCGTTGATGCCAAAATCGGTTGGGAGCCAATGAGAAGTTACTTCCTTTGGTTCTTGAACGAGCCAATCCAGAGGTGCATCGGACAGGAGTTCATCGTAATTTTCTTTGATCATTAAGACATCCATGTACGTCTCTCCAAGTTTGTGGTCACTGCCTTTACTTTAAAATTAGAACATGTCAGTCACGTGATCAATGCATGAAGATTAGATTGATCACTTATGTTGCTATGTTTCTGGTTGCGTATGGGTTTTGGGGGCTTATCCACATTTTCTGTGGATAACCTGTATCAAAGATCGTGCGTATCTAAACTTGCAAAGAAAATTTCATAAAATTAGAGGCTTATATCAAAAAGAATTCTGCCTGACTTTTCATCTGAAAGCGTCTTGATGAGTGCTCGAAGAATAGTTGAGTTATTCAGTTATAAGTACGTTCGACTTGGCAACACAAGTTGTTTAACGGGCTTTACCCACAAGCGCCAACTAACCGTGAGTTTTGGTCGATTCGGGTTGCTAGATTTTTATCTTGATTCGGCCTTCTTTGGTTTGTACCCAGCGCAATGTCATTTCTAACGTTATGGTTACGGAGGCACTCAACATAACGAAAATAGCCAGCATAATTACTAACTGGTATTTAATCGCAACCATCGGGCTCGCGCCACCTAGAATTTGACCGGTCATCATACCCGGTAAGGTAACCAGCCCTGTAGTGGCCATAGAAGCTAAAGTCGGGGCAAGGGACTTTCTAAGAGCCTCCTGAATGAAGGGGAAGGATGCGTAGCGAGGAGAGGCTCCAAGTGAGATTGCAGCCTCATATTCTGCTTGTCTCTGCTCAAAAGCCGTAAACAAATTCTGAAGAGCGATGATATTACTACTCAAGCTGTTACCCAATAACATACCAGCAAGTGGGATCATGTACTGCGCATTGTAAATAGGGGATGGTTGCACTAAGCCTGCTGTAATTGCTATCAGAAGTGGTATTAGACCACAGGTAAGGCCCGTTAGTAGCGGAAGCATAAGTGGCTTTTTAGGTAAGTGAGCTTTTCCCGCAATTGAGCTGGCACCAATCAGTAGCATGATGGCAAGCCAAAGTATATTGACAAGTAAGCTGTTTAATTGAAAAAGATATTCTAAATACACGCCAATCAATATGAGCTGAAGTGTCATTCGGATAACACTGATTATCGTGTCTTTTGCTATCCCTAATTTGTAGCGGGCATTGATAAAAAAGGGGACCAATAAAATCAAACCAAACAGTGCCAGTTTGACCCAGCTTATATCCACCACGTTATCCATAATCGCTCCTTGAAAGTACGCGAATAATTGTATCTAAGCCTCTCCTTTATATGAACCACTACGTGCACTTTTTGCTGTTCTTAAAGTAAATCTTGAGTGCTATTTTCGACATTAATACGCAGCATTTTGTTTACAAACGGTTATCTTTTTCGGAGTTTTTAAGTCGATTTATGGCATGGTAATTACGATTTAAATGTGATCGATGTTTCTTAAATGTTGGTTATTTAACAACTCCTTAAAAGACTTATTTTGTCACATCTGTTCATGTTTTTTAATAAATAACATCAATCCATCATATCTCTGGATGAGCTCAAAAAAGTGTTGAATTACAAGGTCTGAGGTCGCTTATTTGATTGAACCCTACTATTAGTATGGTCTAACATTTTCCATTAGAGATTGTAAAAAACTTAAGCTTGGTTACGCGGGCTTTTCAATAACACTAGATACAAAATAGGCAAATGTATGAGTGATGTTAATAAAATTGAGAGTGGTGAAAAACGCTCCCTGGAGTGGAAGTCGTTCCTCTTCATTGCAGTTGTTCTCTTCCCAATTCTGAGTGTGGCCTTTGTTGGCGGCTACGGGTTCATCGTTTGGATGTTGCAAGTCTTCTTCTTTGGGCCTCCAGGCGCACACGGCATGTAAGCCAGTGCGCTCATAACCACACTTTTGAAAAGATTTTAAGAGAGCAAATAATGAAATCATTAATCATTAAACTGTGGCGTACCATGACGCGCCCAGCTGTACATATCAGCCTAGGTGTGCTGACTATGGGCGGCTTTATTGCTGGTGTTATCTTTTGGGGTGGCTTTAACACCGCTCTAGAAGCAACCAACACAGAAGAATTCTGTATTAGTTGTCACACAATGCGTGACAACGTATACGTTGAGCTACAAGAAACGGTGCACTGGAAAAACCACTCTGGTGTTCGTGCTACCTGTCCTGATTGTCACGTTCCACATAACTGGACAGATAAGATCGCTCGTAAGATGCAAGCTTCTAAAGAAGTATTTGCACAAGTATTTGGCAACTACGACGAACCGGGTGTGTTCGAAGAGCGTCGTATCGAACTTGCTAAACACGAATGGGATCGTTTCTCGGCAAACAAATCTCTGGAGTGTAAAAACTGTCACAACTATGAATCGATGGATTTCGAGCAAATGTCTCCTACGGCTCGTATCCAAATGAAGCAAGCCGCTGAGAAAGATCAAAGCTGTGTTGACTGTCACAAGGGTATTGCGCACAACCTACCAGCAGGCATGGACAGCATTGGCGGTATCGTGGGTGATCTAGAGGGTATGACTTCTAACACGGATTACGGCGTTGGTCAGCAACTCGTGAGCGTTCGTCACCTACCAATTTACTTTGATGCGCAAGGCAGTAAAGAAGCTGGTCTTCTTAATCCTGCATCGACCGTTAAAGTTCTTGAAGACAAAGGCGAGTTTGTTGAGATCGAAATTGACGGTTGGCGCAAAGCAAAAGGTTTTGGTCGTGTAATTCAAGAAGACTTCGGTAAGAACATTGCGACTGCGTCTCTGATGAAAGAAGCAGCAACAGACAGCAACATTGTGACGACTGGTGAGAAAAAAGTGGATGAGCTAACAGGCCTTCCTTGGGAAAAAGTAGCGGCGAAAGTATGGATTAAGAAAGAGTCTATGCTGAACGACATCAATCCTGTTTGGGAAAAATCTCGTGAAGCCTACAAGACCAATTGTTCTGTATGTCACACTCAACCTGCGGAAGCGCACTTCGACGCGAACACCTGGCCAGGTATGTTCGACGGTATGTTGGCGTTCGTTAACCTAGATACAGACAGTGAAGCACTGATCTTGAAGTATCTACAGAAACACTCTTCAGATTATGCTGAAGGTCACCACTAATAAGCGTCGGATTGGAGTAATTTTAAATGGCTATTACACGAAGAAGTTTTCTTAAAGGTGTAGCAACCACAAGTGCAGCGTCAGTAATTGGTCCTAGCTTATTGGCGTCCGCCTCTGCAAATGCCGTTGAGACGACAGGTACTTGGAAAGTAACCGGTTCTCACTGGGGCGCGTTCCGCGCCCACATCTACGCGGGTAAAGTTCAAGAGATCAAGCCGCTAGAGCTAGACAAAAACCCAACAGAAATGTTGAACGGTATCAAGGGCATTATTTACAGCCCTTCACGTGTGCGTTACCCAATGGTTCGTCTAGATTGGTTGAAGAAACATAAATACAGCGCAGATACGCGTGGTAACAACCGTTTCATTCGAGTAACTTGGGATGAAGCGCTAGACTTGTTCTACCGCGAACTAGAACGTATTCAAAAAGACTACGGTCCATGGGCGCTACACGCAGGTCAAACGGGTTGGAACCAAACAGGTTCATTCAACAACTGTACCGCGCACATGCAACGTGCAGTAGGTATGCACGGCAACTTCATCACGAAAGTAGGTGACTACTCGACGGGTGCAGGTCAAACCATTATGCCTTACGTACTTGGTTCAACCGAAGTTTACGCACAAGGTACGTCTTGGTCTGAAATCCTAGAGAACTCTGACAACATCGTTCTCTGGGCTAACGACCCAGTGAAAAACCTTCAAGTAGGTTGGAACTGTGAAACGCATGAGTCGTTCAAGTACCTAGCACAACTAAAAGAAAAAGTAGCGAAAGGTGAGATCAACGTTCTATCTGTAGACCCAGTGAAGAACAAGACTCAGCGCTACTTAGAGAACGATCACTTGTACATCAACCCGCTGACAGACGTAGCATTCATGCTTGCTGTGGCGCACGTGCTGTACAACGAAGATTTGTACGATAAGAAGTTCATTGATACTTACTGTCTAGGCTTTGAAGAGTTCATTCAATACGTTCAAGGTAAGACAAAAGATAAAGTAGAGAAAACACCAGAGTGGGCTGCGGCTATCTGTGGCGTGAAAGCGGACAAGATTCGCGAATTCGCGCGTATGCTAGTAAGTGGTCGTACACAGATCCTGATGGGTTGGTGTATCCAGCGTCAAGAGCACGGTGAGCAGCCATACTGGGCAGCGGCTGTGGTTGCTGCAATGGTTGGTCAAATCGGTCTACCTGGCGGTGGTATCTCTTACGGTCACCACTACTCAAGTATCGGTGTACCTTCAACTGGTTTCGCTGGCCCTGGTGGTTTCCCTCGCAACCTTGACCAAGGTATGAAGCCGAAGTGGGACAACAACGACTTTAACGGTTACAGCCGTACTATCCCAGTTGCACGTTGGATCGACTGTCTGCTTGAGCCAGGCAAAGAGATCAACTACAACGGCGGTAAAGTGAAACTGCCAGACTTCAAGATGATGGTGATCTCGGGTTGTAACCCATGGCACCACCATCAAGATCGTAACCGCATGAAGAAAGCGTTCCGCAAACTTCAAACGGTTGTAACGATCGAGTTTGCTTGGACTGCGACATGTCGTTTCTCAGATATCGTTCTACCGGCGTGTACGCAATGGGAACGTAACGACATCGACGTATACGGTTCATACTCGAACAAAGGTCTGATTGCGATGCATCGCCTCGTTGATCCATTGTTCCAATCTAAGCCTGATTTCCAAATCATGAGTGAACTCACTCAGCGTTTTGGTCGCCGCGAAGAATACACTCGTGGTATGAGTGAGATGGAATGGATCGAAAGCCTTTACAACGATTGTAAAAAAGCGAACGAAGGTAAGTTTGAAATGCCAGAATTCAACGAGTTCTGGGAGAAGAGCGTACTAGACTTCGGTGAAGGTAAACCTTGGGTTCGTCATGCGGACTTCCGTAAAGACCCTGAGCTGAATCCACTAGGTACGCCGTCTGGCTTCATCGAGATCACGTCTCGTAAGATCGGCCGTTACGGTTACGAACACTGTCAAGAGCACCCAATGTGGTTCGAAAAATCAGAGCGTTCACACGGTGGTCCTGGTTCAGATAAATACCCATTCTGGTTGCAGTCTTGCCACCCTGATAAGCGTCTGCACTCTCAAATGTGTGAGTCTGAAGAGTTCCGCGCGACTTACGCGGTACAAGGTCGTGAGCCGGTTTACATCAACCCAGCGGATGCCAAAGCAAAAGGCATCAAAGATGGTGATTTGGTACGTGTATTCAACGGTCGTGGTCAGCTATTAGCTGGTGCTGTTTTGACTGACAGCTACCCACGTGGCGTTATTCGTATCGAAGAAGGTGCGTGGTACGGTCCTCTAAACGAGAAAGAAGGCGCAATCTGTACCTACGGTGATCCTAACACGCTAACGCAAGACATCGGTTCTTCTGAGCTTGCACAGGCGACTTCTGCGAACACATGTATCGTAGACTTCGAGAAGTTCACAGGTAAAGTGCCGCCAGTCACTTCATTTGGTGGTCCGATCGAAGTTGCTTAATTAGTGCAGTTTGCATAAATCCAAATACCAGCCTCAGGGCTGGTATTTTTTTATCAAAATTTCAGTGAGCGTTGTCTCAATAGTAACTTCATAACGTTAAACGAGACTGGTATTCGTGATGATGGTAACGAATTGGGTGAGACAAGCAGGAGATAATGCGCCAAGCTAAACAATAATAATTAAGTGAGTAGACTCTTTATGGCTCAGAGCATTCAATTAGCAAATCACACTGAGATCACTGTGAATAACAATGACTTCCAAGTTGAAGTCGAGGGTAATCAATTACATTTTTCTTTTGCTGGTCTTCACAATAAAACCTTTACCGACCATGAAGTGTTATTCGAAATGCCGTTTTTGTACGAGCACGAGGCCAACGTAATTGGGGATGGTTTTCAAATGTTGGCGCAAACGGCGGGAACGATCAATCACCCCGTTGATATTGGTCGCTGCCCAGACAATAATCCTTCTTATCGAATCTATCCTAAAGATGCCCCTAAGCGTTATTACAACTATTTAGTGGTGGAAGGCTCGGCTGGCTACACATTATTTGGCTTCACATCATGTCATCGCTTTGCAGGCTATTTTGATGTTGTACTGCGTGATGGGCATTGGGTTTTATCAGCCGCAATTGATGGTGAGTTGACTCAAGTGGCGGATTGGGAAAGTAATCAACTTGAATCCGTGGCGGTACTCTGTGGTCAATCGCTGTCCGAGCTTTATCAAACCTATGGCGAGATGATTGCAAAGCATCATCCTGTTCGCCAAGGTGTGACACAAGATGCGCCTGTTGGTTGGTGTTCGTGGTACGCGTACTACGCAGACGTGACAGAGCAAAACATCATGCAGAACGTGGATTGCATGCAAGATAAGCTCGAAGACCTAGAGTGGGTACTTCTGGATGATGGCTATCAAGCCTTTATGGGCGATTGGTTAACCCCATCAGATAAGTTTTCTGGTGGCGTAAAAGAGCTCATTCATAATATCCGTGCAAAAGGAAAAAAGCCGGCAATTTGGATGGCGCCTTTCATTGCACAGCCTGAGTCGGAGATCTTCAAACAGCATCCAGAGTGGTTTGTTCGCCACAAGGATGGTGGCTTACTTAAAGCAGAAGATGTCACATACGGTGGTTGGCGATGCACGCCTTGGTACATACTCGATACCTCAAACCCAGAAGTGCAAGACCATCTGACGCATGTGGTCTCTGTCATGAGACAAGAGTGGGGCGTTGAGTTGTTCAAGCTAGACGCTAACTATTGGGGAACCTTAAAAGGTGTTCGCAAACAATCTGGTATTACAGGCGTTGAGGCGTATCGCTTAGGAATGGAAGCGATTGCTAAAGGCGCTGGTGATGCGTGGCTTTTAGGTTGCAACGCGCCAATGTGGCCATCTCTGGGACTTGTGGATGCAATGCGTGTTTCTGACGATGTAGAGCGTCATAGTCGTCGATTCGAGCAGATAGCCAGAGAAACCTTTTACCGTAGTTGGCAGCACCGAAAACTGTGGCAAATTGACCCGGATTGCGCGACATTCACTTCATTAGCTAATCAAGCCGCATCCAGAGAAGAGTATGAATTTCATCGCACGGTGTTATTAGCTAGTGGTGGTTTGCTGCTGTCTGGTGACCCGCTCCCTGAGATTACGCCGTTTGCGAAGAAGATATTGTCTAAGCTCATGTTACGTCAACAACGTAACCAACAATCTGCAAAGTTTACCGCTTTGAGTTTAAATCACGCGTTTTTAAAACTAACGACGAAGAATGACCTCCATTGTTTGTTTAATTATGCGAGTTACGGAGCGATGGAATTTACGCTGACGTCTGATCAACCGGTGGACTGGTATGATTACTGGACAGGGGAAAAGCTAAACCAAGAACCTTGCCAGTTGTTAATGGTGAGCGTGGATAAAGGGCTCAATGCGAAAGCGATCGTTACAGCATAACGTGAAGTAAATCGCCCAATACCAAGATCAAGAAAGGAGCCTATTGCGGCTCCTTTCTCGTTTTGATGCTCTGGGCGTTAGAACTCGAATAAAAAGTAATACCCGTATCCAACAATAAACGCAGGAATGGACGAGTAAATAGTCGCGACCAAAGCAGCTTTCGGTGCCATTGCAATAGCGGGGAATAGGGCGTCACCATCGTTAGAAATCGCATTGGCCAGTTGCGCAGAAAGTGGCGCTGCACCAGAAATGTATAGGCTAGTGACTAAAATTTGCGGTCCACAACCAGGCAACATACCAATGGCTAGGCCAGCTAATGGCATCCAAATTCCCCAATGAGAAAAGGTTTCTACAAGGTCGAGTCCAGAAAAATAGGTCGTCAGTTCAAACGCCAGAAACGCCACGATCACCCAAGCACTGACGAAATTCGTATCTTGTGCTGCTTTTTGAATCGGGTGTGAGTCCACGATTTTTTCATCTTCAGAGACCGTTGACTGATAATCGCCGAGCTCTTTTGTCATCGCCCACAACGACATTGTGATCACCGCGAAGATAGCGCCCAGCCATTCAATGGTATTGGCCTGCAAAGACAACAGCTGATTAATATCGATTTGGAAAGACATTAACACAGCAACGACACTAGCAGGCACAATAAGCCATTTCCAAAATGCGCCTTGTAGATTGATTGCACGTTGTTCAAGGGGTGTGTGTCGGTCTGTCTGGTGTTGGCAACAAGCATGTGTCTGAGGTGCTTCTTTTGGTTCTGGTCGCAGAAAGTTATCAGCATGAAAAGCATTAACGACTAACCCTGAAAGAGTACCCACGATAATGCCTAATCCAACCACGCCTAATCCAACACTTGGTTTGGCGGCCAGAAGTAAAAAGGCAGCGTCACCCATTGTTGAAGTAAGTACCGCGACAATCGCACCAAATCCTACTCGGCCACTAATAAATTGCGTTGTCACAACAATAGCGCCACCACAGCCAGGCAAAGCACCCAACAAAGAAGCAAAGAAAACCTGATGATTACGCGAGCGATGATATAGCTCGGTAATTCGATTGGTTTTCGACATAAAGTTTGAAAGATAATGATAAATAGCCAATGTGGCAGCAACATAGCATGACACCGCCCAGAATGAGTCGGATAGCGTCTGTACGGCTACGTCACGTGTATTTTCATTGCCTAGCAAAATGAGCATGACGATAGGGATCAGCAATCGCTTATAAGCTAAACGAAACTGAGTAGGCTGAAACAACTGTTGTGCAGAGTGTAATAATTGGGTCGCGTTCATCGTTTACTCAAATGCAAATAGGAATAATTATCATTATATGTAAATGAGATTTATTCGCAATAGCATTGTGAACTTTTCTTCGTGTCAAACTCTCTGAAATCAGGTAAAGTATCGGCCTTTGTGAGCAAACACGCCCTAATTAACTGTATTAGGCGGCGTATAAAATTGACTTGAATAGGAAGAAACATGATTCTAGTTGTAGGTCATAAGAACCCAGACAGTGACAGTATTTGTAGTGCACTCGTTGCAACTGAACTTCTAAAAGCGCGTGGCGTTGAAGCTATGCCAATTCGCCAAGGCGAAATCAACCGTGAAACTCAGCACATCCTAGAAGTTGCTGGCGCTGAAGTTCCTGAGCTTCGCACATCAGTTGCGGGTGAGACCGTTTGGCTAGTAGATTACTCAGATCTAGCACAAGCACCAGACGATATCGCAGAAGCTGAAATTGCAGGTATTGTTGACCACCACCGTCTAGGTGACGTGATGACAGTAAACCCAATGGAAGCATGGATCTGGCCTGTTGGTTGTACCAACACTGTTCTATTCAACATGTTCAAGATTGAAGGTCACGCGATTACTCCACAAATTGCTAAGCTAATGATGTCAGCAATTCTATCTGACACAGTAGGTTTTGCTTCTCCAACTTGTACACAAAAAGACAAAGATGCCGTTGCTGAACTAGCGGCAATCGCAGACGTACAAGATGTTGACGCGTTCACTAAAGATCTTCTAATTGCTAAAACAAACATAGAAGGTCTATCAGCGGCTGAGCTTGTTGAGAAAGATCTTAAAGGTTACCCATTCAACGGTCGTGACGTAGTGGTTGGTCAGGTTGAACTTGCAACTCTTGAGCAAGTTGACGGTATGATCGAAGCACTAGAAGCAGACCTAGAATCTCGTTGTGAGAAAGATAACCTAGCGTTCGCTGCTGTAATGCTAACAGACATCACGACTGCTCAAACTCGTCTTCTATACAAAGGTGAGTGGGCTGAGAAGCTTGTTAAGCACGAAAAAGACGGCATGCTAATGATGGAAAACACGCTAAGCCGTAAGAAGCAAGGTTGGCCTTGGCTTCAAACTGAGCTAGCTTAATTTTCTAGCATATACTTTAAATGCCCGCCTAGCTGCGGGCATTTTTCTATGGGAAATAGGAGACGAATATGTCTGAGCAACTGACCCAAGAGCAGATGGATACCATTAATCGCTACAACGAAGAGCAACGTTTAAAGTACTGCGTAAAAGAGATTGTGGCGAATCGTAAGGTTTGGATTCTGAAAGACGAACATGGCTGTGTCATGTTAAATACAGAAGATGATGATTGTGTACCAGTATGGCCAAACGAAGAATTTGCTTTGCAATGGGCGAATGGTGATTGGGAAGATTGCGAGCCTGAGGCGATCTCTTTAAACAAGTGGCACAGCCGTTGGACCTCTGGTCTAGAGGATGACGAGCTATCGATTGTTGTATTCCCAAATCAAAATGAAGAAGGGGTCGTATTGTTTCCTGACGAGTTTGATTTTGAACTGCGCAAACAAGCGAGCCGCCGTTAGTTTTTTGATTAGTACCCATGCAATAAAGAAGCCTGCGTTAAAGCAGGCTTCTTTACATTTGCACGATTACATCTTTGATAACTATTTTGTTTGATGGCTTGGCGCTTTATAAAAGTGGCTTTCGACTAGTCGTTGAGTAATAGGATGCTCGGGATGAGTCAGTACTTGGTTGGTCTCGCCAAACTCGACCACTTCACCTTCATGCATCACCATCACTTTATCAGTAATATGCTTAACAATGCCAATATGCTGAGACACGTACACAAATGACAATCCCATCTCTTCTTGCAACTCGAGGAATAAGTTAATGATCTGCGAGCGCATTGCCATATCCAAACCGTTTAACGCCTCATCAGCGACAATGATGGAAGGTTGAAGAATAAGTGCACGAGCCAAACACACGCGCTGTTTTTGACCGGCAGCTAGCATTTGTGGATAAAAATAGGCGTGCTCAGGCAGCAATCCTACGCGGAGCAGGGTGTTCTTTACACGCTGCATGCGCGCATCTGGCGGCATGTTGGTATTTCGCTTTAGCGGACCTTCTAAAATACGACCAATCTGGATTCGTGGGTTTAACGATGTGTTTGGATCTTGGAAAATCATGCGGATGAGCTTGCAGCGTGTCGCGTAATCTTTGTGCTCCAATCGTTCGCCATTCACACGGATCTCTCCGGAGCTTGGTTCAACAACGCCAGCAAGCATACGAGCTAGTGTGGATTTTCCTGACCCGTTTTGACCAATAAAACCAATAGTTTGTCCTGGCTCTAAAGTAAAGCTTACCGGTTTAACTGCCTCATTAACCTGACGTTTGAACAGACGGGAGCGCGTAACAAATTGCTTCGATAAATTATCGACTTCAAGTAACGCACTCATGACTTTTTCTCCGTGTTCAATGGAAAGTGGCAGTTAAATTTATGATTCTTAATTCGTCTGGTGTGTGGAATTTCTACACATTGTTTCTGCGCATATGGGCAACGTGGTCCGAGGCGACAACCGATAGGTAGATGCTGCAATGGCGGAATCGAGCCCGGTAGGGATTGGAGTTTTTGCTTGTGTGGTACCCAATCATTAAAGTCAGGCATCGCTTTAAGCAAGGCATCGGTGTACGGGTGCTTGGGTGCCGCAATGATTTTACTGGTATCGGCAGACTCCACCGACTGACCACAATACATTACCGTAATACGTCCTGCCCACTGTGTTATGGTCGCTAAGTCGTGGCCGATAAGCAGAATGGTTGTGTTATTAAGTTGGTTCATGCGGCTCAACAGACGCAAGATTTGCGATTGGGTAATCGGGTCTAAGTCGTTGGTTGGTTCATCTGCTATCAGCAATTTAGGTTTGGTCGCAATCGCCATGGCAATCATGACCTTTTGACACTCACCATCAGTCAGTTCATAAGGGTAGCTACCCATTAAACGCTTGTGATCTTTAATACCCACTTTATGCAAAAGCGCGATGGCCTGTTTTTTACGCCATTTAAATCGCTCCCACCATTTCCCTTCAAATGCGCGAGATGGAATGGATTCAATCAATTGACGCCCGACTTCCTCTGAAGGGTCAAGACAAGTTGAAGGCTCTTGGAAAATCATCGCAATATCACGAGCAATGACGCGCCGACGCTCTTTTGGCGTAAGCTGAAGCAAGTCAATATTGCCAAGGCGCATACGGTCAGCGGTGATGCGCCAGTTATCTTTACTTACCCCGACAATCGCTTTTGCAACTAAGCTTTTTCCAGAGCCAGACTCACCTACAAGACCACGAATTTCGCCTTCGTTCAAAGTTAGGCTCATTCGGTCAACGGCTTTGACCAACCCTTGAGGTGTTTCGATCTCAATGGTCAAATGTCGAATATCTAACAACGGCATTATTCGATCCCCGCATTAAGCGCTTGACGTACACCTTCACCTACTAAGTTTAGGGTAATAACAGTAAACATGATGGTCAGGCCGGGTAGGGTCACTGTCCAAGGTGCAATATAAATAAGCTCGACAGAGTCACCTAATATTGCTCCCCACTCGGTGCTTGGGGCCTGTGCGCCTAGGCCAAGAAAACCCAGTGCCGTAATATCTAAAATCGCAGCAGAGAGCGCGAGTGTGATTTCAGCGGCAATGACCGTCAGAATGTTAGGAAGAATTGAACTCCACAGTAAGTAGAAATCATTAGCGCCATCAAGGCGTGCTGCCATTATGTAGTCTTTTTCAACTTCGGTGTGGACTGCGATATAAACGGAGCGAATAAAACGCGGAATCAAAGCCAAGCAGATTGCGAGTAAAATATTGAACCCACCAAAGCCTAGAAATGCCACAAAAATGATTGCTAATAAGAGCGACGGGATCGACATGACGGTATCGAGCAAGTGGTTGAGAGTACTCGACAGTAAGCCTTTCGTCATACCTGCCAATACGCCAATTAAACAGCCTACAACGGCAGCAATTGCGGTGATGGCGACAGCAGCGCCAAATGTTAGCTGAGAGCCCATAATCAGGCGCGAAAGAATATCTCTACCTAAGTCATCGGTCCCCAAAAAGTAATCAACCGTTCCTGCTGGGGCCCATGATGGCGGCACAAGCAACTCACCTGACTGTGCTTGGGCGTCAAATGGTGCAAGTAGGGGGGCAAAAATGGTAATAAGGACGATAAACACCAAGCACCACAAGCCAAACATGGCTAGTCCGTTGGCGCGGTAGCTTCGCCAAAAACGCTCAAACTGTGTTGGAATGCGCTCTTCCTGATAAACGTTATTTGTTAGCATACCATTCCTTTCGAACTAAAGGGTTAATCATCGCGCCAATCAAATCCGAGAGTATGTTAGCGGTAAGAACCAAAGTCGCAAGTACCATCACGCCAGCTTGGATAGATGCATAGTCTTGGCTTGCTAGCGCATCTAAAAGCCAACGACCAATACCTGGCCAGTTAAAAATAGACTCCGTGATGATAGCTAAGGTAATCATACTCGAAAGTTGAACACCAACTTTGGGAATGATAGGCGGTATCGCATTCCGCAATACATGTTGAGTTACGATTTCGCGGTTCGAAAGACCTTTGATTCTCGCTGCACGGATGTAGTTTTGGCTCATCACTTCCGCTACCGAGGAGCGCATTAGTCCGACAACCTGGGTGGTTGGAGCCAAAGCGAGCACCAAACATGGCAGTACCATATGCTCAATAACGCTTTGCAGTGCGTGAGCGCGGTATTCGCCTTTCGCCATGAATGCGTCGATAATGGCAAACCCGGTTACATGATCAATTTCGTAAAGTAAATCATACCGTCCCGCAACGGGAAAGAGTTGGTATTCCAATGAAAAGACCATGATAAGTAGCAGAGCTACCCAAAAAATTGGGGCGGAATAACCAGACATCGACATGAATGAAATGCTGGTGTCGAGCCATTTACCTTGCTTCATCCCAGCCACGGTTCCAAGAGGAATGCCGATCAAAAGGGACACCAAAAAGGCAAAAAAGCACAGTTCCAAAGTGGCTGGGAATACAACGGCGAGCTCGTCGTAAATCGCATTGCCGTTTTTACTTATGCCAAAATCGAGTTGAGAAAGGTTGATTAAGTAAGTTTGCCAGCCAGACCAAAAATCAACGTTTGCCCAGTGCGAGAGAGGGTCAAGGCGAAGCAGAGAAAAACCTACTAATGTAAGGATCATCAAAGTGATGATAAATAGGTTAAAGCGTCGAACGGTATACCAAAACATCAGTGAATTCTCTCAACTCTATCAAACGGTTGGGCATTGAAAGGGCTTGATTTGAAGCCTGTCAGCGATTTGTCGTGCACACGGAACTGCACGCCATGCGCCAGAGGAATAACCGGGAACTCTTGATTCAAAATGTTCTGTGCTTGGCGATATAGGTTCAAACGGTAACGCGGTTCTTGAGTTTCTAACGCCAAATCGAGCAAGAAATCGAAGTCATCGTTACACCACATGGACACGTTAAGGCCAACGCGGTCAGACTCGCAAGATAATAAAGGGCGGAAAAAGTTGTCAGGATCCCCGGTATCACCAATCCAACCTGTTAAAAGTAAATCGATATCGTTGATGTTCTCCAAATCCACACGTTCAAACCTATCATCGGTCAGTAGCGTTAATTTAACCCCAATATCGGCAAAATTCGCTTGGATTAACTCCGCAGTCTTACGAGGGCTTGGGTTAAAAGCACGTGGTTCAAGTGGTACCCACATGGTCAATTCTAGGCCGTCTTCGTAGCCTGCATCTCGAAGTAGTGCCAATGCATAATTCCGGTCATAACGAATTTTTACGCTATCTTTTTGATAAGCCCATGAATTAGGTGGTAGCAAGGTATAAGCTTGGGAGCCAGTTCCGTAGTAAACCGAATCTAAAATATTTTGACGGTTGATCGCTAAGTTAAGTGCTTGGCGAACTCGAGCATCACTCAGCGCGGTGGTTTCTGTGTTTATCGCAATAAAGGAAACGTTGTTAGCTGGTGTAGCCGTCAGCTCAAGGTTGTCATTTTCTTGAATGACAGGTATTTGGCTCGAAATAGGTGAAGAGAGTACGTCACACTCGTTTCTTAAAAGTTTAGCTAATGTACCCGTGCCTCTGTGAGAGATATCGAACACCACTTGTTCCATTTTTGCTGGTGACTTCCAGTAATTAGAATGACGCTCTAATCGAATCAAGTCGTTCACTTGGTATTCTTTTAATTGATAAGGGCCGGTACCGATAGGAAGTTGGTCGATTTCTTCTTTATGATCTTTTGCAGCCAATTGCTGTCCGTACTCCGCAGACAAGATAACCGCATGGCTGGTGGCAATATTGGCCAAGAAAGAAAAGTTTGGCTGAGATAACGTAAACCTTACCGTATGCTCATCTATTGCAACCACGTCTTGGAGTAGGTTTTGAAAATCTAACCCTGCAAACCATGGATAAAAACCACCACCTACTTGGTGAAAAGGATGGTCTACATCGATGATTCGCTTGAAGCTAAATACCACATCTTTTGCATTCAATGGGCGAGTGGGTGTGAACCAAGGCGTGGTTTGGAATTTAACACCACGTTTAAGCTTAAACGTGTATTCCGTCCCTGATTCATTTACTGACCAACTCTCGGCGATGCTTGCCACGGGCTGATGTGATTTAGGATCGAGCGTGAGCAGCGTATCGTACAGCTGCGGGCTCAGAGCCTCTGCGGTAATACCGCTATCAATAAGCTGAGGGTTAAACGTGGTCGGCTTACCTTGCCCGCAAAACACAAAGCCAGCTTTGCGAATATCATTGTGGTCAATTTCATCGCCACAAGCGGTCAGTAGGCTAATCCCAATAAGGCTCAGCGATAATCTTATAAAAGCATTCATAATATGAAATGTTCATTGGATCTTGCTCGTTTCGTTTGATCTTACTCTTTCAAAGCTAACAAGCGAAAATGATCTCGCTAATTTATCACCTTTGTGAACTCGCTCCAAACATAAAATCCATACACTGTAAGGTGTTATGCCATAAATGCATGCGAATTAGAGCGCAGTCACGAGCTCGTGTATTGATTGAGTACTCTCGGTCAAGTTAGCTTTGTCCGACCAAACCATATTTTCTAACCATCCCTCGTAATTGGTGATAGCTCAAGCCAAGTAGCTCGGCTGCTTGTCGTTGATTAAACTTGGCTTCTTCCAATGCACGATTGAGTAAATGGATATCTTGTTCCTCTTGCCATTGTTTATAGTCTAGAGGGAATTGGATGGTGTTGCTTGATGCTTCCTCTTCTTGTTGTTCTGCTTGTTTTGCACTATGGCCAAGCGCGCTGTGCCAAACCGTTTCAAAAGGATTGAAAACCAGTTCATCAATTGGGTGAGCATTCAGACCATGTTGGTAAATCGCACGTTCAATCACGTTTTTTAGTTCGCGGACGTTACCGGGCCATTCATATTCAATAAGCGACTGCTGCGCTTTTGGGGTAAAACCGACAAAGTATTCCAGTTGCAGTTCACGACACATTTTCATCGCGTAGTGCTCTGCTAAAGAGAGAATGTCTTCTTTGCGCTCGCGAAGAGGCGGTAACATAATGACATCGAAGGCTAGCCTGTCGAGCAGATCCGCACGAAAATCACCTTGCTCTGCCAATTTTGGTAGGTCGGCATTGGTTGCACAAACAAGTCGAACATCCGCATTGAGAGCGGTATGACCGCCAACTCGCTCATATTCACCATATTCAATGACACGTAATAGCTTTTCTTGAACCAAAAGTGGTGCGGTTGCCAGTTCGTCAAGAAACAAAGTACCGCCCTCGGCACGCTCGAAACGCCCTTTATGCTTACCTTTAGAGCCCGTGAAGGAGCCGGATTCATGTCCAAACAATTCGGAATCTATTAGCCCTTCGCTTAATGTCGCACAGTTGAGTGATAGTAGTGGTTTATCCCAACGTCTTGATAAATAATGCAAACGCTGAGCGATGAGTTCTTTACCCGTACCTCGTTCACCAATGATGAGGACAGGGCGCTCAATGGGTGCAAGTTGTGATACTTTATCTAGTACAGCGAGAAAAGCAGGTGATTCACCAATCAGGTTTTGCTTCATAAAGTCCTTCTTATTTAACAGCCGAGCCATGATTTAGAGATAGAGTTGGTAAATTTCACCAACAGTTGGTGAAAAACATCATAGCACAATAGTGTGTAACGACAACAAAATGAATAACGCTCTGATTTAAAAGAAAATTATAAGTTGGCACGTTACTTGTTATATATTCAGGGAGACACAAGGTTAATCACCACCTTGTCGAGTTTTAATAGGAAAAAAGAGGAGTTCCGTTATGGGTATTTTTTCTCGATTTGCAGATATCGTTAACTCAAACATCAGTGCATTACTGGACAAGGCGGAAGATCCTGAAAAAATGATCCGTCTTATCATTCAAGAAATGGAAGACACACTTGTTGAAGTGCGTACTAACTCGGCTAAAGCGATTGCAGACAAGAAAGAGTTGGCTCGTAAGGTTGAAACGTTAGAAGAGCAAATTGGCGAATGGGGTCAAAAAGCGAGCTTAGCATTAGTTAAAGAGCGCGAAGATCTAGCTCGTGCAGCATTAATTGAAAAGCAAAAGCTAGAGCAAGTAATTAAAGGCCTCCACACTGAGCAAACCTTAGTGGAAGAAACGATCGATAAGCTTACTGGCGAGATTGGTAAGTTGGAAAGCAAAATTGCTGAAACGCGCGCAAAACAGCAAGCACTAGCAATTCGTAACCAAACTGCATCTAACCGTCGTGATGTGCAAAAACACCTGCACACTAGCCGTACTAATGAAGCGATGGCGAAATTTGAGCAGTACTCACGTAAAGTGGATGAAATGGAAGCGGAAGCAGACCTATATGCTCAAACTGGTAATGCTAAATCGCTAGAACAAGAGTTTGCAGAGTTGCAGGCACAAGACGAAATTGAAAAAGAGTTGGCAAAACTGAAAGAACAGATGTCATCGAAAGATAAATAAGAAAGGAGCCATTTATGTCGGCATTTTTTATAGCAGGACCAGTGATTGTCTTTTTAATCTTTGTCGCTCCACTATGGCTCTTCTTACACTATCGCAGCAAACGCAAAACAGATAGTGCACTGTCGAGCCAAGATTTAGAGCGCCTTCAGGTACTATCTGAAAAAGCGGAAGCGATGCAGTCCCGAGTTGATACATTGGAGCGCATCTTGGATGCTGAGTCACCAACATGGAGACGAAAGTATGAATAATCGAGAACTGTATCGTGATCCAGTAAATGGCAAAATCTCCGGTGTTTGCGCCGGAATTGCCAACTACTTTGGTGCAGAAGTTTGGTTGATTCGTATTGTAGTGATTTCTGCAGCGCTGTTAGGTGGTACGTTTTTGGTATTGTTAGCGTACATCGCGATGGCGTTTATGTTAGAAAAGCAACCAGTAACGTATTCTGAAAATATCAGAGCGCAGCAAGAGCATACGCTCAAAAGTAAGCCTTGGCAGAAAGGGCAAAGCCCTGATCAACTGCTCAGTGTGTTGGAAAGGGATTTTGACCGTCTTGATGGCAAAATTCGTAACATGGAAGCTTATGTTACGTCTGATACATATAGGGTGAACAGAGAATTCAGTAAGCTCTAGGCATTTTGTATCCAAAGAAGATTTAACTGAAGCAGGCATAAAGCCTGCTTTTTTATCACAAATTACTAATTTTAAAGCACTATTAATCTTTTCTGCTCTGGAAGTTCGTTCAAAATTCATCTACTTTAAAAATAATCCCCCAATTTTTATGGATGAATGTAATGAGAAAATTGCTCATTCCTATTGCCATCTCGGCTGTCTTGTCGGGGTGCGGTAAAGAACTTCCTCCTGTTCCTGAACCTGAATCGCGCCCTGCGAAGCTATTTACAGTATCTGTTGGCAATGCCCAGTTTGAGCGACATTTTCCTGCCACGACGGAAGCTGGCGATAGAGCAGTACTGACATTTCGAGTTCCTGGGCTTCTTCAAACGATAGAAGTGAATGAAGGTCAAGTCGTCAGTAAAGGTGATGTTTTGGCGTCATTAAACCCAGATGAATATTCTCTGCTCGAACAGCAAGCTCGGGCAAATTTTTTGCTCGCAGATGTGCAATACAAGCGATACCAAAAGCTACGTAAAGACCAAGTAGTATCTGAGCAAGATTTTGATGAGGCAAAAGCGAATCACAACTCAGCAAAAGCTCAATGGAATCAAGCAAAGGCAAACTTAAGATATACCAAACTTGTCGCGCCATATGATGGCACTATTTCGTACATTCCAGCAGAAAACCATGAATATGTTGCCGCGAAAGAAGGGGTGATGAATATTCAGTCCAACCAACTCCTCAAAGTGATATTCCAAATCCCAGACTATCTTCTAAATCGTTACACGCAGGGGAGCGATGTCTCTGCCAGAATGATATTTGATGCGTTCCCCGAGCGAGCCTTTGATTTAACCTTTCAGGAAATCGATACAGAAGCCGATCCTAAAACGGGCAGTTACAAAGTCACGATGGTCATGGAGCGACCAGCAGAAATTGGCCTTTTGCCGGGAATGTCTGGCAATGCTTACCTCCTGTCCAAAAGTGCAGGAGCGACAAAGATTCCTAACTCCGCGTTGCTAGAAGAGAACGGCAAAACATACGTTTGGCGTGTCGATGAGCAAGGCATTGTATCCAAAGCCGCAATTGAGATGAATGACAAAAATCAAGTGTTAGCCGGGCTTAACGATGGCGACCAAATCATTATCTCGGGTGTCAGTGTAATTGAACCCGGAATTAAGGTAAGAGCGTGGATTAAGGAAAGAGGGTTGTAATATGAAAGGAATCATCTCTCTAGCGACTTTACTTTCAACGCTTTTTCTCGTTGGCTGTGGGGATAAGGCGCCAGAAAAAGAGCTCGAAACGCCACGAGTTAGGGTTACGTCATTAGCGGGAAACAAGGTGGACGACAACTTGTACTTCCCTGCGGTTGCGAATGCAGCGGATCGCTCTCATTTGAGCTTCAGAGTGGCAGGAGAAGTCAGCCGCATCATGGTAAAAGAGGGCGACAAAGTCACGAAGGGTGATGTTATTGCAACGCTAGATCCCACGGACTATGAGTTGGATGTAGATAATGCGAGTGCGCGTTTTTCTGTTGTCGACAGTCAGTATCGCCGCTCACGCCCTTTGGTTGATAAAGGCCTATTAGCTAAGTCTCAGTTTGATGAAATTGCAGCACAACGACAAATCGCCTTAGCTGAGCTTCAGTTAGCCAAACTTCGTCTATCATTTACTGCCTTAAAAGCGCCCGTGGATGGGATTATTTCGCGAGTTAATATCGACCAATTCGAAAATGTTCAAGTCGGACAGCATATCGTTAATATTCACAGCTTGGAGCGAGTCGAAGTGTTGATTCAGCTTCCAGACCGCCTCTATGTGAACCAACCGCCAACGGAAGAAAGGCTTACCGCGATCAAAGCATTGGTGCGCGTGCCCAGCGGTAACGAATATAACGCGACGGTAAAAGAATTTACGACTGAGCCCGATCCAACAACAGGTACGTTTACTGTCACACTGTCGCTTCCTATGCCGGAAGAAGAGTACATCCTAGATGGGATGGCTGTTGAAGTAACGTCTAAAGACGAGAATGTTGGGCTTGATCTCAACCTAGGAATTAATGTCCCTATCGAAGCCATTTTTAATGCGGATGGTGACGAGCTGGGGCGCGAAAACAAATTTGTTTGGGTACTGAATGACGACAATACGGTATCGCGCAAACAGGTGCGAGCAGGTAAGGCATCTAAAACGTCCATTCAAATCCTTGATGGTCTCATGCTCAAAGACAAAGTTGTGATTGCCGGTGTTTCTCGATTAAGGGATGGCATGAAAGTGGAAGTGATACAGGAAATGGCTACGCAGGAGGCCGGTCTATGAGCGATCTTAATAAATCAGTGCCTCACAGTGATGATGATGTGACCGGTATTGCTGCGTACTTCATCCGAAATCGCGTCATCAGTTGGATGGTCGCACTGATATTTTTGATTGGTGGTATCGCCGCATTCTTTGGTTTAGGGCGTCTTGAGGACCCTGCTTTTACTATTAAAGATGCGATGGTAGTGACCTCTTACCCTGGTGCGACACCGCAACAAGTCGAAGAAGAAGTGACGTATCCAATCGAAAAAGCGATTCAGCAGCTTACTTATGTTGATGAAGTAAATTCGATTTCTAGCCGAGGCTTATCTCAAATCACGGTCACGATGAAGAACAATTATGGCCCTGATGATCTACCACAAATTTGGGATGAGTTGCGCCGTAAAGTGAACGACCTTAAAGGGACGTTGCCTCCAGGTGTGAATGAACCTCAAGTGATCGATGATTTTGGTGATGTTTACGGGATTTTGTTAGCGGTGACTGGCGACGGTTATAGCTATAAAGAGCTACTGGATTACGTCGATTACTTACGCCGAGAGCTCGAACTGGTTGATGGCGTGAGTAAAGTTTCGGTATCTGGGCAACAGCAAGAGCAAGTGTTCATCGAAGTATCGATGAAAAAATTGAGCAGTATAGGTCTTGCTCCGGATACCGTGTTTAATCTTCTTTCGACGCAAAACGTAGTTTCTGACGCAGGAGCGATCAGAATTGGTGACGAGTACATCAGAATTCAGCCGACTGGCGAGTTCCAGAGTGTGGATGAGCTAGGCGATTTGTTGATTACTGAGTCGGGTGCTCAGGGGCTCATCTTCTTGAAAGATGTGGCGGAAATAAAACGTGGTTACGTAGAAGTCCCGAATAATATTATTAATTTTAACGGCAGCCTCGCACTAAACGTGGGTGTTTCTTTTGCTGAAGGCGTCAACGTCGTTGAAGTCGGAAAAGCGTTTGATCATCGCCTTGCAGAGCTAAAGTACCAACAACCTGTCGGTATCGAAATTTCGGAAATCTATAGTCAGCCGAAAGAAGTGGATAAATCGGTTAGCGGTTTTGTTGTGAGCTTGGCTCAAGCTGTCGGTATCGTCATTATCGTACTTCTGTTCTTTATGGGGCTACGTTCAGGTCTGCTTATCGGTTTAATTTTACTGCTGACGGTGTTGGGTACGTTCATTTTCATGAAGTATCTCGCGATAGATTTGCAGCGGATTTCATTAGGTGCCTTGGTTATCGCGTTAGGTATGTTGGTGGACAATGCAATCGTTGTGGTTGAGGGGATTTTGATTGGTACTCAAAAAGGGCGAACTCGACTCCAAGCAGCGACCGACATTGTTACCCAAACAAAGTGGCCATTACTTGGGGCAACTGTGATTGCGGTAACTGCATTTGCGCCAATTGGACTGTCTGAAGACTCTACGGGTGAATACTGTGGCACTTTGTTTACGGTTCTGCTGATCTCTTTAATGTTGAGCTGGTTTACCGCTATCTCGTTGACACCATTCTTTGCTGACATCTTCTTTAAAGGCCAGAAGATTAAACAAGGTGAAGGGGAAGAAAATGATCCATATAACGGGGTTATTTTCGTTATTTATAAAAAGTTTCTTCAGTTTTGTATGCGTCGTGCTTGGTTTACCGTTGTGGTGCTGATTGCGGGATTAGCGGCAAGTGTTTACGGGTTCACCTTTGTGAAGCAAGCGTTTTTCCCATCGTCGACAACGCCGATTTTTCAGTTAGATGTATGGATGCCAGAAGGAACTGATATTCGAGCAACTAACACAACGCTTAAAGAGTTAGAAAGTTGGTTAGCTAAGCAAGAGCATGTTGACCATATCACGACGACCGCGGGTAAAGGTTTACAGCGCTTCATGTTAACGTACGCGCCAGAGAAAAGTTATGCGGCTTATGGTGAGATAACCACTCGTATGGAAAATTACGAAGCGTTAAAACCATTAATGGCGAAGTTTCGAGAGTATTTAAAAGCCAACTACCCAGAAATCAATTACAAGCTCAAACAGATTGAGTTAGGCCCTGGTGGTGGTGCAAAAATTGAAGCGCGTATTATTGGCTCAGATCCAACCGTCCTTCGTACGATAGCCGCTCAGGTCAAGGACATCATGTACGCCGACCCTCAGGCAACAAATATCAGGCATGATTGGCGTGAACGAACCCAAGTTCTTGAACCTCAGTTTAATGAGAGTCAGGCACGTCGCTATGGCATTACCAAATCGGACGTCGATGATTTCTTGTCCATGTCATTCTCTGGAATGACGATAGGCTTATACCGAGACGGCACGACGCTCATGCCTATCGTGGCTCGTTTACCAGAAGATGAGCGCATTGATATTCGTAACATCGAAGGCATGAAAATATGGAGTCCAGCACAGAGTGAGTTTATCCCACTTCAACAAGTCACAATGGGTTACGACATGCGTTGGGAGGATCCTATCATCGTACGTAAGAACCGTAAGCGTATGCTCACTGTGATGGCAGACCCTGATATTCTAGGTGAAGAAACCGCATCGACGTTGCAAAAACGTTTACAGCCCCAAATCGAAGCGATTCAAATGCCTCCTGGCTATTCACTAGAGTGGGGTGGTGAATACGAATCTTCAGGTGATGCTCAAGAGTCACTGTTTACTACTATGCCAATGGGGTACTTGTTCATGTTCTTGATCACTGTATTCCTATTTAACTCTATCAAAGAGCCACTCATTGTTTGGCTTACCGTGCCACTGGCGTTAATTGGTGTCACCACCGGTTTGTTGGCACTCAACACGCCGTTTGGTTTTATGGCATTGCTCGGCTTCTTAAGCTTATCGGGAATGGTGCTCAAAAATGGCATCGTATTACTGGACCAAATTGAAATTGAAATGAAGTCCGGTAAAGAGGCTTATGACGCGGTCGTTGATGCTGCGGTAAGTCGCGTCCGTCCCGTTTGTATGGCTGCTATCACGACGATCCTTGGTATGATCCCACTGTTGCCAGATATTTTCTTCAAACCAATGGCGGTTACGATTATGTTTGGTTTGGGTTTTGCGACAGTCCTGACACTGATTGTCGTGCCAGTGTTGTATCGTTTGTTCCATAAAGTGGCAGTACCGAAACAGGCTTAGTGCTACTGATATAACGATGAAAAATATCGCGCCTCTAGCTCATCAGTTAGAGGCGCTTTTTAAGGAAGAATAATGACAGAACAAAAAACGTGTGCGTGGGCGATGAATCACCCATTAGAGCGCGAATATCATGATTCCGAATGGGGCGTGCCAGTATATGACGACCAAGTCCTGTTTGAATTTATTACTTTGGAAGGTGCGCAAGCTGGTCTTAGTTGGATCACCATCCTTAAAAAGCGCGAAGGTTACAGAGAAGCGTTCGAGAATTACGATCTAGATGCGTTGGAACAAAGAAATGAAGAACGCGCTGAATACATCGTGGAAAACTTCGATGTTGTAAGGCATCGCGGAAAGATTAACTCGGTTTTCAGTAATGCCAAAGCGGCCAAAGCGTTAATTGCTGAATACGGAAGTTTATCAGACGCGTTGTGGCAGTTCGTGGACGGCGAACCAATCATTAATCAATGGCAACATATGAGTGACGTGCCAGTTTCGACAGAGCAATCCAAAGCCATGAGTAAATTCCTAAAAAAGAAAGGCTTCAAGTTTGTCGGTGAAACCATCTGTTATGCTTTCATGCAAGCCGTCGGCATGGTGGATGACCATATCGTTGGATGTCCTAAAAAGCAGAATAAGTAACGTTTGGCTATTAAGCTAATGTTGTTAGTTCTGGCTATCATGAATACGTTCCAAAGCTTCGATTCGACGCCATTGAGTGGCATCGAAGCTTTGTTTTCTTAAAGCAATGATTTCTGCCTGTTTTTCGTCTTGCCCTAAAAAACCCCTATTCAGAATATTTTGACGCTGCTTTAAGTAAGTGGCGAGTTGAGTCTCAAATGATGCTCTTTGCTCATCAAGCTTTTGCAGCCTCTGCGCTCCGGCATCTCCTACCAGAGCAACACGGGCGATGTACTTGTCTTGTGAATCAAGCTGAGAAGCTTGCTCGAGCTGCTCTGCTAATGCGTTATTGCGTTCACTTTCTCGTATGTAATCCGGTTGTTCTGATAATGCTTGATTGAGAAGGTGTGCTTGACTCTCGATATCCGATGCCTGTGTTTTAATCGTCAGCTTTTCTAAAGCAAGTTGGCGAAGTCGGTTTTCTTCGTCAAACAATTGGGTTATCTGCACCTCGTTAAAGTATTGAAGCTGTAAGTTCAGTATTGCTTCATTCAGCATGGTTAAATGTTCAAGCGTTAGGTGGTTGTGCTCAAAAGGCTCTAATGCAGAGAGTGCTTGCTTGTAGGAAAGGTAGGCTTGAAAAAGTTTGGCATCAATATTCAGAGTTTGCTTTGCTAAAGTGTCATCATTAACTTCCGCTTTGATCGTATCGAGATCTTCTTCGCCCAGCCGGCTAAGAGAATATTCGAAGAAGTCTTTTGGGGAAGAGACATCGGCGGCTATATCTTGCTGAGATTGCGAATGGTTAGAGGTTATCTCTTGTTGTTTGTCGCTTTGCAACAGAGAAAGCGCTCCCACGCCAAATATCGAGAGCAGGATAAAAGTGGTGAGAGCGACTTTCTTCATTGTGATGACCTCTTATAAACCTTGAAGTTTGAGACGATTTGCATGTTGGCGATAAAGCGTGACTGGATCGGTTTCAAAAAGATGATGAATACCGAGTAGGCCGTTAATTTCATCCAAATGGTTCATTTGATAATCATCACGTATGACTTTGCCCAAATGTGTGCTGCACGCACCAACTAAGCCATCATTTGGCCCATCAAAGGCTAAGCCAAGTACCATCATGGCAGCGTCGGTCGGATCGAAAACGTTTGTAAAAGTGGATGATCCGGTCCATGAGTAGTAATAAACGCCATTTGAAGCCAGCAAGTCACCATTACCACATTCACTGGTAGGGACTCCCTCCGGGTAGTGTTGGTTAAACGCTAATGATCCTTCCGTGGTTAATGCTGCTAGTGAGGCTAAAGGGTCTTGGTCGAGATCAGAACCACCTGATAGAAGATTAATAAGAGTAGTTAAGCCTTGCGCCAGTTTTACCGCGAGCTGCTCACTACCCGAACCCTCAGATACGGTGCCACGAACTAAATCTGCCACTTTAGACCCTTTATTAACGCCTCCTATACTCGTAACTGATGCGACTAGGTCAGGACGGACAGAGGCAACATAGCGCGTTGTTGGACCACCATGACTGTGACCAATGAGATTGACTTTCTCTGCGCCTGTTGCTGCAAGTAAGGTTTCGACTTGAGCAAGCAGTTGCTCCCCTCGAACTTCGCTGCTATTGGTCGCGGATACCTGTGCAACATAAACCGTAGCGCCATCTTTTGTTAAGGAATGTGGTATTCCGAAAAAGTAATCAACGCCTGCCAGGGTATCAAAACCAAACAAACCGTGAACCAGAACAATCGGATACTTGGTTTGGGTATAACCTGTTGCAGCGGATACGGAGGTTATTGGGACGGTAATTAAGGTAAAAAGCATTAGCGCTATAAATTTGAGTTTCAAAACTATCTCCTTGTGGTATGACCTCTTATGAATGATAAAAAGTAGGAGAGAAACTCTAAATTTGGAAAGCCTATTTGTGGCACATTATTTCATTCTGTGACTGCTCAATTGAAAAACAACACAAATGATTAACATTAATTAATGGTTCGGGTGAATGTTGGTTAATTCTAATTAAGTCAGTGGCTTATAAAAACGCCCCGCAATGCAGGGCGATTCAATCATTGTTATAGGGAGACTTCTTTTTCAAGCATTAAGGCGTTATAACGCGCAAAACCAGTCTCTAAATCAGCGATCAAGTCATTTACGTCTTCTAAGCCAATATGAATACGAACCAAAGTACCTTCAAAGTGTGGGTGAGCTACGGTTCTCAGGCTGTTAAAGCTCTTAGGTTCGTTAGCTAGAATGAGGCTTTCATAACCGCCCCAAGAGTAACCCATACTGAAGTGTTTCATACCATCAAGCAGAGCCGTCGTCGCTTTTGGATAAGACGTTTTGAGAACAAATGAAAACAAGCCGTTTCCACCTGTGAAGTCTCGTTTGAAAAACTCATGGCCAGGGCTTGTTTCTAAAGCTGGATGGCGGACATGATCAACTTCTGGGCGAGAAGCGAGCCACTGAGCGACTTTTAAACTGCTTTCTGCGTGCTGTCTTAGGCGAACATCCAACGTGCGAATACCTCGAAGACCTAGGTATGCGTCGTCAGGAGAAACGCACTGACCCATCAGGTAGCTTTGTTCACGAAGCTGATCCCAATACTTTTCAGAAGCCACAGCAGTACCTAGCATGACATCTGAATGTCCAACGATATACTTAGTCGCCGCTTGAATGGAAATGTCTACGCCATGCTCGAAAGGAGAGAAGTTCACGCCAGCTCCCCATGTGTTGTCAAGCATCACAATGATATCTTGCTCGTGGGCAATGCGCGCTAATGTAGGTACATCTTGGACTTCCATGGTTATTGAACCAGGAGACTCCAAGAAAAGGACTCTGGTATTCGGCTGAATCAAGTCTCGGATACCTTCACCGATCATTGGGTCATAATAGGTGGTTTCGATGCCCATTTTCTTCATTATGGTGTTACAAAAGTCACGAGTTGGTTCGTAACAAGTGTCCACCATTAGAATGTGATCGCCAGTTTCAACGAAAGAGAGGATGGCGTTTGAAATTGCTGCCGTTCCACAAGGGTAAAGCGCGCAACCAGCTCCACCTTCAATCTCAACCATTGCGTCTTGGAAAGCAAAGTGCGTGTTGGTGCCTCGGCGACCATAAAACAATGTTTTGTTTGCACGATTAATGGTGGCTTGGTTCTTTTCTGCAACGGTATTGAATACCACGGTTGAAGCGCGTTGAACGGGTGGGTTTACAACACCATTTGTCCACTTTTTATCGCGGCCAGCGGTAATGAGTTTGGTTTTTTTTCCCTCTGACATAAAAGTTCCCTGTCTTAAATATTGCGGTTTTGAATATTTAAAACATGGACGACGTAGGTTATGCAAGGGAAAAGTCAACTATCAGCCAATAACAGCCAAGATGAACAGGTAATGATGTCGAGAGGTATCGTGTAGATAGGGAGCTAAAAGAACAAACCTCCAGCAGGATGCATGTAGCGCTGGAGGTTTTTTAGCCTGTGTATTTGAGGTATTAGAGGAGTGGGTTGAAGAGATAGAACACTCGCTCTAAGAACCGAGAAAATAGGCTCCTTTTCTCCCATTCTTCCAATACAACAGTGTGAGATTGCTTAATATAGCTATCTTGTAACCAAGACATTTGCTTGGTGAACTCTTCGTCATCAACGGCGAGGGTCACTTCGAAGTTCAGCCACAAGCTGCGCATATCCATGTTTACGGTGCCAACTAAACAGAATTGGTCGTCAATTACGACAGATTTTGTATGCAGCAAACCACCATAAAACTCATAAATCTTGACCCCTGCACTCAAGAGCTCACTATAAAAAGCGCGTGAAGCCCATTGCACCATCATAGAGTCATTTTTATGGGGAATAATGAGTTCAACGTTAATGCCTCGTTGTGCTGTCATCTTTAACGTTTCGAGTAAATCAGCATTGGGCACGAAATATGGTGTTGTGATTCGTACCGAGCGATTGGCTTGGTTTATTGCCAATGTTAATACTTGATAGATCAGATATTCCGGCATACCTGGGCCAGAAGGCACAACCTGAATAGGGTGTTGGAATTCACTCTCATCGATCTTGCATTCAGGTAGTCTTGGTAAATGACGTTCGCCAGTTTCGACTTCCCAATCCCAACAGTGGATGGCACTCAATACGTTTACCGTTGGTCCTGTAATGCGAACCATGATATCCACCCAATGCCCAACGCCACTATTTTGCTTGAAGTAAGCCGGGTCAACCAAGTTCATTGAACCTGTATAAGCAATTTCATCATCAATTACGATGATCTTGCGATGTTGGCGAAGATCAAGACGACGTAAGAAAATACGCCACATCTTCACTTCTAGCGCTTGAATAACTTCAATTCCAGCATCCTGCATCATTCGATACCAAGGACTTCTGAAAAAACGTGGACTACCTGCTGAATCGAGCAATAGTTTGACATCTACGCCGCGTTTAGCCGCTTGAATAAGCGCAGAAGCGACAGAGTCAGCCAAACCACCCGGATGCCAAATGTAGAATACCATTCGAATACTGCTCTGCGCGTTTTCGATGTCTTCAATAATGGAATGCAAAATCTCATTAGGTGACTGTTGCAGCGACAATGTATTACCGCTCAATGCGGGAAGACCAAGGCGGTTGTTACAAAGTTCATCAATTCGGTAGATGTGCCTTCCCATCGTTTCTGGGTTGTGCGCGTTACAGTCGTTAAGCTGACTGAACCACTTCTCGAATGGTGTAAACATCTCTTTCGCACGTTCGGCTCGCTTTCTGCCTAAGTTCAGTTCACCGAAGAGGAAATAACATGCGACACCCAGAACGGGAAGGATATAAATGATCATTAGCCAAGCTAAAGACACGCTCACTGCACGGCGCTTTAAAACGACACGAATGGTCACACCTGCGACCAGTAACCAATATAGCCCGATGCCAGCTAAAGTAAGAAAGTGATAAAACTTGTCCATATACGCTCAGAGTAATATGCCCTTCTAGGATATTAAGCATAAAAGTGGGTTGGGGGAATAGATTTCCCATTTAGACGTGGGATTGACCTTATATGAGGAACGAATTTCATAACAGCTGATTCTGTTATTTTAATGTGAAAAATAAGGTCATTCTTTAACTTTTGAACAAAAAAGCAGCATTTAACCTGCGTAACTCGACACTTGTGCGATAAATGTACTTTTTTGGGGTTCCAATTTTAAAGGGGAGCTGCTTTACTTTCTAGATATAGTGCGTCGAACGCTTATTTTATAAGTGTACAATAATTTTTACATAAACTTTTTAGACGCCTATCTCTATGCATACACAACAAACTAATTTTGGAGAAAAAGCGTGGCTACAACTAATACAGCAGCACCACGTGATACGTGGGGGTCTAAACTAGGCTTCGTAATGGCAGCAGCGGGTTCCGCTGTCGGTTTAGGCAATATATGGAAATTCCCTTACACAGCAGGTGAGAGTGGCGGCGGTGCATTCGTTGCTATCTATCTTATCTTTGTAATTTTTATCGGCTTTAGCGTGATGCTGACAGAGTTCGCTATTGGTCGTAAGACAGGTCTTTCTGCCGTAGGTGCATTCAAAACAACTGACCGACGCTGGACGTTCACTGGCGTTATGGGAGTTTTCAGTGGTCTTTTGATCATGGGCTTCTACCCTGTGGTTGGTGGTTGGGCATTGGCCTACATCTTTAAAGTGGGTGGTGGTCTACTCAGCGCGCCAGAAGCAATTGGCGACAGTTTTGGCGGTTTCATCTCAGATCCGATTCAACCTTTAATGTGGATGGGTGTTTACCTGTTCCTTAACGTCATGATCGTGATGAAAGGGATTTCGGGTGGTATTGAGAAAGCCGGTAAGGTTCTGATGCCGCTTCTGTTCTTAATCCTAATCGTTGTTTCTGTTAAGGGCTTAATGCTGCCAGGTGCAATGGCTGGCCTTGAGTTCTTATTCATGCCGGACTTTTCTAAAGTCGACAGCAACGTGGTTCTTGCTGCACTAGGACAGGCGTTCTTCTCACTTAGCTTAGGTATGGGTTGTATGATGACGTACGGTTCTTACCTGAAGAAGAAAGAGAACCTAGTTCAAACAACCGGTATGGTTACAGCGATGGATACTGGTGTCGCGATTCTTGCTGGTGTTGCTATGTTCCCAGCAATGTTTGCCTTTGGCATGGAGCCTGCAGCAGGCCCTGGTCTTGTATTCGTTGTCGTTCCTCAGCTATTTGCTGAAATGGGCGGAGTGATTGGGTTGCTATTCGCGTTGCTATTTTTCATCGGTTTGACGGTGGCGGCATTAACTTCTTCAGTATCACTATTGGAAGTTGTCGTGTCTTACCTAATCGACGAGAAAGGCATGAAGCGCTCTAACGCAGTTCTGTCTGCAAGCGCAGTTATGGCGGCATTATGTATTTTTGCGTCACTATCGTTAGGTGGAATGGGACCAACGCTGTTTGGTACCGGTGCCTTTGATATCTTCGACTTGCTAACGGACAAAATCTTCCTAGCGGTTGGTGGTATGTTGGTTTGTATCTTTGCTGGATGGCGCCTAAGCCGTGCTGAGCTAGAAAAAGAGATCACTAATGACGGCGAAGTATCCTTCCCGCTATTTGGATTGTGGTACAACCTAGTTAAATACCTGATTCCTGTTGCGATTGCTATTGTTGCCTTCATGGGGATTAAGTCTGGCTTTGATAGTGGTAAAGGTGAAATCATGCTGCTGGGTATCGCAATCATTGGTCTTGCTGGTATTTTCTCTAGAAAGCTCTAGCTCAGGCCTTAGGGCAAGCCTCGATAGCTTTGTCCGATAACTTATGTATACTGCTGGCTCCAAACGTGGAGCCAGTTTTTTTATGTTCGATATTCTACATACCCATCCCGATTTTCTGATCATCAATAAGCATCCCAACGTCTCTGTTCATAAAGACGATGGCGACACAATGCTGCTGCAAGAAGTGGCTAAGCAGAGTGGTGATCAGCAGCTCTATCTTATCCATCGCTTGGATAAAATGACATCGGGTATTCTGCTCCTCGGACGCAACGCCAAAGCGGCCAGTGCGTTATCGCAAGCCTTCGCTGACCGCCAAGTAGAAAAGTTCTACCTAGCGATTGGCTCTAAAAAGCCGAAAAAGAAACAAGGTTTGGTCGTTGGTGATATGGAGCGTTCGCGCCGTTCATCATGGAAGCTGGTCAACAGCAAAAATAACCCAGCCGTCACCCAGTTTTTCTCTCTTGCGGCAGAGCCCGGAGAGCGCCTATTTTTATGTAAGCCACACACTGGTAAAACGCATCAAATCCGCGTGGCATTAAAATCGGTTGGCTCAGGTATTGTTGGCGACCCGATTTACAATGCAGGCAATGAGGCTGATCGCGGTTACCTGCATGCATTTTCACTTTGCTTCCAATACCGAGATGAGCAATATCGCTTTGTTTGCGATCCACGAGAATACCAAGTGCTGGGTAACAAATGGCACAATGAAATCGTCTCTCAGGGTTTGGATACTTGGCTTTCCCCTTGGGAACTGAGCTGGCCTACGATCAAATAACCGTCACAAAGAAAACTAATAAGAGAACTCGATGCAAGTATCACAACTTCCGCTGTTTTTTCAGCATCTAGAAACCGAGCTCGCGCAAGCTCCGAATGAAATTCGTCGATTGTTTCACGGTCGTGGCCGTCGTTTTGAAGGTCTAGAGCAAATCACCTGTGACTGGTTACAAGGTCAGTTGATCATCAACTTGTTTAAAGAAGTCGACGACGCGTTTCTCGCTGAGCTGAAAAGCGGCCTCAATGCGTTGGCACAATCACAGTTGTGGGCAGACAAGCAAGGTCGCACTATGGTTCTTCAGCACCGTTATGCCGATGGTGCGCCTTCAGAAGTGCTTGTCGGTGAATTAGACGCTCGCCCTGTCGTTGAAGAAAGCGGTTTGAAATACCAATTGGATATTGGCCGCAACCAAAACTTTGGTCTGTTTTTGGACATGCGCTACGGTCGTGATTGGGTACGCGAAAATGCGAAGCATAAGAACGTGCTTAACTTGTTTGCTTACACCTGTGGCTTTTCTGTCGCTGCCATTGCGGGTGGAGCAGATAAAGTGGTTAACGTCGACATGGCGAAAGCATCGCTGTCTAAAGGTCGTGAGAACCACAAGCTAAATGGTCATAACATCAACCAGGTAAGCTTTATGGGGCACGATATCTTTAAATCGTGGGGTAAGATTAAAAAATCTGGTCAGTATGATTTGATCATTATCGATCCGCCTTCATTCCAGAAAGGCAGCTTTGCGCTGACTAAAGACTACAAAAAGATTCTACGTCGATTGCCGGATTTGTTGGCAGAAGGCGGTCAAGTGATGGCATGTGTGAACTCACCATCTGTGACAAGCGACTTCTTGATTGAAAGCATGAAAGAAGAAGCGCCAGAGTTGACATTCCGTGAGCGTCTGGATAACCCGCCAGAGTTTATGGACGTAGACAGCGAAGCAGCATTGAAAGTGTTGTTGTTTAGCGAGAAGCAATGACGACGAAACGAAAGTTGTACCTATCTATAATACCAGCCGTTTGAGTACGGCTGGCATTTCCGCGATACCCCGTCAATCTGAATAGCGAGACGCGAGTGTGATTCAGAGTCTATTATCAGAATGAGTTATTCTTAACACGCTGATATTAGGTTCCTGATCTCGCCTAGGCTCGCCGGAATGACGGGAAACAATAAAAGATTGATACCAGCAGCATTAACCGATCTGCACTTCAAGATCGGCTTCGATGGTTGATGAGCAGGCGAGCACATAGCCTTGTTCAATTTCTTCTGGCGTCAATGTTTCTAGGCTGGTGGAAGAGACGTTGCCTTTACGAACCTTGCATTTACACGAGCCACAAATCCCGCTTCGACAAGCGACGATTAATGGTAAACCTGCGCCTTCGAGCACATCGGCCAGTACCTGACCTTTTTGCGCATCGATGCTTTGAGCAAAATCAGGAACAGAAACGTTAACCGTCTCATCGGAGACCGATGTTTCTGCGCCAGTCGCAGGCGTAAAACTCTCTTGGTAGAAGTTCGTCATGTCAAAACCAAGGTCATTCAAATAGCCGTGAACATCTTGCATAAACTGGCTTGGACCACACAGGTAAACGGTGCGCTGTTTGAAATCAGGAACAAGCTCTTTAAGCCAGTCGGCATTCAAACGACCTTGTGGATGCGATGTTCCTTCGCGGTTTTTCAGCAACAGCTTTAAATGGAAGTTGGGATACACAGCGTCGAGCGTTTCTAGCTGATCGTAATAAATCGTCTCTTCTGGGCTGCGTGCGATATGAAGAAATGCGATGTCCACATCGTTGTCGTTTTCATCTTGATTACTCAGCCAGTGTTTTGCCATCGAAAATACGGGCGTGACGCCGCAACCTGCACTGATAAGCAAGGCTTTTTTTTCGCCATCACGTAACACGGGTGGATGGTCGATGCAGTTAAATTCGCCTGCTGGTGGTAATGCTTGAACGGTATCACCTAGCAGCAGCGAGTCAACGATGTAGTTCGATACTTTACCGCCAGATACTCGTTTGATGGTGAGTTGAAGGTGATCGTCTTCATTGATCGAGCTGATTGAATAGGCGCGAAACTCCATTTTTCCATCAATTTCCACGCCTAAGTTAATAAACTGGCCAGGCTTAAACTGAAACAGAAGTGATTCGGTTAGTTCGGCCAATTTGATGCTGACGGTGTCGTGTGTTTCGAAGTATTTGTCGATGCAACGGAGTGCGACGGGTTGGTTACCTTGCCATTCAAAAAACATAACAATCTCTTTGGTTGTGGCTATTTTTGGTTCGAAATAGATAGCGCCTCCGCGTAAGGAGGCGCGTAACAAGCAGGTTTATTAGGCTGCTAGGATGGCTTTTAGATCATCCTGAACATTGCCAATACTGCGCATATCGAACTTCTCTTGGATGATGGCGATTAGGTTTGGCGTTAGGAATGCTGGTGCAGTAGGGCCTGTGTAAATGCCTTTCACGCCCAATGCAAATAGCGTTAGCAAGATAACGATCGCTTTTTGCTCGAACCAAGAAAGCACAAGCGTGAGTGGCAGTTCATTGATGTCACAGTCAAACTCTTTCGCCAGTGCAAGTGCAAGCTGGATTGCAGAGTAAGCATCGTTACATTGGCCCACATCCAATAGGCGAGGGATGCCGTTGATATCTCCGAACGTATTCTTGTTGAAGCGGAACTTACCACACGCCAAGGTCAGGATGAGCGTGTCTTCTGGCGCTTCAGCCGTAAAATCGGTGTAGTAGCTGCGTTCCGCTTTATCACCATCACAACCGCCGACTAGGAAGAAGTGTTTGATGTTGCCTTGCTTCACTTGGTCGATAACCGCAGGGGCGGCGTTCATCAGTGCATTGCGACCAAAACCAACCGTGATGTGGTGTTCGATTTCATCGTGTTGGAAACCGTCTTGCGCCAGAGCACATTCGATCACTTGGCTGAAATCATCGCCTTCGATATGTGCAACACCAGGCCAGCCAACAATGCTACGGGTGAATAGACGGTCTGCGTATTGACCCACATTTGGATTCAACAAGCAGTTTGACGTCATTACGATTGCACCAGGGAAGTTGGCGAATTCTTTCTGTTGGTTTTGCCATGCGCTGCCGTAGTTACCGACAAGATGAGGGGATTTCTTCAGCTCAGGGTAGCCGTGTGCAGGCAGCATTTCACCATTGGTGTAAACGTTAATGCCTTTACCTTCGGTCTGTTGCAGGATTTTTTCTAGGTCATGCAAATCATGGCCAGAAACAAGAATACATTTACCTTTTACTGGCTTGACGTTCACCGTGGTTGGTTCTGGATGGCCGAAGGTCATTGTTTCACCTTGGTCGAGCATTTCCATCACTTTGTAGTTCATCAGGCCGATGCGCATTGAGCAATCAAGTAGTTCGCCGAGATCTTCAGGGTCTGTGCCCAACCACGCCATGATTTCATGGTATTCGGCATAGATATCGTTGTTGGTTTGCTCAAGAACACGTGCGTGCTCCATGTACGCGGCTGCACCTTTAAGTCCGTATAGGCAAAGTAGGCGTAGGCCAATAACATCTTCATGTACTTGGTCCTTACCACGGTTCACCGCGACTTGAGGAGCAAAAGTTAAGATCGCTTCTGCGCTGTTTGGTAGATCGAAGTTGGCAACGGCAGGAATGTCAGTAAGGTTGGTGTTTGACAAAGTCGCAGCAGACATTACTTGCTCTTTTAACAATGCTTTGTACGTTGCGGCTTGAGAAGTTAACTCTAGGATGCGTTCAGGGTCGAAGTTAACGTTCGTCAATGTAGAGAAAAATGCCTTGGGTGCCCATTGGTTGATTTCATCGTTAATGATGTTGAATTCAAGTGCTTTTGATGCCCAAAAAGAAACCCCTTGCAGTGTGTAAACCAACACGTCTTGCAGGTCAGATACTTCAGAAGTTTTACCACACATACCTTGTGCAAAAGAACAACCTTTAACAGCAGGGGTTTGAATTGTCTGTTCACATTGAATACAGAACATATTGGGTTCTCCAGTGATTGTTTTAATAGTCGTGATGTTGACCACTAGAGAGCAGAATGCGTGCCAATTATTATCTTGTTGATTTTTAATGATTTTATTTGTTTTTGATAGGGCGAGTGATGTAATTAAGACAACGTAAATGATGTCTTAATTACATCAGCTTCTTGTGGTTGGTTATTTATTGATCCCGAGCTTTTTACCCATTCGATATAAGTTCCCGCGATCCATTTGCAAAAACTCCGCTGCTTTTGCCCAAACGCCACCAGTTTGGCTTAAAGCATGTTCAATTAAATCACGTTGATAGCTTTCTATCAGTTCTCGCATTGGTTGGCTTTCTTTGGGCAGATAATGCGATGTGTTTTTTACATCACCGAGAGCCAATGAGGTGTCGAAATGGTTAAGCATGATCGTGCTTGCACCTTGTTGAATAGCGTGTAAAGCCGCGCGAGTTAAAGTGTGTTCGAGCTCGCGTACGTTTCCGTACCAAGGTGAAGACTCCAGTTGAGCCAACACCTTAGGGTGAACGTGCAGATTGGGCGCATTAAATTGTTGGCGTACTTTTTCTAACAGGTATCCTGCTAAAACGGGAATATCTCCGTCACGGGCACGCAGTGGGGGGACTTGGATTGGGAACACGTTTAAACGGTGGAAAAGGTCTACTCGAAACGTGCCAGCTTCGACCTCTTTTTCTAATTGTCGATTAGTCGCGGCGATGATGCGCACATTGACCATCAAATGCTGATCGCTACCTACACGTTGCAGCTCGCCTTGTTGAATCACACGTAGCAATTTTGCTTGCAAAATCAAAGGCAGTTCGCCCACTTCATCAAGGAAAATCGTTCCACCGTCTGCCAGTTCAAACTTACCGGCACGGTGGCTATTAGCACCTGTAAATGCGCCTTTGACATGGCCAAACAGTTCACTCTCAGCCAGACCTTCAGGCAGGGCCGCACAGTTGACGTAAATCATCGGCTTATCGCTACGATGAGATTGCGCGTGTACCGAGTGCGCGACCAGTTCTTTACCAGTACCGGTCTCTCCTGTGATAAGTACTGCGTAATCTGATTGAGCAACGGTCGCAATGTTGTTTCGTAACTGGTTGATCTGTGGACTCAAACCCACCATTTCACCATGTTGAGAACGGGCTTGCTGGATAAGGGTTTGAGTGACGCTTTTTTGCTTCTGGTTTTGCGCTTTGAGCGCTTTTAACTGAGCAATGTTACGCAATGTCGCAGCGGTCAAAGCCGCAAAGGTTTCGATAGCGACAGGATCGATGCCATCAAACGCGCCCACCGTTAGTGCATCCATCGTTAGTGCGCCAACAAGTTGGCCTTCGACATACAAGCTAAAGCCCATGCAATCGTGAACATCAATGCATTGGTCTTCAGTTAATAGTGTGCCGTCGAAAGGATCCGGCAGTGAACAATCGGCATCGAAACGCACCGGTTCACGGCTATGAATAATGGCATCTAAGCGAGGGTGCGCCTTGGGGAAATAGCGACGACCTAAGACCGAGCTGGATAAGCCTTTTACCGCGACAGGAGTTAGAAACCCATCCTCATCGAAGATAAACAGGCAGCTCGCATCACATGGGAATACTTGCGCGACCCCATCAATGAGATTTTGATATTGCTGCTCGTGAGAGCGATTTGAGCTGAGGTTTAGCGCGATATTAAGGAATACGTGGTCAACAGTCGAAGTCATAACAAGCCCAAAGTTATCTGGAATGGGCTCATGCTAGCAACTTGATGTCATTTGAACATCGAAAGGTGTGGGAGATTGATGTTCCATTGACGACGATCAAGTTTGATACGAAAAGAAACGCGCAAGTTAACAAGCCAGTGATGTAAGCTTGCGCGGATTAGGTGTTTGAATTAAAGCAGGCCAAAGGTTTGGTTCGTCCGAATTAACGAGGAACGACTCTGGCGTCATTACCAGAAACATTGATTTGGACCGCTTGGCCTGGTTGGAAAATCATGTTTGGATTTGCTTCTTGAACAATAGAGATAATCTTTCCGTCCTCTAAACGAATGGTCAGATTCACGCCATTTCTTTTCGCGGTTGCTTCAGCCGCTTTGCTGCCTGCATAGCCACCCAATAGACCACCACCAATGGCAGCGATATCCGAGCCAGAACCGCCCCCAACTTTTGAGCCTAAGATCCCGCCCACGGCAGCACCAGCGATGGTGCCAATGGCATTGGATTGGGTAGAGGCATCAATGGTTACGGGTTCTACTTTTTCTACTGTGCCGTAGTAAACCTGCTGAACTTTGCGAGTGTCGGATGAGCCGTATGCATCTCCGTACGGGTTAGGTGAGCTACAGCCGCCAAGCACGAGCGCACAAGTAATGGTGAGCAACATGCCTAAATTGATCTGTTTTTTCATATAGCCTCCGAATGGTTTCTTCATTCAAAGAGTATATACCCCAATTTAACCTGCGTTTTGGTGCTTTATAAAACAGTGGCTTAGCGGCCTGTCCCTTAAGGAAACGCGATTGTCTAAGCAGTATTAATGATCGTTAAGCGTATGAAACCCTGAATAAATACGTGTAAAAGTAGTAAACCAGCATGCCGCGCCAAAGATATACGCGATGACGGCAAAGTGTTGCGGTAGCAAACAAAATAAAACCAAGCAGCCAATGGTTTCTGTACCTTCGGTTAAGCCGCTCATGTAGTAAAGCGATTTGTTTTTATATACCGGATTATCGATGCCTTGTTTTCCTGCCATGATGGCAAAAGCCAAAAAGCTACTACCAGTGCCGATGAAGGAAAAAATCAAAAATGCGCCTGCAACGGCATTGTGCTCTGGGTTGGCAAGCACAAAGCCAAAAGGAATCAACGAATAGAACAAAAAATCTAAGCTGATATCAAGAAAACCACCCGCATCGGTAATGCCTTGAATCCTCGCCAGTGCACCGTCTAACCCATCACAGATTCTGTTCAGCAAAATAAACAGCAACGCCAACAAGTACTGTTCGGTGATCAAAGCCGGCAGGGCAAAACAGCCAAGTACAAAACCAAACACTGTCGTCTGATTTGCAGTGATACCACATTTATCGAGATATTTCGCACTGAGTGCCAGCGGTTTGCGGATGAGCTTTATACTCAGGCTATCAAGCATGATTTGTCTCCCACGGCCAGTTTAGGCAGCTGCTGCCATCAGGAATATCGTCTTCATCGTGCGTTACCATCAAAGTAGGGATGTTCGCTTGCTGCAATTGTTCGACCACCCAATTGCGAAATTGCACGCGCAGGTCTTTATCCAGCTTGCTATAGGGCTCATCAAGTAGCGCAACTTTTGGCTTTGCTAGCAGCATACGAGTCAATGAGATACGGGCACGTTGCCCTCCCGAAATTTGGTCAGGAAAGGACTCTGCTAGTTTGGTCAATGAAATGTTCTTCAGTGCTTGCATAGCGTGAGCTTTACGCTCTTCACCTTTGATTGAGTTTGGTAGCGCGAAGGCAAGGTTCTCCCACACCGTTAAATGAGGGAAGAGCAAATCTTCTTGGAATAGAATACCGACCTGACGCTTATGGGCAGGGAGGGCATCCAACTTTTCGTTATCAAGCGTAATGGATCCAGAGTAGTTGAACTCGGCGGATAGGTGCCCGGCAATGGCATCCAACAAAGTGGATTTACCACAACCGCTAGGCCCCATCAGGGTAACGATTTCACCTTTTTCTACGGTCATGTTGAACGCTGAAAAAAGCGCGTCGCCATTGGTTTTACGGATGGCGAGGTTTTCGAGACAAAGACTCATTCAGTAGTAAACCTTTTATAGACAAGCGGCGATACTTCCTGTGCAAGTGGCTAAGCAGTATCGCAAAAGAAAAGAACAAGAATGGCAGCAGAGCTTGCCAAATAGCGTAAATAGCGGTGACACGTCGGTCAAAACCACTGGATAGTGCAACGGCTTCGGTTGTGATGGTGCTAATGCGCCCAGCCCCTAGCACCAATGTTGGTAGGTATTGCGCCAGGCTGACACTAATACCGACAGCCCACGCGAATGCAATTGCAGGCAGGAGGATTGGCAGTTTCACTTTTAACCAAGCTTGCATCGGTGATTTACCCAAGCTGAGTGCGGCGCGAGTTAAGCCGTTATCGAAGCTGCGCCACGGACCGTCTAGCGAGAGGTAAATAAATGGGAACGCAAAGAATATATGCGCCCAACATACCCAAAAGAAATACGCATTACTGTTTAAGTACAGCGTCACTATTTGCATACCGAATAGCACGGATAGCTGAGGAATCAGCATTGGGATGGCGATGATGTAACCGGGCACCTGCCAGCGATAACGGAGACGATACTCATGTGCTATTAAAGCAAGAACTAGCGCGACAGTCGCGCTGATTAGGGCGATTGACATACTTTGTTCTAGAGTCCCTAGAATACTGTGCCATTCGTATTCCCAAAAACGCAGGCTGTAACGGCTTGGGAGCAAATCTGGAAAGCGCCAACGTTGGGCAAAGCTCCACAGCACCATGAGTGGAATCATTAGAAGTGCAAGTAGCGCGACCAGTGAAAATAGGGTTTTACCGGGTAAACGAAACCCGTTTCGACCAGAGTACTGCCAGCGTTTGAAGCCTTTGGTAATACACCATTCCATTAAGCGTGCAAATCCAATCAAAAGGCTTGCGATCGCAAACAGTATTACTGCGCCAGCGGCCGCTCTTGGTAGGAGCGATAAATCTGGATCGTTAAACCATTGCCATACCAAAACCGCAAACGTCGGCGGGTTGGTGGGGCCAATAATCAGGGCGACATCGACAACGGACAAACTGTAAGCCAATACCGCCAGCATTGGAAAGCGCAGTTTTGCTATCCACTGTGGGAACACGCATTTCCACCACGCTTGCGCCGAACTGTAGCCCATCGAATGACTGACTTTTTCAATCTTATCGACTTTCAATTGCTGAAGAATTGGAATACTCATCAACAATAAAAACGGCACTTCTTTAATCGCAAGCATGATGATCAAACCGAGTGCGTGCGGATCTTTAATCAGCAATGCTAAGTCATTCACCGTTTGTGCATTCGAGTCGTAACCAAACAGTTGGTTGAGAACCCTAACGCCCATACCAGTTGGGGCAAACAAGAACGCAAAGCCAATCGCAAACGCTACGTGCGGCATGGCAAGAAGTGGCGAGAGGCTTACTTCAATTTTTCGCCAAAACTTACTGCCCCAAGAGGCTTGCAAAATCGCAAATGTGATCAAGCAAGCCAAGTAGCTACTGAAAATGGCAGAGTAGAAAGTAAGCCCGATGGATGTCCAAACACCCTCCCAATCAAAAACAGCGTTAAAGCCATCTAAAGAAAAGTGGTGCAAGCCGATAGGAGGCACATAACCGAGCGCAGAGACCACCACTCCAAGTAGTCCCGGAATGGTAGGCAAAATACAAACTGCGATAATGACTAAATACAGCGCTCTTAACATGGATTCTTACTAATTCCCGTAGCGTTTCAACCATTCTTTTTCTAACGCCGCTTGCCAACTTGGATGTGGCTCAGCGATAGATTTGAATTGTTGAGTGTTTTTGGCCGAACCAGTTAGGTATTGGTTGCTTAGTACCGAAGGGTCGCCCCAGATGTTTAGGTTACCTTTGCGAGACTGTGCTTCAGGGCTCAATAAAAAGTTTATCGCAACTTGTGCACCAGCACTGGCATTTGCGTTCCAAGGAATCGCTAAAAAGTGGATATTTGAGAGTGCTCCTGCGTCCATTGCGTACGCTTTGGTGCTCTCTGCAAGATTACCGCTCGACTGCGCAGAGAAAACCGCGTTCGGGTTAAAGGTAATCGCCAGGTCAGTCTGACCATCATCTAGTAGCTGAAGGGTTTCTGCTGTACCACCTGGAAACTGCTTACCACCGCGCCAAGCGACTTTATGGAACTCATCTAGATAAGACCACAGCGGTTGAGTGACTTGCTCAAACGTGTTATCGGTAACTGGTTGTTGCAGCTCAGGGGCGTTGTTAGACAGTTCAATGAGTAATGCTTTGATAAAGCTTGTGCCATGAAACTCTGGTGGTCGAGGGTAAGTCAGGCGATTCGGGAACGCTTTTGCATAGCTCAGCATTTCTGCGAATGATTTTGGAGGGTTATGGAGGGTTTGCTCGTCATGGATAAACACTAATTGTCCTACTCCCCAAGGTGCTTCTAGACCTTCTGTTGGCTCGGAGAAGTCCACATCAATTGGTAGAGATTTATCCACATATTGCCAGCTTGGCAAACCTTCGACAAAAGGACCAAATAGCAATTGGTTATCCTTCATTGATTTGAAGTTTTCGCCATTGATCCAAACCATATCAACACTGCCACCGCTGTTTTTGCCTGCCGCTTTTTCTGCGATAAGTCGAGTAGTGGTCTCAGAAATATCAGTTACTTTAACGTGGTTTAGCGTCACGTTATAACGTGATTTTAGCTCTCTACTCGCCCACTGTATGTAGCGATTAATTTCTTGGCTTCCGCCCCAAGCATGAAAGTAGACGGATTGCCCGTCGGCTTGATGTTCGATTTTTTGCCATTCGCTATTCACTGATGAATCGGCAAAAGAAGGTGTCGCAAAAGTCGTGGCTAAAATGCCAATGCTGCTGAGTAGCTTTTTCATATCTATTCCGTGTTATGTCTTTTGGTTCTTGCTTTCGTTTCTATTGACGTTTTCGCAAGTCGTTCCGCTCTGTTACAAGGATAGTAATTCATCTCTCTCTATTATCAATGCCAATCCCAAACGGAATCACTCATTGATTCAAAGAATTACTCTCAATGTGAAGCAAAACGAAGAAAGGACAAATTTGGTGTCATTCTAGGAGCGGACCGTTTGTTTGAGGATATTCTTTCAAGTAATTGAAAATTATTGTCCCCAGAGATATGAATAGGTTGTTTTACAGAGCAAAATTGATGTTTAAAGCATGGAATTGAGGGCAAAAGAGAAAGAAAGTTTGTCACTTAAATGACTTTGGCATGCACGACCAATGACTCGTGGACATAAAAAAAGCAGCCGTCTGGCTGCTTTCAAAATACTATTTGGTTTACTTAGTTGGGATTAGTTTACCCAGTCACGTAGTGTAAACGTCAATTCGTGATCGGCACTTTTCAGAACAAGACCATCTTTAGTTAGCGTGATATCGCTCCAGTTAGATAGTGTTTGTGTCATTGCGTTTTCGATCTTCATTTGATCTTCCATACACATCTTCATGGTCATGCCCATTTTTTCGATGCGTAGTTGGTTGTTTTTCAGCTCGGCTTGACCGAAGAAGTTGTTGCAACCTGCGTTGCCGTTTGCGGTTAGATTTTCACCAATTTCTAGGCGAGCCGCTTTTTGGTGTTCGTCTAGAACGATATTTTTGCCATCAACTTGAACAAGTTCCCAGTTGTGGTGCTGCAAATCTTGAGCCGTTATTTCTTTCACATCATCACCGTTGCTAGCACAAGCAGTCATAAGAACAGGGAGAGAGATTGCTGTAACTAACGTTTTTAGGCTAAGCTTCATTTTATAGACTCCGTTTTTATAAACGCGGTAAGTATAAGTAATAAAACACTGTTTTTGTCAGCATAAGGTTATGGTTTCGTATGTTTTTGACATAACGAAGTATATAGCAAGTTTTGTTGCTGACTAATCTTCTCATTATTTAAACTAGGCCAATACGCCCTAATATGGAAAGAGCGGTTTTAGTATGGAGCAACTGGAGTTTTTTACTGTCCCAAGCCCTTGTGTTGGAGTATGTACCTCCGATGAAAAAGGGTATTGCAAGGGGTGTATGAGAAAGAGAGAGGAAAGGTTTAATTGGCTTAACTTAACCCCCGCTCAGCAGTTGCACGTTATTAAGTTGTGTCGTCAAAGGTACAGAAGAAAGATGTTGGCAGGGAAGACGAAGCCAGAACAGCTTCAAGATGAGTCATCGCCTCAACAAGACTTATTCTAGAACTCTTGTTCAGTCTGTGGGGTTACGCCTTCGCTTTCGGTTCTGATTAGGCTTTTACATATTCCCGGTCCGGCAAGGTGTCCTTTAAGAACCGGGAATCTCCTATCCATTTTCCCTATAAAGCGGTAATTGGCGTTATTTCATCGACCAACGGTCGCTAACCCAGCCTCCCGCTTGTTCGTCGAAGTGATTTCCTGAAAATCGATGATTGAATTCAACATCTAATTTACTTGTTGGGCGTTCATCCATGAGTTGATGAATGTATCTCGCCATAGGATCCGTACAAGCTTCACGCTCTCTACGGGTAACTACTTCTTTGATCATTTGGAGTCTGTAGCTATTGCTGGCTCGTTTCATTTTTGACCTCCAGAACTCGATGGCAGCAGTTTGAACACATTGACGTCCAGATCGCTGCTCATTAGTGTGCGCGTGGAGGCACATCACCATCGTTTGAAGTCCAAAGACAAATTGTTTGAGAGCAGTGTTTGTAACGCCATTCACATCTTTCTCAGAATCATTGACTATGCGATTAAAAATGTTTCGCGAAATTTAGCCGATGAACCTGCATATTTAAAAGACCTTATCAAACATAGAAGCCCAACACAGGGGCGTCAATAACACAAATGAACAATTTTTGAACATATTGTGAAGGTGGAGAGTTTTCAGTAATTTATCGAAAATAAAAAACCGAAGCACAAAGCTTCGGTTTTGAGGAAAGCCCTGACGAAATTGCTTGTAAAAGCTCTTAGTGCCAGGGGTAAGGTGTTGAGTATTAGCTACCAGATGCAGGACAGCCTTTTACTGGTTGGCCATTACTGAAGTACTTGATGTTCTCTAAGTTCTTGTTGTAGTTATCCGCAGAGATTTGTGGGTTGTTTACGAAGAACTCGCGCAAAACGTATGCATCGGTTAGCTGTGTAGATTGAACATCGATGATTGGATAGTTATCGCCACCAGCAGCACTGAAGCTGATTACAGAGAATGTGTACGTTGCGTCTAGATCGAAGCCTTTATTGTTAATATCGGTAATGGTTACTGAGCCAGCATCACAATTTACATCTAAAGTGATGTTATCTAGTTGAGCGTAAGCACCAGAGCCTGCAGATTTCGTCGCAACCACATCTAAGTATTCTTTAACTTCTTTACCTGTCATAGTTGCTTTAGTCACGAAGTTACCAAATGGCTGAACCGTTAGTACGTCACGGTAAGTGATATCACCATCTTGGATTGAATCACGCACGCCGCCAGAGTTCATCACACCAAAGTCAGCATTTACCGTTTTGTAAGTACGGTATGCCTCGCCGAGTAGGTGACCTAGGTTAGTTTGTTGAGAGCGAACTACGTTACGATCACCTTCTAACTTACCCGTCGTATTAGAAATCTTCTCATCTAATAACTCTTGACCTTGTTGTTGGTATGGCAGTAGTAACGCTTTTACCGTTGCATCTTGTTGAATTCGTTCACCGATAACTTCATCGTTTTCGTCTAGAAGGTTTACAGGAATCAGTGCGTAATTCGCTAAGTGAAGCTTGCCGTCGTAGTATTCGAAGTCTGCACGACCCACATATTTACCCCACTCATGCGCTTGCATAATCCAAGTGCCTTTTTGTTGGTCTGGGGCACAATCATCCCCAGGTTTGAAATCAGCATACTCATTGGTACCTGGTTCCATACATACAGGGTTTTGTGAGTGACCACCGATGATAGCGTTTAGCTGTCCTTCTTCAAGAGAGCGAGCGAGTTTAACGTCACCTGGTGCTTCACTACCGTTTTTGCCATCTTCGTAGTGACCCATGTGCGTCGTTGCAAATACTAGGTCTACCTTTTCGTTCTCTTCGATTTCTTTCAGTACCTTTTTGATTTCTACTTGAGGGTCTTCGAAGTGGATGTTTGATACGTTGTCTGGATTGACTAGCTTCGCAGTGTCTTGCGTTGTTAGACCAATAACAGCGATCTTAAGGCCGTTGATAGTAAATACTTTGTAAGGGTCGAAGTAACGCTCGTTTGTATCTTTTTTATAGATATTCGCAGCCAGCATAGGGAAGTCAGCTAGCTCGGCTTGCATATCGAGAATATCTAGTGAGTTATCAAATTCGTGGTTACCGACAGCCATTGCATCGTAACCAAGTAGGTTCATCCCTACGAAGTCTGGAACCGCATCTTGCATGTCTGATTCTGGTACGCCGGTATTAATATCACCGCCAGATAGCAGAATGGTTTCACCGCCTTTTGCTTCGACTTCTGCGCGGATAGATTCGATTAAAGTGTGACGCGCAGCCATGCCGTATTCGCCGTCGCTGTTATGCCAAAAGCGACCATGGTTATCGTTAGTGTGGAGAACGGTGAACTTAGTACAAGAATCTGCAGTCTCGCAGGTTACTGGAGAATTGTCGCTGTCTGAGCCGCATCCTGCTAGCGCAGCGCCTACTGCCACTACCAAAAGAGATTTGGAAAACTTCATAAGGGATCCTTTCTTTGTGATTTTGTTATTGTTACGGCGTGAAATATACGGAATTAATGTGAAACTTTAGTGATCTATCTCTTATTTATACTTCTATCGGAGAAATGAATTAATAAGCCTGCAAACTACGTCTATAAATAAACAGAATTGGTATTTAGTATTTATTTTGTATCGCTAGCTCTATTTTTTGTGAGGTAGTTAATTGAATGTGTGTTGTTTGTGTGAATCAATGCGCATTTTTGCGAAGTATTACGCTGATTTTGGTGATTATTTTGCCAAGTTTATGTTTTTCCTAATAGGTATGACACAAATCGTTATAAATTTTCGCTCTAATGATGAGGGGTTCGGTTTGTATGCATAATGAACAGCACAGAGCTTAAACTCATTTGATCATGGCTTTATTCTGCCAAACTCTATCAAAAATTGTATTTATCTCTTTACTATAATTGCGATCGTTTAGAAACCTTATGCTTTAGGCATCGTTTATTTATCCTCATCCGATACCTTATCGTGCTTATTCCGCATTTGACACTCGAGTGTTTAAACAAATAGATTCAACCTAATGAGTCAAAATGAAAAGTAAATAATGGATCGTTCTTCTTCGAATATTATGATGTGAACTATCATTTAATTAATGAAAATGAAATAGATTAATGTAAAGCGTTGCGACTGTAGCCGTTATCTTTGAGCTTTGGTTTAAAGGGTAGGGTTAAAAGAATTTGTAAGTGGTGAACGCTAATAAAGGATGCTTATGAGATACACAGTAAGGGACGCACTCAAAAAGGAAGCAGCCCAAATCGCCAAGATACACGTTGATTCTTGGCAGGTGGCGTATAAAGGATTAATGCCAAAGAGCTACATAGAGCAGTTTACGATTGAGCGTCGAGAAAGGATGTGGGCGCGAGTGATGACGGAGCAACTGGCCCAATTGATCGTAGTTGAGAGGCAAGGAGAAATTGTTGGCTTTTTAAGTTACGAGTTACCTAACCACACCAGCGAAGATAAAACGGCATTAGTGACATGTTGCTACGTTACGCCGCTACATTATGGGCAAGGAGCAGGAAGTGCACTGTTAGATGAGTTAGAGACACGTTTGCTCTCTACGTCAGTTATGCAGATCAGTTTGAAAGCACTGGATACTAATCAACAGGGGCTTAACTTTTACAAGAAGTGTGGTTTTGTGCGTACTGGAGAGGAAGAGTCGGAAGTGATTGATAGTATGACGCTGACCGATCTCACTTTAGTGAAGTATATTGCCCGTTCATAAATCAAATGCTATATGCCAAATATAGTAAAACCCCGGAGGTGGTAAGACTCCGGGGTTTTGAAATTTTGTAGATGTCTCGGTTGGTAAGTCCGATTATCTTTTATGCAAAAGGTTTGGATTTAATCCGATTAATTCCTTGGTAGGGAATTAGATACGGATGAAGTCCATGTGTTCAACTTTTGGCTTGAACGCGTGACGTTGAACGTCTTGTGGCTTAACTTTAACTTCTTTGCCATCGATAACTAGAACGATGCCTTCGTAGAATTCAGGCTTGTCCATTTGGTTTACGATGTCGTCGTGGTTAAGAACGATAGCTACTGCTGCTTCTTCACCGCCGTATACAACTGCAGGGAATTTGCCAGCGTGACGTAGGCGGCGGCTCGCACCTTTACCTAGTTCAGTACGTACTACTGCTTCGAATTTCATAGTATTTACTCTCAAATTAGTAAAAATCAAATGTTCACAAACAACAATGCGACCTTGTTGTTCGTGGTAAAGCTTGAAACAGGAACTGTTCAAGCGAGCGCGGATACTATCATTCCACTTATAAATGGGCAACCCAAATCGTATCCAAATCAACAAAAAGGTATGATTTAGCGGGGTGGAAGGCTATCCCTTTTAACGCTTTGCTTGGATTTTGTTCACATCGACTTCATTTTCATCAGTTTACTGATCAAGGTCCGAAGAACAAAGTTTACTGTTATATGCTTTATGTTCGGCTGAGATGTAAGAGTAAAGATGCTTTTAATCCACCCAAAGCGCTTGTATCCAATGTTAATTGACCTCGGTAACTGTGTGCCATTTCACTGACTATGTTTAGACCAAGACCTGAGCCAGGGGTTGTTTCATCCAATCTAACTCCTCTCTTGATTACTTGACTCAGTTTCTCTTTAGGGATGCCTGGCCCATCATCTTCAATAATGATGTGTATATTTTCCTTATCCTGAGAGGAGTGCACACGAATCATGCTGTTGGCCCACTTATAGCCATTTTCTAGCAAGTTACCTAGCATTTCATCGAGATCGGTCTGCTCTACTGCTACATTCAGCTCTGAATCAAGTTCATTAATTAAGGTAATGCTTCGGCTCGCATACACTTTATCAAACGCCATTGAGATAGCATCCACACGATCTGCTGGGTTCGACTTCACTGATAATATGTTCATCGATCCGGCCATACGGGCACGACCCAAATGGTAATCGATATGGTCTTGTATTTGATTGATTGGAGCTCGGAGACGGGATTGTGCCTCAGGTTCTAACGTCTGAACTTCATTTTTTAGAACAGAAAGTGGCGTTTTAAGTGCATGAGATAGGTTACCTGCATGATTGCGAGCTCTCTCTAGTAATTCTTGGTAATGGAACAGCAGAGCATTGAGGTCGAAGATTAGAGGAGAAATCTCTTTTGGGTAGGTTTCTTCTAGACTCTTTTTATTACCAGACTTCAGCTCGGCTAATTCTTTTTGTAGCTTTGTAAGCGGACTCAATGACCAAGCAATTTGCAGTAAAATGACCGTAAGCACGCCCGCGAATAATAAACCCAAAATAAGCCAAAGTTGGCCGATTAACGTCTGAAGGGTATTTTTAATGGGCTCTTCGTCAATACCAATAATAATGTGAATAGGACCATCGTAATCAGGAAGATACAGTGCTTTTTCTAGCGTAATTAGTTTTTCGCCTCTTGCTCCATACGCATCTTTATCCAAACCTTTGTATTCGATTTTTTTGTCCCACAACGAACGAGAACGTTCGAGGCTTGCCTCTGTAGAGGCACTCCAATACAAACCACTGTAAGGTCGGTTAAATCGAGGGTCTGATAGCTGAGCTGCGAGTGAAAGGTGCCCGGTGTTATCGACTTCTAACTGTGCTGCGACTTCATCCATAAAAATGCTGAGCTGTGAGCGAGTGTCATCAACCATATAGTTGTAGACCTGCGTCGGTATCGTCACACCAGCGGCGAGGATCATTGCCGTTAACCAAACGATCGCCGCTAAAACGAGGCGACTTTTGATACTCAGTCGTTTTATTGCGTTCAACGGTAGCCTGTTTCTATTCGGCATTTAATTGGTATCCCAACCCTCGGACAGTTTTGATGATCTTTGGTGCGATTTTTTTGCGAATTCGGCCGATAAAAACTTCGATTGTGTTGGAGTCACGATCAAAGTCTTGTTTGTAAATGTGCTCGACGAGTTCGGTTCGAGAAATCACTTTTTCCGGGTTATGCATAAAGTAAGCGACCACTTTATACTCTAGCGCCGTCAAGCTTACCGCTTGCCCTTGCCACATGACTTTAGAAGTGCGTGTATCCAAGCTCAAGTCGCCAATTTGCATCACAGGAGAGGCATTACCAGAGGCTCTTCGAAGCTGTGCACGAATACGAGCGATAAGCTCAACCATTTCAAATGGTTTAGTTAGGTAATCGTCTGCACCTGCGTTTAAGCCTTCAACTCGCTGCGTTAGGGTGTCGCGAGCGCTTAAAATCACGACAGGAGTATTAATGTTTTCATCTCGGATGCCTTTTAGGACGGTAAGACCATCCAGTTTTGGCAAGCCGAGGTCAAGAACAATGGCGTCCCATTCTTCCGAAGTCGCGCGATACAGAGCGTCTATGCCATCTTGGGACAGTTCTGGTACCCAGCCGGTACTTTCTAATGTTTCGATGATTTGCTCGCCTAAACGAGGATCATCTTCAACAACAAGTATTTTCATATTGATGATTCTTATTATGTTTGGATTTTTATCGAAGTAAGCTACGCATCGCGTCTGGATTACGCATTAGACAAGTTTAGTTGTTTTGCGGCTTTAACGCTTTGTTAAAGCTGCGACCTTTGATCTCAAGCATTTCCAGCGTGGCGGCGTCGTACTCAACTTTCAGGACGCTATTGTTGTACAGAATTTTCAATTCATACACCCAAGCATCATCATCTTCTTCAAGCTCGACCTTGATGATGCGGCCGTATAGGTCGTTTTCTACTGCGGCGTAAAGTTCCGAAAATGGTCGTATATATCCTTGTTGAACCGCGCGATAGACCTCATCTTGATCTTCATCGAATTCGATGCGTGTTCCTGGCTTTTCGACATCTTGCACGATGGCGTGGCCATTTTGTGATGTGTACTCGTTGCCATGCTTGGCAAAACTTGGTGCACACATGAATGTCGTGATAAGGCCGAAAAGTAACGCAGAATGTAGAGAAGTCGTTGCTTTATACATAGTCAAACCTTTTCTGGAGCGTTAGCCGCAGTATATCGGATATAGATGAACAGAGAGTGAATCAGCTAATTAAGTTTTGCCATGTGTTGTCGATGTTATTTCAACTCATCTTCAAAAATCTTATCCCGCAGCTTCCAAAAGCGACCAGATTTTCTAGCAATAACAAACTGAGGCAAACGGAAACGATGTTGATTAGCGACAACGCGTGTCGGTGAAGCCTCTTCAAAAGGGCGATGCTTGTCTGCTAAGTGGGGGCGTACGAACTGATCTTTAAACGTTTGTTTTTGTTTTTTGGTACTCAATGACCAAAACTCATGAACTAACGCATTGCCTTCGCCTTGGTATGGTTCACCAGAATACGTCACCTTTAGTTGAGATTTACCATCACTGGACTTAAATACAGATAGGTCCATTTCTGTGCATTCAAAGATTAATGCATCTTTGAGATTAAGGGCTTCTTTTAGCTTTTTATCTGGGTCAACGAGCGTCGCGTCACACTCATGACAAATTCGTGCAGCGATATCGTTGTCCGCACCACATTCACCGCAGTATTTGGCACGAAAACGGTAGCCACAGAGTTCACGTTCGCCTGTGTCTTCATCTTCAAAGTAACCTTGGCAACGTCTGCCAAAATGTTCAACCAAGAAACCGTTACTATCCAACTTACCCCAGAAATTGTTATTGAATCCGCAAGCCGGGCAAGGAATCGTGATAATTTCACTGTCAGAGTCTGGTTTGGGATCACCGACTTCAGGTTGGTATAAATCGTAGCTGTTGCCTGCGTAATCAAGCACTAAACATTCTGATTTTCCGTCTGATAAGCGTAATCCTCGTCCTACTATCTGTTGGTACAGACTGACTGACTCTGTTGGTCGCAAAATCGCGATTAAATCGACATGCGGCGCATCAAAACCGGTTGTCAGTACCGAAACATTGACCAAGTATTTTATTTGGCGATTCTTGAACGCTTGGATGATCGCATCGCGCTCCAGCGTAGGTGTATCACCAATGACGATTTCAGTTTCGCCTTCTGGCAATAAACTGTGGATCTCCTGTGCGTGTCGAACAGTTGCAGCGAAGATCATGACACCTTGACGCTCTTTCGCATATTGCATGATTTGCTCAACAATTTGTGGAGTCGCACGTTTGGCTTTATCGATCACCATGTCCATTTCTGCTTCTTTGTAGCGTCCGGTGTTAGCGGGCTTCAGCTGAGAGAAGTCGTAAGACAAAACGGGCGCATCCATCATGCGGGCTGGAGTGAGGAAGTTTTCGTCGAGCAAGTAACGGATCGGCAGTTCGAAAATACAATCGCGGAAGAATCGAGGCTCTTCGGTTCGCACTTGACCTCGGGTGTGATACTGATAAATCCAGCCCATTCCTAAACGATAGGGCGTTGCAGTTAGTCCTAGCACCTTAATGCCAGGGTTCAGTTCTCGTAAGTGAGTAATAACTTTTTGGTAGCTGCTGTTTTTGTCATCTGGCACACGATGGCACTCATCAATAACGAGCAGAGAAAACTGGTTTTTGAACGAATCTAAGTTACGTACGACCGATTGAACCGAAGCAAACACGACTTGCTGGTCAGTTTCTTTTCGTCCCAATCCTGCTGAGAAGATGGAACCTTTTAAACCATAACCTTCATACTTTGCGTGGTTTTGCTCGACCAGTTCTTTTACGTGGGCGAGGACTAACACTCGTCCTTTCGCAAGGCGAGCAAGTTCTGCGATCACCAAGCTTTTTCCTGCACCGGTTGGCAGCACGATCACTGCTGGTGTCGAGTGTTTACGAAAGTAATGAATAACGGCTTTAACCGAGTCGGCTTGATAAGGACGAAGTGTGTACATGAAAATATGTGAAATTGCTCAACTATTCGAACGAGGAACGCTATAATACCTGACTTTTATACCCAAGTGACCTTTAAACCAAGATTTAGAGATCACTTGGGTATAATTCAATGAGGTATTCATGCGTTTAGATAAATATTTGTGTGATGCTCTGGGTGCAACACGCAAACAGGCAACAAAGATCATCAAAAGTGGAGACATCACCGTAGACGGTGAGGTTCAAAAAAGTGGTGCATTTAAAGTACCTGAAGGTGCGGAAGTGATGTGGGAAGACCGTGTTATTGGTGCTCCTGGTCCTCGTTACATTATGTTGTATAAGCCTGCTGACTTTGTTTGTTCACATGAAGATGGCTACAACCAAACTGCATTCGCATTGCTTGATGAGCCTAAAATTGAAAACCTTCACTTTGCGGGCCGATTAGATGTCGACACAACTGGTTTAGTGTTGATTACGGATGATGGTAAGTGGTCTCACCGTATTACCTCACCTAAGCATAAGTGTGAGAAAACGTACCGTGTTTGGCTCGTCGATGCTATTCAGCCAGATTACGCGGAAAAGCTCGAACAAGGCATCATTTTGCGCAATGAATCAGAAGCAACATTGCCCGCTCGTTTGGAAATCGTGAACGAGGCCGAGAATGAAGTATTGTTAACTATCGTGGAAGGTAAGTATCACCAAGTGAAACGTATGTTCGCGGCGTTAGGAAATAAAGTTGAGTACTTACATCGTGAGCGTATTGGTTCTATCGAACTTGATGAGGCACTAGAACCAGGTGATTATCGCTACCTCACGCAAGAAGAAATTGATTCTATTTGGAATTAATTGTCGGCATGGGAAATTCTTTAGTTCCTAATAGGAACTAGTCTTTTGGTAGGAATTGGCTCAAAATAAATTTTCCTACCAAAATTAGTGCCTAGACAATTCCGGTGTGCTTACTCATCTCAGTGATATGCCTTTGCATTTAGCTGATGCATGCATACTCTTATTGCAAAGCCTTCGGCTACGGTGAATGGAATGATGGTGTCAACGCCATCATTTTTACTGCATTGTGTTTGTTTCCCATAAACACATTTCGCTTTCACATGCTTTTCTATGTCGAGTTCGTCAAGGTCACACCTTGGTACATATTTGCCCTTATGATTCTCGAACGTTGGATAGAACAGGTTTTTGGCTTCTACATTCAGCGATATGAGAACTTCCGTTATTTTCACTTTGTTCTGCAAGTATTGACGGTAGGGCTCCAACAAGAGGTAAAAGAATGACAGAAAAAGCTCAAAGTGCTCCGCAATCCCAAATCAGTTTTCTATTGTTTCTGGTACTAGGAGCGATTGGTGCTTTGACGCCTTTGGCGATCGATATGTATTTGCCTGCGATGCCGACAATTGCGAAAGATTTGGGGGTCGCGCCTGGCGCGGTTCAGATTACGTTGACGGCTTATACCGCGGGTTTTGCGATCGGCCAGTTAATTCACGGGCCGCTTGCCGATAGCTTTGGTCGCAGACCTGTGTTGATTTTAGGCGTACTTTTCTTCGGCTTGGCTGCTGTTGTGAGTGCGACAACAAATGGCATTGATGCGCTGACCTATGTACGTACGGCACAAGGTTTTGCTGGCGCGGCAGCGGCGGTCATTATCCAAGCTGTCGTGCGTGACATGTTTGACCGTGAAGACTTTGCACGCGCAATGTCCTTCGTTACTCTGGTCATTACTATTGCGCCGTTGGTGGCACCGATGATCGGTGGCCATCTCGCGATTTGGTTTGGTTGGCGTTCCATTTTTTGGGTATTAGCTATTTTCGCTGTAGTTGTGATTTTTCTCGTACTTTGGAAAATCCCTGAAACGTTACAGCCTGAAAATCGTCAGCCTCTTCGTTTCCGCACGACGCTGAGAAACTACGCCAGATTATGCTCCAATCCTGAAGCGATCGGTTTGATGCTCTCAGGTGCGTTTTCATTTTCCGGAATGTTTGCATTTTTGACGGCGGGTTCGTTTGTTTATATTGATTTATATGGTGTTCGACCAGACCACTTTGGTTACCTATTTGGTTTGAACATTGTGGCGATGATCATCATGACCAGTATTAATGGTCGCTTGGTGAAGAAAGTGGGTTCCCATGCCATGCTTCGTTTTGGGTTGTTCGTGCAACTTTTGGCGGGGATTGGTTTATTCGTAAGTTGGTTAATGGACTTCGGATTATGGGGCATTGTGCCTTTTGTTGTGCTGTTTATCGGTACATTGTCGACGATAGGTAGTAACGCGATGGCGCTGCTTTTAAGTGGTTACCCATCAATGGCGGGTACGGCGTCGTCTCTAGCGGGGACATTAAGATTCGGTATCGGTTCATTGGTTGGTGCGCTGGTGGCATCACTGCCCGGGAATGTTGCTTGGCCGATGATCATCGTGATGTTTGCTTGTTCTGTGCTTTCAGCACTGTTTTATTGGACTTTAGGAAGAAAGGCGTAATGTCGAATTACACCAAAGAAATTCAAAACTTGGTTAACTCAGCACTTGAAGAGTTAGATCAAGAGCATCGCTCAGGTAAGTTAGCCAATGCCCCTGTTGCGAATAACCATTATTTAGTGCGTTGGGTAACAAAGGCGCTAAAATCACAACGCTTCGGACGTACAGTGGGCGATGACTTAACGCGTTGGCAAAAAGCAGGTCGCTCAAAGGGGAACGATGCTGGTTTGTTGTTTATCTTCAAGCGTATTTCTGCTTTTTATGCGCAATTCTTCCCTGAAGGTGAAGACTCCAAAGTGTTCAAAGATTCAGATATTGAGTCTTTTCTTGATTTGATGGAGCAAGCAGGCTGGGAAGTCTCAACATCTGAGCAACTGATTGGGTGCGGCAAAGTACAAATCTTCACTGAAGGTCAAAACTCTTTAGCGTTATGTGCAGACCAATGCGAAAGCTGTTTTGATGGCGAGTTGCTCGTAAAGCCAATGAGTTGGTTTGTACGCGGCAATCATGCTGAGTTTGTTGAGAAAGCAGCGCAAGCGGGCTTTATGGTTCATAAGGTAACAGACTACAAATCGATGGTGAAATACCATGGCGAGTACCTTATTTTTCCAGCAAACGAAGGCAACCAGTTAGCCGAAATTCCACTCTCGTTCAAAGCTGACTAAAGTGACATTGTGAGTGTTTAGAAGCCCCTGTTATTGGGGCTTTTTGTTTTCTAAACGGTTTGCTTCTTTCGCGATGGCTTTGACCATGCCTTTAAATATGAAAAGATGGGCTGGCATCATTGCAAACCAATAAAGCAGTCCAAGAAACCCTTGCGGGTGCCACCAGGCGGTAATATCCAGCTCTCGTTCGTCACCGAGATCTTTGATGGTAATTTCTAAACGCCCAAGGCCTGGGCCTTTCATACCAAAAAACAGTGAAAGAAACTGATTATTATCGCAGCGAATCACTTTCCAAGAGTCAATAAAATCACCGACTTTAAGCTCTGGTCCAGGAGGAGAAACGCGAATCGGTTTTCCGCCACCAAAAAAGATATCGAGCCATTCACGTGTACGCCACAAGATGTTGGCAAAGTAATAGCCTTTTTCGCGACTCCCGATCTTTTGCGCCACTTTCCATAATGCCGCAGCGGAGGCATGAGTTTTAATGCTCGCTCCAGCTTGTTTTGGGTAATAGCCATATCCTGGTTGCCATCGACGAAGCGCTGCGGGTTCAAACCCCCAGACATTACTGCGTACAAATGTGCCTTCATCTTGAATGGTATCAGTTACCGCTTGCTCGTAGCTGATCAGCGTTTGAGGAAATCGTTCTTCAATCGCTTTGGAGTTTGCAATGTAGTCGTGCTCTAAGCCCGCAAGTAATGCTTTACCGATACTAGTTGGCACTGAGGTAACTAAACCTAGCCAGTACGATGCCATTTTCGGAGTAAGTAGCGGGGTCGACCACAGTCGATACGGCTTGTTCGTGATTCGGCAAATGACTTTGAACTGTTCGCGGTAGCTAAGTGTATCTGGCCCACCAACTTCATAAACTTGACTTTCTTCTGGAGAGGGGGCTTCTGCTAACTTCAACAAATAGTGGTTGAGATTGGGCAAGGCAATAGGGTTCGCTTTTGAGTCGACCCATTTAGGCGCGATCAAAATAGGTAAGTTGTAGACAAAGTCACGCATGATTTCGAAAGCAGCAGAGCCGGGGCCGATGATAACGCCTGCACGCAATTCAGTTACTGGAATACCAGACTGTCGAATTATTTTTCCCGTGGCTTTACGAGCGGCTAAATGGCGAGAGTTTCCGGTTTGAGGTTGAATGGCACTCAAATAGATAACATGCTCGACGGAGCTTTGTTCCAACGCATATTTGAAGTTCAAAGCAAGGTTTAGTTCGTACTCAACAAAGTCATCACCTTGAGCCATCCCGTGCACGAGAAAAAATACTAAATCAAAATCGTTCACTACAGCCTTCGTGATCTCTGCGTCAGCCAAGTCGAGATACCTTAACGTTAAATTAGGGTGATGCTGAGTTCTTGACTCTAAATAATCAATATGTCGCGCCGCTGCTGTGACGGCGTAACCTTTATCTAAAAGTAACGGAAGAAGTTGAGAGCCAATGTAACCCGAGGCGCCTAGCACCAACACCTTTTTCATTATCTGTCCTTTTATCGTTGGTGGAATAAACACCACAGAGTATAATCATGAGACACTTTCCCCATTCTATCAATAAGTTGTCGTTGGAGCGCTTGTGACTTTTCTTTCTCAACTCTCAATACACGCAGATAAAGCATTCTTACGTCGTTTATTTGCAATCGCGTTACCAATTACACTGCAAAGCATGATGTTTTCTAGCCGAAGCCTCGTCGATGTTCTTATGCTTGGTCAACTTGGTGAAGCAGAAATTGCCGCTGTTGGAGTTGCTGCGCGCGCGACTTTCGTCACCACCATCATGTTAGTTGGGGTGACAACGGGCGGTGCGTTGTTAACCGCTCAATATTGGGGGGCTGGCGATAAAGTTGGGATGCGTCGCAGTACCGCTTTGACATGGATGATCGCAATGATGTTTGCTGCGATTGCTGTTGCTTTGTTTGTTGTTTTTCCACAACTCATCATGAGCTTGACTACCGATTCACAAGAAGTGATTGAATTAGGGGCCAGCTATCTCATTATTTCGTCGGTTAGCATGTTTGCTGTTGCATGTGTGGCCAGTATGTCGGTGGGCCTAAGGGCGATGCACCAACCAGGCCTAAGCACTTTTTTTAGTGGTATAGGCATTTTATCTAATGTGTTTCTTAACTGGGTTTTAATTTTTGGTCAATTAGGCTTTCCTGCTCTGGGTATTACGGGAGCAGCGATCGCAACGGTAATCAGTGGCGCGATCGAAGTAGGTTGCTTGTTTGGTTATCTATGGTTGAAAAAACACATAATCGCATTTGGTTGGGATGATATACGCGCAGGATTGGTCTTAGATAAAATTACGCGTTTCTTGAGCCTCTCTTTGCCAACCACATTTAACTTCTTGGCGTGGGCTGGTGGGCTGTTTGCTTATCACGCCATCATGGGGCAAGCAGGTGTACAAGGTTTGGCGGCACTTTCCGTAATGACACCTGTTGAGTCGATCGCATTGGCGATGATGATTGGTTTATCGAATGCGGCTGCAGTTCTAGTCGGGAACCAGCTCGGCGCTCGTAATTTTGAACCCGTTTATTATCAAGCATGGGCTACGGTCATTTTGAATGTGCTTATCGCATTTGTGGTCGCCGTCTTGTTGATAGTGTCAAATCAATGGATCCTTAATGCGTTTAGTGCACTGACAACGGACACTCGCGAGCTAGCTGAACAGTTTATGGTGATTCTTGCGTTGGGTGTCGTGCTACGCTCGGTGCCGATGATGGCTATTGTTGGTGTATTACGTGCGGGCGGTGATGTTAAGTTTTGTTTGTATCAAGACATCTTGGCGCAGTGGGTGATCGGGATTCCACTCGCAGCATTTGCAGCGATTTATCTCAATTGGGACCCACAATGGGTTTACTTACTCTTTTTGACAGAAGAAGTTGTGAAGTGGGTGATTTGCTTGCCAAGAATGGTTAGCCGAAAATGGATGAAAAACCTGATTGGCCAGTAAGGAGGAACAGAGTTTATTTTGGCTATAAAAATCTGCTCAAAACGTCAACAAAATTAGCAACAGAAAGTGAATCGAGTTGCATTTGTACTTCCATAGTGTGATCAAGCATTCAAAATACTTTCTACTAACAGGATTTTAGTGTAGATTCTGATCCCAATTTTTAAACACCATCCGAGCGGCATAATCAATGTTAAAACTGTCAGACCTATGTAAAGGCTATGTAGACGGGGGAGAGTTTCACCCTGTATTACAAGGGGCAGAATTAACATTGCAGCAAGGCGACCAAGTTGCTCTGATGGGAGAAAGTGGTTCGGGTAAAAGTACTCTGCTGAATTTAATCGCCGGATTAGATACTGCTGACTCTGGTGAAGTGCAGTTTCCAAATTTTGCTATGCATGAAGCACCGGAGCATTTAAGAACCCTTTATCGCCGCAACAATATTGGGAATATCTTCCAACAATTCAACCTGCTTCCTACACTTAATATTGCCGACAATATTCGTTTTTGTCGTCAGTTAAAAGGTCTGCCGGAAGATAAAGAGTTGTGGCGTCAAATTCTTTCTGCTTTGGACTTAATGCCATTGCTAGGACGTTATCCGGAAGAGGCGTCTGGTGGTCAGCAACAACGTGCGGCGATTGCTCGTGCACTCTATATGGAACCCAAAATCCTGCTTGCTGATGAGCCAACTGGTAGTCTAGATGAGCGAAACGCAGAAGCAGTAATGCGCTTATTAACGAGTCTCGCTCGCCAACTGGAGTGTACTTTGCTGTTAGTGACGCACAGTGAAAAAGTGGCCGCCCATATGGAAGGAAAGATTCGACTTCAAGGAGGGCAGCTACATGTTATGGCCCGTAGTTAAGGCACTACTCGGTCATTACCGTCGTTACCCTCTACAAATTATTCTTGTCTGGCTGGGATTAACTTTAGGCGTGTCCCTCCTTGTTGGTGTTACTTCTATCAACCAGCATGCAAAACAAAGTTATGCTACTGGGGAAAAGCTTTTCTCCAATCCTTTGCCATACCGAATCCGAACGAAGCACTCTGCCAATAAAATTCCTCAAGGTTTCTATATTCAGTTACGTCGAGCTGGGTTCAACCAATGTGCACCGTTTGACGTGCTGCATCTAGATGCCAAGACCGATATGAGCCTGATGTTGGTGGGGATAGATCCTGTCGCGATGATCCCACTACAACAAGGAAAATCGCTAGGTGAGATGCCTGTTTTATCACTAATGAAGCCTCCTTATCCTATTCTCGTTAGTCAAGATTTGGCCGCTTACATGAGTTGGCAGGATGGGGACTTCATTGAGATGAATGACGGAAGCCGTCTTGGGCCTATTCAAGTAGATAAGGACAAGATGCTTTCGGGTACTCGGCTGGTTACTGATATATCGTTGTTGCGTATGCTCAAGCGGAGCTCAGGTTTGTCTGCGATTTCTTGTGGCGAAATGCCAGAGGAAAAGCTGATAGCACTGAAAAACATGTTGCCAAACGGAATGACGCTCGTTAGGAATACGCGTACTGAGCTTGAGTCGCTAACTAACGCATTCCATATGAATCTCACCGCGATGGGAATGCTGTCGTTTTTGGTCGGGTTGTTTATTTTTTATCAAGCGATGTCTCTGTCTTTCATCCAGCGACAACGTTTGGTCGGTATTTTGAGACAGACTGGTGTTAACGGAACACAGTTAGCACAAGCCTTATTGCTAGAGTTGTCTTTGCTCGTCTTTATTGCGTGGGCGTGTGGTAACTTTTTTGGCTTGATCTTAGCGAATGAACTTATCCCAGCAGTGTCTTCGAGCCTGAGTGATTTGTATGATGCCAACGTAGGTTTAACCATAGGATGGTCATGGCAATCTAGCTTATATAGCCTAATCATGGCAGCGATGGGTGCGTTGATATCGTGTCTGTGGCCATTAATCCGTTTGCTGAAGTCACAACCAATCCGCCTTTCTTCTCGACTGTCGCTAATGCGATTTGCTGGAAGAGAGTTCTCTTGGCAGGCGCTTGCGGCATGTGCGTTTTGTGTCGCTGCAATAGCGGTATATCAGGCGCCGAAAACACAAGAAACCGGCTTTGCAATTATTGCGCTGATGTTGGTTAGTGTGGCGTTGTTTATGCCATTTATTATGTGGCATATGTTCCAAAGTTTTTCTTATACCATGCGATGGGTTCGTGTCCGTTGGTTTTTTGCTGATGCAGCAGCCAGCATGAGCTATCGCGGTGTGGCTACGATGGCGTTTATGTTAGCGCTGGCGGCAAACATTGGTGTAGAAACAATGGTCGGAAGCTTTCGAGATACAACCGATAAGTGGCTAAATCAGCGATTAGCCGCTGATGTATACATCTATCCGACTAACAATTCAGCCGCTAGGATGAGCGCATGGCTCCAGAATCAGCCAGAGGTGAACTCGGTTTGGTGGCGCTGGGAAAAAGATATGCCGACCGAGCATGGTGCTCTGCAAGTTGTGAGTACGGGCTCTTCTGAAGGTGAGTTAGACTCACTTACCGTCAAGTTAGGTGTCCCAAATTACTGGTATCAACTGCACGCTACCAAGAGCTTAATGGTCAGTGAGTCGATGGCCTTGAAGCTGGATATCCGCCCTGGCGATTTCATTAACTTGCAAGAACCGCTTGGTGGTGATTGGCAAGTCGTAGGCGTTTACTACGATTATGGAAACCCATATAACCAGGTGATGATGTCGCACCGGAATTGGCTGTATGCATTTGCAGGTACGGGTAATGTTGGTCTTGGCGTAGTATTAAAAGATAACGTCAATGGAGAAGGGCTGAAAAATCGCTTAGAGAATGTATTCCGTCTCCCGCAAGATCGTGTGTTTGATAACGGTAATATTTATAGCCAAGCAATGAGAGTGTTTGATCATACCTTTGCGATAGCAGGAACCTTGGGCAATATCACGCTGATAATTGCCGTGTTTGGTTTATTCTTTGCGACGTTGGCAGGAGAACTTTCACGGCAGCGGCATTTTTCCTTATTAAGGTGCATGGGTGTGTCCGGAAAAGAACTTGTCGTATTAGGTGGTTTGCAGCTATTCGTCTTCGGAGCCATTTCTGCGATTATTGCAGTGCCGCTCGGCTTGGCGCTCGCACATTTGATCGTTGATATTATCATTAAGCAATCATTTGGCTGGTCTCTAGAGCTTCAAACGATTCCATGGGAGTATGCTCAAACCATTGCTTGGGCGATGCTTGCCATCATGGTTGCTGGCGCATTGCCAGTTATTAGAATGATCAAAAGTACACCGATGAAGTCATTAAGGGACGCGTTGTAATGAAAAAAATGGGCTCTAAAAAACGCTTGTTGGTTTCAACGCTCATTGTTGTTACGTTCGCTTTTCTGACTGGGGCTGCTTTTTACTCAACTTTTTGGTTAGAGGCGACAGCAACACGAGAAAGCGAACTTGATTCTATCTTAACGCGTGAAAATCAAACGATTTTCGAGCCTGTACTACCTAATGAGCATGTCTCTTTACCCTCAGACTTTCGCTTTCATCCCGAGTATCAGCATGAATGGTGGCACTACTTTGCGAAACTAAAAGATGAGCAAGGCAAGATCTACAATGTTCAATGGAGCTATTTCAGGGTTGCGACGGACGAGCGAGAAACCAGCGGTTGGCAGAACCCTCAATTGTACATTTCACATGTTGTCGTCAGTCATGGCTCGCATGTATGGAAAGAGCAACGGGTAGCTAGAGGTGGGATAGGCCAAGCTGGTATGATCAATCGTCCTTTCAGGTTATGGATTGATAATTGGACTTGGCGATCACTCGGTGCGACGCCTTTCCCGGGCAACTTGAATGTGAATACTGATACGTTTGGACTTGAGCTCAATACCATGACAAGCGGCCCCTTTGTGGTGAATGGAGACAAAGGCTTCCAAGTTAAACATGCGTTGCAATCTGTTGCTTCTTTCAGCTTCAGTGCTCCATTTTTAAAAGTAAAAGGCAGCTTAAGCTTAAATGGTAAGCGATTCTCAGTGACGGGTTCTGCTTGGGCGCAAAAAGAGTGGGGCAGCGGCTTAATTGGTGAGGGGCAACAAGGCTGGGATTGGTTTGTTTTCAATTTAGATGATGGTCGAGCATTAACTGTTAGCCGTTATCGTCACCATGGGCAAACACCGCACGTGTTTGGCACGTTGTCGACACGCTCAGGTAAAGTCATCAACCTCTCAGACGATGATATCAGTATTAAACCAATGCAAGTGACCAGTTTATCCAATGGAAGAAGGTTACCTTTGCAGTGGATTATCAATATTCCGAAGCATCAAATTAATTTGACTACCCGTATTATCAAGTCAGATATGTGGCTACCCTTTGTAATACCTTACTGGGAAGGGCCTACTTTAGCTTCCGGCTCCAATGAGGCTTGGGGCTTTATGCAGCTGACAGGCTATTGAGTTGTGAAGAAAACCACCCCCTACGGGTGGTTTTTTAGTGCGCGAAGCTTCCTAGCTTTTTCTCAAAAGTACGGGGTTATCATGATGGTACAAGCCGTGTTATGCTGATTTTCTCATCATCTTGATAAATATTTGGTGCGACAAGTACAAATACGATCTCCGATCAAAATTGAGTGTCATGTTGGAAAATACGATGTATAGTAAACTTAACATCGAAAAAACCGAAGTTTATACTCTGAAGAAGCGATTATTCTAAAGTTTTCGACAGCTATACACTCTTATCACTCTTTGTTAATCGTTTATTAAGATAATAAATATAAGGACGAAACCATGAACGATGTCATTCGTGACTTTTTCAAAATGGAATCAGCAGGTGGTATTCTTCTCGTAATTGCAGCGGCAATTGCGATGACCATTGCTAACTCACCGCTGGGCGAAACTTATCAATCTGTACTGCATACTTATGTATTCGGTATGTCAGTTTCTCACTGGATTAATGATGGCCTAATGGCTGTTTTCTTCTTACTTATTGGCCTTGAAGTGAAGCGAGAGCTACTTGAAGGAGCGCTAAAATCAAAAGAAACCGCAATTTTCCCTGCGATTGCAGCGGTTGGTGGTATGTTAGCCCCTGCTCTTATTTACGTTGCGTTTAATGCTAACGACCCAGAGGCGGTTTCTGGCTGGGCCATTCCAGCTGCGACGGATATTGCATTTGCTCTAGGTATCATGGCGCTACTAGGTAAGCGCGTACCAGTAAGCCTTAAAGTGTTTTTGTTAGCTCTCGCTATCATTGACGATTTAGGCGTGGTTGTTATTATTGCACTGTTTTACACAGGTGATCTTTCTAGCATGGCGCTGCTTGTTGGCTTCATCATGACTGGTGTCCTGTTCATGTTGAATGCGAAGGAAGTAACGAAACTGACGCCATACATGATAGTCGGCGCGATCTTATGGTTTGCGGTACTTAAATCTGGTGTTCACGCAACACTTGCAGGCGTAGTGATCGGCTTTGCTATTCCTCTTAAGGGTAAACAGGGCGAACATTCCCCACTTAAGCACATGGAGCACGCACTTCATCCATACGTGGCATTTGGTATCTTACCTCTATTCGCATTTGCAAATGCGGGGATTTCGCTAGAAGGCGTATCGATGTCAGGCCTAACTTCAATGCTGCCATTAGGTATTGCTTTGGGGCTACTGGTTGGTAAGCCTCTAGGTATCTTCACCTTTAGTTGGGCAGCTGTGAAAATGGGTGTAGCTAAGTTACCGGAAGGCATTAACTTCAAGCATATCTTTGCGGTCTCTGTGTTGTGTGGTATCGGTTTTACAATGTCTATATTCATTTCCTCTTTAGCGTTTGGAAATGTAAGCCCTGAGTTTGATACCTATGCTCGACTAGGTATCTTAATGGGCTCGACGACAGCCGCGTTACTTGGCTACGCGTTACTGCACTTTTCTTTGCCTAAGAAAGCGCAAGCGTAAGATACACACTGTTTAGTAAAGCCTCCCATTCGGGAGGCTTTTTTATGTCTGCAGATTGGCACATCAACTACTTCAGGGTGGTTACTTTTGTGACCAACTAAGGTCTAGCTTATGGAGTCGGGGCAAATCATCGAAAGGGGCGTTTGGTAAATCTATAGGCGAAAAAAAGCCCAGCCGAAAATTTGACTGGGCGGATACAAACATAGGAGTTAATAAGAAAAAAGCAGCAACGTAACAATTAGATGGAAACAAGTTTGACGGCCAGTGAAACTTCAAATGCCCTAACTGTTACGTATATTCAGACCGAGCCTTTTCCAAACAGTTCCATTTTTTTTCAAAAAATTTCTACTTAATGCTTTCTAGCTTCTTACACACCCGAAAGTAATAGAAAAATCGAGATGGATTACCAACTTGGCGAAGTTACTAACTTCTGTGTTTCTCATTTTATCTCCCCTAGAACCGAAGATGTATTTCATACTCTCGTCGCTCACTCCGAGCCGCCAAGGCTATTGTTAGCGTTTCAATTGCGCTGGACTGAGAAATTTGATCGTTTTCTTCTGACAAGCTTCACTGGAGTATTCGATTGAATTTCAAAAGATTAGATCACACCTTTTACTGTCTGGTCAGACCAATTGGTTAAAGTGTGATGTTAATCATTTGTTAATCTTAAGTTTCGGGAGTATATTTTCAAACAGTTGTTTAATACGAGTGATTAAAATGGCCCCGAGAACATCAACAAAAGAAAAAATACTCGATGTCGCAGAAGGACTCTTTGCTGAACATGGCTTTAATGATACTTCGCTAAGAACGATAACAGGTAAAGCTAACGTTAACTTAGCATCGGTAAACTATCACTTTGGCGATAAAAAAACGCTGGTTAGAGCGGTTTTAGATAGGTATTTAGAAGCACTAATGCCGAGCATTAAGACTTCATTAATTGAGCTAAACACGCGCGATAGCTACAACATGGACGATGTCTTTGAGTCATTGCGATTACCTTTACGTACATTAAATGATGTACGCCCAAATGGTACTGCGCTATTTATGTTGTTAATTGGCCGCGGTTATACAGACGTTCAAGGTCATCTACGCTGGTTCATTACCACCAGATACGAAGAGGTACTAAACCTTTTCACTTTCTCGATAATGAAGGCGAACCCGGAACTATGTGAAGAACAGTTGTTTTGGCGACTGCACTTCACGTTAGGGACCTGTGTATTTACGATGGCTTCAAGCCAAGCTCTTTCGGAGCTGGCAGAAAGTAAGTTTGAAAAGGAAGTCGATGTGAAATCTGTCGTCGATTTACTGATTCCATATTTGTCAGCAGGAATGTCAGCAAAGCAGTTGGCATAAGACAAATAAGAAAGTTAAACCAATAACAAGATTATACCCCGAGCGGTTACGTGAACAAAAGGATCTGAACTATGAGCTCTCTACGAAGAAAATGGATTAGTGACCCGGCTTTTAAAGTGTTCAAAAAAGTATTGCCACCTCTGTCTAGCACCGAGAAAGAGGCGATGGAAGCGGGTAGTGTATGGTGGGATGCCGAACTATTCTCAGGCAAGCCAAACTTCACAACATTGCATCATTATCCAACGCCTACACTGACGGCAGAAGAGCAGTCATTTATGGATAATGAGCTTGAAACCCTGCTAGAAATGCTTGATGACCAGAAGATTGTCAAAGAAGACAGGGATTTACCGCCTGAAGTATGGGAGTACCTACGTAAAGAGCGATTTTTCTCTTTGATCATCTCGAAAGCATATGGTGGTCGTGAATTTTCCGCTTTGGCGAACTCAACCATTGTTTCTCGTATTGCGACTCGAAGTATCAGTACCGCGGTATCGGTAATGGTACCGAACTCTCTTGGCCCTGGTGAGCTGCTATCGCACTATGGTACGCAAGAGCAAAAAGATTACTGGTTGCCTCGTTTAGCTGATGGTACAGACATCCCTTGTTTCGCCCTAACTGGCCCTGAAGCGGGTTCTGATGCGGGTGGCATACCTGATCAAGGCGTGGTTTGTTACGGCACCCATGAAGGCAAAGAAGTGCTTGGCGTGCGAGTTAGTTGGAATAAACGCTACATCACGCTTGCGCCAGTTGCGACAGTGCTCGGGTTAGCGTTTAAACTGCAGGACCCTGAAGGGCTACTTGGTGACAAGAAAGAGGTTGGCATTACATGTGCGTTGATTCCCGCTGACCATGAAGGTGTCGAGATAGGCGAGCGCCATGATCCTCTGGGGTCTGCGTTCATGAATGGCCCAACTCGTGGTGAAGATGTCTTCATCCCTATGGACTGGTTGATCGGTGGCGCTGATTACGCAGGTAAAGGTTGGCGTATGCTGGTTGAGTGTCTTTCTGCTGGTCGTGGTATCTCTCTTCCAGCGCTTGGCACAGCGATTGGTCACCTTACTACACGTACAACAGGTGCTTATGCTTACGTGCGTAAACAGTTTGGAATGTCGATCGGTAAGTTTGAAGGTGTTGCAGAAGCAATGGGGCGCATTGGTGGTCTTACTTACCTACTAGAAGCGACGCGTACGCTAACGACGACTTCGCTCGATATGAAAGAAAAACCTGGGATTGTAACCGCGATTGCCAAGTACCACATGACGGAAATCGCGCGTACCATTCTAAATGATTCGTTTGATATCCATGCGGGTCGTGCGATTCAAGATGGCCCAATGAACTATCTTGCTAAACATTACCTTGGTATCCCGGTTGCTATCACCGTTGAAGGCGCGAATATTCTGACTCGTAACCTGATGATTTTTGGTCAAGGTGCGACTCGATGTCACCCATATGTTCTAAAAGAAATGGAAGCAGCGGCGAATCCAGATTCTGAACAAGGTGCGAAAGAATTTGACAACTTACTCTTTAAACACATCAAGCACGCGCTCGGTAATACATTCGGTGCATTTGGTGCAGCACTAACTGGTTCTCGATTTGTTAACGCGCACATGAGTGGCCCAACGCAGCAATACTACAAAGACATTACTCGTCTCAGTCGTGCACTTGCAGTAAGTGCAGACTTTGCGATGTTAACCTTAGGTGGAGACTTGAAGCGTAAAGAAATGATCTCCGCACGTTTGGGTGATGGATTAAGCTATCTATACATGGCATCTGCTGCCTTGAAAAAGTATGAAGATGAAGGCCGTCAACAAGGCGATCTAGACTTCGTTCATTACGCTGTTCAACACTGTTTGTATAACGCTTCTAAGTCATTAAATGAGGCTTACACCAACTTCCCTGTGAAATACGTTGGCGGTGTGCTTAAGGGGCTATTGTTCCCGCTTGGTAATCATTTCAATAAGCCAAGTGATGAGCTGTGTGTGAATTTGGCTGAAGCGATGATGACGCCAGGCGCGCAACGTGATCGCCTCACGCATCTGTGCTACATCGGAAAATCAGAGGATGACAGCGTAGGCTTAATGGAGAATGCATTCCTTGCAATGTACGACATTAAACCTTTGGAGCGTAAACTTATGAAGGCTGCGAAGGATGGTAAAGTGGCTCGTAAAGGTCTGCTGCATGACCGTTTGCAGCAAGCATTTGAAGCAGGCGTGTTAACTGAGCAAGAAATTGATCAAATCATGGCTGCAGATAAATTGCGCTACAAGGCGATTCAAGTTGACCACTTTAGTCATGACTTTTCTGAAGTGCGAACTCATAGCCCAAAAAAGTCGCAGTTGAATCCGGCGGCATAATAGACAACTAATGTTAAGAAAAGCACCTCAATGAGGTGCTTTTTTGTATTCTTGGGGAGTGGATGGTGGGATAGTGCTCCAACCACTTGCCTTTTAAGAGCATTTTTACAGAAATTAGATGCGAAATCCCAACGAAACTTTTATCCTAACAAGGTTTTTTAAAGGAAGTTGAATATGATCATCAAACCTAGAATTCGTGGATTTATCTGTACTACAACGCACCCTGTTGGTTGTGAAGCTAACGTAAAAGAACAAATTGCGTACACCAAAGCGCAAGGTCCAATCAAAAACGCACCTAAGCGTGTTCTTGTTGTTGGTGCATCAAGTGGCTACGGTCTATCTTCTCGTATCGCTGCGGCATTTGGTGGCGGTGCATCAACTATCGGTGTTTTCTTCGAAAAAGAAGGTACTGAGAAGAAACCAGGTACAGCAGGTTTTTACAATGCCGCTGCTTTTGAAAAGCTAGCGCGTGAAGAAGGTCTGTACGCAAAAAGCTTAAACGGCGACGCTTTCTCAAATGAAGCGAAACAGAAAACTATCGAGCTGATCAAAGAAGACTTAGGTCAAATCGATATGGTGGTTTACTCACTGGCATCTCCAGTACGTAAAATGCCAGAAACTGGTGAATTAGTTCGTTCATCTCTTAAACCTATCGGTGAAACTTACACATCAACGGCTGTTGATACCAACAAAGATGTGATCATCGAAGCTAGCGTTGAGCCTGCAACAGAAGAAGAAATCAAAGACACTGTCACTGTAATGGGCGGTGAAGATTGGGAACTTTGGATCAATGCGTTGTCTGATGCTGGTGTTCTTGCTGAAGGTTGTAAGACCGTCGCGTACAGCTACATTGGTACTGAGCTAACTTGGCCAATTTATTGGGATGGTGCACTAGGTAAAGCAAAAATGGACCTAGACCGTGCAGCGAAAGCGCTAAACGACAAGTTAGCAGCAACAGGCGGCAGTGCCAATGTTGCGGTACTTAAATCTGTTGTAACTCAGGCGAGTTCTGCAATTCCTGTTATGCCACTGTATATCGCAATGGTATTCAAGAAAATGCGCGAAGAAGGTGTACACGAAGGCTGTATGGAACAAATTTACCGTATGTTCAGCCAACGTTTATACAAAGAAGACGGTAGCGCGGCAGAAGTTGATGAGATGAACCGCCTACGTCTGGATGACTGGGAACTTCGTGACGACATTCAGCAGCACTGTCGTGAGCTATGGCCTCAAATTACGACTGAGAACCTAAAAGAGCTGACTGACTACGTTGAGTACAAAGAAGAGTTCTTGAAGCTATTTGGTTTCGGCGTTGAAGGCGTAGATTACGAAGCGGATGTGAATCCAGCAGTTGAAGCCGACTTCATTCAAATCTAATCGAATCACAGACTAGATAACCAATAAACAAAAGGCGCTCATTGAGCGCCTTTTTGTATTTCATAGTCAAAGTGAGTATTAACTTAGTATTATCAGTATCGTACCAGCTAGCGTCATTAAAATATTCGCAATCGCATAGGTACCCGCATAACCAAGGGCTGGGATGGTGGACTTAGCGTAGTCGTTAACGACATCCATAGCTGGAGCGCAAGTACGGGCGCCAATAATGGCACCGAAGAGCAGGGCACGGTTCATCTTGAGTACGTGTGCGCCAACTAAGTAAGCCAGAACCACAGGCACAACACTGACAATAAATGCCAAACCAATGACTTTTGGTCCTACTTGCGTTAGGTGCTCGAACATCTTTCCACCTGCACTTAGACCAATTCCCACCATAAAGAACATTAACCCTAGATCTTTGACCATATTCAGCGCCCCTTGTGGGACATAACCGAAAGTAGGGTGATTTGCTCGTAAGAAACCAAGCGTAATACCGGACAACAGAAGACCCACCGCATTACCCAAACTGAAAGACACCTGACCGAACGTCATTGTGATGAGGCCAAACAGAATACCCAAAATAAAGAAGCTACAAAAAGCGAGCAAATCGGCCATTTGACTGTGGATCGAGATGAAACCGATTTTTTCCGCCAGTCCATGTACTCGGCTTTTCTCGCCGCTCACTTGAAGGACGTCACCTTTAGCGAGCACAATGTCTAAGTCCATAGGCATTTCAATCTGAGCGCGAACTACGCGGTTTAAGAAACAGCCAAACTCAGACAAATTCAAATCCGATAAACGCTTACCAGCGATAGCGTCACTTTTTACGACGATTTCTTCTTCAACGATGCGCAAATCAAGCAAGTTACGGTCGAATACTTCTTTACCATTACGGAAGCTAGGGTCTAAGCGAGCATGGCTGTCAGGGAAGCCAACCAGTGCAATTTCATCTCCCTCTTGCAAGATAGCATCACCATCTGGGTGGGCGAGAATACCATTGCGACGGATTCGTTCAATGTAACAGCCAGTTTGACGATAAATACCCAGTTCTCGCAAGTTTTTACCATCAGTCCAGTCAATTAGCTCTGGGCCCACTCGGTAAGCTCGAATAATGGGTAAATACACTTTTCTCTGGCTTGAATTTCCAAGGCCACGCTCTTGTGCGATTTGCTGCGCGGAATCAGAAAGGTTTTGTTTTTGCAGTTTTGGCAACAATTTAGCAAACATGATCATGCTAATTAAGCCGACCAGATAAGCCATCGCGTAGCCTACGGATAGATTTTCTAATACCAGAGAAAATTCCATATTCCGCGGTATAGTCGCAAGGCCAGAGTTAAGAGCATCTTGTGCACCAACCAGTACTGGCGTTGCGGTCAATGCGCCTGCCATCATACCGGCGGATAAGCCAAAATCGAGGCCGAAATAGTGACTCAAGCCATACGTTAAGCTGACCGCAGACACGAGAACAGTCATGCTTAAAATAAAATAATGCTTACCATCTCTGAAGAATATACCAAAAAAGTTTGGTCCAGCTTCAATGCCAACGCAGTAGATAAACAGCATAAAGCCAATGGTTAAAGCTTCTGCATTAAATGAGAAACCAAGGTGGCCCATTACCAAAGAGGTAATAAGAACGCCAATAGAGTTGCCTAATTGTAATTTGCCAAATCGAATTTTTCCGATGGCAAGGCCAATGGCTAATACGACGAAGATTAGAAGGATAGGGTTTTGCTCGAGAAGGTATACGACGTCTATGTTCACTGTGTGGCTCGGTAGAGTGTGTGCCAAAAAAGATTAAGAACTGTGAATTGTAACTAAATATAGCAAAAAGATAAGTGAATTTTTTTAGGTTTTACCATTAGTTGACTTAACGTAATAACCAGCTGAAAAATAATAAAAAAGCCGCATGAAGCGGCTTTTTTAAAAACAGTCTTTATTACTCGTCAAATAGACCTAGGTGCTCTTTCGCGTATGCTTCGAACTCGTCGCAGCCACCGATGTGCTCTTGGTCGATAAAGATCTGAGGAACGGTTTCAACTGGTTTACCAACTGTTTTCTCAAGATCTGCTTTAGAAATACCTTCAGCGTGAATATCAACGTAACGGTAGTTGAAGTCATCACGTTTTGCTTTTAGCGTTTCTGCGTGCTCTTTTGCACGAACACAGAAAGGACATGCAGGGCGACCAAAGATAACAACGAACATAATCTTATTTCTCCTAAATCTATTCTTTTTTGAAAGCGTACAAAACATAGCGGCTGAGTGCGCTTTCTTTTGTTGGAGTAACTATGCCCGATCCAGATACGGAAATAAAGCGGCAATTACCTCTTGGTTCTATAGGTGAAATCTATCGAATAAAAACTAAACGCGTGTTCTTATTTTACGGCTCTGAAGTATGTGAAGTGACGCATAAAAAGCATACATTCTAAAGGGTTAATGATGGCAAGGTGGAATTGGTCAATTTTTTTTGTTTAAAAAAATAGCAATCTATTTTGGCTATACGCAAATAACTTCAACTCTAACATAAGTGTTAAATCAGAGGGCGAGAGGTTATTTGGGTATATTCTTTTGGGAGGGTGTGTATGTTTCAGTTTATGACTGCAACAAGGATTATATTTGGTGAAGGTGCACTTCAATCTTCATTATCCGTTATTAACCAATTTGGCTACAGTGTTTTGCTGGTCACTGGGCAGGATACCCAACGAGCCGCCCCCATTATCCAATATCTTAAAGCTCAAAATATGCGTTACCAGCACGTAGCTATCGTTGGTGAACCATACATCACGATGGTAGAAGAGACCGCAGTGCTCGGTAGAAAATTCCAACCTGATATGGTGGTTGCGATAGGTGGTGGCAGCGTCATCGATATGGGCAAAGCCTTAGCTGCCATTATTCCCAATCAAGGCAATGTTTACGATTACGTAGAAGTGGTAGGAAGAAGCGTCCCTTTAAAAGCAAAGCCTCTTCATTTTATTGCGATTCCTACGACAGCAAGCACCGGTTCAGAAGTGACCAGAAATGCTGTGCTGAAATCTGGACAAGATAAAGTGAAAGTGAGTCTTCGAAGCCCTGATATGCTCGCAGACGTTGCCATTGTAGACCCGACACTTACTTACGGGACCGACCAATACACATCTGGACGTGGCGCAATGGATGCGTTCACTCATTTAATGGAAGCGTATGTGTGTGGTGAGCCAAACCCTCTTACTGATATGGTCTGCGAAGAGGGGCTACGCCGTTTAAGCCGTTCAGTGATTGCCGCTTGTAAGCAAGATAATCATAAGGCGCGCTCTGATTTATCGTTCGCTGCATTGCTTGGTGGTATGGCGATTACTAATGCCAAATTAGGTGCCGCTCATGGGTTAGCATCGGCGTTAGGAGGCAAGTTAGACGCCCCCCATAGCGTTATTACGGCTCGCTTAGCTCCGCACGTGATGCAGGAGAACATTAACGCCGCTAAACTCGCGGGTAGGAATGATGTGATAAGTCGTTATCGCAAGCTGGCCCAATTAGTCACCGAGCGAGTAAACGCTAACGAACACGATGGAATTCTTTGGGTCAATATGGTGCTAGATAAGTTAGCGTTACCGCTACTGGCTCAATTTGGAGTATGCGAAACCTCTTTTGAGCAAGTGGCGAACGATGCGCTTAAATCAATGGCAATCAAAGGGAATCCTTTACCCCTGAATCAGGAACGTTTGATTTACATATTGCAGCAAGTCTGTGATTGTAGCGGAGAGTGCGCAGCTGAGAGTGCACAACATGTCAGTTCTGTTGAAGTACTGGAATCAAGAACGGACTTATCGAGTGTCAACGACTTAGGGTGATTGCTCCCTTAGCAGCATTAAAACAAAAGGGGAGCCTTGAGCTCCCCTAGATAAAGTATTGACTAAGCTTTAGTGCTTAGTACTGGCTTAGTTTGTCATAGCGACTGTCTTTCAACGCATCTTTTACGCGTTTTAGGTTCTCACGGAAACCTGTACCACGGCGAAGAGTGAAGCCAGTTGCTAGCACATCAATCACTGTCATTTGTACAACTCGGCTTGCCATTGGCATGTAAACGTCGGTATCTTCTGGAATATCGAGCGTGATGGCCAGCGAGCTTGCCTTTTCTAGAGGAGAATCCTTCGCTGTAATCGCAATAACCGTTGCGCCATTTTCACGAGCAAGGTTCGCTATTTCTACCTGACTCTTTGTTCGACCGGTATGAGAAATAAGAACCACAACATCATTATCACTGCAGTTGATACAACTCATGCGCTGCATAACAATATCTTCAAAACAAGTAATTGGAATATTAAAGCGAATAAACTTGTTTTGTGCGTCTCGGGCAACAGAAGATGATGCACCAAGGCCAAAGAATGAAATGCGCTTCGCTTGCGTTAGCAAATCGACCGCACGGTTCACTTGCATTGGATCTAGGCTATTTTTCGCGACATCTAAACACGCCATCGTCGATTCGAAAATCTTATGGGTGTACGCGTCTGGGCCATCGTCTTCTTCCACATTACGGTTAACGTAAGGGGTGCCGTTGGCTAGGCTCTGTGCCAAGTGAAGCTTAAAATCTGGAAAGCCCTTGGTGTCCAGACGACGACAGAAGCGGTTTACAGTGGGCTCACTAACGTCGGCCATTTTAGCCAGCGTTGCAATGCTTGAATGAATTGCAGTTTGTGGAGACGCCATAATTACTTCCGCAACTTTGCGCTCTGACTTACTGAAATTCTCCAGGTTTTTTTGAATTTTTTCTAATGTATTCATAGTGTTCACGAGGGTATAGAGAACAACTCGCTGGCTCTGCTAACGAAAGGAAACACGAAGATTCCGGAGTAGAGTGGGGCGTTAACGAAAACAACCAGCGCCATAGAATCAGTATAAACCTGATCTTCAATCAGTCTAAACCAATAACGGGTACTATTTAGTGAGAATTTGACAGGCCTCAAACAAAATGTTGTAAAAACTACAGAATTGGATGTGTAAACGAAGTTTTGTTGCGCTAGTCGCACGATAATGATGTTTGAGTTACATCAAAACGAAAAAAAATTTCAAATTGATGTAACTCGATCTGGCCGTTAAGACGATTGAATATCAACAACCAGCTGTTGAATTCTTTTCATCAAATTTGGTGCTTGCTTGGCGATTTCGCGTTGTTCATCAAGCACTGAGCTCAAAATTTCTTTTGTGGTCAGTGGATTTGCCAAAACCACTCGAAACACTATCGTATTCATGCGTTGCCATTGGTCTGGGTTCAGTCTTGTACGTGAAACGAACGATTTGCCCGTTTCGCGCTGACGCTTTTGAATAAACTGTGTTAACTCATTGATCAGCTCATTCAGTTGTTCTTTTTGTGAGCCTTCTGCTTGTGCTAATGCTTCACGGATGAATGGCGGCAAATAACGGTATGTGAGCAGACAAAGCTCTGGTTCAGAAACTAACTCGAAATCATCTTGCTGTTTGATTAAATCCGCAAAGTATCGAGCTTTTTCAATGCTTTGGTCAATCAGAAGCTCGTAACCTGGGCGACTTATGATGTGCATTGCGGCGTAGACCAACATCGCCATGCCCGAACGTGAGCCTTCTAGTGTATGGCTGCCTAGGTCTTTTGAACCTTTGCGCAATATATATTGAGCGTGATGCTCTATGGATTTCATTGCGTCAGGGTCTTTGAACAGAACCATACCAGCGCCCATCGGGATGTAGAGCTGCTTGTGCGCATCAATAGTTACTGAGTCTGCCATTTCCACACCTTTAAGAAGGTGACGGTGATGGTTAGACATAAGTGTTGCGCCACCCCATGCGGCATCCACATGGAAGTGACAGCTGTGAGCTTGGCAGACTTCAGCGATTTCAGGCAATGGATCAACATTACCTGTCTCTGTTGTGCCAGCCACACCAATAACAGCAATAGGCTTGATGTTTTGTTTTTCGAGCTCAACAATTTTCGCTTTCAGGTCGTCGATAACAATGCGGTTGTTGGTATCGGTTTTAACCGCAACCAAACCCTCCTGGCCTAGCCCTAATACATCGGCTGCTTTCTTAAGGGAGTAGTGACCACGCTCAGACACTAGCACCGCTAAGCCATCATAGCCATAGTGCTTCATGGCTTTAAAAAGGCCTTCCTTTTCCACGCCTTTAAATGAGCCATTGGCTCTTAACGCTTTGTTACGTGCTACCCAAAGCGCAGTGATATTGGCAATGGTGCCGCCGGAACAAAATGCGCCTAATGAGTGGTTTGCACTGTGCATCCACTGATTGTAAAACGTATCATTCTGACCATATATCAAGCGATGCAGCATACCCAAAACTTGACGCTCAAGTGGCGTAAAGGCTTTGGAAGTCTCTATTTTTACCAGGTTTTGGTTTAAGGCGATCATGATCTTTGACAGTGGCATCAAGAAATAAGGCAGTGCCGATGTCATATGACCAATGAAGCTTGGTGAAGATGTGTGAACTGAGTGCGACACCAAAGTGTCGAGTAAGTGCTCTGTATGATCTGACACGAACTCTGGCTGCTCAGGAATCTGAGCAGAAGAAAAGTCTTTTTCGATTTCGCGTAAAGGCTTTTCTTCTGCCACGATGTGTTCACGAAGAAATTGATTTAGATTTCGCGAGAGGCTCTCGTCAATTTTAGTTAACGTTGAGTCCGGACCTTCTGGGACAGTGAAGATCTTTAGCAAGCTCTCAAAGCTAACATCAGCGGTTTTTTGTTCCTTAACCATAGCAAAGAATCTTTGTAGTTATTTTGGTAATGCGAGCGGCACAATCTAAACTAAAACGGGCGCAAAGTCCCGTTTTAATTGTTGAAACCCAAGTTGTAGAAATGAAAATTTTAGGTGAAGGTTACGATATTCACATTAAAAAATTCTAGATTGAGTACGTTAAAACATTCTAGTGTTTTCGAATGCTAATCAACGACTAATGCGAGCAATCTTAGTCACATTTCTGCTTTTCAATCTTTTCTATTGACTGATTGTACTTATTAAGTGCGGTATCAATTTGTTGGGGATGACTAAGCAGATCAGCGAATGCTGAACGAAGTTCGTAGTTTTTTGGGTGGTTAGTTGATTGACGGTCGCTAAATGTCTGTTTTGCAACTTCACCTAACTTATCGCTTCGGGTCGCTAACTGCTTAACGTCATGTTGCTCTAGTTTTAACCATGCTTCGATTGGCTGTTCCGTCGCAACGCGGCTAGGGTCGTTCTCTAGAAAGTAGTGAACCGCTTCGCGGTTTAATTCAAAGTGATGTTTACGTCCATCCAAGAACCATTGACTAACTTCTTTCAGATCTGGATATTGGGTAACCGTCAAATCAACAAGATCTTGATACCACTGTAGTGAGGCATCGACGTAGCCATCGTATTTGCTAGCAAGACATTGTTGATCTGCGGCAATCGTAAAAGTTGAGCTTGTAGCGAGGAGCGCTGCAACGACAAAGCGTTTCATTCTTCTTCCTTCTGGTTGTTATCCCTTTATTAACGCAATGCACATCAGTTGATGTTTATCCCTTCTTTCTATTTGGTCGTGACAAATCGTTGGGCTGAATGACGAAAAGAAAGAGGGGTCTTGCCAAAAAATATTGACCACTTTGACGTTAACTGGGTATTTAAATTTTTGCCGTATTGTAATGGATGTTAAAGCGAAAACCTGAGATCTAGCTAGCAAGTGATACAAAGAAAAGCATCATAACTGGTACCAATAAACTCAAAATAAAGCCGCTAACGATAGCAACAGGAACACAACGCACACCACCGGTGGTTTGAATAACGGGTAGGGTGAAGTCCATTGCTGTTGCACCGGCATAACCAATTGCGGTGCACGGATAGCTACGAATAAAGAGAGGAATGGCAACCAGTGCGACTAGCTCTCTCATCAATTCAATCAAGAACGACGCGCCACCAAATACCGGACCAAAAGCGTCACCCATTAAAATACCTGCGAGTGAATACCAGCCAAAACCTGAAGCCATTGCGAGTGCTTGATAAAGAGGAAGATCCAAAAGCACCGCTGCAAGAACGCCACCAAGCATACATGTTGCGATGACAACAGCCGCAATGGCCATTCCTTGTTTATTTAATAGGATTTGACGCAGAGTAAGTCCACTATTGCGCAGCTGAATACCAATAAAAAATAGAAGTAGAAAGAGTATCCATTCGCTTGCTGTATCTACCCAACTTAAATCAATGGGTAACAGCAGGCCAACCACTAACCCTCCGCCAACGACCACGATAAGCTTAACTGACTCTAAAGCCATCGAAGATAACGGTAGCTTCTTTTGATTCTGATTGGTCTGGAGTGGAATAATTTTATCAATAATAGGCAGAGCCAACAGGTTGCAGGCACTTAGACACAAAAAAAACGTACTCGCATAGAGGAGAATACTTTGTAAGTTGCTGCTTAAATTATCGAGCGCCGCCAAACTAAGACCCATCAACGACAAAATGACGTAAATAAGGTAGGACGTTGACTGATTGATCTTCTCCAATAACGAAGATCGAGATATAGGAATTAGATACCCCACCACAAGCGGAGCGAAAATAAATAGCATCCCTGAAAACATAAAGCTCAATGATTCCTTTTTGAGATAACATCAACACGCATAAATCAAATTATCTATCGGTTGAAATTAAAGACATTTCACCACACACAGCTCAGCCTTGAGCGAATCGTTTTATCACGGATAAGGTATTATCAGAAAGCGATAAATTACAAACCGCTAGCATTGAGTACAGCTCGGATTTGATCATTGAAGTCAGTATCACTCATGTTACTAAGTTCATACAAGACTTCTGCACCAGTTAAGTTGAATTCAACTTCATGTTCGTCAATGCGTTCATCGTGATTGCGGAACATCAATAAATGATGCGCAATTCTAGCGATGTCGAGATAACTCACTTCTGGTCGCGTTAATTCGTATTTTTCGTTTGAGGATACTTCTCTGAAGTCGTTGTCAAACCCCCAACGCTCAAGTACCAGTTTACTTGTGGCAGAACAACGTGTTTGGAAGATCTGCAATGCAATATCTGGGTCTAAGTAATTGCCCCTATCTAAGTACAAGTGGTACTCATTAATTAGGCAAAATAACCCAATATCGGCTAATAGACCGACCAATAACGCCTTTTCTTGCTCTAGATGGCCGTAAGTGCCTGGCTCGTGGCTACGAAACGATTGAACCAACATCACCATGACGGCACCGAGCTCACGCGATATCGCGGCACTCTTCACCAAGATAGCATTGCATTCTTTAGTGAGATTAACTGAGTGTTTAAGTTGCTCAATCGCTTGTGCGGTAACAATATCACGTACACGAAGTATTCCGAGACGAGATACCGCGGTAGTTAAGTCGTTGCAGGTGATATTTCTGCGATTGAAAATCACAGAGTTAGCGACTCGTAAAACGACCGCTGCTAATCCGGGATCTTCCAATAAACAGTTAGCAACATCGGCAATCGTGGTGTGTTCTTCGACACATAACTGCTGAATTTTAAGCACGACATCAGGAATAGGAGGTAACGAAATCTTACCCGTGGAGATGGACTGTTCTACCAGCTGAGCAAACTCGGATTCCAGTGCGTTTATAAGCTTATCTTTATTATTTGGCAGCCAAAAAAATGATAAATGTTCCATTGTGACGCTGTACTTGAGATCTTTCGTACAGTGTACCCTTACAGCGTATTCTTTATCAATTAAATGCGTATTATGTGCCCGTAATTGCCAGCGAGATCATAATGATGGCGCGTTTTAGGCATGCTATGCGTCAAAAAAATATCACCACACGAACAATAAGTGTGAAACTAATCACGTATGCAGAATTTATACTTTTTTATATGTGACCTATGTCCTAACTTATTTTTCAACGTTAAGTATGATTAAGCAAGTTGGTGAGCACAACTCACAAAAATATCGCCAACAAATCGACATTTATAATTCGCTATAAGCTGCTGTTTATCTGGTGACATCGCTAATCGGGGTAATTTATTCAGATTAAAGAGGTCAATGGACATGACAGACCAAGCTTTTTTTAAATATGTACGCACCTTCAGTGAGTACCAAAAACGTTCTATGTTCGGTGGTATTGGTTTATTCACCGATGATGCTATGTTTGCGCTTGTCAGCAATGATTGCTGCTACTTACGTGGTGGTAATGGGCTAGATGAAGTGTTTACTCAACTGAGCTGTGAGAAGTATAAGCACGTCAAAAAACAGACGACGGCAACCGTAAATTATTATGATGTAACCGATTTATTCGAATCCGGATATGTAGGGCTTGATGAACTGGTACAGAAATCAATTGAATACTCAATTAAGGAACGGAAATATCAAAAGTCCTCTGCCAGTAGACGCTTAAGAGACTTACCCAACATGCAACTAACCCTTGAACGTATGGTCAAGAAAGCCGGTGTTGATGACGTAGAAACCTTTTTAGAACTTGGACCTGTAAAAGTCTTCAACAAAGTTAAAACGGCTTACGGTAATGATGTTGATGTAAAGCTACTGTGGAAATTTGCTGGTGCAACTGATGGCGTACATTGGAAACTGATCCAAGAGCCGCGTAAAAAACAGTTATTGGCACTGTGTGACTAAGCGAAGCTGATCGCACAATGATTGACTCGTTTCGATGGAGTTAGCGGGTCGTAAAGGCAAGTGTGAAAAGCGGAAAAAGGACGTTGAAGTTTTTTACCACTTCATTGAGTTAGTCATTAAATTAGACAAAAAACCGAGGCAGAGACCTCGGTTTTTGTTTTTTTAATTTGCTCTTTTCTTACAGCACAAATCTTAAAACTTAAAACGCGTAGTGAACATTACCTGATCACCGTAAAAATCGTTGATACGTGCTTCAGCACCCAAAGAGAAAAGCTCTGTTGAGTGGAATCGAGCGTAGGCAGAGCCAGTCCAATCGTCATCGTTATCGATAGAAACGTAGCCGACTTTGCCGCCTACTTCTAATTGAGGGCCCAACCATTGGCGAACACCTAAGTTAAGCTCCATACCAACATCTGTGCTGCTCTCATTCGAAGGTTGCACAACGCGCATTAGCATTTCACCAGTAAGATCTGCCCAGTTGTTTAGCGGAGAATGGAAGCCAAAGCCTGCAGCTGAGTCAAAATCACTTTCAAACTCAGAGTCAATACGAGCAATAACATGCGCGTTCGGGTGAATTGATTTGCTGAATCCAGCACCAAATGTCACAGGACTTGCGCCAATACGTGCTTCGAAATAGTCGTAGCTAAAGTTGCTCATAGTTGCTGGCGCATTGCGATCGTTTGCAGCTAGGGCATGGCTTGATGCCACTAGTAAGGCAGCGGCTAATAGTGTTTTACGCATAACTAACGATAAACCTTGTTCATTATTTCCATGGATTCAAGCAACCACTTGAACCGTAATCTGATTTGTCCGACATCATAATAAAAAGGAAGGTCCACGACCAACAAAAATGTGTCGATGTTTTGTCAATTAACTTAATAGTTCCTTGGTTTAAGCAAAAACTACGCCATATACGTAGTGTCCGAGAATTTCACTCGGACAAGTAACGATGTTTTTCTAACCTCGTTCTACTATGCGAGGTAAGGTGGTTCAATGACCATCGTTGAGTTCAAGTTAGAATTAAACACTTTATTACTCGCCAAAGCTTGCTCTTCTATCTGCCATGGCGTTGAGGATTGCCTCAGAATCAAGGATTTGAGTCCAGGATAGCAGGTTATCATCATTCTCAATAACAAACGCGGTAAGCTGAGACACGATTGCTTTTCTCAATGCTTCACCTTTCCAAGGTTTGGCAATGTAATAATCGAGACTCGCGTTATTTACGGCTTCTACGGTGTCTTCCAAACCAGCTTGTCCTGTGAGTAAAACTTTGCGCGCTGCTTTTGTGTCACCATTTTGACTGAGTTCGATTAAGAAGCTGATCCCAGTTTGTTCCGGCATAATGTGGTCACATAAAATGAGCGCAAGCTGAACTTCTTCTTCCGCCATCTCCTCAATCACTTGCCGAGCTTCAGTCACCGATTCCGCTCCTTCGACGACAAAGTTCTCCTCGAAGGGAGCAAGATCTTGGAGCACGCTATCCAAGACTTCTCGTTCGTCATCGACACATAAAATTAGATACTTGGTCATGTTTCATCTCCTTCTTCGATGACTGGTAACCAGACGGTCATTCGTGTGAACTGGCCGATCTCTGATTCGACGTCAATCCACCCTCTGTGTGCTGTTACGATTTGCTGGCAGATGGACAGCCCGATGCCTAAGCCAAAGTTACCTTCTTTTTTTGTGGTGAAGTTTAGCTCGAAAATGGCGTCTCTTTGCGACTCAGGAATGCCACATCCATTATCTTCAAATGAGATAACGGCATAATTTGTGTGTTCTTTTTCTACAAGGCGTGTTTGTATGTTTAACACCCCTTTTTCTGGAAATGCGTCAATGGCGTTAGAGACCAAATTCGTCCACACCTGTTGGAGTGCGATCGGTTGACAAAGGATGGAAGGCAAGTTTGCATAGTCGGTTGAAACTTGGTGCATTTTTAATTTGTTCTCGAAAATCACCAAAGTGTCTTCAATACCCTCATGAATATCGGCATAGTGCAGGGTCTCATCATCTGACCGAGCATATCCTTTCAGGCTTTTTACCATATCAGCAATTCGTGCTGCACAGACATTAATTGAGCGAAGTGTAGAACCTGCTTTGTGGTATTGCTCTAGTGTATTGAGAGCATGATAAGACGCTTGCTGCTTTCTCGTTAGTTGGGTAAGTAGCTCTTGATCGGACTCTAATCCAAGGCTCACCACTTTTTTTGCCAATGCTCGGTCTGGAAGAGTATGGCTAAGCGCTTTTACGCGTGATCTGAGCTCGGCGGTTGAAGCGGGTTTTGAGGTTTGCGCTTTGTTCAGTAATTCAATGCCTTTGGTTTGTATATCGGAACTGGGCGCATCGTTAAGTAATCGTTCTAGTGTATGCGTTAAATTCTCTACGCCCCTTAATATCGCGGCTACTGGATTGTTTAGTTCGTGGGCCACTCCCGCAACCAATTGACCAAGCATCGCCATTTTTTCTCTTTCAATGAGCTGCTGGTGGGCTGATTCTAAAGATTCGAGCGTTTTTTGAAGTTGCAGTTTGGTGTTGATGCTTCTTTGCAATCGGCGGTTGAAGTGGCGTAAGAGCAAGTTTGTAAAAAGAGGCAGTAAGTTTGAGTCGTTTTGCATCACTTTATTGAATACGTTGCGATCGAGTTTGATAACTTCTGTTTTGGTTAGTGTTAGAGCTGTCGAGAAAGAACATTCCCCAGTAACAAACGACATGCCTCCGACAATATTCCCTTTGTTATGGCGTACAACCTCTCGCTGCATGCCTTGCTCATCGCGCTTGTACAGAGCCACTTCACCTTCGGTGATAAACCACAAAAAGCAATTTGGCTCGCCTTCCACGGTTAATAAGTGTTCAGGTGAGTATGTACGGCACGCTCTTGTTTCGTCATTATCTTTGAAAAATTGCTGGAGAGCGGAGATCACTTGCTCGGCTAACTCAGCATCAGACATCGAGTGGTAGTCGTGTAAGAATCCGGCTTGATAATGGCTCATCTGGTTATTGATGTGCGCTCGCAACAAGCTGTGATGATCCAATATCTGACTGTAACTTAGCAGGTCTTCTTTGCCATTTCGCAAGATAAATTGGGTCAGCTCTTTTTGCACTGTGTTAAATAAGACGTGATCTGGCAAAGGTTTAGTGAGGCAGTGGTCGAGCCTGCCCTCATTAACGGCAGTGAGAATTGCCTCTATATCAGACGAGCAGCTAATAAGAATTTTTCTTGCTTGCTCGGTATGTGGCATCCGGTCTAAACCAATAAGAAAATCCACGCCGTTAAAATGAGCGTGATGGCTCGCTATAACTAAAGCAACAGTCTGTTCTCTTTCTTCTAGATACTCTAAAGCGCTTTGAGCCTCTTCTATCGATTCGACAGAAAAAATATCAAACTTACTTGAGAAGGCAGACAGCTCCAATCGAAACTGTTCAGCACTGATTGGGTTGTTGTCGAGACACAACACAGCATAACGATTCACAGATGTTTTAGCTCCGGTTAAAACTTCGCCACGCAAACTTTAACAATAAAAGGAGATGATGAGTGGGAGCCAAGTATGATTCCTGATTAATGGACTAGAATAAGCATCAATAGTCTGATTTGTCTCAATGTTTTCTCCGCAGGTGGTTTGGGGTAGACTGACCGAAAATATCTAATAAGTGACGTTATGCAAAATCTTAAAAAAATCGGCGCCATTGGTGGTGCTATCTCATTAGCGCTGTGTTGGCCATTGGCTGTCGGACAAATTGGTCAGTCCATCATTGAAGATGGTATTACCAATATGAATGATGAAATGATTAAAGGCGAAGTGGTCGAGTATCAGCGTGGCTATTTGTCTTCAGTCGTGCTGACTCGTTATTCAGTTGTTGATCCTGAGCTTAAAACGCAGTTAGAGCGTGATGGTATGCCAACGACGTTTGACGTAACCAGTGATGTTAGCCACGGTCTAACAAGCCTAACAGCAGATTCAAAATTGGTGGACAATGACTTTTTGCCTCTCACGATGCATAGCCAGACTCAACTAAATGGCAATACAGCATTTATCCTCGACCTAGACAGTTGGCATTATCGTAACGAAGCGCAAGGTGTTTCTGTTTCTACAAGCCCTGCAAAAGTAACAGGTGATGTGACGGTATTGGGTGATCTCAATTACCAAGTTTCCGTTCCTTCTGTTCAAGTGGATTTTGAAAACGGTGAAGAGCTTCATCTGAATGCATTGACAGGGCAAGGTAAAGGAAAGCAAGCAAAAGGCTATTGGCTGGGTGAGCAATCTTTTTCTCTAGAGAAGCTGGATGTGGTTGATGCGAACTTGACGCCTGTCTTTTTGATTGAAAATGCGAGCTACCGTGGTAACACTACGATGAGTGAGTCTGGTGATAAGCTGAACAGTCAATTAAACCTAGATGCTAAGAAACTACGTTTAACTGATGGGACGGATGTCGATAACTTTAAGTTGGATTTCTCAATTGCAGATGTGGATAGCCAGTCTTTTGATCAAATTATGTCTATCTATCAAAGCTCTCCTATGCTAGATGAACAGGAAATTGCGAATTTATTGCCGCATGTCGATACGCTGTTTAGCAAAGGTTTTGATTTATCCGTGAACGAGCTTTCACTCGCGTTCGGTGACGGCAAGTTCCACAATGAGTGGCAACTATCCATCCCTGAAGGTACTGAGCATGTTTCTCAAGATCCAATGAAGTTGGTGACGGCCACTACTGGTGAACTTAGCACTTACTTCTCTGATGAATTAGTAACGCATTACCCATTTATTCAAGAAGGGATTGATGAGCTCCTTATTATGGAGTTGATCGAAAAAGTAGAGGGCGGTTATCAATTAAAAGCAGAAATTGGTGAAGGCAAATTGAAGTTCGAAAATGGGCATGAGTTCCCATTGGTGGCTCTACTTATGCCTGCTTTGATGCAACAACAGTAATTCGTGTTGTTGCGAATTTGTTCCAATTCAACGCTTAGTCTTTAAAAAGAGGTCGTAAGACCTCTTTTCTTGTTTTTATCACTGCGAAAACGTGATATTAATTTCGTAATATTTACATAGCAGGAGCAATGAGCATCATGGAACAAAATACGGACAACGTATTTAACTTCAGTGCAGGGCCAGCAGGTCTGCCTAAAGCAGTTATGCAGCAAGCACAACAGGAACTAATCGATTGGCAAGGCCTTGGTACTTCGGTCATGGAAATCAGCCACCGAAGCAAAGAGTTCATCAAAGTTGCAGAAGAAGCCGAGCAGGATTTACGTGATCTTCTGAATATTCCGGACAACTATAAAGTACTGTTCTGCCAAGGTGGTGCTCGTGCTCAGTTTGCTGCTGTTCCTCTAAACTTACTTGGTGATGCCGATACGGCAACTTACATCGATGGTGGTTATTGGGCTGAAAGCGCGGTAGCTGAAGCGAAAAAATACTGCGAACCAGACGTGTTTGATGCAAAAACAGAAATCAACGGGAAAGTCGCGGTTCTACCTGCAAGTGAATGGAAAATTGCTCCAGAAGCGGCTTACGTTCACTTCTGTCCAAATGAGACCATTGATGGTATTGAGATTAACGATCTTCCTATCACCGACAAACCGATTGTTGCTGACATGTCTTCGACAATTCTTTCTCGTGAAATTGATGTGTCGAAATACGGTGTGATTTACGCGGGCGCTCAGAAAAATATTGGTCCTTCCGGCATTGCTATTGCTATCGTGCGCGATGATTTATTAGGTATGGCGAAGCAGGTACTACCAAGTATTTTGGATTACACTGTTTTGGCAGAAAAAGAATCAATGTTCAACACGCCACCAACCTTTGCATGGTACCTGTCTGGTCTTGTTTTCAAATGGCTGAAGGCACAGGGCGGAGTAAAAGCGATTGAGCAAGTGAACCGCGCTAAAGCCGCGCTACTGTATGATTACATCGATCAGTCTGATTTCTACCGTAATGGCGTGCACTCAGCAAACCGTTCTTTGATGAACGTGCCATTTCAACTTGCTAAGCCTGAACTGGATGCAACCTTCCTTGAGCTAGCAGACTCTAAAGGGCTGAAAGCGCTAAAAGGTCACCGAGCAGTTGGTGGTATGCGAGCATCCATTTATAACGCAATGCCGCTTGAAGGCGTTCAAGCATTAGTAGACTTCATGCAAGAGTTTGAGAAAAACTACGCGTAAGCTCAAACTGATAACTGATATTTGTTCTCCAAAGCGTCGCTATTGCGGCGCTTTTGTTTATCTCAACTCACATCATTCCAGGAAGGTAAAATGACCAAGGCAAATATTGAAGCGCTGACTAAGCAGTTCCCACTCTTGGCAGCACTTATTGATCTTGAAGAGGTTTGTTGGTTTAACCCCCATATCACTTCCTTGGAGGAAGGCTTACCTCATGTCGGGTTAGATGAAAAAGATATTCAAGCGGCGAGTGAACGGCTAGCACGATTTGCGCCTTATTTGATGAAAGCGTTTCCCGAAACGGAAACGTCGCGTGGCGTTATTGAGTCCGCAGTGGTGGATATTCCCAATATGAAAGTGCGTTTGGAGCAGCAATACGACACACCAATATTGGGCCATTTAATGCTCAAAAAAGACAGTCATTTGCCAATTTCTGGTTCGATCAAAGCGAGAGGTGGTATTTATGAAGTGCTCACTCATGCAGAAAAGTTGGCGTTTGAAGCCGGCTTGCTCTGTGAAAGCGATGATTACAGCAAATTGTTCAGCAATGAGTTTCGGCAGTTTTTTAAGCAGTACAGTATTGCAGTTGGCTCAACCGGCAATCTTGGTATGTCCATCGGCATCATGAGTGCGAAGCTGGGTTTTTCAGTTTCAGTCCACATGTCTGCGGATGCGCGGGAATGGAAGAAAAATAAGCTCCGGTCACATGGTGTTAATGTCGTAGAGCACCAGGAAGATTATGGTATTGCTGTCGCGCAAGGTCGTAAAGAGGCAGAAAAAGATCCCAACTGTTTCTTTATCGATGATGAAAACTCACGGACGCTGTTTCTAGGTTACTCTGTTGCGGGTGAGCGTCTTAAGCAGCAATTTGATGACTTGGGAATCGTGGTTGATGAGCATCATCCATTGTTTGTTTATCTTCCTTGTGGTGTTGGCGGTGGACCTGGTGGGGTGGCATTTGGCTTGAAGGTAGCATTTGGCGAGCATGTCCACTGTATTTTCGCAGAGCCAACGCACTCACCGTGCATGCTGTTGGGCGTACATACAGGCTTGCATGACGATATTTCGGTACAAGATTTGGGTATCGATAACATCACCGCCGCTGATGGTTTGGCAGTCGGGCGTGCCTCTGGATTTGTCGGAAGAGCGATGGAAAGGCTACTTGATGGTTTTTACACCATTGATGACGCTCGTATGTATCACCACTTGGGTGAGTTAAGTGAACTGGAAGGTATTAATCTAGGGCCTTCTGCATTAGCCGGTATGATTGGTGCTGTGCACGTCTCGAATAACCATGCTTATCAGTCTCGAATGAAATTTGACGAAGAAAAACTCAAAAACGCAACACATCTTGTTTGGGCAACAGGTGGGGGCATGGTTCCGGAAGATGAAATGGCGGCTTATCTCAAAAAATCTGGTCGGTAAATCAGCACTGTATACGTGCTTAATTAGGTAACTAATAATACAGAAATAACAAAAGGGCTCATCGTTTGATGAGCCCTTTTCGTCACTGAAAATCGAATCATAGAGATTGTAATAGCTGGTAGTAACGACCTTTTTGAGCGAGTAGCGTTGGATGGTCGCCTTGTTCGATGATCTCACCTTGTTCCATCAAACAGATGCTATCCATGCTTTCTAGCTCTATCAGTCGGTGTGTAATGAATACTACTGTCTTATTAGCAAAGTGTTCATTGAAAAGCGCCATCACTGTTTGTTCCGTACGCTTATCGAGGCCTTCAGTCGGCTCATCTAAGAGTAGGATTGGGGCATCACGTAGCAATGCTCGAGCAATACCGATTCGGCGTTTCTCACCACCAGATAACTGACGGCCGCCGTCGCCTAACCAAGCGTCTAACCCCGGCTCTTCCAGAAGTCCGCCAAGCTCGACTTTTTGTAAAATAGTAGACAGTTGCTCATCACTTGCATCCGGAGCGGCCATGAGTAAGTTGTCACGTAGTGTCCCGTTTAGTACATCTACGCGTTGACTGACCACAGTCATTGCTGCTCGCAGGCCCGACTCGCTCCAATCTTGCAGTTTTGTACCACCGATTCGAACTTCACCTTGGTTAACATCCCAGTAGCGGCAAAGAAGCTGAATCAGTGTTGATTTACCTGAACCTGTTTGACCTACAATTGCAGTTTTAGTGCCCAACGGTAGTGAGAGTGACAAGTCTTTCAGTACCTTTTGCTGACCGTCAGGGTAAGTAAAATCTATGTTGTCGAATTCAATGTCTAACGTTGTGTCTTTATGTTTCGACTGCTCAGGGAAGACAACGTCAGGTTCAGCCAAAATTACTTCATTTAAACGACGAGCAGAGGTCAACGTTTGACCGAGATACTGGAATGCGCCCGCGATAGGCATCAGAATCTCAAAGCTCGCCATGGTTGCAAACGCAAACAGCGCAATCCAAGGATCAGGAGCACGACCACCTACGCCGTCTGCAGCAAACCAAAGCATCACAACCAGTGTAATGCCGTTCACCAGCATAAGCAGGCCTGAAGCCATGCCCGTTAAATTCGCGTTCACAAATTGGTTAGACAGCAGCTGCTTCTGCTTCTCTAGAATGAGATTACGATAACGTTCTTCTGCTCCAAAGATACTCAGTTCGCTGTAGCCTTGAAGCCAGTCCAGTGTCGCCACTCGCAATTGCGCTTTATGATGAGTGAGATTCTCGCCATTGTTTTTACCCAGTTTATAGAACAGCACTGGCCATACAAACAACATGACGGTAAGAATCGAGCCAAGCAGCAGGGCGAGATGCCAATCAAAGAAAGCCAGGACAGCCGTTAAACTCAATATGCCAAAAATACCAATCACGACAGGGCTGATAAGTCGAAGGTAAACGTGATCCATCGCATCTACGTCCGCTACTAGGCGGTTGAGCAGATCGGCATCACGCATCGTAGAAACACGACCCGGAATCAGTGGTGCAAGTTTCTTAAAGAAGAAGATACGTAGATCGGTAAGCAGCTTGAACGTTGCATTGTGGCTAACGACACGTTCTCCCCATCGACCTGCGGTTCGAGCCATTGCAGCGCCGCGTACCCCGGCACCTGGTAACATGTAGTTGAAGGTCTCACGAGCAACCGTCAAGCCTGCCACCGCTGCGGCTGAAATAAACCAACCTGATAGCGTTAATAAGCCAATAGACGCCGCTAAGGTCAGAAATGCCAGTAGCATACCTAGCGAAAGACCAAACCAGTGTTTCTTATAGAGTTTTAGATAAGGGAGTAAATCACGCATCTAAGTTCCCCTTGTCTGTTTCACGTTGTGCGAGGTTCGCTTCCAACATGTCTTTAAATAAGCCATCTTCTGTCGACAGTGTGGCGTAATCACCACGTTGAACAATCTGGCCGTCCTGCATAACAAGAATTTGCGATACGTTTTGTAAAGGTGCAAGTTGGTGAGTAATCATCAAATTTGTTGTGGCATGCGCATACTTGTTAATGCCTTCCATCACGAGTTTTTCACTGCGAGCATCTAAGCTTGCGGTTGGTTCATCTAATAACCAAAAACGACCATTTTGTAGCATGGCGCGAGCCAGTGCTAAACGCTGCGCTTGGCCGACAGATAAACCACCAGAACGATCAGATATCGGATAATCCAACCCATGCATTTCAACAAATTCAGCAGCGTGAGAGTCATTCAACACAGAATGTACGTCTGCATCCTGAATATTGTGCTTACCTAGTGTGATGTTATCTCGAATGCTACCGTGTAATAGCATCGGGTTTTGACCAATCCAGCTTACTGCCTCTCGCCATGTGGCTAGATCCAGTTGCGACAATTCACAACCATTAATCTTCAAGCTACCTTGATAAGGCATGAAACCGAGGATGGTGTTTACCAAGCTTGTTTTACCTGCGCCACTTGGTCCAACTAAAGCCGTACTTTTGTTGGCTTCAAGAGAGAAGGATAGGGGACCTGCGAGCTGCTTACCTTCCGGACTAAAAATGGTTAACTGGTTCGCTTCAATATGGATAGGGCTGTTTTTATCTAACGCTTGGGTACCATCTTTGATTTGATCGACTTCCAAATCCAGAAACTCGACAATGCTTTCTGCTGCCCCAACCGCTTGCTGTTTCGCATGATAGAACGTGCCCAAATCACGTAATGGCTGATAAAACTCTGGAGCAAGAATCAGAATGAACAAACCAGCAAAGAGCGTAACACCTGCGCCGTAGTAGCCGAAGTCCAGCTCCCCGATATAACTAAAGCCAAAGTAGACAGCGGTAATTGCGATAGAAATGGAAGTGAAAAACTCTAACACCGCAGAAGACAGAAACGCGATTTTCAGAACGTCCATGGTACGAGTACGAAAGACTTCTGAAGCACCCTTTAGCGTCTCAGTTTCAGATTTTGTTCTATCGAATAAGCGAATGGTTGTCATTGCTTGCAAGCGGTCATAAAAGTGACCCGACAAACGCTGCATCGCTTTAAAGTTTTTACGGTTTGCTTCTGCGGCTTTCATCCCAACCAGTGCCATGAAAATAGGCACTAGTGGTGCAGTGACCAGGAAGATCAAGCCTGCTGCCCAGTTTACTGGGAATACGACAACCAAAATGATGAAAGGCACTAGTACCGATAATGACATTTGAGGCAAGTAGCGTGAGAAGAAATCTTGCATATCTTCTACCTGCTCTAAGATGAGCGTTGCCCAAGTGCCAGCAGGTTTGCCTTTGATGTAAGCTGGCCCAAGTTTATGAACTTTATCTAAAATGAGTTGGCGAATATAAACTCGAATTTGCTCCCCGCAACGGTAACCGGCAAGCTCTCGACCCCAGGTACAAGCAGCTCGACCGATAACCGTGCCACCGAGCCCAACAAAATGCCAAATGAGCTCGGCTTTGTCGACTTGGTCAATGATTAACTGGTGCAGAATGGAGGCGAGCAGGGCTGCTTGAGCCAATAAAAACACGCTTGAAAGTACGCCTAGGCCTATCGCAATCATAAGCCAGCGCTTGGCTAACTTACTTTGTTGCTTCAGCCACTTATTCAAGCTGCTTTGCTTTTTCTTATCCATCGTGAAGGCTTAATGATAATTGTTTTAATGAGGCGGTAGTATACAAAAGAAAACCCAGCGGGAATACCGCTGGGCTTTAAGGATATGACACAAATGTGAAAAGTTATTTGTCACCAAGTGAGTCTAAGAAACGTTCAGCATCTAATGCAGCCATACAACCTGTACCTGCAGAGGTGATCGCTTGACGGTAGTTGTGGTCCATTACGTCGCCAGCTGCAAATACACCTTCGATACTAGTTTGTGTTGCGTTGCCTTCAAGACCTGATTGAACGATGATGTAGCCATCTTTCATGTCTACTTGGCCTTCAAAGATTTGTGTGTTTGGCTGGTGACCAATTGCGATGAATGCACCCATTACATCGATATCTTCTGTCGCACCGCTGTTCACGTCTTTAATGCGGACGCCCGTTACGCCCATATCGTCACCCAGTACTTCATCGAGAGTGCGATCGGTATGAAGAACGATATTACCGCTTTCAACTTTATCCATCAGACGTTTCACAAGGATCTTCTCTGCGCGGAATGAATCGCGGCGGTGGATCAGGTGAACTTCTGACGCAATGTTAGATAGGTATAGCGCTTCTTCAACAGCCGTGTTACCACCGCCCACAACTGCAACTTTCTGATTACGGTAGAAGAAACCGTCACAGGTTGCACAAGCAGAAACGCCGCGACCTTTAAATGCTTCTTCAGACTCAAGGCCAAGGTATTTTGCTGATGCGCCGGTAGATATGATTAAGGCATCACAAGTGTACTCACCTGAGTCGCCTTTTAAACGAAATGGGCGTTGTGATAGCTCTACTTCATTGATGTGATCAAATACGATTTCAGTTTCAAAACGCTCGGCGTGTTCTTTCATGCGATCCATCAATGCTGGACCTGTCAGTCCCTCAGCATCGCCTGGCCAGTTTTCAACTTCAGTTGTGGTGGTTAGCTGACCACCTTGTTGCATTCCCGTCACAAGCACAGGGTTTAAGTTTGCACGCGCTGCGTAGACGGCAGCTGTGTATCCTGCAGGACCAGAACCAAGAATTAATAATTTACAGTGTTTTACGTCGCTCATTATGGCTCCAAAAAGGGCGTAACATTTCCCTCGATTGTATGGAAATTCTTAGTGCTTTAAAAGCATAAACAACGATTGTGATCGAATAATTGGTTATAGATTAGAACCCACTAAATATTGATTGAGAACGTTGACTTCTAGCATAAAATTCTATTCGTAGTAGAGAAGTCTAGTTTCAAATATTGTCAAAGCGTAAAACTGAAACATGGCTCTGTTTTTGTGGTTTGGTTTGGTTTGTTATGTTGTTTTCGTCGTTTTGTTGAAGCTATCAACGTTAAAAGCTGGTAATTGCAGAATATTTGCGTAACCTAGTGTGTAAATTAAATGTTAATTAATGTGCCTCATTAAAGGAGCAAATGATGTTACATTCACGTGAGAATACTCTACATTTAACACAGCTCAGCATGGCAGCAATTGAGCAGCTTTCCCCATCGTTTGAAGAACTGCCTCGTACCGAACATGCAGATGGTCAGTATCGACTACGACGTTATTCTGTGGTTGGCTTTGATAACGGCAAAGTCATCGACTTAAATAAAAATAGCTTTGTTCAATCCTCTGATATCAACCGATTTCAAGGTGATGTAGTAAGACAATTCGAGCCAATTGAGAAGGATATTCTTACCAGCGATGGATTTCGAGAAATGTGTGAATTGTTTGTCAATGCGAATCATCTGCCAAACGGTCAAGAAATAGAAATTCACCAAATCCGTATCAGGGCACTGGAAGAAGAAACCCAAGTAGCACCTGAAGGTGTGCACCAAGACGGTTTTGATCATATTGCAATGGTTGGTGTGGGACGCCATAACATCATCGGTGGCGACATCATGCTGTACAGCAGCCATAACCAAGCCCCATTTTTCCGTAAAGTGCTAGAAACCGGAGAGGTCGCAATCTTGGCTGATAGCAAGCTGTGGCATAACGCGTGCCCAATCCGCTCTGTTATTGATGACGAAGCGGGCCATATGGATGTATTTGTACTTACTGCTACGGATAAGCGTAATGAACTTCAATCTTAATCAGATCAGAGAGCAATTTCCGGCGTTGGCTCAATACCACAACGACAAGCCCGTGACGTTTTTTGATGGTCCAGGTGGCTCACAAGTGCCTCAACCAGTACTAGACAGCATGGTTGGGTATTTAGGTCGTTTCAACGCTAACTTAGGCGGGCATTATTTTTCTAGCCAAGTGACCGTTGACGTAATGCAAAATGCGCGTGAGTCGGCTCAGGCTCTACTTAATGCCCCTTCATCTGGCAATATTGTCTTCGGTGCCAATATGACCTCACTAACCTTTCAGCTTAGTCGCGCGATTAGTCGAGATTGGCAAGCAGGAGATGAGATCATTGTCTCCGCTTTGGATCACTATTCAAATGTATCCAGCTGGCAGCAAGCGGCAGAAGATAAAGGCGTTACGGTTCATCAAGTTCGTATCAACGAAGAAGATTGTACGCTTGATATGGAGCATTTAAGCCGCCTTCTTTCTGATAAAACGCGCCTTGTCGCTGTGACTTATGCATCGAACACGACGGGTTCTATTGTGGATGTACAGCAAGTAGTCAGCATGGCGCACAATGTTGGGGCACAAGTTTATGTGGATGCCGTCCATTATGCGCCTCATCATTTGGTTGATGTTCAAGCGTTAGGTTGTGACTTTTTAGCTTGCTCAGCTTACAAGTTTTTCGGACCGCACGTTGGTATCGCTTACATAGCCGATCAGTGGCTCCACAGTATTCGCCCTTACAAAGTCGAGCCTGCCACTAATATAGGCCCTGGTCGATTTGAAACAGGAACGCAAAGTTTTGAAGGTCTTGCTGGTGTCGTTTCTGCGGTTGAGTACCTGGCTCAATTTGGTGAAGTCGGTTTACCTCTTCGCCAACGATTGGAGCAAAGCTACCAACTGTATGAACAACATGAGCAGCGCTTGAGTGAGCGTTTCTTACAGCGTTTGAATGCATTAGATGGTGTCAATCTATTCGGTATCGCAAAGGAAGATAGCCAACTCCGCACGCCAACTTTTGCGCTAACGTTTGACCGATATTCTCCAGAGTTCATCGCGAAAACACTGGGTGAACATAACATTTGTGTATGGAATGGTCACTTTTATGCGTTGGGCTTAGTTCGTCAACTTGGTTTAGAAGAATCGGGTGGTGTAGTGCGAATTGGTTGTATGCATTACAACACAATAGAAGAAGTCGATATGTTATTCGATGTGCTAGAAAGCATCCTTGACGCATAACTAACGATTTCTTCCTAATAGAAAAACAAAAGCTCGAGTCAAACTCGAGCTTTTTTCGTTTTTATTTGAATCAACGCGTTCTACAAGCGATTACTCACTAACTTCAACTTCATAGGAAGTGAATTTTCTTACATTAATAACGCCGGTATCAAAGATGAGGTATTGACCTTTAATGCCTTGCAAAGTGCCAGTAACAACCGGGTTTTTATCGAAGTTATGCGAAGTGATCTTCGTTGGGTGCTGTTGTACCGGGTAGCTAAGGTCGGTAATGCTTTCGTTCAGTACTTCAATGGCATCTTCGCCGAATTGCTGTTTTATCTCGGCAATTTTCTCTTCGACTAAAGGCAATAGCTCAGCAAAACGGTCCTGCAATGCCATAGGTTCACCGTCACCCTTAAGCAGTGTGCGCCAATTGGTCTTGTCTGCGATATGTTTCGCCAGTTCAACTTCAATTAAACCGGAGATATGGCGAGTTTTTACTTTAAAAATTGGCAAGCCCTGAGTCGCGCCTTGGTCAATCCAACGAGTCGGGATTTGAGTATGACGAGTGATACCAACTTTTAAGCTGGATGTGTTGGACAGGTAGACAAAGTGATCCACCATGCAATTCTCTTCACCCCATTGTGGTTCGCGACAAGTCCCTTGATCGTAGTGGCAGGTCTCTGGCTTCATGATACACATGTCGCAGCTTGCTAGCTTTTTCATGCATACAAAACAGTGGCCTTGCGAATAACTCTTTTTCGTTTTCTTTCCACATGAGCAACAAAAAATATTGCCAGTGTGAGTCAGTGTGAGCGTTTTACCCAGAAACGGAGTTAAGTCGATCTCTTCCTCACCGACAGGAAGACGGTAGTTGACGGCACCGTCCAGAGAAGCACGCATTTTGTTTAGCGTGCCAGTTGCAATTAATGACATGACATTACTCATTATTGTGTTTTTGCACAGTATATACTGAAGTGGAGAAGAGATGCAGGGTTGACAGGAGCTTTAAAGTAAATGTCTTGCACTAAATTATTATGCATCGTGTTTTATTTTCTAAAAATTATGGCTGTGAAATGCTTCGCAAATAGAAGTTGAGCTGCACTTTTTAGAAATTTTAAAACGTGATAACGGTTCAAAATCCGTTACTATGTGTCGAAACTAAGAATTGAATGAGAAAGTGATTTTATTTCTTGATAAATCACCTTGATTTCATTTTTTGAAATTATTGAACCTCACGTATTGCATATAATCTCAGCAGGTCACTTGCCCATGAAGTGGATCCATAACTTTATCTTTGCTCTTTCTATTTGCACTATCAGTTTGGTTGCCCTTTATAGTGTGCTTGGCGATACGCGAAAGCTGACCATTACACCTGAGCATTTCAATATCTATGCAACTAAAGATGCCAGTGAAGGAGGTGTGAGTGAGGCTGATATCACATACGATCGGCAAAGCCTAGTTCTTAGCTGTGAACTAAAGCAGAGCTCGTATGCTTGGCCTTACTGCGGAATCTCGGTTTATACCGATTCAGCAACGCCAACACAGGGTATTGACCTTTCCAACTACCATACGATTCGATTGAAGGTGCGATATGAAGAGGCAGGAATAGCGGCTAACCCTAGCCACGACCTACGTTTGTATCTTCGCAATTATAATTCTGAGTATTCCAAGCCGGACGACGAGTACACCATTAAATATAATGGCATGCAGTTTTCTCCGTCGGGTTCGAGCGATATTGTCGAAATTCCGATTAAAAATCTTCAGGTGATGACCTGGTGGTTAGCAGATAACGGAGTCGCGATTGAGCACTCTGCACCTGAATTTTCAAACATCACACGTATTGATATTGCAACTGGGTCTGGTGCGGCACTTGGTAAACATAGAATTGTGATTGATAAAATTGAGTTTGAAGGCGCTTACCTTGCGCAAGAAACATTGTTGTATGCATTATTACTCTCTTGGATGGCGCTTGGACTGGCTTTTTCACTGCATGAGTTACGAAAAAATAGAGTGGCTTATGAAAAAGCGCAAAAGCGTCACCGTCATTTGGAAAAGGTGAATGATACTTTGCGAGCTCAAAACTATGAGTTTGCAGAGCTAGCGCATCGAGATGCTTTGACGGGCGCGATGAACCGATATGCTGTGCAACACTGGCTGGAACAACAATCTCGTCAGGTTCGCTGGGGGCATAACACCTTCAGTATTCTCTATTTGGACTTGGATAAGTTTAAAAAGGTGAACGACAAATTTGGGCACCAAATGGGGGATGACATATTGCGCGAATTTGTCATGGTGGTAGCGACTTCTATTTACTCAGACGATCGACTCGTTCGTTGGGGCGGCGAAGAGTTTGTCGTATTTTGCCCTGATACCAATATTGAACAAGCGCTAGAGAAGGCAGAAATGATTCGCAAAAATGTGGAGGATCATTTGTGGGTGCACGGTGAATCATTAACTTGCAGTATTGGCGTTGCCCAAATGCAGAATGAACGCGTCTCAGAAACCATGGCGAGAGCTGACGAAGTGTTGTATCAGGCGAAGCGCAATGGTCGCAACCGAGTGGAAGCTCATTATGGTTTACTTGCTTGCGAAAAGAAGCAAGCCTGATAGTCGTTCACTAAAAGGAAAGAAAAAAGGTGGCCAACTGGCCACCAAGAGGGAAACTGCTGAACACCACTTAGGGGGGGAAGTTTGGGTTATCGATACGATTACCGTGAGCAGCAGTGTAGTGCTAATCGAACTTGCTATTTTTACCAGAACAACCAAGCGAAAAGCGTTAGTGCAGCAATACAGGCAATGTTTAATACGAAACCAATTCGCATCATTTCTTTTTGCTTGATATGACCCGTACCGAACACAATCGCGTTTGGAGGTGTTGCAACTGGTAACATAAATGCACAAGATGCAGCGACGGCAATCAGTGCAGAGAGAATAACCGGAGACATGCCTAAGGCTTCTGCAATGGTCGCAAATACAGGGACAAGTAGCGCAGCACTGGCGGTGTTACTCGCAAACTCAGTCAAGAAGACAACAAAAGCAACCACTGCAAGAATCGTTAAGAGAATACCGGCTTGCTCAAGGAAGCCTGACAAGCTATGAGCCAAAAATACGCTTGTTCCGGTTGTTTTTAGGACGTTACTCAGACAGATACCACCACCAAATAGGATTAACACACCCCAGTCGGTTGTTTTCTCAATATCTTTCCACTCGACGGCGCGAGAAGCACCAAGTAGAAGGATGGCGCCAATAGCTACAAGAGTATCGAACTTCGCGAAGCCACCCAGCATAGCGTTAATAGGCTTACTGAATATCCACAACGTCACGGTCAGTAAGAAAATCGCCAACGTAATCATTTTGCCGTTTGTCCATTCGACTGGTTGATGGTCAAGGTCAAACTTGTGGCTAAGGTCAGGCTTAGTCATCGTGTACAATACGAGGATAGCGATTGGCATTAATACTAGGGAAATAGGTACACCAAACTTCATCCATTCAGTGAAGCTTAGGCCAACTTCAGCGGCTGCAATTGCGTTTGGTGGGCTACCAACCAGTGTTGCAATACCACCAATTGAAGCACTGTAAGCGATACCGAGTAGAACAAACAAAAAGGTGTTGTGGTTTTTCTTGGCGTCTAGCTTTGTCATCACACCCAGCACAAGCGGTAACATCATCGCGGCGGTGGCGGTGTTTGAAATCCACATTGACAGGCCAGCACTCACACCAAATAGCATGAATACAGCGACAGACATTTTGCCTCTCGCCAGCAATAGTACTTTATCTGCAATAGCTTGATCTAACTTTTGTTTATGCAGAGCCGCAGCTAGTGCAAAACCACCCAAAAATAGAAAAATGATGGAGTTGGAAAAGTTATTCAGTGCGGCTTGAGTGTTGAACACACCCAAAAATACCGCAAGTAGTGGTATGAGCAGCGCGGTAATGCTGACGTGAATCGCTTCGGTTAGCCACAAAATAGCAACAAAAACTAAGATGCTCAGGCCGGTTACTACTTGTGGTTCAAAGGGTAAGGTATTAAACAAGATAATGAACAATAGGATATTCGCGTTCAAAATCATGCTGTTGCGAGTGAAGAACCAATTCTTCAATGTCACAGCGAGTGCGGTCATGGGTAGTGCTCCTTTTGCATTGCCTTTTGTCGGTTTTTTTATGGCAAAGTAACTGACTTGTAGTTATTTATTGATGAAATGTTACTTTGAATGCGAAAAAGAGTTTTGCCTGAATCGTAGAGCAAATTAGAAAGTGTGATGTTGAGAATTGGAAATGGGTAGAAAACTACCCATTTGTTTTATAGAAATGTTACTAGGCTTGTGAGCCACGTTATTCCTCTATTCGACGGGGACTTGAAGAGGCTCGTTAGCTGCTTTATTTGGCTCTTTTACTGCAACGATAGGTTCTTGAGGGCCAAGAAACTTAGGCTGCGTATTGATAATGTACAGGTCTAAAAACGCTTTCACACGGGCTAGCAGTTCTCGAACACGCATCGATGTTTTTTGCTTGTTGGCCGTCGGCCCTGCTACCGCGAGACACTGCGCATCAATGCTGTAAGCATCAGCGATGAACAGTGCGCGTTCACAGTGAAAGCGCTGAGTCACAATCAGAAATCGCTCCGAAGCAAAAATTTTTTTCGCTCGTACAATCGAATCTAAGGTACGAAAGCCAGCATAATCAAGGTGAATCACTTCTTCAGGCACGCCTGCTTTAAGTAAGTCGCGTTTCATTGTCCACGGTTCGTTGTATGAACGGTGGGCGTTATCACCACTCAATAAAAACTGTTTTACTTTGCCTTGGTTGTAAAGCTCAATCGCCGCATTAATGCGATGAGTGTAGTAAGTGTTGAGGATCTTTCCGATGTATTTACTGGTACCAAGAACTACGGCAACCTCATGTTGAGGGATTTGCTCGTATTCAGTGAAAATGCTCTGTTTGGCTTGTAAAACCACCCATCGGTCGATGGCAATAACAGAAACAAGCAGACTAAGTGCAGAGATCGACAAAATCAAAGCAAATCGCTTCCAGGAAAATTTCAGCTTCCACTTTGATCTTATGCGAGAAAACAACAAAACGTTTTATATCCTTAACTAAAAATGTAGTTCTCATCATATCTGATAGAAACAAAAAGAGAGAAGCCCATTTATGCCAAAATCTGGTTAGGATGATAAAAAAATAAAAGCCCCTACATGGTAGGGGCTAATTATTAAACGAATTGTCTCAAGCTTAGAACGCAGTGCGTTTGTAGCGGCGGTAAACAGGTTGCCAGAACGACTGTTCAATCGCCACGTTCAATGCTTCATCAGTAATTTCTAATGCGACACCTTGTTCAATTGCCTTTTTACCAACGGCAAATGCGATTTTTTTCGATACTAAGTGGATCTCTTCCAGTGGTGGAAGTAGTGCCCCACGACCGTTGATTGCTAGAGGAGAACATGTTGCGAGCGCGCGGCTTGATTCCATTAGCATCTCGTCAGTGACACGTTTTGCATTGACAGCAAGTACACCAAGGCCAATGCCTGGGAAGATGTAGCTGTTGTTACATTGTGCAATAGGGTAAGTGCGACCTTCATGAACCACTGGCTCAAATGGGCTACCTGTTGCAACCAGTGCTTCACCATTTGTCCAACGAATGATGTCGTTCGGTGTCGCTTCCACGCGGCTTGTTGGGTTCGACAGTGGGAAGACAATCGGACGCTTACAGTGTTTATGCATTTCTTCGATGACTTCTTGGCTAAATAGGCCAGGCGCACCAGAAACACCAATTAATACCGTTGGCTTGGCGTTACGCATAACATCGAGTAGTGAGAAGCCATTTCCTTCATTTTCCCACTCTCTCGTATTGGTATGCTTTTGCACCAAGCGTTGTTGGAAATCAAGAAGGTTAGGCATGCCTTCTTGTAACAGACCCCAACGGTCAACCATGTAAACTTGTGAGCGAGCTTGCTCGTCAGAAATTCCTTCCGATACCATTTGTGCGATGATCGCTTCTGCGATACCACAACCAGCAGACCCTGCGCCTAGGAAGGTAATACGTTGTTTAGAAAGCTGAGTTCCTGCTGCTTTACAAGCTGCAAGTAGAGAGCCAACAGTAACAGCAGCAGTACCCTGAATATCATCATTGAAGCAACACACGCGGTCTTTGTAACGCTCAAGAAGAGGCATCGCATTTTTCTGAGCAAAGTCTTCGAACTGGATCAAAGCATCAGGCCAACGGCGCTGTACCGCTTGGATAAACTCTTCTACAAATGCATCGTATTCTGCACCCGTAATACGAGGATGACGCCAACCCATGTACATCGGATCAGCTAAGCGTTGCGGGTTATTGGTACCCACATCAAGCACGATTGGTAGCGTGTAAGCAGGGCTGATACCACCACACGCGGTATATAGTGACAGTTTACCGATAGGAATACCCATGCCGCCGATACCTTGGTCACCCAAGCCAAGGATACGTTCGCCATCTGTCACAACAATCACTTTAACGTTGTGGTTTGCTGCGTTGTTCAGCAAGTCGTCAATACGGTCACGGTTTGGGTATGAAATGAACAGACCACGACCACGACGGTAAATGTTAGAGAAGTTTTCACATGCTGCGCCAACAGTCGGCGTGTAGATGATAGGCATCATCTCAGAAATGTGATTTTGCACTAGGCGGTAATACAATGTTTCGTTGGTGTCTTGGATATTACGCAGATAAATGTGTTTATCCATATCGCTTTCGAAACTTTTGTATTGCTGGTAGGCACGTTCCACCTGCTCTTGGATAGTTTCGGTCGACTCTGGAAGCAGACCTTCTAAGTTGAATGAACTACGTTCTTCAGCAGAGAATGCACTGCCTTTGTTCAAAAGAGGGGTTGCTAAAAGAGCCGGACCCGCATATGGAATATATAGTGGGCGTTTATCGTTGTTCATTGGGTGCCTTATGTAGGGTTGAAGGATGCGCACCAAATTTTAACGGGTTCACTATTTAGTTGTAAACATGCGTTGATGCACATCAATGTAATGTCGCAAAAAAATTCAGATACCGACGAAAATATCGGCAATATTGGTTGTTTAGAGATACCTAAAGCAGGATTTTTTTACTTGGGTATAATGTTTTGCATCATCAAATCAAATCCAATTTCTATGTTTCAACTACCTATCGACAGCCTGCAAGCTGAGTTTGACCATCATGTAAGCCTTAACCATCTTGTGGTGGAAGCCGAAACCGGGTCGGGTAAATCTACCCGCTTGCCCATGTGGGCGGCAAAACACGGACGCGTTCTGGTTATTGAACCACGTCGAATTGCTTGTACCTCGCTGGCTGAATTTCTTGCGGAGCAATCTGGAGAGCCAATAGGTCGCAAAGTCGGTTACGCGATCAAGCTTCATGCCTACTTTGATGAAAAAACCGAAGTTGTATTTGTGACTCCGGGGGTTGCACTGCGTTGGTTTTCGGAAAACAAGCTAGCAGACTTTGATGTCGTGATAGTGGACGAATTTCACGAGCGACGCTGGGATATTGATCTATTAACCGCCATTTTGAAGCAAGAAAATCAACATCGATTGATCGTCACTTCTGCTACCTTAGAAGGCGAAAAGCTTGCTCGTTACCTGAATGCTAAGCGTCTGCGTTCGGAGGGACGTTGCTTTCCAGTCACGGTGACACATCGTTCCACAGACAGCCGCTATTTACCGAACAAGAAGGGATGTGAACAGGAGGTTGTCGGATCGGTAAAAGAAGCACTGGAAGATGAAGATGGCGATATTCTTGTTTTTCTCCCAGGACGTAAAGAGATCGCCCAATGCGCGCAGATGCTACAAAGCAGCAGTGTTGTCATGGTGGTTAAACTTCATGCCTCGGTCAGTGATGAAGAACGACATCGTGCGCTGACGGTACAAAAGCAACGGAAAGTCGTATTGGCAACCAACGTCGCGGAAACCTCTCTGACCATTCCTAATATCCGTGTGGTAATCGATACTGGTTTAGAGCGCAGAACTGTACAACGAAATGGACGTACAGCACTGACATTAACCAACATTTCTAAGGCCAGTGCCGCGCAGCGAATGGGGCGAGCAGGTCGCGTTACCGAAGGGGCTTGTATTCGTCTATATGGTGAGCACGCGCCTTTAGAGTTGGTGACACCTCCAGAATTACACAGAGAAGAGCTCGTCGAACCCATGCTGGCAGCGGCTTGTTGTGGGTACCGTCTCTCAACACTCGATTTTCTCGACTCAATTCCCCCAAAGTCGCTAGAGGCATCTCATTCGACGTTGTTATCCATGGAAGCGATTGATGAGGATGGCAATGTCACGCAGCACGGGAGAAAAGTATATCCACTACCTATTGATGCACTGTTTGCCGATCTCGTTACCAGAATTCAAGCGAAGCCAGAGAAGGAAGCAATGATTGATTTGGCTGCCGCCTTATCTGTGCCTGCGCAGCTCTATCAGCGACAAAGTGGTGAAGTTGCTGAGCTTCTATCTCAAGAGGAGCCATACGGATGTGATGCCTCTTTACTGATCCGTTTGGTTCGAGGGGAGCAACTCTCAGGCATTATCATTGACGCTAGCGCGCTCGAAGAGGCACAAGGTTTAGCGAAACAAATGCGAGAAGTGTTTGAATTGCCGGAGCTTGACGTTGCCTCTCGATATAAACGTGAAGCGCTCTTTTTCTCCATCGCCTCATTGCACCCTGAGCTTGTGTTTGTCCGACGAGCTCGTCGAAGGGATGCTCTAGGAAATGGCGTAGTCGAGATGCTGGTTGGGCGTAACAGCCGCTTTCCTGATAAAGAAGAAGCGGCCATCGTGCTAGATAGCCATAGCGTGCCAGGACGAGGTGTTAAGCAAACACTAAACCTCGCATCGGTTATGATGCCTATCCCGCTGACGTTATTACGCGAACTTGAGCTAGGGGAGTGGCAACAAGGTGAGACGAATTATGAAGAAGAGACGCCAAGGGCAACAATGCATTTGGTCTACGCCGGGCGAACAGTCTGTTCTGAACACCAAGCGTTACAAGGTGATGTTGCTGTTCAGTCTATTGTCGAAATGATAGAAGACGAGACACTGTTACCAGGTTTTGCTTCTCAAAGAAAACAACAAATCCAACACTGGAAACTCTACAACGCATTGGGCCTTAATGTCGAAGGAGAAGAGGTTAACGACTTGGCCTCCTTGACATTTTCTAGCTGGTTAAAGGATCAGTTGGAAACATTAGGCGTTGAAAATGTCGATGATATGGCGTTATTTGAACCGGAAGATTTAACATTTAACGGTGTTCCAGAATGGGAATACGACGATTTCACGGAGCAGTACCCTTTAGAACTTTCGCTGCCAGAACTCCAACTGGATGTTGAGTATTACGCGTCTCGCAAGCTGGTACAGGTCGTTTATCGAGAGGGAAACCGTAAGGGGGACCCGAAGCGTTGGGAGCTGCCACGTTGGGCTGGTTGGAAGATACAGTATAAAAAGGCCAGTCGAGTGATTGATGTAAAGTAGGTCGGCGGATGACGTTGTGACAAGAATTGATATTTTCTTGGTGAATCTATAATGATTTCATATTGATAGCGTTACTTGCGTGTTGTTTTTAGTTTCTTAATTGAAATATTAATCAATTGAATGCTTATATATGGCGAAGCTGTACATCAGTTGTTACAAAGCTGGTTTTAATATTTCCTTTTGTATGTAAATTAGGGCATAAAAGACGAATGTTTTATATCCCATTGCTATATCAAAACAGTTGAACGATATTTGGTATATCTCATTTTCGAGTGTCGGGGGCATAGAATGGATCAACAAGGAAAGACGTGCATTGAATTCGACTACACTAGCTTTTTAGGAGCGACAGGTAGTAAAAAATGGACCTTTTTAGAGGCATTTGCCACCATAGCGCCTATTTTCGGTTTGATGTGGAAACAGAACATTGCGGAATTGAGCAAGCCTGAAGATCGGTTGTGGGATGCCGCATTAAAATCGATGTCTTCTCGTAAAAGTGATGAATCCAATTTGGTCCGCTTAACTCAGCTAGCTAAACATGAAGGGATCAATGAATTGCGAGTCGTTATGCCATATTCGCTCGATGTTCAGCAAATCGAGTATATAGAATCTCGCAGTCAGTTGAAGGTGGATACGTCAGAACAAGATGTCCTTAACATCAAGTTTTAGGCTGAGCATTTCCACTTCATCGATGTACCACTTAACAATAGTGCAATGAAAAGCGACCTCAAAGTAGGTCGCTTTTTTATTTTGAGGTTTTTGTCACAGGTCTTGGAAGTGTGATGAATATAGAGTATTTGCACTTAAATTAACAAAAATGTAACGTTTGGAAATGCAATTGTCATAACTAGCTTCTAACTTTGTGTTTTTAGGACAAATTACCGACTAAGTGGTTGGTCTGTAAGTTCGAATTAACGTCCCTTATTGGCACACAAGGATGATTGAGTCACCACGTCATTTGGGCATAAAAACAAACACAATAAGAAAGGAAGTCAATATGTCTTTGTCTCGTCGAGACTTTATGAAAGCTGCCTCTTCAACGGCGATTGTTACCGGGCTGGTGGGCTGTGGTAGCGATGCTAGTGAATCTGTTGCGGTTACCTTTGAGCACGGAGTGGCGAGTGGAGATCCTACTCAAACACAAGTAATCATTTGGACTCGTGTTACAACCTCAGCGAGCTACGCAGATGTAAGCTGGCAAGTTTCATCTAACGAAAATTTTACTGATATCGTGCAAAGTGGCACTTTTGCCACAGACACGAGCCGAGATTTCACGGTAAAAGTCGATGTTCAAAACCTCAACGCAAATTCTCGCTACTACTATCGATTCATGGTTGGAGATGTCACTAGCGAAGTCGGGCAAACTCAAACATTACCAGAGGGTGGTGTAGAAAAGGCATCCATGGCCGTTGTTTCTTGCGCAAACTATCCTGCTGGTTATTTCCATGTGTATCGAGAGATCTTAAATCAACATGAGCAAGAACCGTTTGATGTGGTACTTCATCTCGGTGATTACATTTATGAGTATGGGGCTGGTGGCTACGCTAGTGAAGATGCTGAGGCACTAGGGCGAGAGCCAAGCAAAGGCACTGAATGCATTACCTTAGATGATTACCGAAAACGGTATGCGCAATATCGCCAAGATGCTGATCTGCAAGCGTTACATGCGAGCCTACCAATGATTGCAGTCTGGGATGACCATGAGCTTGCAAATGATAGTTGGAAAAATGGTGCGGAAAACCATCAAGAAGAGGAAGGCCGCTTTAATGATCGTCGTGCAGCTGCGGCTGCCGCGTGGACAGAATGGTTGCCCGTTCGTGAAAACACTTTCTCAAACATGCTGATTTACCGTCAGTTTTCGTTTGGAAGTTTAGTCAATTTGATGATGCTCGACACGCGACTTGTGGGGCGTGATAAACCGTTGGATTATTTCTCGCTCAGCTCACCAACGATGGAAGCTATTGGCGGTTTAGTTGCCCAGTCGCGCAGTCAAGACCGAGAGCTGTTAGGCGGTGACCAACTCGCTTGGCTGATGGATGCGTTCAGTACGCACGACGCAACTTGGAATGTGCTAGGGCAACAAGTGTTAATGTCTCGTATGGAGTTGCCAAGTTCGGTTATGACCGCGATGTTTCAATTGTTTACTGCCACTGAAGAACAAAAAACAGAGGCGTTATTAGCGGTAAACTCTGCGATTACGGGTTATCTCTCTGACCCAAGTTTAGATACCATTGCTTTGCCATATAACCTAGATGCATGGGATGGTTACTACGTTGAGCGAGAGAAAGTTTATCAACTGGCCAAAGCCAGCAGTGGTAACTTTGTCTGCTTGGCAGGAGATACGCACAACGCATGGGCAAGTGAGCTTAAAGACATATCTAAGCATCCTATCGGGGTAGAGTTTGCGACTAGCTCTGTGAGTTCCCCTGGGTTAGAGGCCTACCTCGCGTTAGACCCTGTTGCGATCGCTCAAATGGAATACACGCTGCCGCACTTAGTGTCAGAATTACAGTGGGCAGACATCAAACAGCGTGGCTTTATGCGCGTTACTTTTACGCCCGACAAGGCAGAGTCGACCTGGTATTTCGTATCAACGATTAAAGACAAAACATATCAGGTGACGACCAAGTCAGCCTCTACAACAGATGGCACTACGTTAAATATCGGCTAAACTGAGCCTAATACGAAAAAAGTCCGCAAGCTAGTGCGGACTTTTTATTGGAAAGCATTTAGCAATCTAGCGACAGTGCTAGTCAATCAATCCGTATTCTTTGCTCAGAACCTCGATGATTTCCGCTTTCGGATTCTCACTCAAATGAATCGGCTTGCCTGTAATCTTCTCGGCAATACCAATGTAGGTGCTCGAAATCGCCATCAAAGATTCGACGGGTAAAGCATTATCACGAGCGAGTGCTTCACGCTCTGGCATACGTTCTTTATTTAGCAAGATATCTGGGTCAGGGAAGTGGTTAAGTAGGAACTGGCGGAAACCTTCTTTTGAGTTCTCTACGATGTGACCTGCTTGGTACTCTTTAGCATCCCATATACGAGATGAGTCTGGTGTACCCACTTCATCCATGTAAATCAGCTTTTCATTGCCAGCAGCATCATGAACATAACCAAATTCGAATTTGGTATCGACAAAGATTTGGTCAATTGCTTCTAATGCTTGGCTGATAACGTTAAAGCCGTCTTTCAGCAGTTTTTCGTAGAGTGCGATATCGTCAGCGCGTGAGAAGTTAAATGCTTCGTAGTTGTCTACGATGTTTTGACGAGTAATATTCACGTCATCCGCTTCTGGCACACCGGGAATGCCTTTTAGAATACCTTTTGTGGATGGGGTCATTAGCAACTCTGGCAGTGCTTTGTCTTTTCCTAACCCTTCAGGAAGTTGGATTCCACAAAACTCCCGCTCGCCATTTGCGTAAGCGCGCCACATCGAACCCGTGATGTATTTGCGGCAGATGGCTTCGATTTTTACCGGTTTGGCTTTTTGTACAATCCAAACAAATGGGTGAGGAATGTCTAGAATATGGCTATCTGCTAAGCCATTTTCTTTGAACAGTTTGAACCAGTGATTAGAAATCGCATTAAGCGCAGCCCCTTTACCCGGAACACCATTAAGACCATCTTCAGCATGCCAAATACAATCGAATGCAGAGATTCGGTCGCTAATCACCATGATAGCCAAAGGCGCATCTGGAGCGACATTGTATCCTTTTTCTTTGATCAGTCGGGCGCTGTCTTCTTCAGTTAACCAGTAAACTGAACGAACTTTTCCACTATGAACGGGTTTATGGGTGCGAATTGGCAGGTCGTCATTGACGGCAAGTACTTGATTAGCAAGGCTCATTGCGACATTCCTATCATCTTAATCAAACGTCAGAAAGAGAAGATATTCAGCAAAATGTGGGCGCTGAATAAATCGAATGTGGGCATCATACCAGAACTATTTTAACTCGCCAGAGAAAAAGCAAACGTTTGCCTGTTTTCTTTAATACAAAAAAATGCCCCCTTAAAAAGGAGGCGAGATGCAGGATGGATAACGTCGATCTTGTTAGTGGTACTTATTAACTCTGCCTTCGACGAAAAAGACTTCACACTGATAACGTTGAGCAATATCGCGAAGCATTGATTGATTCATTAGGGCAATCTTGTTCGATGCGACGACAGCGCTAGCGTTACCAGACTGAATAGCTTTAATCACGATTTCCACTTCAGAAAGCTGTTGAGACGGCTTCATCTGAATGATGTTTTTACAGCAAATATTAGAAGCAGTGAGTTGTTCAAAGTCTGGACGAGGGCAGTCTGCTGTAAACAAAATCCATTGTTTCTGCTGCGATAAAACAGCCAGCTTAGATAGAAGCTGATCCGAAACGGCCATGGGCTTAGTTGCTTGTGCCAATACGTTGTAACGAGAGTATGTATGAGATTGACTTTGTAACTGCATCTTACTGTTCCTTTATACATGCTGTATGTGTATACAGTAGTTTGTTTTGGTGACCTGATCAACCAGTTTCTCAAAAGTTATTTGCGGTTTTTTGAGAAGGAAATAAAAGGATTTGATTCTAAGTAATTGAATTTATGTGGTTGTTTTTCATTTTTGATATGTCTAACATCAATTTAAAAATGTGAGGTGAGTAGAAAACTGGACGAGATACATACAGGGGTTTACTACTGTATATACAGGTGTTGTTTCATGGACAGTGGTTTGTATACAGTAAGAGAGGGCTGATAACCGATGCGACGTGCTATGTAGGATAGGAGGGAATACGAGATAGAAATTGGAAATAGGCTTGGCCGATCAAAAAAGCGCCTTAAAAGGCGCCTTTGAAAATCAGTTCCATTGATTCCGTCTTGCTTAGCTCGCTCGTTGCAAGCGTTCGCGCATTTGCAATTCGCCTTGATTAAATAGGCGCACGTCGATTTTTGCCATGTCGTAACAAGCTTTACATGAGTAATGGTGCTTGCCATCTAAATAATCGTGACGAGTTACAAGACTAGGTTTTTTACACCAATCACAGGTGCCTTCTTCAGTGAACATTGATTTTCTCCCCACCTAGATTAATTTGAGTCGTTAGGTGTTATTTTGCGCCGGGCATTATGGCATAAAAGCGAGACTTAAGTTAAATGTCTGTTAATTTCTTTGAGAGGGAGATCGATTGCGGTGTTTGATTATATGGGAATAAAAGCATGGCAGCCAAAGTATCCTGACCTATTTTTACTGTTTTGTAACATTTTGTGAAACGAGCTTAAAGGCATGATTGAGTCGCTTCATTTCTTCTTCACTGCCCCTTGTGTCAGGATGATAAAGCTTTGATAACTGTCTATAGCGTAGCTTGATTGCCTGTAAATCAGGGATGGTTTGTGGTGTGTAGCCAAACATAGCACACGCGACGCTTAGCTTGTGGTTTTCTGTCTGAGTTTTGGATTTCTTAAATTCTCTGAATACTTTCTCTAACTGACGCTTCAGTTGCTTGTTCGTAAACTCTAGCTCTTTTATTTTTTCCGCCATTCGTTGATTTTGGCTTTCCTCTTTGACTTCACACGCTTTTCTATTCTGCTTAAGTTTCTTGATTACGAGAAAACTTAAGCCGCTGATGATGAGTATCGCCGCTAGCCAAATCAGCCATAGAAACGGCGAGTGTTCTACTTTGGGGGTTGCAACTGTGCTTTTCTCTTCTTGTGTTTGCTCCGCCTTTTTATCGAGCGACTTTATTTGCGAGACTTGTTTAGCTCGCAGTTGGTTGAAGCGCAGCTCTAGCAGTTGATTATAAGCTTGTTCTGCTGCTGGATTATGCTGAGAAGCCATTTGATACAAGGCTTCAGTCAATTGAGCAGTTGTGACCTTATCTGGATTGCGCTGAATAAAATCGGCGAGAAGAAAGCCACGATCGGTTGGGTCATTGAGTGCGATAGAGGTTAGCCAATATAACGCTTGTGTTTCATTTTTTTCGCCATTTATCCCTTTAGCAAAGTCGTTCGCGAGCTGTTTTTGTGCAGGGAGGTAGCCTTGGTTGGCGGATTGCTCTAGCCAGTAGCGCGTTTCTGGTGAGGCTTCAGCTTCGTTTGATGCCAATAATTGTTGTGCGTACTCGTATTGTTCGATGGGGTCATTTGGAGCTTGAGAGGCAAGTGAGTAGCCAGAAAAGCTGAGGCTAAATAAGCAGAGTAGGGCAGACGTTTTGACAGACATTAATATGTCAGGCCTAACGATAATGGTTAGGCCTGCTCCGGTAATTTTTTATTATTACCGTTATGGTGCAACCAAATTACTTCAGTGGCAAGATCTGGATTTCAACACGACGGTTGCACGCACGACCTTCAGAAGTTTGGTTTGAGCAAATTGGGTTACGTTCGCCGTAGCCGCGTGCAATTGCACGACCAGGTGCAACGTTTTGAGATACTAGGAATTGACGTACGGACTCTGCACGGCGCTCTGACAACGTTTGGTTGTATGACTCACTGCCTGTGCTATCCGTGTAACCATCAATAACGAGACTGGTATCTGGGTACTCAACTAGGATGCGAGCAACACCGCGTAGAGTATTATGGATACTAGCATCAAGTTGGTAAGAGCTTGAAGAGAAGCCGATACCGTTTTCCATACGCAGTAAAAGCTGATTTTCACCAACACGCTGAACTTGTACGCCAGAGTTTAGCAACGCGCGACGTAATTCCGCTTCTTGTTGGTCAAAGTAGTAACCAACGCCAGCGCCAGTCGCTCCGCCTGCGGCTGCACCAATGAGTGCATGCTGACGACGTTCTTTAGCATCATCACCCGTTGCTAGGCCGATTGCTGCGCCAGCGATCGCACCAATAAGCGCGCCTTGCGTGGTTGAGTTAGTTTCGTATTCACCCGTTGTTGCATTTTGGCGTTGAGTGGCTTGACAGCCAGTAAGAGCTAGCACTAGAGCTAGTGCAATAGGCATCTTTTTCAAGGGAAAATCTCCGTATAAAACTGAGGCGAAACCATGCCTCATAATGGGATGCGAATTATGAATAAACAAGCATTAATATTTGTTATGAGAAAGTAAGATTGATAAGAGTTTCTGTAAGAAAATTCCTATCAATACTGCCAAAGCTCTCAAAGTAAGCCCTATAGACATCGAAGTCATGGGTGCTTATGTGAATCCTTTACTATTCTGGCTATTTCGATGAATCGCCCAACATTTTGCGTGCTTGTTCGCCGCCCACTCCACGGTTAACTGAAACCTTTCTACCTTTCTTTAAGCCCACTTCGTAGTCTTCAGTTAGGTTTTTCATCGCTTCTTTCAATTGCTTCTTGAACGTTTCGCGGTCAATGTTTTGGAATTCTTTATCAATATAGTCATTAATTTTATTGGCCGACTCTTCATCTGGAGAAATAATTGGCAATTTTTCAATCGCGCCTTCCACCCAGCCAGATACAAATGAGTTCACACGGCGAGTCACTTCCTGAGAAGAGGTGCCGGTGCCAGCAAAGCTGTTTCGGAATTGTCCGGTACTTTCGTTCATCTCGCGATAAACAATATCGAAAGCAAATGCAGCAAAAATAGCGCGATCTGCTTCACCGATAAATTCGACACGTTTGAGCCCTTTGTGATTCAACAATACTGCTTCGACACCGAATTTTGTGTTAATGCCGCGAATCACTCGCAATATGGTAGAACTGATGTTCGCTGGTAGCAAATGAGAAGATTGTGTTTTTCCCATTCTGATGAACTCAATATCGTCTTTATCGAGACCATATTTAAGCATGAGGCGATGTGCCATTTTGATAGCATTGGCAGCCTCATTAACATTAGCGGAATTGCCCAGTTCTAAGCACTTGGCGATTTTTTTCAGAGCTTTTTGTTTATCCATCGACAACCAGTAACGAAAGCAGAAAATTTATGAAGTCAGACATATTACCTTTTTTGACATAAAAACGAAATACAAGGTGGGACTGAAGATAATTTCAGCACATAAAAAGAAGCCTCGCATTAAGCGAGGCTGGCGTTTTAGTTCGTCGTAATCAGTATGAAGTCGTACTTGTGTCTAAGAAGCCATTCTTCATTAAGATTCGTTAGAATTACAACCCGAGCTGGTTGAGCAAGTCATCGGCATCATCGTTTGATCCCGACGATTTAGATTCTTTCTCAGCCAACTGTTTACGTGTTGCCTCTAAAATGTCGTCTGGGTTTTCGTCTTCAGCAACTTCAAACTCTTCCAGTTGGATGAACTCAGTTTTATCCATTGCTAGTTCGAGATAGAAAATATTGTTGTTTTCGGTGGAGAACGTCACTCTGCGAGCTTGAGGGCGGTCAAGGTTGGTATCAACTTGTAAGATAACTTGCTTATTCAGCGCCAGCATTTTTGGTTGGTTTTGTGTGATGTTCGTTTGCAGGTCTTTACGAATTTTATTAGTGAAGTCTCCGACCAGTTGATTCATGAGTTCACCCAGAACATCGCCTACCTCGTCAGAAGTATGAGATATTGCCAGTTCTTCTTCTGGCATGCCCATATTACGCATGTAGTTGGTGTAGATCTCCAGTGCGGCTTTTGCCGTAAAATTAATCACAACTAGCCCGGTAAATCCGCCATCAAACAGAACAAAACAGCCAAAATCTGGTTTGAGGCTAGTCTTGTGGATTTTTTGCACCATTGCTGAATAATTTACTTGAGAAGATGTCGCCGAAGTAAGTACGCCAGAAACAGACTGGCAAAGTTTGAGAAGGATATCTTCAGTGGTCACAATTTTATTTTTTTTCATTCTGAAAACTCATCTAGAAACGCGATTCGTTCCCCAATGTAAGGCATCAAGCGTGAAAAAATAAAGCATAAGTTTAATTATTGTATCGAGATTCTGATTTGCTCGTCTTTTTAAATGTTGTAAAGTGACGAAATTCAAAGAATATTACTTCACTAACTCTTTTGTGGTGTTTTTTTTCGCTTAGCGCCAATTTGTATGAGAAGTGAGCAAATAATTACACAACCCGCAGCTGATCGGATCAGCGTCGTAGGGGCAGGAAGCAAATGTTACCAAGATTACACTCGCAAACTGATGTCGATCCTCTTGTTCTTAGTTTTCTGAAAGAGCTTGAGCACGCCGGATTCACTGGTGATATCGAAAGCCAATATTCAAGCCGACTAGCGGTTGCCACTGACAACAGTGTTTACCAGCAACTTCCTCAGTCTGTCGTTCATCCCAAAACGACAGAAGATGTTTCTCTCCTCGGGAAACTGAGCAATAAAGAAAAGTACGAACGAATTACCTTTTCACCTCGTGGTGGTGGCACAGGGACCAATGGTCAGTCGCTAACCAAAGGTATTGTGGTGGATATGTCTCGCCACATGAACAAAGTGCTTGAGATTAATGAGAAAGAAGGCTGGGTTCGTGTACAAACTGGTGTAGTGAAAGACCAGTTAAATGACGCTGTTCGCCCTTATGGCTACTTCTTCTCTCCAGACTTATCTACCAGTAACCGTGCAACGATTGGCGGCATGGTCAACACCGATGCTTCTGGTCAAGGTTCTCTGAAATACGGAAAAACATCCGATCATGTTTTGTCGCTACAAGCGGTGTTTGCTGATGGCTCAGTTTTAGAATCAGACCTGTCCAACGGCTACCCAAAAGAAGACGAGTTTGCTGCCAAGGCGCTACGTGTAACGGAATCCGTATGTCGTGAAAAACGCCAGCAGATCGTAGATAAGTTTCCTCCTCTTAACCGCTTTTTAACGGGCTACGATTTAAAAAATGCCTTGAATGAAGACGGTGACCGTTTCGATATCACACGAGTACTGTGCGGCGCTGAAGGTTCATTGGCATTTATTACCGAAGCAAAGCTTAACCTGACGCCAATTCCGAAAGCGCGCACTTTGGTTAACGTTAAATACAACAGCTTTGACTCTGCGCTGCGTAATGCACCGTTGATGGTCGAAGCGAAAGCGCTATCTGTAGAAACCGTTGACTCGAAAGTGCTTAATCTCGCGAAGCAAGATATCGTTTGGCACACCGTGGGCGATTTACTTACCGATGTTCCAAATAAAGAGATGCTTGGCATCAATATGGTGGAATACGCAGGTCAGGACGAAGAGGAAGTTGCTGCTCAGGTTGCAGCATTGACCGCCAAGCTCGATACCATGTTGGAAACAGAAGAAGCGGGCATTATCGGCTACCAAGTTTGTAACGATGTAGCTAGCATTGGGCGTATTTACAACATGCGTAAAAAAGCGGTGGGTTTGTTAGGCGCAGCAAAAGGTCGTGCTAAACCGGTCGCATTCGCTGAAGATACCTGTGTGCCACCAGAAAACCTGGCGGACTTCATTGTAGAGTTTCGAGAACTGTTAGACAGCAAGTCTCTGAATTACGGCATGTTTGGTCACGTCGATGCTGGGGTGCTTCACGTACGTCCTGCGTTGGATTTGTGTGACCCGCACCAAGAAGCATTGATGCACGAAGTTTCTGATGAAGTGGTCAAGCTGGTGGCGAAATACGGCGGTTTGATGTGGGGTGAACACGGCAAAGGTTTCCGTTCAGAATATGGCCCTGAGTTTTTCGGCGACGAGTTGTTTACTGAACTGAGACGTGTGAAAGCGGCATTCGATCCACACAACAAAATGAACCCGGGCAAAATCTGTACACCGCTGGATAGTGATGCAGAGCTTGTCAAAGTTACCGATACCAAACGTGGTTACTATGACCGTCAGATTGACGTTCAAGTACGTGACAGCTTTAAACAAGCGATGGAATGTAACGGTAACGGTTTGTGTTTTAACTATGATACCAGCTCGCCAATGTGTCCATCGATGAAAGTAACAGCCGATCGTCGTCATTCACCGAAAGGTCGTGCGGGTTTGGTTCGCGAGTGGTTGCGTCAGCTTACTGAGCAAGGCATTGATATTCTTGACTTAGAAAAGCAAACACTAGAAAACAAAACATCAATCAAAACCATGATTGACCGCGTACGTCATGCTATCAATCGTCGTCACGAGTATGACTTCTCTCACGAAGTGTATGAAGCGATGAATGGTTGTTTGGCGTGTAAAGCGTGTGCGAGTCAGTGTCCGATTAAAGTCGATGTTCCGAGCTTTCGCTCACGCTTTTTAAACATCTATCACTCTCGTTATCAACGTCCTGCAAAAGACTATCTGGTTGCGAACATTGAGACTATGCTGCCGATGATGGCAAAAGCGCCAGGTGTCGTAAATGGTGTTTTGAAGCAGTCGTGGGTGAAAAGTTTAACGGCATCTACGGTCGGGTATGTCGATGCGCCGTTGTTATCAGTACCCACCTTGAAACAACGAGTAGAGTCGCTGACAACGCCTTATGATCTGCAAGCGCTCAGTGGTTTGTCTTCGTCTGAAAAGAGCAAGCATGTTTTAATTGTTCAAGACCCATTCACTAGCTACTACGACGCTGATGTCGTTGAAGACTTCGTTAAGTTATTGAAAAAGCTGGGTATGCATCCGGTACTTCTGCCGTTTAAGCCGAATGGTAAAGCACAACACATTAAAGGTTTTTTACGTCAGTTTAAGGACACAGCAGCCGACACAGCGAAGTTCTTGGCGATGGTAGCGGATTTGGATATCCCATTAGTTGGCGTCGATCCTGCTTTGGTGCTGTGTTATCGAGATGAATACGCTGAAGTGCTTGGCAGTAAGCGAGGTAATTTCGATGTACTAACAGCCCACGAATGGCTTTACCCAAGACTAGAAGCGTTTGAAAGCGGAGAGCATAAGGCGCAGGAACCTTGGTATCTGTTTGCGCACTGTACTGAAAAAACCAAAATGCCAAATGCGGAAAAAGAGTGGGGCGCTATTTTTGCTCACTTTGGTGCAGTTTTGAATACGGTACCTGTTGGTTGTTGTGGTATGGCGGGTACGTTTGGTCATGAGGTTGATAAGTTGTCGATGTCGAAAGACATTTACAATTTAAGCTGGAAGCCAAGCTTAGATAAGTTGGATAGCGAGAGATGTTTGATTACAGGCTATTCTTGCCGCAGCCAAGTGAAACGCTTTGAAGGAACGAAGCCCAAGCATCCCGTTCAGGCATTGTTAACTTTGTTGTAATCGGACTAAATCAAGCCCAGTTTTACTGGGCTTTTTAGAAACCGTACTTAGACCCTTTCAAAGGATATGAATCTTGAGAAAACTTGAACTCAAAGTCCCACCTGTTGCGGTGTTTTTGTTAGTCATACTTTTGATGTACGGACTTAAAGTTTTGACGCCGAGCATGAACATTCGAGTACCCTTTGTTGAATTTGTAGTAGGTGTATTAACTTTGTTGTCTGGTTACATGGGCATTGCTGGTGTGTATGAATTTCGCAAAGTAAAAACCACAGTGAACCCAGTAAAACCTGAAGCGGCATCTTCTGTTGTAATAACTGGTGTGTTTGCCTTTTCACGCAACCCTATGTACACGGCATTATTGCTTCTAATCATAGCAACTGGTTTGTGGTGGCAGCACTTGAGTGTGGTGCTTTGTGGCGTGATATTTGTCAGTTATATGAATCGGTTTCAAATCAAGCCTGAGGAACGCGTTTTAGAGCGATTGTTTGGTGAAGAGTATGTGGATTATAAAAACCATGTTCGTCGTTGGCTCTAAGCATTGCGTTTAGTTTTGTTTGGATGAGACATAAAAAGAAAGCCCAACGGTCGACGTTGGGCTTTCTTTTAGTAAACACGTTTTTTGTGCGCTTCTGATAGGGCAGTCGACTAGGCTGCCTTAACGAACTTTGCTAGGAATGCATCCTTACGTTCATTAAAGCGGCGTACAAGGTCGTCAACCGCTTCTTGGTCATATGGCTTCAAGCCACTTGCAACCATGCGCTTAATACCTTTACCAACGACTTCACCGTCTTCTTTGAACGCAAAGTTTAAGGTGACTACACCTCGTTTTCCTTCTACGTCGAATGTTGCGCCAGTGAAATCAACCTCTGGATGCGTAAGGTCTAAGCGTGAAAATTCGACTTCCATGCTTTCATAAATAACTAATGGACGCTGGCAGTTGATCATCATTTGCTTCTCTTCCATAAGAGGAACCATGATGTGAGGGAAGTTCATACCAGAAAATTGCACGTAATTTGTCACTACATGCTCAATAAATGCCGGATCGTGGTTAGTTTCACCTTCACGGGACATGTGTAAGTATTCTTTACCTGCCTCGTCAACAACAGCGCTTTCTTTGTCACACTTATTTTCAATATGAAGTGCTACACCATCGTTTACCATGCCAGAGAAGTTAAAACGCATCTTTTGGCTAACGCCTTCTTTACTAAGAAGCACAGCGAAAAGTAAATCTCCAGGGACACAAAAGCGTTTGTTGTCTTCATCATGAATTGGGTTGTAGTCACCTGCGACACGTTTTGCAAAGTGGCTTGCTTGTTCGCGAGTGAACTGAAACTGGTGATTAGTGTTTGAAAAATAAGGTGTTAGAAACATAATTTTTACGTAGTAACCAAAACTGTGTGGGATTATATGCGAATATCTGCGTAGCAATGGTCCATCCAGTGAAAACTTCACCGTATCCTAACAATAAGACACTATTTCGGCGGATAAACCGTTAAAAACGCATACTTTAGCAACGCTTTTATTTGTGAAAACAATAAACAACGACCTTTTCGCTCGCCTATCTTTTAAAGTATAGCCATCAAAGTAGACAGGCGTTCATAAATAGTGCCATCAACATGTTTAATCGTATGTAAAAAGGCTCCACGCTGAACGTAGAGCCTTCAAGTCATTATCTGTTTATTCGATGAAATGCCAGTTATGCTTGGTTATTGAACACTTGGTAACAAGCTCTCTGGCATGAGCGTGTTGTGAATAGCCAGCTTAAGCAGAGTATTTGCCTGTTCAATGTCTGGAGCAAAGTAGCGATCTTTATCGTAGAACGATACTTTTTCACGCAACATTTGTTTCGCAATCTCAATACGCTCAGAGGACTTGTTTGGCGCTCTAAAGTCTAGGCCTTGTGCTGCTGAGAGGTATTCGACAGCCAGAATACCGCGAGTGTTTTCGCCCATTTCTTTCAATCTGCGAGCCGCGAATGTTGCCATTGACACGTGATCTTCTTGGTTTGCAGATGTTGGCAAGCTGTCTACTGACGCTGGGTGAGCGAGTGTTTTGTTTTCACTTGCTAACGCAGCAGAGGTAACCTGTGCAATCATGAAACCAGAGTTCACACCACCATTGTCGACTAAGAACGGTGGCAGTTTTGATAGCGCGCTATCGATAAGTAATGCCATACGACGTTCAGACAAGCTGCCGATCTCGGCAATCGCAAGTGCTAGGTTGTCGGCTGCCATTGCAACCGGCTCCGCGTGGAAGTTACCGCCAGAGATGATGTCACCATCTTCAGCAAACACCAACGGATTATCTGATACGGAGTTCGCTTCTACTTGTAATACTTCCGCCGCATTGCGGATTTGCTGTAAACACGCACCCATCACTTGAGGCTGACAGCGCAAAGAATACGGGTCTTGTACTTTTTCACAATTAGTGTGCGAATCACCTATTTCACTCGATGTGTCTAACAAATGACGGTATGCGAGTGCTGCGTCCATTTGGCTGCGATGACCACGTACACGGTGAATGCGCGGATCGAATGGACGTCGGCTGCCGAGAGCGGCTTCAACAGACATTGCACCACAAACGGTTGCTGACGCGAAAAGGTCTTCCGCGATAAACAGGCCTTCCAATGCGAACGCTGTGGATGCCTGAGTCCCATTTAGTAGCGCTAAGCCTTCTTTTGGCGCCAGAGTGATAGGCTCTAGACCTGCGATTTTTAATGCTTCTTGCCCGGAAATGATTTTACCGTTGTGGCGAGCTTGTCCTTCTCCCAGTAATACAGTGCTCATATGGGCTAGAGGAGCTAAGTCACCTGATGCGCCAACAGAGCCCTTTTTAGGTACGCAAGGGTAAACTTGTGCGTTGACTAGGTCGGTCAGCATATTAATGACTTTTAGGCGAATCCCAGAAAAGCCACGAGACAGACTATTGATTTTTAATACCATCATCAGACGAACCGTTTCATCTGACATAAACTCACCGATACCTGCCGCATGAGAAAGAACGATACTGCGTTGCAGTGTTTCTAAATCTTCTGGTGCTATTCGTGTGTTAGCCAATAGCCCAAAACCAGTGTTAATTCCGTAAACCGTTCTATCTTCCGCGATGACTCGGTCTACGACCTGTGTGCTTTCTTCAATGGCCGGAATGGCTTCAGGATCCAAAGTAAGGTTGACTGGTGAACGGCTCACTTGGCGTAGTTCGTTTAAGCTAATATGACCTGGCTTTAGCGTTAAATTTAACATCTCTTTCATCCTTACTTGAGCTTCTTCAGTTCTTCGTTGAGCATTGGCAAATCTAGCCCTTGCTCTGCTGCACATTGTTTAGCGATATCGTATCCCGCATCAGCATGACGCATCACGCCTGTTGCTGGGTCGTTATGCAGCACGCGGGCAATACGTTCTGAGGCATCTTCACTGCCGTCACAGCAGATAACCATACCTGAGTGTTGCGAGAAGCCCATACCTACGCCACCACCGTGGTGTAATGAAACCCAAGTTGCGCCGCCCGCCGTGTTGAGTAGCGCGTTTAATAATGGCCAGTCTGATACGGCGTCAGAACCGTCCATCATACCTTCGGTTTCACGGTTAGGGCTTGCTACAGAGCCAGAATCTAAGTGATCTCGACCAATGACAACGGGCGCTTTAAGTTCGCCATTTTTCACCATTTCGTTGAATGCTTGACCAAGACGCTCACGATCTTTAAGACCAACCCAGCAAATACGCGCAGGTAAACCTTGGAACTGGATGCGTTCGCGAGCCATATCTAGCCAGTTATGTAAGTGCGGATTATCTGGAATTAGCTCTTTTACTTTTTGGTCGGTTTTATAAATGTCCTCAGGATCGCCAGAGAGAGCAGCCCAACGGAAAGGACCGATACCTTCACAGAATAGAGGACGAATGTAGGCTGGAACGAAGCCAGGAAAATCGAATGCGTTTTCTACGCCTTCTTCCAAGGCCATCTGGCGGATGTTGTTACCGTAGTCGAGTGTTGCGGCGCCGCGATTTTGCAGCTCTAACATCGCTTGAACTTGCACAGCCATGGATTTTTTCGCTGCTTTTACGACCATTGCTTCATCTTGCAAACGCATTTCTGCTGCGTGAGACATGCTCCAGCCTTGTGGTAAATAGCCATTGAGCGGGTCGTGTGCAGACGTTTGGTCTGTTACGACATCAGGCGTGATATTACGTTCTACCAGCTCAGAGAAAACGTCTGCTGCATTACCTAGTAGACCAACCGATACTGGTGTGTCTGACTCTTTAATGATAGCTAGCGCTTCATCTAAAGAAGTCGCTTTCTTATCGACATAGCCTGTACGTAGGCGGTAATCGATACGTGATTCATCACACTCTACTGCAATCATGGAGAAGCCCGCCATTGTACCAGCGAGAGGTTGAGCACCACCCATGCCACCAAGACCACCTGTTAGAATCCAACGGCCCTTTGCTTCGCCGCCAAAGTGTTTTTTTGCAACAGATACGAACGTTTCGTATGTGCCTTGTACGATACCTTGCGAGCCAATGTATATCCAGCTGCCAGCGGTCATTTGGCCGTACATCATCAAGCCTTGTTTATCGAGCTCGTTGAAGTGTTCCCAGTTTGCCCAATGCGGAACAAGGTTTGAGTTTGCGATAAGCACGCGTGGAGCATTTTTATGAGTAGGGAAAACACCAACAGGCTTGCCTGATTGAACTAAAAGCGTTTGGTCATCTTCGAGTCTTTCAAGTACTTCAACAATCTTGTCGTAACATTCCCAGTTTCGCGCTGCTCGGCCAATGCCGCCATATACAACCAGTGAATGTGGATGTTCTGCAACATCAGGATCAAGGTTGTTCATCAGCATACGAAGAGGGGCTTCGGTTAGCCAAGATTTTGCGCGCAGTTTATCTCCGTGAGGTGCACGAATTGTTCTGCTTGTATCAAGTCGTGGATCTTGTCCCTGGCGCTGTTTCATTTCAGACTCCTTTAGTTTCTCGTGATGACCAAGTACTTGCTTGGTCGTAATAATCAGTGGCATCTGGGATGCATTATGGTTTGTGCTGTTTTTCCGCCATTGCGTTGGCGATATCCCAACACAAACGGGCAGCTAATCGTGCTGTTTGACTATCGACGTCATAATTTGGGTTGTATTCGGCGATATCAGCCAGCATTAACTTATTTTTGTAATGAAGAATTCGATCTAAAAAGGGGGCAATTGTGTCGTAACTCACTCCCCGAGCTGCTGGTGCGCTGACTCCAGGTGCGGTTGCGGCAGGAAATACATCCAGATCAATGGTCAAATAGAGGTGGTCACAGTCGTCAATAAAATGCTGAAGCTGAGTTAAGTGATAACTGTGGTTTAAGTAGCAGAGCTGATTGTCCTCTACATACCAAACATTTAACGCATCTGCTTTTTCAAATAGCGCTTTAGTGTTGCTACTGCGGCTTACACCAATACAAGCGTAATGAAAGTCCCAATCGTTACGTTGACAAAAATGATGAATTTGGTTGAAGGGTGTACCAGAGCTCGGTCTTATGTCGGCGAGGTTACTCTCGAATGCGCGCAAATCGAAATGCGCATCGAAATTGATAATGCCGATTTTAGGCTTCTTCTCTGGATGGTGCGCTTTAAAATATTCCGCTAAGCCGGAAAACGAGGCCCACGCAATCTCATGCCCACCACCCAGCACGATGACTGGCGTATGGGGCAGTGCGCTTGAAATGGTTGCTGCACATAGAGCTTGGCTCTCTTCCAGTAAGTCGTCTTCACACACCACAGTACCTAAGTCATATAGTGGGGCGTCTTGGTGCCATGCTAAATTAGCGAGTGCTCGTCGGATTAAGTCTGGCGCTTTTTTCGCGCCAATGCGTCCTTTGTTTCTCGCAACGCCAGCGTCGGTAGCAAAACCGAGTAATGAGACGCCATGCGCAACGGCACTCAACTCATCTGCTTTTTGGCGTTGAACAACGTGATGAATTCGCTGACCAAGCTTGCCGTCCTCGGCATCATGACGGCCTTGCCAATGAAATAGGGGAGAATGTAGGTCGAATTGAGACATATTATTGGCCTCCGTGTGAAATGTATTCACCATTTACTATACGACCTACCAGACGTTTTGCTCCGACTTGATAGCTTAAATCCGCAGGGCTTTCGATATCCCATATAGAGAAGTCCGCATCAAACCCTACTTTGATTTCGCCACGTGAGTTTTGATAACCCAGAGCTTTGGCTGCATGTTGCGTTACACCACGCAGTGCTTCTTGCGGTGTAAGGCGAAATAGCGTGCACGCCATATTCAGCATGAGTGTGAGATCAGAAAATGGTGATGTACCTGGGTTGACGTCCGTAGCAATTGCCATCGGCACGTTATGCTCTCTCAACAACTCAATCGGTGGTAACTGAGTTTCTCTTAGAAAATAAAAAGCGCCAGGCAATAGAGTGGCGACGGTGTTTGATCGAGCAAGTGCTTTAACACCTTGCTCATCTAAAAACTCGATGTGATCCGCTGACAGACCGTTGTATTGCGCAGTGAGGGCTGTACCACCGAGATTAGAAAGTTGCTCAGTATGCCCTTTAACCTTTAAGCCGTGGCGTTTTGCAGCTACAAACACTTTTTCTGTTTGTTCAAGATTGAAACCAATCGATTCACAAAAAACATCGACACTCGTAGCTAATTCTTCCTTTGCGACAACAGGGATTATGTCCTGACAAATGTGCTCAATATAATCATCTGCACGACCTTGGAACTCTGGCGGAATGGCGTGAGCGGCGAGAAGTGTAGTCGTGATTTTAACTTTGCGCTCTTGCTCCAGCATTTTGGCGGCACGGAGCATTTTTATTTCATCATTCAGTGTCAATCCATAGCCAGATTTCACCTCGACAGAAGTGACGCCACTCGCGAGTAACCCATCTAAACGTGGTAACGCTAACTCAACTAGTTGTGCTTCGGTTGCAGAGCGTGTCGCATGCACCGTTGAGAGAATCCCGCCGCCTTGTTTGGAAATTTCTTGATATGGCACGCCGTTTAAGCGCATTTCAAATTCGTTGGCACGATTGCCCGCGTAAATAAGATGAGTGTGACAGTCGATCAGGCCCGGCAGAACTAACTGGCCTTGAAGATCGATACTCTGAGGGTAATGTTGGGCAGACAACAGAGACTCGGTTTGCGGTGCGTCTTCACCAATGGCACAGGTACTGATCGCAACGATTTTTCCAGATTGAATACCAATGCGCGCTGGAGGCGTTGGAAGGTATCCGCACTCTCCCGATTGCATGGTAACTAGACGTGCGTTTTCAATCAGCAAATCCATGTTTGTGTCCCTGTGTTTATTTGTATCATTAAATGTATATACAAATAAATAGAGCAAAATAAGAACACTGACAAGATTGATGTTGCTAAAATGTGATCAAAACGTAGATCTAGAGGACAAATCTTGTCCTTAAATGAGCACTTTTGAACTCAGCTTATATTTGTTACCAGGGTGATAAAGTAGGGCGGTACTGACTAACTTATCTTGGCTCCACGTTCTGCGATTCAAGAGAAGGCAAGGTTCATTGGCTTGCATTTTTAAGTCTTGCTTAATACGGCTTTCAGGCACAATTGCCTCTACAGTATGTTCTATCGCGCTGAGTGGGCAATTATCTGACAGGTATTGATTTGGAGTGATTTGTGTGAAGTCTTGATTTAAATAACTCGGGGCATATTGGCTATTCACCCAGCGGAGCTCCAATTGAATCGGCGTTTGGTCTTCATAGTGAATAATTTCACTGTAAAACACTGTCGTGCCTAACATAACGCCGAGTTTTGTCGCAATGTTGTCATCTGCTTTTATGGCAATCTGTTTGAGCACTTTACTGCCATACTTTCGCCCTCTATCGCTGACTTCTTCGGCAATGTTTCGAATGTCTAGCAGGGGAGATTCTGACTTTTCACCAGGATCACACACGAACGTGCCTAAGCGTGGGCGACGTTGTAATCGGCCCTCATTTACTAAATCCCGAATTGCTTTGTTCACTGTCATTCTACTGACACCAAATTGCTCGGTAAGCTCAATCTCGGTGGCGATGCGATGACCAACTACCCACTCTCCAGCATCAATTTTATCCAGGATAAATTGTTTAATTTGAATGTAGAGTGGTGCAGACATAATGATCTCCCTTTATTTGACTATACAAATACTGCTTAATTTAGGTACAAATTGCAAACATTTCTCGACGAATGTACCGCTTAGTGACCGAGCAATCCTATTGAAGAGCTGAATGACTCTTGCTGCTGAGCATTATTTGGATTGATGATTGAATTCAAACATTTTCTTGTGGTCTATTGCTTGCACAGCAGAAAACAATTGTGTAAACAAACGATTATTAGAAGAAAAATCGCTAAAAAAGGAAAAGTATGTTTAAAAAATTGAAAGCATCACTGGGGATCGGGTCTGCAAAAGTAGATACCATTTTGGACGAAATGAGCGTGTTTCAAGGAGCGACGCTGAAAGGGCATGTTCATATCAAAGGCGGAGACGTCGAACAACAAATTGATGCTATTACGATTAAATTGAACACGGAAATGAAAGTCGAAGTGGATGATAGCGTAAGTTACCAAACCTTCACTATTGATCAATTGAAAGCAGTTGACCCTTTTGTGATTCAACCTAATGAAGAAAAGCAGGTTCCGTTTGAGCTAAAACTGCATGATGAAACGCCAATTACTGCGGTTAGCGCACTTAAGAATCAATGTCATGTTTGGGTCGAGACGACGTTAGATATTGATTTTGCGATTGACCCGCGTGACCGTGACTATATTGAAGTGAAACCACTACCAGTAGCATCTCGGGTTATTCAAGCGATCGAGCAAGCTGGCTTCACTATGGTTAAAGCCGATGTTGAAAAAGGCTTTTTGCGCGGTGGCTCGTTTGCCTCTCGCTCTGGTATTTATCAAGAGCTAGAGTTCCGTAACAACGGCTTTATCTCATCAAAAGAAATTGAGCTTTCTTTTATTCTGGAAGGACAGGTCATGCATTGTTTGGCAGAGATTGACCGTTCGCTCAGTTTGGCTGGTGACCAATATCGCTCGTTTACGTTGCCGATCAATGCAACCGATGCTCAAGTCGCAGCCGCAGTTGCACCAACGCTAAATCTATAGCTCTCATCAACTTGATGAAAATATGTACCGATATCCTATTGTGAAAGCGATATCGGTACTGTTATCCATGTTTCTTGCGTTCTCTACGGCTAAAAACTCAAGCGCTGAATTTTCCATTAGATATCGATAGCCCAATACCAGTTCATTAGAGGCATCAGCAAACTCTGTGGGTCCTTCTGTTGAGCCTTGATACCAATGATATTCCAACATCAGGTGATGGTTATCTTCTAAGGCATAACGGTACCCACCTGCAATGGCAATCGTATTATGTCGATAAGGCAGATCGAGCAAGGCACGGTCATCCGAACGAAAAGTCATGCCAATCATCGAATAAAATGCATGAGCATCACTTAAGTAGCTGTAGTTTAATTGGAAGCCTTGCTCGAAACTGCTGCCTTGAAAAGTGCCGTGAGCCACATCGTTAAAATACAAACTGCCGCCAATCGATAGGCCGTGATGTTCATTTTGGAACACTTGATACTGTAAGTAAGTAGATAGGTTATTGGCCAGTGTTTGTCCTTCGAAATCATCTTCAAGCACATCATATTGCGGCATTGAAATGTAAAAACGATCTCTGTCTACTTTATCCCGCCCATTTTGTCCGATACCGAAAAGTTTATGGAAGCTTTTCGTCAGTCCATCTAAATGGTTGTCAGCGGCAAAGACCCATCGATAGTTGAGCTCCCACTGCCAACGGTTGCTGACTTGCCATTTGCTGCCTAATTCGATTTGATTGTGGTAATAATCCAGTGCGTATTCATCAGTATGAGCCCAAACACTTGCCACGGTTCCCGAACCATAGGCTTCGACAAAACCAGAGGGCAGACTGTGTCCTGAACGTAGTATGTTGGTGTGACTAACCACTTGCATTGGGGATTGTGCGTAAGAACGCAGCGGGCCATATAAGTCATTTGATGCGAAGGCTTGCAAAGAACATATCGAGGTGCTTAGAAGCACCATAAAGCGCGATTTGAAATAGACCATGATGAATACCTACATACAAACTACTCTATAAAACAACTATATACCTAAATCGTACGTTGAGCTCTCGCCCAGCGTGTTAGGCTTTGTATCGGTTCACACGTAATAGGGGATATTGTAATTTGTTGTGTAAGTTCATTGAGGGGCAATTCCATTCATCAGCTATGCGGTCTCTTAAAAAAGCATGATCAGATTGTCGTGACGGGTCTGCGGTTAAGTTCTTATGACAAAACAAAATCGCGCTTTGCATTCTAAATGTGAGCTAGGTACAATCCCATTTTCGATAACGGTCCGGTATTCGTGTTACCGAGAGGCCTTTATTGACTCTCAACTATTTTCAACAAATAGCTTCTAATTTGAATAACATGTGTTGCTTGGTGTGCAACACCACTGTAAAGGACATAGCATGCCTATTATTACTCTTCCTGACGGCAGTCAGCGTCAATTTGACAACCCCGTTTCTACTATGGAAGTTGCGCAATCGATCGGTCCTGGTCTTGCAAAAGCAACTATCGCTGGTCGTGTAAACGGTAACCGCGTTGATGCGTGTGATCTAATTGAAGAAGACGCAAGCCTTGAAATCATCACAGTTAAAGATGAAGTAGACGGTCTAGAAATCGTTCGTCACTCTTGTGCTCACCTTCTTGGTCACGCTCTTAAGCAGCTTTACCCTCAAGCTAAAATGGCGATCGGTCCAACCATCGACAATGGCTTCTACTACGATATCGACTTAGACGAATCTCTAACGCAAGAAGATCTTGAAAAGATTGAAAAGCGTATGAAAGAGCTAGCGAAAACCAAGTACGAAGTGGTTAAGAAAAAAGTAAGCTGGCAGGAAGCGCGTGATACGTTTGAATCACGTGGCGAACCATACAAAGTGGAAATCCTAGACGAAAACGTATCTCGTGATGATCGTCCAGGCCTTTACCACCATGAAGAATACATCGACATGTGTCGTGGTCCTCACGTTCCTAACATGAGCTTCTGTCAACACTTCACTTTGCTGAATGTTGCAGGTGCTTACTGGCGTGGTAACAGCGACAACAAAATGCTTCAACGTATCTACGGTACGGCTTTCCACGACAAGAAAGCACTGAAAGCGCACCTAACTCGCCTAGAAGAAGCGGCGAAGCGTGATCACCGTAAGATTGGTAAGCAACTAGACCTATTCCACATGCAGCAAGAAGCACCGGGTATGGTGTTCTGGCATCACAATGGTTGGTCTATCTTCCGTGATCTAGAAGTATTCATCCGCGCTAAGCTAGATGAGTACGGTTACCAAGAAGTGAAAGGTCCACTTATGATGGACCGTGTTCTTTGGGAACGCTCTGGGCACTGGGACAAATACGCTGATGCAATGTTCACAACTTCTTCTGAGAACCGTGAATACGCGATTAAGCCAATGAACTGTCCAGGTCACGTACAGATCTTCAACCAAGGTCTAAAATCGTACCGCGACCTACCGCTACGTATGGCTGAGTTTGGCTCATGTCACCGTAACGAACCATCTGGTGCACTACACGGTATTATGCGTGTACGTGGCTTTACTCAGGATGACGCTCACATTTTCTGTACTGAGAGCCAAATTCAAGAAGAAGTAACAAACTGTATCAAGATGGTGTACGATACGTACCAAACATTTGGTTTCGACAACATCGTAGTGAAACTGTCTACTCGTCCAGAGAAACGTGTAGGTTCAGATGAAATCTGGGATCAATCTGAAGAAGCATTGAAGCAGTCTCTTGAATCGATGGATATCCCATACGAAATTCAAGAAGGCGAGGGTGCGTTCTACGGTCCTAAGATTGAATTCACACTATACGATTGTCTAGACCGTGCGTGGCAGTGTGGTACTGTCCAGCTAGACTTCAACCTACCAGGTCGCTTAGGTGCAACTTATGTAGGTGAAAACAATGAACGTCTTGTACCGGTAATGATTCACCGTGCGATTCTAGGTTCACTAGAGCGCTTCATCGGTATCCTTATCGAAGAATATGCTGGTTTCTTCCCAACTTGGTTGGCGCCAGAACAAGCAGTTCTTATGAACATTACTGATAAACAGTCAGGTTATGTTCAAGAAATAGTACAAAAACTACAAAAAAGTGGAATTAGAGCTAAAGCGGACTTGAGAAATGAGAAGATTGGCTTTAAAATCCGCGAACATACTTTGAAGCGTGTACCGTATATGCTTGTTGTTGGTGACCAAGAAATGGAAGCTGGCGAAATTGCAGTGCGTACTCGTAAAGGTAAAGATCTTGGTAAATTTAAAGTGGATGATTTTATTGCATACATCCAAGACGAGATCTCTAGCCGTAAGCTCAATCTGGAGGAATAAGCTATTAAAGGCGGAAGACGTGGCCAACAGCCGGTAAAACAAAACCCGCACCGTATCAACGGTGAAATTCGTGGTATTCGTGAAGTTCGACTAACAGGCGCTGACGGTGAATCAGTTGGTGTTGTATCGATTCAAGAAGCCATTGCAGCTGCTGAAGAAGCTGGTATGGATCTCGTTGAGATCAGTCCTAACGCCGAGCCACCTGTTTGTCGTGTGATGGACTATGGTAAGTTCCTCTTCGAGAAGAGCAAAACTGCTAAAGAGCAGAAGAAGAAGCAAAAGCAGGTCCAGATCAAGGAAGTAAAATTCCGTCCTGGAACTGATATTGGAGACTATCAGGTAAAACTACGCAACCTGACGCGTTTCCTTGAAGAAGGCAACAAAGTGAAAGTAACAATTCGCTTCCGTGGCCGAGAGATGGCACACCAAGACATCGGTGTTGACGTTCTAAATCGTCTTAAGGAAGATACTGCAGAAATTGCTGTAGTTGAATCTTTCCCTAAGAAGATTGAAGGTCGCCAGATGATCATGGTGCTAGCCCCTAAAAAGAAGTAATTAACGGCTCATCAAGTAATTAAAACCTAGCCGCTTTCCTTTCGATAAAGGCATAACGGCTGGGTTTTGTTCGCCCTAATTACGTTGTTTATTAAACCTACTCAATGCGGAGTTATTCATCATGCCTAAGATGAAAACCAACAAAGGTGCTGCTAAGCGTTTTAAGAAAACTGCTGGTGGTATTAAGTACAAGCACGCTACAAAACGTCACATCCTGACTAAGCGTACTACTAAGAACAAGCGTCAACTACGTCCAAATGCAATCCTTCCAAAATGTGAAGTGGCTGCAGTAATCCGTATGTTGCCATACGCTTAATTCTTTTTAGTTATCAATCGTTTAGTTTAGGAGAAGCATAATGCCTCGCGTAAAACGTGGTGTACAAGCTCGTGCACGTCATAAGAAAGTTCTAAAACAAGCTAAAGGTTACTACGGTGCGCGTTCACGCGTTTACCGCGTAGCTTTCCAAGCAGTTACTAAAGCTGGTCAATACGCTTACCGTGACCGTCGCGCTAAGAAACGTCAATTCCGTCAACTATGGATTGCACGTATCAATGCGGCATCTCGTCAAAATGGTCTATCTTACAGCCGTTTCATCAACGGTCTTAAGAAAGCATCTATCGAGATCGACCGTAAGATCCTTGCGGACATCGCAGTATTCGACAAAGCTGCATTTGCAGTTCTAGTTGAAAAAGCGAAAGCTGCTCTTTAATTAGCAGTTTAGGATTAAGAGAAGGAGAGCATTAGCTCTCCTTTTTTATTGCTAAAATTTATACCCAAATGACTTTTAGCTTGGCTATTTAGAGTATTGTTTATCAGTCTTCTCAATTTATTGGTTAGCATCTTATGTTAGTTATAAGGTAGCTTGGGTATAAATTTTTACGTTTATAAGGGATTAAAAATGATCTACACAACGACCGAAAGCATTCCTGGCCAGCAGATCTCTGAAATCAGAGGGGTTGTAACTGGTAATGTTGTTCAATCAAAGCATATTGGCCGTGACCTCATGGCGGGTATCAAGAGCATTGTTGGCGGCGAAATTCGTGGTTACACGGAAATGATGACCGACGCGCGTGATATTGCTATACAGCGCATGGTGGCGGACGCTGAATCTAAAGGTGCCGATGCAATTGTAGGGATTCGATTTACCACAAGCTCAATCGTAGATGGTTCTTCGGAAATTTTGGCATTTGGTACTGCAGTGAAACTAGCGGACTAGTCTACTTGAATAGCATTGCAAAAATGCTAATAGAGAGTGGTGAATTATTATGCATTTACCGTTCTGTTCCTTTTAGGTTAATTATTCTAGATTTTTGCAGAGCGAATAGATTTATATTCTCAACTTTACGTTACTATTAAAATTAATCACGATAATTTAGAGTGATTGCTTTACTTTTATTTTGCATATTATTTTATATCTATAATGAAATTGAATTCATATTGAATTTTTCATTTGTTGTGTGAATTCTACTTTCAGTATATTAATTCATGTTTTTCTTATAAAAATATGAACTTATACCTTGCCAAGCGGTTCTAAATTGTTACAAATACTATACAGCTGTAACATTGCCAAAAGGAATTGTAGATGAGAGATCTGACTCCCGAATACTTGCTAGCCGCATTACGCCAAGCGATTAAAACAAAAGGGCTAACATATCGAGAGCTATCTGAGAAAATGGGTATGCCACTATCTACCTTTAAGAGACATCTTACAAGCACGAATCTCGCTTTAGATAAGTTGCTGGAATATTGTAGAGCGGTTGATTGCACGTTAGATGAACTACAAAAGCTCGCAAATCAATTGCAAGGTGAAGACGAGGATTACTTTAGTCGTACGCAGGATGAGGTATTCTTTCAATTCCCTCACCTTTACGACTTTTATCGTGAATTGAGAATGCTTCGAGGTAAAGACGGTTATTCTATTTTAAAGAAAAAGTATGACTTGTCTGAGCAGAGCATGTCTGATTACTTAAAAGCATTAGAGTTGTTGGATCTCGTTTACGTTGATGAAGATAAAAATATAACGCTGCACGGGCCTTTATATTATAGCTATGCAGAGAACTCCAAGCTCAACGACAAATATACAGAAATCATAAAAGAGCAGACGACTACCCACGATAAGTGTGTTCGCGTTGCTTTGGCGCGTATGAAAATTACCGAAGAACAGCTTTTGTTACTGGAAGATCAAGTCGCAAAGACCGTCATCGATTTTCATTCCAAAAATGTTGTAGCAGAGAACTTTAATGTCTCTGATTTTACTAATATTGTTCTACTTGCTGGGCCACATCAGCCAGTCACATTCTCTGACGGCATTATTGAGACAGAGGGGCGATTTATTGATGATATTCGTTATGCCATCGCAGCTGCAGGTGATAAGCCAAGCCTATCTATATAGATTTTGAGCCTTTTTTGAAGAGAGTTTCTGAAAGGGCGTTGCAAAAGAAAAAGCCTAAGACAGCAAATACTTTGTAAGTAGGGCATTCAGCGGTGTTTGCTCTTAATTCAGACTTAAAGTGTTTTGGGCTTATTTCGAATAATACCTGTTCAGCATCTACTTTCGTTATTTTTAACATGCTGATTTCCTTCGTTGTTCCTCCCAAAGCCTCTCTCGCTTCCTCTACAAAGAAACCATTCTCGTTGAACCAAGCATCCTGTAGCTACTTGGGTATGCATAATTGGTAGCTATTTATCTTCTAATTATAAATTCATACTTGAAATGTTTGTTTTTTGATCTATTATGACGAAGTGTCATTTATGACGGTTCGTCAACTTTAGTTGCGTTCCTGTATTAAAGAATCGTGTTACAATTATTGGGAGTGTGTTGGTATACGGATCAAAGGATTATGTTTAACTTTCGCTGTAAAAAATATAGCAAGCAAGACGGATGTCGTGTGTCTTCAGGGCTAACAAAAAAGCAACAGGCGATTGCTGATCGTGAGATAGAGCTTATTCAATTGGCTAAGTCTTTAGTTCAAGAGCAAGGCTTTGCCAACTTAACGATGGACAAGCTTACAGCGTCAAGCCCTTATTCTAAAGGGACGATCTACAATCATTTTTGCAGCAAAGAAGATGTGATTCTTGCGCTTTGTATTCATTCGCTGAAAAGCGAAGCAATATTTTTCGAACGTACCGCCAAATTTAATGGCAATACCAGAGAAAAAATCATTGCGATGCATGTAGGTTATCGTATTTACGCTCGTATGGAGCCAGTACTATCAACCTGTGCGATTGTTGCAAAGACGCCTTGGGTTCTAGAGAAGGCTTCGCCTAAACGTGTGAATGAACTGAATAACTTGGAAGAACAAGTAATAGATGGTGCTGATGCGCTAGTGAACAATGCGGTAGAATGTGGTGATCTTAAGTTTTCTCCCGCAATTGGTTCTGATGCTATTGTATTCGCCAACTGGTCTATTGCATTCGGTTCAAACGCTTTGGCGCAAAATGCATCGAACAGTCGATGTATTCAGCGAATTCAAGACCCATTCTCAGTACTGCACAACGCGAATATGTTACTTGATGGTTTAGGTTGGTCGCCTTTATCTACAGAATGGGACTACCGTAAAACCTGGCGTCGAGTGGAGCAGGAGTTATTTAGTGAAGAGCTTGCTTATTTAGAGTCAGTGAATCGCTAATAAACTGGAAAGGCCAATCTGACGTTATGGTTGGCTTTTTTATCGCACTATTGTGACGAATCGTCATTAAATCTCGAAGGTTGGTGTTCAGCCAATGATCACGAGAAGCACAGGAAGTTACTAAAAACTAACTTATGTAGCCAAATTCATTCGATCTAAAGTTTGCATGTCGAGTTTGTCTGGTTATTTACAGCATTTGCTGTTTTTTTAGTTTTTAAATTTGACGAAACGTCACAAAAGGAGAGTGTGATGCCACATCACAACGTTCAACAATACGCCCGTTCAGGGTGGGGTAAGCTACCAACGAATTACAGTGTATTGGTGATACTTGCTACCGTTTTATTGATTGTCATAGCAACTATTGGAGGAACAAATCTTTACTTTAGAGGAGATTACGACATCTTCTTTGATGGAACAAATGAGCAGTTACTTGCGTTTGATGAAATTCAAACCACCTTTGCAAAATCTGACAGTCTTGCTTTGGTTATAGCGCCAAAGAGCGGCACTGTTTTTACTCCTAGCACATTATCTCTTATTCAGCAGATCACTGACGAGGCGTGGCAAGTTCCATACTCGACCCGCGTTGATTCCCTCGCCAACTACCAGCATACCGAAGCGTTTGAAGATGATCTTCTTGTCGAAGATTTACTGTATAGCGAATATGAATTGACACCTCAACGAATAGAGAAAGTCAAAAGTATTGCGTTGAGTGAGCCGGTTTTGAAAAGTTCACTGATTTCTGAAAAAGGAGATGTCACGGTCGTAAACATTACGGTCCAACTCCCTGAAATAGATAAAACTGCTGAAGTACAAGAGGTGGTTGCTTACATAAACGGAATGATTGAGCGTTATCAGCAAGTGTACCCAGACACGGAATTCCACAAGGCTGGTATTATTGCAATGAACTACGCGTTTATGACCGCAGCCCAAGATGATAGCGCAACATTAGTGCCTACTATGTTACTAGTGATATTGGTGTTTTTGACCATCATGTTGCGCTCATTGCTTAGCGTCATCGCGACGCTCATCGTTATTATCGGCTCGGTTATGGTTACAATGGGCTTGTCAGGATGGGCTGGTATGTTCTTAAGCACGGCGACCGTTAATGTGCCTACCTTGGTGATGACGCTTGCCGTCGCAGACTGTGTACACATCATCGCGACAATGCGTCAGTCTATGCAAAACGGCTTTAGTAAAGCCCACTCTATTGAGCGAAGTATTGCGCTCAATTTCATGCCTATCTTGATTACCTCCATTACCACCGCGATCGGCTTTTTAATGATGAATATGTCGGATTCTCCAATCCTGAGAGATTTCGGCAACCTATCAGCCCTTGGCGTCATGGTTGCTTGTTTCCTTTCCATCACGTTACTTCCCGCCTTGCTTAATATCCTTCCGGTTACGGTGAAGTCGGATACTTCTGATGAAATAAAGCACTTTATGGATCATTTAGGAGATTTCGTGGTGTCAAAGCGACATGCTTTATTGCCGTTGTCGGTGCTTGTTATTGTCGCGAGTGCGAGCTTGATTCCACTGAACAAAGTCAATGATGAATCCGTCGAGTACTTTGGCCATAGCAATGAATTTCGCCGAGCGGCTGATTTTATGGAAGAGCGAATCAGTGGCATGGCGAACATCAGTATCGCGATAAAAACCAACGAATCGCAGGGCATTGCCGATCCTAATTTTCTCAATTCCGTGGGTAAATTTACTGACTGGCTAAGGTTGCAGCCAGAAACGGACCATGTTGCGACCTTGAGCGATGTTTATAAGCGCCTAAACAAGAACATGCATGGAGATGATCAGGCTTATTACTCGCTCCCTCAAGACAGAGAATTAGCGGCTCAATATCTGCTGCTTTATGAAATGTCACTACCGTATGGTTTAGATTTGAACAACCAAATCAATGTAGATAAGTCGTCGATCAAGATGGTTCTCACCGTGGAGAACTTGGGCAGCGTCGAGCTTGTTGATTTGGAAAATCGCATTTACCAATGGTTTAACGAAAACGCGCCTCAATATGATGTTGTTGCGTCTAGTCCTTCACTGATGTTTGCGCATATTGGTGAAACGAATATGGCCAGCATGCTGTCAACCTTGCCCATTACTCTTGTCTTAATCTCTGCATTACTGATCTTTGCCTTGCGTTCGTTCAAGCTTGGCTTAATTAGTCTTGTCCCGAATATTGCTCCTGCGCTTATTGGTTTTGGTATTTGGGCGCTGGTTTCTGGCGAGATTAACTTGGGATTGTCTGTCGTTGTGACATTAACGCTTGGTGTTGTTGTCGATGACGCCGTTCACTTTCTTTCTAAATATCAACACGCTCGTAAAGATGGCCACAGTGCGGAGCAAGCGGTTCGCTACGCCTTTCGTACCGTGGGGCGCGCACTTTGGATTACGACGGTCGTGCTTGTTGCTGGTTTCTCTGTTCTGGCGATGTCGAGCTTCCGTTTAAATGCCGATATGGGACAGCTGAGTGCCATTGTCATCTTTATTGCTCTTGTTGTGGATTTCATCTTCCTACCAACTCTACTGATGTTGTTTGACAAAGGCGTTTACGACGAGGTGGACCGCCGAAATAGGCTTAAATCAACTGACTCTCAAACCAAGACTGTTACTCAGTCATAACGAATTAAAGGATTGAACATGAATTTAGTAAAAAATGCCTTAAAAGTATCAGTACTTTCTGTCTCGCTTATTATGAGTCATGCGGTGTTGGCGGATAAAGCCAAAGGACTAGAAATTGCTCAAGAGCGCAAAGCCCGTGATGAAGGGTGGGGGGATTCTGTTGCTACGATGCAAATGATTCTGCGAAACGCGCAAGGAGAAAGCAGCACACGTTTAATGCGCTTACAATCACTCGAAGTTGATGGTGATGGTGACAAAGGGCTCACGATATTTGATGAACCGAGAGATGTAAAAGGCACGGCGTTTCTTAACCATTCTCATACGGTGGGTGCCGATGACCAATGGCTTTACCTTCCTGCACTGAAACGTGTGAAACGTATTTCCTCGCGTAACAAATCAGGTCCTTTTATGGGCAGTGAATTCGCGTATGAGGATCTCAGTTCCTTTGAGATTGAAAAATACCGTTTCAACTACCTAAAAGATGACAGCATAAACGGGCAAGATGTTTTCGTCGTAGAGCAAATTCCGACCGATAAGAACTCAGGTTATACCAAGCAAACGGTATGGTTAGATAAAGCGCATTATCGTCCACTTAAAGTTGAGTTTTACGACCGCAAAGGCTCTTTGTTAAAAACGCTTTCTTTTTCCGATTACAAGCAATATCTCAACCAATATTGGCGAGCGCACACTATGGCGATGACAAATCATCAAACAGGAAAAAGTACTGAGCTAACGACTAGCGAAATGCGTTTTAACACTGGATTACAAGACAATGACTTTCATAAGAATGTGTTGAAGCGAGTGAGGTAGTGGAGGAAAAATGAAGCGATTAAATGTTGGGTTGTTGCTTAGTGCAGCAGCCTTTTTTTACTCGATGCCTCTGACTGCCGTCGAGCTTGCAGGACAAGTCAATATTGAGCATCGTCAGTTTTTTAAAACGGGCTCTCAGGGTCAGAGCAAAGCGCAAGCGTCATTGGTTTTGCAGCCAGAATTTTACTGGGAGATACAAAATGGTGATGCAAACTTTACTTTCACACCTTTCTATCGTCTGGATGGTCTAGACGATGAGCGAAGTCATGGCGACATACGAGAGGCACTTTATCTGACTTATTGGGATGATTATGAGCTTCGAGTTGGGATTAGTAAGGTCTTTTGGGGAGTGACTGAATCAGCCCATTTAGTTGATGTCGTAAACCAAACAGACTCTATTGAAGCCGTTGATGGTGAAGATAAGCTCGGTCAGCCGATGTTACATTTTACCTCTTTCAAAGACTGGGGTACCGTCCACGCAATGTTGTTACCTTACTTTAGGGAACGAACGTTTGCGGGTACAGATGGCCGCTTGCGAACCGACCCCGTTGTCTCTGATGATGCTATCTATGAATCAAGCAGAGAAGAGAAGCACGTAGATGTGGCTTTTCGATATTCGAAAATGCTTGGCGATTGGGACGTAGGCCTGAGCTATTTATATGGAACAAACCGGGATCCTTACTTTCGTTTTGAGTACGGAGAATTAAAGCCTTACTACGCTCTGATGAGTCATGTCGGTCTGGATGTGCAAGGAATCGTTGGCGATTGGTTATGGAAACTAGAAAGTGTTTATCGAGATAGCGCTGATAATCATGTCGGTCTTGTGACGGGTTTTGAGTATACCTTCGTCGGTGCATTTGACACGGTTTGGGATGTGGGAGTTATTGGTGAGTACCTCTATGACAGTCGTGGGAACAACGCACAAACTATCGGTCAAAATGATGTGTTTGCAGGTATTCGTTGGGCGCTCAATGATGAGGACGGAACGGAAGTATTGACGGGAATTACGAAGGATTTAGATAACGATGATGTTTACAATGCTAAGTTAGAAGCATCGAGCCGAATATCGAATCACGTTAAGTGGCAAATTGATGCTTGGTTGTTTAAAAATGAAACACCAAATGATTTGCTCTACTTCGCTAGAGATGACGATTTTATCGAGCTATCTATTCAATACTATTTCTAAAACAAAAGGGCACAACTAAACGGCAGATTAACTAAAGATGACATTTTTGACGTTTTTGTGCTCTTTTTATTCAATAACCTCTTCTTTTCGTAATTCAATTTGGCATTGGTGCCCGGTTTGGCTACTATGTACAGCTATCAAAAAACCAATCACTCCCTTATGGACACTACCTACAGGTAGATGAGGAAACGATGCAACATCTAGAAGAGATCATTGCTAGCGCGAGCACTGCAATTGAAGCTGCCGAATCGCTAGTCGCACTTGATGAAGTGCGTGTTCAGTATCTGGGTAAAAAAGGTGAGCTAACTGCTCAACTTCAAAGCCTAGGCAAACTACCACCAGAAGAACGCCGTGAAGCTGGTCAAGAGATCAACAAAGCGAAAGGCGTCGTTCAGCAAGCTATCGCAGCTCGTAAAGATGCACTACAACGTGCTGAGCTTGAAGCGAAACTAGCAGCAGAAACAATCGACGTAACACTACCAGGTCGTCGTATTGAAAACGGTGGTTTACACCCAGTAACTCGTACTGTAGAGCGTATTGAGAAGTTCTTTGGCGAACTTGGTTTTAACACCGAGGCTGGCCCAGAGATCGAAGATGCATTCCACAACTTCGATGCGCTAAACATCGCAGCTGATCACCCAGCGCGTACTGACCACGATACTTTCTTCTTCAACCCAGACTTGATGCTTCGTACTCATACGTCAGGCGTACAGATCCGTACGATGGAAAATGGTAAACCACCATTCCGTTTCATCGCACCAGGCCGTGTATACCGTAACGACTACGACCAAACGCACACGCCAATGTTCCACCAAGTGGAAGGCATGCTGGTTGATGAGAACGTAAACTTTGCTCAGCTGAAAGGCATCCTGCACGATTTCCTATGTAACTTCTTCGAAGAAGAAGTAGAAGTACGTTTCCGTCCATCTTACTTCCCATTCACTGAGCCTTCAGCTGAAGTAGACGTGAAAGGCAAAAACGGTAAATGGTTAGAAGTACTAGGCTGCGGTATGGTTCACCCGAACGTGCTACGTAGCGTAGGTATCGATCCTGAAAAATACTCTGGTTTCGCATTCGGTATGGGTGTTGAGCGTCTAACAATGCTTCGTTACGGCGTGAACGACCTACGTGCGTTCTTCGAGAACGATCTTCGTTTCCTAAAACAGTTCAAGTAATCCAGAGGGTTCATCAACATGAAATTCAGCGAATCATGGCTTCGTGAGTGGGTAAACCCTGCGGTTACTACTGACGAGCTAACTCACCAAATTACAATGGCCGGTCTAGAGGTAGACGACGTTCTTCCTGTTGCTGGTTCTTTTACTGGCGTTAAAGTCGGTCACGTTGTTGAATGTGGTCAACACCCAGATGCAGACAAACTGCGCGTAACTAAAGTTGACGTGGGTGAAGAAGAGCTTCTAGACATTGTTTGTGGCGCACCTAACTGTCGCCAAGGTCTGAAAGTAGCAGTCGCAACAGTTGGTGCTGTTCTTCCAGGTGATTTCAAGATCAAAAAAGCGAAACTACGTGGCCAGCCATCTCACGGCATGCTTTGTTCGTTCACTGAACTAGGTATCGACGTTGAGTCAGACGGCATCATGGAACTAGCAGAAGACGCAGTAATCGGTACTGATTTCCGTGAATTCCTAGGTCTAGACGACGTAACAGTAGACGTAGATCTAACAGCAAACCGCGCTGACTGTTTCAGCATTCGTGGTCTAGCTCGTGAAGTTGGCGTACTAAACCGTGCTGACGTGACTGAGGCATCAGTAGAAGCAGTTGCCCCTTCAATCGACGATAAAGTGTCTATCGAAGTGAAAGCGCCAGCTGCGTGTCCTCGTTACCTAGGTGGTGTTATTAAGAACGTAAATGTTCAAGCTGAAACGCCACTATGGATGCAAGAGAAACTGCGTCGTTGTGGTATTCGCTCTATCGACCCTGTAGTAGACATCACTAACTACGTTCTTCTAGAGCAAGGCCAACCAATGCACGCATTCGATCTAGCGAAGATCGAAGGTGGCATCGTAGTTCGTATGGCAGAGCAAGGTGAGAAGCTAACGCTTCTTGACGGCAACGAAGCAGAACTAAACGCAGATACACTAGTAGTTGCTGACCACAACAAAGCACTTGCAATCGCAGGTATCTTTGGTGGTGAAGACTCTGGTGTAACAACTGAGACTAAAGACGTTCTACTAGAGTGTGCATTCTTTGCACCTGATCACATCCGTGGTCGCGCTCGTAGCTACGGTCTGCACACTGATTCTTCAATGCGTTTCGAGCGTGGTGTGGATTACGCACTACAAGTGAGCGCAATGGAGCGTGCAACTCAGCTTCTTGTTGAGATCTGTGGCGGTGAAGTAGCACCTGTTGTTGCAGTAGAGTCTGAAGCAGACCTACCTAAGCCAAACAAAGTTGCTCTACGTCGTACTAAGCTAGACAACCTGCTAGGTCACCACATTGCAGATAGCGACGTAGTAGAAATCCTAGAGCGTCTAGGTTTGACGGTTGAAGCTTCAGAAGAAGGTTGGATGGCAGTAGCGCCAACATGGCGTTTCGATATCGCTATCGAGCAAGACCTGATTGAAGAAGTTGGCCGTATCTACGGTTATGACAACATTCCTAACCAACACCCAGCAGCAGCACTTAAGATGCACAACCACGTTGAAGCGGATCTTCCACTGAAACGCGTTCGTGATCTTCTTGTTGACCGTGGTTACCACGAAGCAATTACATACAGCTTCGTTGAGCCTGAGCAACAAAAGCTAGTTGTACCTGGTGTTGAGCCTCTAGTGCTTCCAAACCCAATTTCTGCAGACATGTCGGCAATGCGTCTTGGTCTTATCCAAGGTCTGCTGAACACAGTTGTTCACAACCAGAAGCGTCAACAGCCACGCGTTCGTCTATTCGAATATGGCCTACGTTTCATCCCATGTGAATCTGCAGAAAACGGCATGCGTCAAGAGCCTATGCTTGCAGGTGTTATTGCTGGTACTCGTGGTGAAGAGCACTGGGATATCGAAACCAACACTGTTGATTTCTTCGACCTTAAGGGCGATCTAGAAGCGATTCTAGAGCTATCTGCGAACGAAAAAGCGTACTCTTTCGCTGCACTGTCACCTGAAAGCAAAAAAGCTAACCCAGCACTTCACCCAGGTCAATCTGCGGCAATCATCGTAGACGGCAAAGAAGTGGGCGTGATCGGTACCGTTCACCCTGAGCTTGAGCGTAAGTTCGGTCTAAACGGTCGTACTATCGTATTCGAAATCGAATGGTCTGCAATCAACAGCAAAGTGATCCCAGAAGCGGTAGCGCTTTCTAAGTTCCCTTCAAACCGTCGTGATATCGCGGTAGTAGTGGATGAAGCTGTTGCATCTGGTGACATCGTTAACGCTTGTCTAGAGCAAGGTGGCGAGTTCCTTAAAGATGCAAAACTGTTCGACGTTTACGTAGGTAAAGGCGTTGAAGAAGGTAAGAAGAGCCTAGCAATCGCTCTGACTCTACAGTCACTTGAGCGTACGCTTGAAGATGCAGATATCGCTGGTGCGGTTGACGCTATCGTTGCTCACGTTTCTGAGAAGTTTGGTGCGTCTCTACGTGACTAATCTCGCGTAACGTATCTTCTTAAGAAATGAAAACCCTGCCAGTTTGGCAGGGTTTTTTTATTTTTAGGATTACCTTATCGTTGTTCAAGTTCCTTACTGCTCGCACCACCCCTCATTATTTTAAAATACTAGACCAAACTAGGGATGGCCCTTACCCGAGATTAGGAACGTATTGTTTTTCAGCTAATACACGCTAACGATAGCTTATTGGCGGTTAGGCAGCGAGTGAGAGGGTATAGCTAAGCAGAAGAGGCAGCGTAAGAATGCTGAAAAAGTTGCCAAATAATACCATTGACGCCACCTTCATGGGTTCTATATTCAGTCTTTCCGCAAATAGGTAATTCATGACGGCTGGCGGCAGCATTGTGAAGAGCACCATCATTTGCAATTGCATCGTTGGAAGGGGAATTAACCAATAAATAAGTGCAAAAGCGACAGCACCAGTTGCCAGTGACTGCACGGTACACAACACACCAATCTTTAAACCGTCCAACCTTAAATGACACATTTGTGCCCCCAGAGATAAAAGCATCACGGGTACGGCCGCTTGCCCAAGTAGAGCAGTGGCTTCGTATAAAGGCGCCCATGCACCCACATTTGACACGTTGAGAAACAGAGCCAGAGACGCTGCTAAAAAGATTGGCATCTTGACTATTTGCTTAAAAGGGTTGCCATGACTAAGCAGCATTACGCCTAAGCTGATATGCAAGCATGCTGACACGACAAATAAAAGCACTGCTGACGACAGCGCAATTTCTCCAAACGTATAGGTAAACAAAGGAATAGCTAGATTTCCGCTATTGCGAAACATATGTGGTGGCGCCCAGGTTTTAAACGAGAGTGACGTCCATCGACATACCGGGATCATGAGTAGTGCGGGAATTAAAACCGCGACAATTGCCGCCAAAAGAAGTGGCCCCTGATTTGAATCGAGCGGCATGCTAACGAGTGACGAAAATACCAGTGCTGGCGTAAATACCTCAATATTAATGCGGTTTATTGGGCGAAAGTCAGGCTTGATGTAACGACCGACCAAATAGCCAACTCCGACAAGAGCAAAAACAGGGAAAAGAATATTTATGATTTGATTAATCATGGTCGCCTAGAAGCAGTGTAAGAAGCTAATGAGGGAATACACGAACTTCCACATTATCAATCTTTATATATGGCGTCATCGTTAAACAGCGAGAAGCGTGGGTTTAATCAAGCTTTCTAAGCATAGTTGCAAAGTACAGGTGGTCATACCTTTTAATCTAATTGTTACGTATCGAGTTACATACAAATCACTGAATTTACGACAAGTTCTATGTCAAGTGTCTGTTAAATAACCAATATCTGATATTTTTATTAAATAGTGTTTAATGTTGATATTTAAACTAATTTTAGTTTTATAATCTGGATGTTTTTCCTGATAAAGATGAAACAAAAACAAAAATATCAAATTTCTGGCGTTTAACAATAATTTACGTAGTGCTATTCCTTTTGTTCGCCAAGAAAAAAGTTGGCGAAAATCATAAGCTTGTCATACACTTCCTGATGTAACCCCGATATGTTGTTGAATTGGTAGGGTAAAACTGCTCTGGCGCTACACTAACGTAGCATTGTTTAACATAGCTTTGAGGAAAGTTTTATGGCGCTCACAAAAGCCGAACTGGCAGAAAACCTGTTTGATAAATTAGGATTTAGTAAGCGGGACGCCAAGGAAACGGTAGAAGTGTTCTTTGAAGAGATTCGTAAGGCACTGGAAAGTGGCGAACAGGTAAAACTGTCAGGTTTTGGTAACTTTGATCTTCGTGACAAGAATGAACGACCTGGTCGTAACCCGAAAACTGGTGAAGATATTCCAATTACTGCTCGACGTGTAGTGACTTTTCGCCCGGGTCAGAAGTTAAAAGCTCGTGTAGAAAACCTGAAGAAAGTACAGTAAGCCGAATAAATGGATCACGCTAAGGCGTGGTCTTTTTTTGCGTAAAATTCGTGTGCATACAAATGAAAACCACCGCAATGCGGTGGTTTTTCTGTTTATGAGAGACGCTTAATGATATCGGTTACGCCGCTTCTAGATGCGTTGTTAAGTATGGTTGCCATGCTTGTTGGTACAAGTTCTTAGACTGTGTACGCATGTTGCGAATAGAGGCAAGCTCTATTTCGCTTAGCTCACGTTTTTCCAACATCGCTTGACGTTCTAGTTTCTGGATTTTTTCGTATAGGTCATGTTCGGGACCGCTTTTTACATCTGCGATTGCTTTCAAGTGCAGTTGAACTTCGGCTACTAGGTTTGTTTTTGGTAAACGAACGAGCAAGTTCAAGTCTCTATATCCTGAAGGGCCAGGTTTTTTGAATCGATTTTTTACTTTCACAATCGTTGTTTCACGCTCTAACGTTTCATAAATGGAGACTAAACTCGCGACGTCTTCAGCTACAATCGTTGCACGTGCTAGGTCAGTAATACGTTCAACTTTCCCATCTAACTCTAAAGCTATCTTTTCTTCTGCTCGTTGTTTGGATTTCACGCCTGCGAAGTATGGCTGAGCGTCATTAAGAAGTGCGGTACTTTTACAGATAGTTTCAAGTTCAAATTGCGCTTGGTGAGCTTTGCTGTAAAGAATGTCGAAGTCAGAATATGGCTGAGTTGGTGTGGTGTCGATTGACTGAATGCCATATAAACCGCTAAGGCTGTGTTTAAAAAGTTTCGAACAAACTTCGTTTTGGCTGGTTGAACGATTTTGTTCGCCATTAGGCGCAGGGGTAATTGGAAGTGCGGCAAATGCCGGTGCACGGCTAAGTACCAAAAGCATCAATGCTGTAGTACGAAGAAATAAGCTCATTCACTCTCCTTAACTTGCTTGTACTTAGAAAATAGGGAACATAAAGGTCGCTAAGTTCGGCAAATCAGGTACTAACTTATAAATGGGGCCATTACGAAAGATTCCAAGGTTTCAGTTTTATCTTGAAGTAGAATCGTGCGTTAGATCACCATTTCTCTTTTCTTTATTCTGATTATCAGATAAAGGCGCGTCTCCTATGAGACCGATTACATCCTATCACCGCAGTATTAACCAAAGATGAACGGCATAGACAAATTGAAAAAAAACGTTAGTCTTACCTCTCAAAATGAAAACAGCCGACAAGTAGAAAGTAAAATGAGAGACCAAGAATTTTGGCATAACAAATGGGCCAGCAATCAGATCGGATTTCACTTGGAAGATGTAAACCCGCTATTACCAGTATATTGGAAACATACTAATCCAAAGCGTGAAGATAAAGTGTTAGTTCCTTTATGTGGAAAGTCAGAAGACTTGATTTGGCTAGCGATGAAGCATGATTCGGTTGAAGGCGTTGAGCTAAGCCATATTGCTGTGCGTGCCTTTTTTGCTGAACATTTTTACACGCCAACGGTAACGCCTCTTAATGGCATGCACGAGCTTTATCAATTTGATGAGCTCTCTATTTATACTGGGGACTTTTTCACTGCACCAGTATCTCAAGCCGATATCATTTATGATCGCGCCGCGTTGGTTGCTTTACCGCAAGATATGCGAGAGGAGTATGTAGAGCGTCTCAAGCAACTGCTGAACCCAGGCGGTCGTATTTTGCTTGTTACACTCAACTATCCTCAAGAAGAGATGGCGGGGCCTCCATTTAGCGTGCCGGTCGAAGAGATTGAGCAGTTATTTTCAGGTTACAAAGTTACTTGTTTGAACGTAGATGAAGCTGACGAGAATCATCCTAAAATTGCGAAAAAAGGCTTAAGTCGCTTCTCTGAAGAAGTGTACTTAATCGAGAGTGAATAGGCTCTCTTCGGTTTGGAACACGAAATAGCGCAGCAATTTGAGCTGCGCTATTTTTGTATGAGTGGTTCGTATTTAATAAATGATATTCACTTTTGAAGCACTTTCAATAGCATCTTGAACGGCTTCTTCGGTGGTTTTTCGTCGCGTAAGGACAACACCTAAACGGCGGCGACCATCGATTTCTGGCTTACCGAATAGACGAACTTGTGTTTGAGGTTGAGCTAAAGCTTTGCTTAGGTTTTCAAAGCGAATGTTTGTGGAAGTCCCTTGTCCAAGAATAACAGCAGACGCAGATGGGCCATATTGCACAATATTATTAATTGGCATTCCGGTAAACGCGCGCACGTGGAGAGCAAACTCAGACATTTCCTGTGAAATCATTGTAACCATACCCGTATCGTGAGGGCGAGGAGAGACCTCATTGAAAATGACTTTATCGCCTTTAACAAATAGCTCTACACCAAAGATGCCGTAGCCACCGAGCGCGTTTACCACTTTCTCAGCCGTGTATTCAGCTGCTTTTACTGCGTTTTCTGACATAGTTTGCGGTTGCCATGATTCGCGGTAGTCGCCATCTTCCTGACGATGACCAATTGGAGCACAGAAATGCACACCGTCAACGGCTCTGATGGTCAATAAAGTGATTTCGTAATCGAAGTCGATAAAACCTTCCACGATAACGCGACCTGCACCCGTACGCCCGCCTTCCTGAGCGTAATCCCATGCTTTTGTAACGTCGTCTTCGGTCTTGATAACACTTTGCCCTTTACCTGAAGAGCTCATCACAGGCTTCACCACGCACGGAATACCCACATGCTCAACCGCGGCTTTGAAGTCTTCAAAGTTATCTGCAAAACGATAAGGTGAAGTCGTCAATTCCAGTTCTTCTGCTGCCAAACGTCGGATACCTTCACGATTCATTGTTAGCCTGGTTGCCTTAGCGGTTGGAACAACATTCAGTCCTTTTTCTTCAAGCTCTACCAGTTTGCCGGTTGCGATGGCTTCAATTTCTGGTACGACGTAAGTAGGTTGTTCCTTCGTAATAACTTCTTCTAAGGCGTTCCCATCTAACATGTCGATAACATAACTACGGTGAGCGACTTGCATCGCTGGAGCATTGGCATAGCGATCACAAGCAATCACTTCTAAACCAAGTCTCTGGCATTCAATGGCGACTTCTTTACCGAGTTCGCCAGAGCCTAAAAGTAATACACGGGTAGCATTTGCGCTAGTTGCAGTGCCAAACATAGTGTTCCCTTACAAAATAGAGTGATGAGACAGAAATTGCAGGAGATCATACTCAAGTTTCATGACAAAGCAAACGTTTGCTTTTGGTTTTTAGGTAATAAAAAAGCTCTACATGTTGTAGAGCTTTTTGTTGAATTTGTCGTTTATACGTTGACAAAACTAAGCGGAATATCTGGATTCAACGCTTCCAACGTTGATTGCGTATCGGCTAAGTGACTGATCTTACCTTCAGAGTTTTCTACCAATGCAGCGGCTTTGATGCTGTCAAAGGTTTCACCCGCAAGTAAAACTTGGATTAGCGCAACTTGTAGCGGTGGCAAGCTAGGATTAAACGCTGCATTTTCTGCATAAGCGCCTTGGAATACACGGCCGCTAGTCATCTCTAATGCTAAACCACTCAAGTTGTTGGTGTATGGAGAGTGGCTCATGTTCATCGCTTCAACTGCACTTTGGATGAGTGCGTCTTCATCATCACATGAGAATTGGTGTTTAACTTCTGCCATTAAGCCGGACTCGATACCGAGATCGTTTGGTCCAAAGGCTTCAGGCAGGTATTCATGAAGTGACTTTTCTTCGCGTTCTGGGAGCTGGATTTTAAGCTCGTTTGCGGTAGATAACTCATTCATGAACTGGCGGCAGTGACCACATGGGCTGAAGTTGATAGTGATATCCTTAACACCACGTTCGCCTTTCATCCAAGCATGGCTAATCGCAGACTGCTCTGCGTGAACCGTTTGACCCAACTGTACACCAAAGAATTCCATGTTGGCACCGAAGTAAAGGCGACCTGAAAGACCACGAACGATAGCGCCGACATAAAAGTCAGAAAGGGGAGCATAGGAGTACGCTGCGGCAAAAGGAAGTAGCGCAACACGAAGCTCTTTGTCTGATAGACCGGTAGCTGAAAGCAACTGCTCAAATTGTTGAACTGAAAGCGTAGCATCAAAATCATCAGCTTGGATGATAGGAGCAAGTTGTTTGGAAAGTGCTTCTGGAGCGCCTGCTAGCGCCTGTTCAATGCGACTTTTCATGTTGAATCCTTGTTATTGCATGGACAGTTATTCTATGTGAAAGATAGAAATGTTCCGTGCGTTAGATCACGATAAATAATGCAATTGATAATTCTGTTACATAATTAGAGTGAGCTCACACATGTATTCGATTGCACAGGTGTGAAGCGTTATCTCCGTCTCACAATTAACCATATCAGTATATATTCATATGACCAAGGAGCAGGAGTATGTTACCAACGCGACTTTTACCGCTATGCTACTTTATACTTACGTAATCTAGAGCGAGTGGTAGCAGCTAGAATGCTAATGCTATGAATGTATATCTCAGTCAAGTCCCTTCACGATATTACTGGGTGAGTTTGATAGATAAGATAGGGTTTTGAAAAGGGATAAGTAAGAAACGGAAAGGCTACGGCCTGCCGGAAGGAGGGCAGACCGAGAGCGCTTAACTATTGATATAGCCAGACCGCCAAAGCAAAAAAACTTGGAGCCAAAATAGAAGTTATGATCCCACATAAAACCAATGCGAGTGATGAGAACGCGGCATCTATGGGCTGTTTCTCTGCACAAGTAGCGGTGCCTAAGGCATGAGAGACTGTACCCATTGTCAGACCACGTGCAATCGGGTGTTTAATTCCAATTAAGTTGTAAATTGGGTATGCCAAAATCGCGCCCAATAAACCAACAATCAGAACCAAGATCGCCGCAACGGCAGCTTCACCACCGAGGTGACTCGAAATTTCCATTGCTATTGGCGTAGTGACGGATTTACCCACTAGACTTGCGATTAAACTGATATCTGCTTTGAAAGCGACTGCGATCAAGGTGGTTGTCATCATCGACATCACACTGCCTACTGTGCAAGCGAAAGTGATGATTCGCCAGTTTGCTTTAATTTGTGGTAGTTGTTCATATAGTGGATAAGCCAGAGCAACTACAGCAGGTTGAAGCAAAAAGCTAATTCCTTCGTTATCCGCATAATACTTTTCAAATGGCACATTTAAGTAAGTAAGCAAAGGAATGAGCACTGCGATACTGATCAGCAAAGGGTTTGCTAGAGGATTGTTCACTTTGATTGCGATTTGGCGAGCGATAAGAAAAACCGCAATGGTAACAACTAACCACATATCAGTGTTTCTCCTTTAGCAAGTAGTCCAGCAGCCAAGCGAGGCTGACTAGTACAATGAGTGAGCCTCCAACTGCGCTGGCAATGATAGGGAGGGCATTAGCGAGTAGCATATCGAAATGTTGCATTAATCCGACGCTAATAGGAACGAACAATAAGATCATATAGCGGATAAATAGCGTGGCGCCCGGTTTGACCCAGTCGACTTTTACAAGCCCAAGAGTCATGGAGAAAAACAGTACGAGCATACCGATGACACTTCCTGGAACGGAAACGCCAGTGAACTTTTGAATGGTAATTCCGATGCCAAGTGCTCCCATGATGAGGAAGATTGAAATGAGCAGTTGGATCAGTTGTAAGAATCGTTCTTTAATCATTTTGACAGTATATAAACAACAAGCACACCATAAGGTGCGCTTGTATTAGGAGGAGTTAGGAAGCTAAGCTCTCTACATAACAGTACACGGATTTTAATATCGCAATCTTCTTTTCGTCACTTTCATGTTCGTGAACTAAGTTTTCTAAATTCAGCATGTACTCTTCAATTTGGCTTTCAAACACTTCTCGACAGTGTAGTGCCCAGCGTCTTTGTTCTTGCTCGTCTAATGTGCCTGGGAAGTTACGCGCACGATAGCGGAACAATAGAGGTTTAATACGCTTGTCATCAAATTCAATGTCTAATGCAGCAAGATTATTCGGGTCGGTTTCTCGAATGATATCCATAGCTGCGCGATCAGCCGGAGAAAAGAACCCGTCGTAAAGCTGTGTATCGACGTCATCACTTTTATCGAATTTACGCTCGACTGAAAAGAGGCTAATCAGCTTTTCTCTAATTTCAGGATGTTGGCGCAACAAAGCGAGATTAGCGAGACATTGCTGGCGATCAATGCCAATAGACTCTGCATTTTCAGCCGTTAACGTTTTTGCAGGGGCGAGAATAGGGCATTTGTTCAAATGAACTAGTTTAACTGGCACTGGTAGCAATTCACCAAGATCTTCGCGCTTAGTGTAGAGTCTTTCGTGCAGCTCTTCTGCGGATAGCTCAAGAATAGGTTGAGGGTCTTTCGCTAAATCGATGGTGATAACGGCATTATTATTGGTTGGATGCCAAGCAACAGGCACAATCCAGCTAGTGTACTGGCATTCGCGCCCTAACATGCCTGAAACGTGCATCAACGGTGTCATGTTGACGATGTCGACTAAATCATTGAGCTTGCGCTTTTGGCGCATAGAAAAAAAGTAATCAAACAATTTTGGTTGCGCTGCTTTTACTTTCTTTGCCATTTCGATAGTCGCAATCACATCTGCCATGGCATCGTGCGCGTTACTATGTTCTATGCCGTTAGCCACAGACAAGTGTTCTAATTTAAAGCTAGTGAAGCCATCTTCGTTTTCTGGCCATTCTACGCCTTCTGGGCGAAGGGCATGGCACGCGCGTAGTACATCGAGTAAATCCCAACGCGAGTTACCGTTTTGCCAACTCCATGCGTATGGATCGATAAAGTTGCGATAACAAGTATAACGGGTCACTTCGTCATCAAAGCGAATGCTGTTGTAGCCTAAACTGGTGGTATTTGGTCTCGCGAGTTCAGCGTGAATCTTAGCGATAAACTCTGGCTCAGAAAGGCCTTCTTGAACCGTTTTTTGCGGAGTAATACCAGTAATAAGCGCAGCTTCAGGAGACGGAAGATAATCAGCAGGTGGCTGGCAGTACATGACTAAAGGCTCGCCGATGATATTAAAGTTTTCATCTGTACGAACACCAGCAAACTGGCTTGGGCGATCTTTCGCGGGGTTGGTTCCCCATGTCTCATAATCATAGAAGAAAAAAGTGGGCTGATTATCTTGGTGCATTCTGCTTACCGTTTACAAAACCGATGACAGTATTAGACCATTCAACGCCTTGACTAGCAACGAAAGATGCAAGTTGAATTTTTGAAAATGAAAAAAGCCGATGGCGAACCATCGGCTTGATATTTTACGTTTTATCGCTTTGGAAGGAATTTGAGTTCTATGCTCGTGTTTCTTCCAATGTTGCTTCACTTTCTGGTGACTTCAGCACTCGGCTAGCAATTGTACCCGCAGTCATTGAGCCTGAAACGTTTAGTGCGGTACGTGCCATGTCAATCAATGGTTCAATAGAGATAAGCAGCGCCGCGATGGTCACAGGTAAGCCCATTGCAGGAAGAACAATCAAGGCTGCAAACGTTGCACCGCCGCCAACACCTGCAATACCAAATGAACTGATGGTGATAATCGCAATCAATGACAGGATAAAGTGTAGATCAAGTGGGTTGATACCCATTGTTGGAGCTACCATCACTGCAAGCATTGCAGGATAGATACCCGCACAGCCGTTTTGGCCGATAGTGGCACCAAACGATGCTGATAGGTTTGCAATCGCTGGTGGTACGTTAAGCTTGGTGATTTGCGCTTCTACGTTTAGTGGAATTGTTGCTGCTGAGCTACGGGATGTAAACGCGAAGGTCAGTACAGGCCAGATTTTCTTAAAGTATTCCGCAGGGCTAACGCCAACAAAAGAGACCAATACGCCATGAACAACAAACATCAGTGCGATAGCAACATAAGACGCCACAATAAAGCCAAGTAGGTTTAGGATGTCGCCTGCGCTTGATGTCGCTACCACTTTTGCCATCAGTGCTGCGATGCCGTATGGCGTTAGGGCCATGATCATCTTCACTAATCGCATAACGATAGATTGAGCAGCTTCTACGAAAGTACGAATCGGTGATTCCAACTCTGCTTTTTCCATCATCACTTTACGAGCGGCGATACCAGTTAACACGCCGAAAATCACAACAGCGATAATTGATGTCGAGCGAGCACCTGTTAGATCAGCAAATGGGTTGGTTGGAATGAAGCTAACTAGCATTTGAGGAATAGTTAGGTCACTTACTGTACCGGCACGGCTTTCTAAAACGGCGATACGAGCGGTTTCACGCGCGCCTTCAGTTAAACCTTCTGCTGAAAGGCCAAATGTCGTTGTCACCAAGATACCGATAAGTGCAGCAATTGCAGTCGTTACTAGAAGAACAGAGATGGTCAGGCCAGAAATTTTACCTAATGATCCACCTTTCTCCAATTTAACAACTGCAGAGATCATCGATACCAACACCAGTGGCATGATGACCATTTTCAGTAGACCAACGTAGCCACTGCCTACAATGCCTACCCATTCAAGTGTTTGAGCAATAGCGCTGTTGCCTTCACCGTGAATGAGTTGCAAAGCAAGACCAAAAAGAGAACCGGTAACAAGACCGATCAAAACGAGACGTGAAAGAGTGTGTTTCTTTTGTTGTTGGTTAAATAGAAAGAACAATATGCCAACAAAGACGGCTAGAGAGGCTATCACTGCAAAATTCATAATTTGACCTTATCAACCAGCCGAAGTGGCGGTTGTTTTTTATACGGGGTTTTATACGGATTTATTTATGGAGCGTAAGATAACGCTCGTGATATAACTTTAAAAATGACAAACGGGTATTAGCTAGATCTAAAATGAATATAAAAACGAGATCTAAGTCGCGTGAGAGTGTGAATTAGCACGTTAATTGTACAAAATGGTTATTCGTAGTGATGCAGTAAGTCACGCATTTCTTTCCTTTGTAAGTAAACCACCGAGTCTTCTTGATAACTGAAAAGTTGATAAATCATCGCTTTGGCGACATCTTCTGCTCGAATCGGTAAAAAGTTGGACAGTTTGCCTAGCATAAGTGGGCGAATTACCTTAAACAGAGTTTGTACTAACTTCTCGTCCATTCTTGGGTTTTGACGTTGACCAACAAGCGGGCCTGGGCGAACAAATACGATTTCCTCAAAATCCATAGCTTCGATTCGTTGTTCCATTTGTCCTTTACAAGCTAAGTAATGGGATGGCGATTTACTATTTGCACCGAGGCTAGAAACAACCGCAAGGCGTTTGACTCCGATTGTTTTCATTTGTTGGGCGACTTTGCACACCAGATCAACATCTACTCTACGCAAATTATCCTTACTGCCTGCTTGCTTAAGGGTCGTGCCTAAACAGATAAAGCCGATGGTTGGTGTTGGTTGGTTCTCATCCCATTGGTGGATAGAAAGGTCTGCATCAATGAGAGGAATAAGCTTGTTGTCCACATCTAGGACGCCATCGAGTGTGCGGCGAGAAAGATAATATAATGTTCCAACACCTGATTGATTTATGAGGTTTGCAATGACTTTTGAGCCTACTAAGCCAGTTGCACCGGCGATGATTGCGCAGGTGTTGTTATCCATATCTTTTCTCCTATATGGGAACATAGTCTAAGCTATTGTAGCGGATTTCAACGAGTTACTTATAATCTCGTGCAAGAAAGGTGAGACGCTCTGCGAACTCGGCAGACTATCCTGAGATAAACTTGATTAGCGCTGCCCCAATTGGATGCAAGTGTATACAATAGTGGGCGCGCAAAAACTGTCGCTGAACAAGACCTCTTGAACAACAGAACACCTCTCACCCAGACAACATCAAAGGAACGTAAAAAATGGATGACTCTTTTGCTGCGGAGATACAAGCACGCATAGATAACAAAACCAAACCCGTCGGTTCTTTAGGCTTATTGGAAAAGGTGGCACTGCAGTTAGCTCTTATTCAAAGTCAGGATAAACCTCAGCCAGTTGATTCCATCGCTATCTGCAAACCGAGCATGCTGGTATTTGCTGGAGATCACGGCGTTGCAGAGGAGGGTGTGAGCATTGCGCCAAGCGAAGTCACTCAGCAAATGGTGGCTAACTTTCTCGCTGGCGGCGCAGCCATCAACTGTCTTTGCGACATTAATGGCATTCAACTCAAAGTAATAGATTGCGGCATGTTGGCTCCTATTGATGTGCTGGTTCCAGAATTTAAATCCCATCCCAACTTGGTTGAACAACGGTTGGGTAACGGTACGGCTAATTTTTCTAAACAATCCGCGATGTCCCCAGAACAAGTGGCGTTAGGTTTAGAATATGGTGCGAAGATTGCTGAGCATACCATTTTGCATGGTTCAAACCTCTTAATGTTCGGCGAGATGGGCATCGGTAATACCAGTTCGGCCTCAGCACTGTTATCGGCGCTGAGCTCATTAGATATTGATTATTGTGTTGGCGTTGGCACCGGAATCAATCAACAGCAGTTGAGCCGCAAATATAAACTGGTAGCACAGGGGGTAAACCGATGTCGAGGTCTTGATACCAAAGCGATTCTCGCACAGGTTGGGGGCTTTGAAATCGTACAAATGGTGGGCGCTTTTTTAGAAGCCAAGCGGCTTAAAACTCCAGTTTTAGTGGATGGGTTTATCGTATCGGTAGCGGCTTATATTGCGACGTTGCTAGATGAAGAAACGCGTGAATACATGTTGTTTGCCCATCGCTCTGAAGAAAATGGACATAAATTTGTATTGGAACATCTTAAAGCAGAACCTCTGCTCGACCTTGGTTTACGGCTAGGGGAGGGAACAGGAGCCGCTCTTGCCTTACCCTTGTTAAAAGCTGCCGCTCAGTTTTACAACAAAATGGCGAGCTTCGAGAGTGCAGGAGTTACAGTATAGTGTCAGTCCCTGATAATTCTGAGAAAGTCACGCCGTCATCGTTAAGATACCAGTGGGAGTTATTTCTATTAGCTACCAGTTTTTTTAGCCGCTTACCCGTGCCCCAAGCGTTGCCTTACAGTGAAGAACGCATGAATCAGGCAGGCCGTTACTTTGCGTTAGTTGGTCTCGTGCTTGGAGCACTTTGCGCTTTGGTATTCTCGCTCACCTCAATTTTTTTCCCAGAGTCGGTTGCCATAGTATTAACGATGGTGTTTAGCTTATTGTTAACTGGGGCTTTTCACGAAGACGGCTTGACCGATATGGCGGATGGCATTGGCGGTGGCATGACCGTAGAGCGACGCCTCTCTATTATGAAAGACAGTCGTATTGGCACTTATGGTGCCGCCACTCTCATTATGGCGTTATTGGCTAAGTATGTTTTTTGGAGTGAACTGGCTAACTTGCCGCACTTTTGGTTGGTCATTGTCGTCGCTTACACCGCAAGCCGAGCACTAGCAGCGACGCTTATTTATGACATGCCTTATGTCAGTGACAGTGATACGTCGAAAAGTAAACCGCTAGCAAGTCGCCAGTCTTCTCTAGAAGTCTCCATTTTGTTGTTTACTGGTGGCGTAACATTGCTTGTGCTTGGTATCGCGGATGCGATCTTGATATCGCTTGTTCTCGTGGTATTTCGTTTGATGTTCAAACGTTGGTTAATCAAGAGAATTGGCGGCTTTACGGGGGATTGCCTTGGCGCAGCGCAACAGTTGTCGGAACTGCTTATTTATCTCACTATGATTGGGTTGTATCACTCCTCATGAAGCAATTGATACTCGGTGGCGCGCGCTCTGGGAAGTCGCATTTGGCAGAAAAAACAGCTAAGCAATTATCGGTCGCTTCTCAGCGAGCATTACACTATGTTGCAACCGCGCTGCCATTTGACCAAGAAATGCGAGAGCGAATAGCGCATCATCAAAAGCAACGCGGGGGCGAGTGGCAAGAGCATGAATGCCCCCTTCATTTATCTGAGTTACTGACAAATTTCGCTATCACCGATGTTGTATTGATCGACTGTTTAACCTTGTGGCTCAACAATTGGATATTTGAGTTAGGTGATGAATGTTCCCATGAGAAGCTAGAAGCAGAAATTGAAAAGCTTATAAAGATGGTACGTGGCTCAGATGCGACGTTAATATTCGTCTCTAACGAGGTTGGAATGGGCATTGTACCTTTGGGGGCGGTTAGTCGTTATTTTGTGGATAATGCAGGACGGATGAATCAAAAACTAGCCAGTGTTTGCCATCGCGTTACCTTTGTTGCTGCTGGTTTGCCGTTGGTTCTTAAAGAGTAGGATGGAACAAAATGAAAACACTCAATATCTATCTTGTGCGTCATGGAAAAGTAGACGCTCCACCAGGACTCCATGGCCAAACAGATGTAAAAGTTACGCCTGCTGATCAAGAGAGTATTGCTCGGGCTTGGGCTGAGAGTGGACGAGGTGTGGGTGGAATAATTTCTTCTCCACTTTCACGCTGTCAAGAACTGGCAAACATCATTGCTGAACAGCAATTATTACCAGTAATGACGGATGAATCTTTACAAGAGATGGTATTTGGTGATTTTGATGGTATGCCTTTTGATCTGCTCACTGAGCAGTGGAAAAAGCTAGATGCTTTTTGGCAATCGCCAGCACAACATACGTTGCCGAATGCTGAGAGCTTAAGCACATTTTCTGAGCGCATATGTCGCGTTTGGTCTCAAATCATCAACGATATCAATGACAATCTACTTATCGTCACGCATGGTGGCGTCATTCGTATGATTCTTGCTCATGTATTGGAGTTAGATTGGCGTAACCCAAAGTGGTATTCGACGTTGTCGATAGGAAACGCTTCTGTCACGCATGTAACAATTACCATAGATGAGCAAATTTACGCCTCGGTGCGTTCGATTGGCGTACCTCTTTTAACTCGTTAATTTATAAATATTAAAATGCCCAGAACGATATTGCTTACGGGCATAGTCACGGAAGATGTCAGTGGAAGCCCATCTGCTAGGTGCAGGAAGCGAAAATTGACTCAGTTACATAAAAAGGAAATATAGAAATGACAACGCCGAGTTGGGATTTGTCCATCGTTTATAACGACCTTTCTGACCCACGAATTCAAGACGATATTGCTCTTGTGGAACAATGTATTGATCTTTTGAATAAACAATCAGTAGATTGTGGCAACGTAGAGATCATGCAAAATGCGATTTTGACCAATGAAGCTGCGAGTCGTTTAGCGGGTACAGTTGCAAATTTTGCGAGTTGTTATGCTTCTGTTGATGCAACAAACGCCGAAGCGAAATCGTTACTTGGTAAAATGACCCGCATCTTTTCGGAGCTTTCCCAAGCGTTCAGTCCCTTTGATTTGACATTAACTCATGCCGACGAAGAGTTTATCTTGCGCGTGTTAGACCATGAAAATCCTGATATCAGTGGGCAAGCTTTTTCTATCTTGAATTCTAGAAAGTTGGCGGATACTCGTCTTAGCAACGCAGAAGAACAGTTACTGGCTGCGATGAGTGTGGATGGCAAATCGGCTTGGGGTAACCTATACGATAACCTGACTGGCTCATTGAAAGTGAAGCTTGAGTACACAGATGGTAATAGTGAAGAGCTTGGGTTTTCTCAAGCGGCAAGCATTCTTTATGGTTCTGAATTCGAGCGTCAAGAAGCCGCGTGGCGTGGCGTACAAGATGCAATGCAAACGCACCAAGAATCATTCGCTGCGATTTTGAATGCGTTAGCAGGATGGCGCTTAACTGAAAACAAAAAGCGTTCTACGAAGCGTGAAGTTCACTTCCTAGAGCCGAGTTTGCATGGTAGCCGAATCCAAGCTGAAACTTTAAATGCGATGATGACCGTAGCCAAAGACAGTCGAGCTATTGGTCAGAAAGCGGGTTTATTGATGGCGCAAGTACATGGTCTGGATGAGATGAAACCTTGGAATCATCTGGCGGCTATGCCTGCTTTGAGCGGTGAAGCGAAGGTTTACGACTTTGATGAAGCGATTGATGTTATTTGTGAAGCATTTGAAACAGTAAACCCTGAGATGTCGGAGTTTGTCCGTTTGATGGTACAAAATGGTTGGATTGATGCCGCGCCAAATGCTAACAAGCGTCTTGGCGCATACTGCACCAAACTGCCAGCAACGCGAACACCACTTGTGTTTATGACTTGGAGTGGCAGTCGGTCAGACCTTATGACTCTGGCACATGAACTTGGCCATGCGTTCCATAACTGGGTTATTCGTGATTTGCCACTTTGCCAAACTTACTACCCAATGACGTTAGCAGAAACCGCCTCTATCTTTGCAGAAAACATCGTTCGTGATCATTTGATTTCGAAAGCGGAGAGCGTTGATGAAAAGCTCGAGATGTTGTGGGAAGAGTTGTCATCTGCGCTAGCTTTAATGATCAACATTCCGGTTCGCTACGAGTTTGAAAAATCGTTCTATGAACGCCGCCAGGATGGAGAGTTAACCGCAGATGAATTCTGTGAGTTGATGTCAGAAACTTGGAAAGAATGGTATGGCGACGTAATGAGCGAACCGGATCCGTACTTCTGGGCAAGCAAGCTGCACTTTTCTATTGATAGCGTGAGCTTTTATAACTACCCATACCTATTTGGTTTCTTGTTTAGCAAGGGTATCTATGCACAGCGAGAAAACAAAGGCGAAGCGTTTTACACCGATTACATCAATTTGCTGCGCGATACAGGCTGCATGATGGCGGAAGATGTCGTCGAAAAGCACCTGTCGATGGATTTAACCCAGCCAACGTTTTGGCAGCAGAGTGTTGAGCTAGTGCGTGAAAAAGTCGATGAGTTTGAGCGTTTGCTCGCACAGCGCGGCTAAGTTTTTCGCAGTGTTGATGCATAATCTGCTTTATAGCTACAAAAATTTGATCAAATCATAATGATCTTAATCAGGGCTGTGGTAAAGTTCACAGCCCTAACACTTTGTAATTGTTTGAAAATTAAACGCCTCAATGCTTGATTTGAGTGCCTGGCGCGAAAAGGCATCGGATTTTCGAGGGAAATAGTGATTTCTACTCATAAGTGAGATCGCAGCAACAAAAATCCTTTGTACAATTTATTAACATATCCGCCGTGCTATTAAGGAGTAACGCATGACGAAGTCTCTCTTTCGCCAATCGTTTTTAACTGACACGTTAGATGTTCATATTGATGTTGCACCAGCGGAGCAGGTGCTTTCTAACGGTGTAAAACTTAAACTCTATCAGCGTGGTGTATTAGAAGTAATCCCTGCGAATTATACTCAGGATACGAAGAACATCATCATCTCTTGTGGGGTTCACGGAGATGAAACCGCACCGATGGAGCTGGTGGATTCCATTATTCAAGACATAGAATCTGGGTTCCAGACGGTCGATACCCGTTGTCTGTTCATTATCGCTCACCCAGAGTCCACTCTGGCGCACACGCGATTCCTTGAAGAAAACCTCAACCGTTTGTTTGACGAAAAAGAACACAAACAGACAAAAGAGCTTGTTATCGCCGATACGCTTAAGCTGCTTGTTCGAGATTTTTATCAGGATACCGACCCGACAACACGCTGGCACCTTGATTTACACTGCGCGATTAGAGGCTCGAAGCACTATACGTTTGCAGTAAGTCCTAAGACTCGTCATCCTGTGCGCAGCAAAGCATTGATCGATTTCTTGGACAGTGCACACATTGAAGCAGTGCTCCTGTCAAACTCACCATCGAGCACGTTTAGCTGGTACAGTGCCGAGAGCTTTGGTGCGCAGGCTCTCACAATGGAGCTTGGCCGTGTGGCTCGTATCGGTGAAAATGACCTCGATAAACTGACCGCGTTTGATTTGTCTTTACGTAATTTGATTGCGGAAACGAAGCCAGAACACTTACCAAAACCATGCATTAAGTATCGCGTAAGTCGCACAATCGTTCGTTTGAACGAAGACTTTGACTTTATGTTCGACGACAATGTTGAAAACTTCACCTCATTTGTTCACGGCGAAGTGTTTGGTCATGATGGCGACAAACCATTAATGGCGAAGAATGAAAACGAAGCGATTGTCTTCCCGAACCGCCACGTCGCAATAGGTCAACGTGCAGCTCTGATGGTTTGTGAAGTGAAAACCCGTTTTGAAGAGGGTGAGTTGGTTTACGATTAATCCAACATTGCTTTGAGAAGTTAATTGCAATTTACCGAGGCTTAACTGTAAGGTTAAGCCTCGTTTGTTTTTATCGGCCGCTATGGATTTTCAACAACTTATCCTGAACAAGGAACGACGCTGGCAACGTAACCTGATGGTTATGTCGATCGTGCTCGCTGTACTCTCTGCCATTCACTTGATGGTCGGAGAAATTTTCCTTTCTCCTTTTCAATCCTTATCTGCATTTGAACAGAAGTTATTGGTGGACTTGCGTTTACCGAGGTTAGTGTCTGCGGCAATTATTGGTGCTGCGTTAGCGGTATCTGGCGCGACGTTACAAGTGTTGCTTGGGAACGTGTTGGCTGAACCTGGCGTGCTCGGTATATCTGGTGGTGCAAGCTTAGCAATGGTCTTAATCATGTTCGCGTCACCTGTTCTTCCTACCCCGATTGTTTTTATGTTGGCAGCGATTGCAGGCTCGATGGTCTTCACGTTTGTTTTGGTGGCGATAGCAAGGGCAATGCACCTGACGACGGCTCGATTGCTTTTGGTTGGGGTCGCATTGGGTATTTTATCGAGCGCGATTGTGACGTGGGCTTTTTACTTTAGTGATGATCTTAGCTTACGCCAACTGATGTATTGGTTAATGGGCAGTATTGGCGGTGCGAGTTGGTATCAACATACCGTTACCTTGGTGATGTTACCGGTGCTCATCTGGTTATGTTGTAAAGGCAAATCGCTTGATAGATTGATGCTGGGTGAGATTCATGCGACCCAATTGGGTGTCGATGTGCATCAAATGCGTTGGAAACTGATCCTCGCCATTTCTGTTTTGGTGGGTAGTTCAGTCGCTTTGGGTGGCATCATCAGTTTTGTTGGTTTGGTGGTGCCGCACTTGTTGCGTTTGGCTTTTGGTACGGAAAACCGTTATTTATTGCCACTTTCTGCAATATCTGGTGCTGCGTTGCTTGTATTTGCTGACATCGGCGCAAGACTGTTATTGGACTCCGCAGAGTTACCTTTAGGTGTCATGACAACATCGATTGGCGCACCTATTTTCATCTGGATGCTGGTGAAGAGTCATGATGCACGTTAAGCATATGTCGGTTGGTAGTCGATTATTGCCTCTTTCTTTTGAATGCAAAGCTGGCGAAATCGTACATATCGTTGGGCCTAATGGTTCCGGTAAGAGTACTTTATTGGCTGCGATTTCTGGTACGTTAAGTCACCGAGACGGTATGAGTGGTGAAGTGTACGTTGGCAACAAAAACTTGCTTACTTTACCGTTGTCAGAGCAAGCTCATGTTCGAGGTTATTTGTGTCAGCAATCGCGCCCAGCGTTTAATGTTGATGTGTTTCAGTATCTCGCTTTATCTCTGCCAAGTGGTGCTGAGATTGCGGATATCAAAGTGCGTGATGCCGTCAATATGGTGGTGGAGCTGGTACAACTGCAAGATAAGCTTCATCGCAGTATTCAAACATTATCCGGTGGTGAGTGGCAGCGTGTCCGATTAGCAGGTGTATGTTTGCAGGTGTGGCGTACCATTAATCCTTTTTCGCAGTTTTTAATTTTGGATGAGCCAGCAGCACCGTTAGATATTGCGCAAGAGGGTCTGCTCTATCAATTGATTAACGCTATGGCGGCGCAGGGAATTGGAGTATTGGTTGCTAATCACGATCTCAATCGCACATTAAAGCACGCAGATAAAGTATTGCTGCTTAACAACGGTGTGCTGCACTCATCAGGAAGTGCCGATACTGTGCTAACGGAAGAAGCTCTCGGGGAAGTGTTCAATACTCAAGTCAAAAAGGTCATCGTAGATGAGCAACCTTATTTAATCTTTGATTAGTATTTAGGGACAACAAAAAACGACCTACTTGAGGTCGTTTTTTTTTAATCGAGATAGCCAAACTCAACGCTTATTGAGTTAACGGTTTTAGATCTGCTGGGCGGTAGTAAACAGATTTGAGTACTTTGCCTTTACGAATGGTTTTACCTTCCGATACGAAATCTTCGGCGCATTTCGCGATGATGTATTCACCTTTCTGCACCGCCATCAACTTGATGCCTTGTTCCGCGTAGAATGCTTCTGTTTCTGAGTACTCTTGCTCGTTACGGCATACTTTGCTCATGTTGCTTGAATGTACTTCATCCCAGCAAGGAATAAATTCGATACCACGGTTTACCGCAACGTTTAATAGAAGATCAATTAAGTAGCTGATCGCCAGGTTGTCTTCTACTTTGCTGTGGCCAAGATGAACGAGACGGCCCATTAATACATACACGCTGTCTACGATGGCATCTGCTTGCTCAGTTTTACAATCTGCTTCTGCTAGCTCTGTTAGCTCTTCGATCGCCAAAGAGGTGTGTAGTGTATCTGCTTGCGTATCAAGGCTTGCAGCGTCTGCGACTGGTAAGTCGAACGTACTACGGAACTCGGTGATATCACGGTATAAGTGATCAAAAATCTCTTGGGTTAGCTTTGACAGTTGCATTCTAATTTCCATTGAATCGATTGAAGCGGCAATGATACCAAACCGCACTTTGAACCCCAAGGGCATTGCATCTAACTGGTGATAAATCTGCCTTTGGGGAATGGTGGTGCTTAACGAAATAGGTAAGGGAACAGCTTTTTACGTTCTTCCTCTGAAAGGGCGGAAACACGAGCGATGTTCGTATCGGGAATGGATTCAGGATCAGGATAGTGTTTTAGTACCTTTTCCATACTCTCTTCGCGAATCAAATGGAAGATCGGGTAAGGAGAACGATTGGTCAGGTTTTCGTCGTCTTCAGGCCTTGCGCCGCCAAAACAGTAATCAGGATGGAAAGTCGCTACTTGGAAAACACCTTCCCAGTTTTGCTGCTTAATTAATCCTTCAACCCAATCTATGCAAAAGTTGTAGTCCCAGAAATCTTGTAGCATGGCGGGAACCACAACCAACGTGGTCTCAAGTTGTTCGGGTTCTGTGTTACTCAGCTCAATCAGCTGCAATAAAATATCTTCTAGAAGCGCTTCTTCTTGAGTCGCTTCACTAACAAAGATTTTGATTTGTTTATTACGTTGCGGCTTGGCAGCAAACGGACAAAGGTTGAGACCGATTACTACATCGTTGAGCCATTGATCGACCTGTTGAGTGATCGCTTCGATATCTGTGTTTTGTGTTGAACGCGTTGACATACGACTTTCTGGTTTTTATTAAAGTAGCGCAAGCATAGCAGAGTTGGTTATCCAAGTAACCAGAGAGGTATTACGCAAATGAGCGTACCTTAGCTACTCTTTAAACTCGCAGCGTCAGGTGTTTGGTCAGTATGCTTTCTTTCGGCAATGTGTTTCAAATACGCAATTGCAGCAAACATCGCTAGGTAGACTGCGCTTCCTCCCATAAGAACACTCGACCAACCACCATGTTGCCAACAATAAAGAAGTAAGAATCCTCCTAAGCTACCGCCTACGTAGTAGTGTACTAAGTAGAGCGCTGTCGCGGTGGCTTTGGCGCGAGTGGCGTTCTGACCGACCCAACCGTAGGCGAGGGTATGAGTAAAGAAGGCACCAAAACTTATCAGCAACAACCCAAATAGCATTGCAGTCAAGCTTTCAACCGCCGCAATCCACATCCCCGTCATGCTCACTATCGCGCCTAAGAACATACCGCGGATTGATGAATAACGTTTACTCCAGTGGCCTGCGCAACGAGAGGAGAAAGTCCCTCCCAAGTAACAAATAAAGATCAGTGAGGCCAACCCGACGGGCACATTGTGAGGTTCACTCACCAGACGGAAACCCATTACGGAATAAAGGTTGACGAACAAAGCAAAGTTGAGTCCTCCTATCAGCATCGCAAACCACACGCGTTGGTTTTTAAAATGACCAATAAGCGCACGATTTTGATGGCGTAAGCTGCTTGATGACGGGGTGAAGTTGCGCTGTGTTGGCAATAAATAGTGAACGCCAATGACACCAAGAAGAGTGAACACCATCATAACTTCAATGGCGACATCAACACTGAAATTGTCCGCCAATAAGCCGCCGCTAATACGCCCTGCAATGCCGCCTAATGAGTTAGCCGCAATGTACGTTCCAATTGCCATCGAGAAGGCGTGCTTGTCGAGCTCTTCTGCCATGTAAGCCACGGCGACCGCAGCAAAAGCGGCGAGCGCGACACCGATCAGTGCTCGACATACCACCAAAAACAGAAATGAGTCACCAAACAGCATCAAAGCGGAAAGGGTAGGAATCGAAAACAGACCAGCCATCATGACTGGCTTTCGTCCCACTGATTCTGACAACACAGCCATCGGGACGAGGCTAAAAGAGAGAGCGAGTGTTGAGGCCGCAAATAACCAGTTCACTTGCGTTTCTGAGATCGTGAAAATTTGAGCAAAAGTGGGCAGCATTGGCTGTAGTAGGTATAAATTTGAAAAAACCAAGAAGGAACCAAGCGCTAGCGAGAGCGTAATGCGTTTGTATTCCGGTGTGCCAAAACTGACCATGAATCCTGCCTAATGTGAGCAAATGGAGAGACTGTGATCAATCTATCAGTTCGTTATAAATTAAAAAAATATATTAAAAATATGGACACCATATATTTTTGATCTAATGGAATCGAAACAACTTAAACATTTTCTGGCGGTCGCTGAACATGGAAATATTACCCATGCGGCGAAAGCCCTGCATATTGCCCAGCCCGCATTAAGCATTTCTATCAAAAAGTTTGAGCAGTCTTTGGGTGTTACCCTATTTCGCCGTGATGATAAAAAAATCAGCTTAACGAAAGAGGGCGAAACGCTACTTGTACATGCCAAGCGGGTGATTCAACAGTTGCACGACGCGCAGCTCGCGATTGATGAGTTGAAAGGTTTAGCGAAAGGCGAAGTAAGGCTCGGGACGCCATCAATGATGGGCAGTTATTTCTTTCCACGAATTGTGATGGCGTTTAAAAGCCAGTTCCCGGAGTTAAAATTGACCTTGGTCGAAGCTGGGACTCAATCGATTCGTCGTATGCTGCTCAATGGTCAACTCGATATCGGTGTGATCAGTTGTGATAACGTGCCTGATGACCTAGAAACTGACCATTTGTTTACTAGCCAAATGGTAGCAGTTGTTTCACCTGAGCATGAGTTAGCCCAGCGACACGCTCTTACTTTTGATGAGTTCTTTGAACACGATTTGGTTATGTTTCAGCATGGCTATTTTCACCGCGAATTTTTGGATCAGGTGAGTGAGGAGCATGGGTTTACCATGAAGTCATCATTCGAGACCAACTTACTGCCTTTGATTTTGAGTATTGTAAAACAAGAGTTTGCGATTACCGCGTTACTGGAATTGGTGACTCAACATGAGTCAGGCGTTGTTGGCGTGCCGTTTGAACCACCAGTGACGCTGGATCTGGCACTTGCTTGGCGCAAGCAGGGGTATTTATCAATAGCAGATCGAACGTTTATCGACTTTATCAAGCGCTACGTTTAAACGCAGCGCAGATTCATCGTCCGAGCACTAGTCGCCTTTGTACATCTTCTCGAAGTTCTTTGGGTTCCAGCCAATCATTACCCGATCACCAATTTTTAAAACTGGCACTGAACGAGCACCAAGCGCATCAAGTTCTTTGCGACCGCGTTGCATCTTAGCATTGCACAAACGATAGTTAATATTTTTCGAATCCAGATAACGTTGAGCATCTTTGCAGTGAGGGCATTTGTCTTTGACGTAAAGGACGACACGTTTCATTGAGTTTCTCTCCATTATCATTGGGAGGCGAAGTTTAACGGCCTTTCACAATAAATGAAAGGCGAAAGCTAAGGTGAAACTGTCCTTTATCTCAGGTATATTGAGCGCCTTTATTTTGTCATAACAGACGTTAATTCTATGCATCCGTCACTTCGATACATTCAAGGCTACCCACAAAACATCGTAGAGCAGGTGAGCTCGTTGATAGCGAGTGGCAAGTTTGTTCCTTGGTTCGAGAAGCGTTATCCCGACAGGCACCAAATCAAAAGCGAAAGGGCGCTCTATGAGTACGCCATGGCAATCAAAAACCGCTACATGAAGAAAGCCGCGCCAATCAGTAAAGTCGTCTACGATAAGAAAATTCACGCGGTAAACAACGCGCTTGGTTTGCACAGTGTAATCAGTAGAAACCATGGCGGTAAGCTGAAGTCGAAAAACGAGATTCGCATTGCCAATGTATTTAAGGATGCGCCCGAGCCACTATTAAGAATGCTGGTGGTACATGAGTTGGCGCATACTCGTGAGAAAAACCACGACAAGGCGTTCTATCAGCTATGTTGCTATATGGAGCCTGAGTATCACCAACTCGAATTTGATGCTCGTTTGTTTATGATTTACCTCGATTTAAAAGCGAATTTGAATGAAGAACAATAATCACAACGCGAAGCAAGCAAAGCCAAAGACTTCAAAGGCGGCTCAGAATAAAGACGCGAATAAAGCCAAGCCGAAGCGTGTTAAAGACAAAGTTGCGCGCAAATCCTCGCAGCCTGCAGGAAAGAGCGAAGTCGAGTTCATAAAAATAGCGAAGAATGGTTTGCATGAGCGTAATGTTCATCGAGGTCGTTACGATTTTAAAAAACTCGTGGAAAGTGAACCACAGTTAAAGCCATTCGTTATCAAAAATCCGAAAGGGGAAGACTCCATAAACTTCTCTGATCCTAACGCTGTTAAAATTCTCAATAAAGCATTGCTTGCTGCGTATTATGGTATCGAGTTCTGGGGCATTCCCGACACCTACCTTTGCCCACCGATTCCGGGCCGCGCTGATTACATTCACCGAGTGGCAGAACTTCTTGATGGTGAAGTAAAAGGTCAGTACGCGCACCAAAAAGTGAAAGCGTTGGACATTGGCGTGGGAGCAAACTGTATTTATCCGATTGTTGGTGTAACAAAATACGGTTGGCACTATACGGGCAGCGATGTCGATCCAAAATCCATCCAATCGGCTCAAACGATCGTAGAGCACAATCGTGTTTTGAAGGGAAAAATTGCACTGGTACAGCAATACAATGATACCAATATTTATCGAGGTATCATTCAACCGAATGATCGTTATGATGTGACGACATGTAATCCGCCATTCCACCGTTCGGCGGAAGATGCCGCTATGGGCAGCCAGCGTAAAATCGATAATCTAAAAGCAAACCAGCGCAAGAAAGGGCTAAAACCTCAAACCGCACCAGTAAAGACAAGTAAGCCTGCGTTGAATTTTGGCGGTCAAAACGCTGAATTGTGGTGTGAAGGCGGAGAAGCGGCGTTTATCCGAAAAATGGCGAATGAAAGCCAAGCTTTTGCCGCACAGGTCTTGTGGTTTACAACACTTATATCCAAAAAAGACAACGTTCGCCCGATGCGCAAGCAGCTTGAAAAATTGGGTGTGAAAGCCATTCGTGTGGTTGAAATGAGTCAAGGGCAGAAAGTGAGCCGCTTTGTAGCTTGGTCATACATGGATAAGCAACAGCGCAAAGCATGGATTGAACTAAAGTAACGTTGACCGTTTCACACTGAACAATAAAGTAGGAAGCCCGCTGATATCAGCGGGCTTCTATTTTGGGAGATCTAAAACTTAATGATGGGCTCACAATCTAGTGAACTGAGAGAGACAAAAGTATCTGTTTTGGCATAGTACAAGCCACAGGTTTCACCTCTTATCTGCAACGTATATTGGTCTGGAAGATCCGTATAGCTGCCATCCAACAGTTGATTGTTGTTCCCTTTTACTCGTCCTTTTTCAATCAACAAATGCGGTGAGGATTCAAATACGTTATTTGCGACTCTAGGTGCTGGTGTCCCTTGGATTTCTGCGATCGCGTTTTGAATCTCTATGACTGTTTCCGGAGAGTTCTTTTTACTCAATGCTTCAACGGGTTCTTGTGACATAGCTTGGCATCCTATCAAAGAAATCGAAGTGCCTAAGAAAAGCACAACCCGAATCAGCATTCGTAAAAAGTTAGTTGATCTCAACATGAATTGCCTCTGTTCGTAGCGGAGAGCGAAGATCGCTTAACTCCGGAGATGAAATGTTACGCGGCATGGCGTTGAAACTTGAAGGGGATACTGGCGGACAGGTTCCAGTTTCCATGTAGTTTAGTGCCGCAGAAAGCATACCTTCAGACGGATCGCCCAATGGTTTTGTTAGGTCGTCATTGACCCAGCAACCTTCCACTCTATTGTTTAAGCCTAGCTCGGTATTGATTTGGCTCTTTGGAGTAGGAATAAAACCATCAGCGAAGTCGCCAAATTTTTTCTCGTTCGCCGACTTGAACTGAATAGTGTAGTACATAGTGCCGCAGTTTTGTTCTGGTGAGAACCCATACGGTTTACCTGTGGTTGTTGAACCTATTTGGATAACCTCCACATCAATGCCGCGCAAAGCGTTGATTAACAGTTCACTTGAGGAAGCCGTGCCTCCTGAAGTCAGCACATATACGCGCTTTTTGTTCAGTGTCGGAAGCACTTGATCCGAATATTTCTGTGCTGCCCAGTCTATTGCTAGATTCGTAAAGCGATAGATGTTATCCCCATCTTTAATGGTACGCATCACTTTGTCATTATGAATCAACTCACTGAAGACTCGGTTCTGACCAGCACCGCTTAGCATGTAGCCTACTTGCGAGGACTGAAGGACTAAGCCACCGCCGTTGTAACGTAAATCAACGACGATCTCGTCAACATTCTCTGCTGAGAGCATACTGAACGCCTCAATAAGCGGGGCTTGAGCGCTTGGTTCAAAGGAGTTGTATTGCAGATAGCCGATCCGCATACCATTGTGTGTAATCACTTTGGCATTTTTAACTGGAGAGGTCATGACATCAGAGGCGGTAAGCGTCACGGTTTTCTCTAGACCGTCAACACTCTCAAATGTGAAGGTGTAATCTTGATTGATGTCAGGGTTAAAGAGCGTTTTGTTAATAAAATCAATGTCGGACTGACTACCGGTGTTAACCACATCAATATTATTGATTTTCAGAAGCTTATCACCACGAGCAATGCCGCTTCTATCAGCTGGCGAGGCTTCTTCAGTGTAGGAAATACGAACGTCTCGAGGTTGTACGCCACGTAGGAATGCCCAGTTAAAACCAAATCCAGCAACTAAACCGGATTGCGATGATTTCATATCATCTTCATAAGGGACGGTAAAATGGAAGCGATCTTTTGGTTTACCCGTCGCGGTAGTAGCAGAGGTGACCAGCGTATTGAAGTAATCAGTAACAGTTTTGTAGTTTGCTGGATTATTATCAGGAACCTCGTCATACCATAGATACGTTTCGTTAGTAAAAGCTCTTAAAAAGAGTTTTTCGTGTAATGCAGAGCCCAATTTATCTGGATAGGCGGCATAGTTGTCATATGGGTCCAGTCCGACGCGGGGCGTTTCACATTGGTTGATAAACGTTTTCGACGGTTGGCTAAAATCACCGGCTTTCCATGTTGGACCGTTTGCACTGCTAGTGGACGGAGTAGGTGATGAACCATCACCGCCGCCACCGCCACAGCCTTGTAATAATGCGAGAGTGACTGCCGTTGCTAAAGAATACTTAAATTTCACTTTTCTATGTCCTTATAAATAATAGAATTATAATTATGTGTTTTGCTTTTGTTTTTATTAGCTAGGTGAATGTATTAATTTAATTTGTTCGTCTGCAAATTTATAGTTAAATAGTGTGAGGTAAATAACGTAAAAAAGTTGTCTTTTATACTTAAGCTAAATTAGTCATTACTTAAGTTTTCTGTCTATTTCAAAAGAGCTAACAAGACAATTAATAAGTGTGAAATTAAGACAAGTTCTTAGTTGACTAAGCGATGCTTGCTAAATAAAAATCAGAATTAGATTCAGGAAACGCTTTGAATCAATAGTTTGGTAGGGGTATATGATGTTATCTGGGATTTGTTTGATTTATTTGTCTGATGCTTTAACTTAATTTAGTGAGTTGAGCGACGTGCTTTAATAGGCTTCCGTCAATGTTAGGTAAATCATCAGCGAAAAATATCTGAGCACCGGGAGTGCAGCGCATTAATATATTTGTTAGTTCACCTTCATTGTTGGAAGTGTTAACTGCGTTAAGTTTCGCTAATTTATTACAAAGCTCGTTCTCTATTTGCACTTTCTGCTCTTCGGTGAGCCTAATGCGACCTATACATACGCCTGGGTTGATATCATGAGAAAGCGAATCTTGTTGAAATCGCTCTTTGAATAAGGTGTCTAATGCCGTACCTTCTTCCATAATAAATCGACGACCAGAACGGTAAAACAAGCCGTCTCCGAAGTTTTCGACATATCCTAGAATTTCCGCGATACGTAAATAGAATCGTAAGCTTGTATCAGAAAGCCCGTAAGTTTGGGCTATCTCTTGCGGTTTAATATCACGAGAAGTCAGCATATAAATAAAATCAAGTAAATAAGGATGCTCAACGAAAAGGGCGCTCTCTTCATCTGTTAGCATTTGCTCGTTTTGGTGCTGAAGCTCGTTGGCTAAGGTTGCGAGTTCGATGAGATCGGTATTCAGGTAGTTCAGATAAATAAGTACTTTATCCAAACCTAAAGCTGGATTATGTAGGTGGCGTTTAATACTAGATAAAGGGATGCCACTTTTCTCTGACAAGGAATTGTAGCAAAGCCCTTCTTCTTTAATCTTTTGTCGTAGCGCTGCGAGTAAAAACTTTGGTCCAACATTCATCCTTGAATATCACCTTATTCGTTATTCCGTTTACTGGCTGATATTTTGCCTTTCAAGCAGCAGGTTTCGAATCGCTGTGCCCGCTTCTAGAATGTGTTTTTTCAGCAGGTACTTGGCGCCTTCGATATCGCGATTTTGGCACATTTCAAACAAGTTTAAGTGCTCTTCTTCTGCCTTTTTAATGCCTGTAGTAAACAATAGCTGCATGCGTATGTATCGGTCACACTTTGTGTTCAGGTTGTAAATGACGTCCATAGTTTCAGGCATGTTGGCTGGCGCATATAGGGCTTTGTGGAACTCGTAGTTGTAGTTGCTCCATTCTTCTACTTCGTCGCCACTGTTCACTACTGACTCGAAACGTTCGCGAACTTCGCGCGCGCGTTCAAGGTCAGCGTCTGTCATATTTTGAATCGCGCGCTCTAAAATGTGGCATTCCACGACAGCGCGCAGTTCAAATAGCTCATTGATTTTCTCTGGAGATAGTTCAGTGACCGTCGCACCTTTGTGAGGTTCAAAGCTAACGAGTCCTTGTGCTTCCAATTGAACTAACGCTTCACGCACAGGAATTCGGCTAACATTAAACTCTTTTGCTAACGCATCTTGACGTAAAGGTTGACCAGTTTTTAACTCGCCCTTCAAGATCTGAGTTCGAATTGCTTCCTCAACGAGCTGAGTACGCGTTTTAAAAACAGGTTTCTGTGACATTGAAGTCTCCCGTGAAATTAATATTGTATCCAATCCATTTTACTTTAGTAGTTTATTGTTTTTCTGGCACAAACCAACTAGGAAAGAAGGTTTTGAGAAGTAGAGTGAAATAAAAGGCATCAGTTGATGCCTTTTTGAGCCATTTGGTGATTTTATTGGGACACACTGCCATCTATGGCGCGTTGAATACCCAGTGGGTTCGACGCTTTTAATGAATCCGGCAATAAAGATTCTGGTAAAGCTTGATAAGCGACGGGACGCAACCAACGATGAATAGCCTCTGCCCCGACAGATGTTGAGGCAGAATTGGTTGAAGCCGGATATGGTCCACCATGAACCATAGCGTAACCAACCTCGACGCCAGTTGGCCAACCGTTGAATACAAGGCGTCCGGCGATTTCTTCCAAACTTGGAAGCAGTTGCTTGGCTTGTTCTTCGTCTTCAGCGGTAGCGTGAAGGGTTGCGGTGAGCGATCCAGTCAGTGAATCACTCAGTTTCAACATGTCATCGAAATCTTCACAGATTACGATTAACGATTGAGGACCAAATATTTCTTCCTCCCATTGCGGGTTTTCACGCCAGTTTTTACTGTCCGTCACGAACAGTGCTGGTGAGACATTGGTCGCTTCTGCTTGTTCAGAACGAGTGACGTTAATGCCTGTTTCGGAAGCTCGCTTATCCACTTCGGATTCATACGTTTCTCGGATTCCTTGCGTTAGCAAAGTGGCCGTTGATTGTTGTCGAATTAACCCTTGAGCGATTTCGATAAAGGCTTGCGTTTCTGGGCTATTCAAGACAAATACAACGCCTGGTTTTGTACAAAATTGTCCACAGCCCAAAGTCATAGAAGCCACAAATTCTTTAGCCAATGATGCGTTTGCCCGTATGGCTGAAGGGAGAATAAATGTTGGATTAATCGCCCCTAGTTCGCCATAGAAGGGGATTGGCTCTGGTCTTTGTTGGGCTAGATTGAACAGCGCACGGCCACCACCGACTGAACCTGTAAACCCAACCCCTTTAATTTTTGGATGGGTAACGAGTGCTTGGCCAAGTGCACGTTTGTTACCTTGCAATAGCGTGAAGATGGCTTGCGGTAAGCACTCTTTCTCAAGTGCAGCCTCAATACACTCAGCAACAAGTTGACTGGTGCCAGGGTGGGCGGTATGGCCTTTTACAATCACAGGGCAGCCAGCAGCCAGTGCCGAAGCCGTATCGCCACCTGCAGTAGAAAATGCGAGCGGAAAATTAGACGCACCAAACACGGCGACAGGGCCAATTGCGATTTGTTGACGGCGAATATCTGGTTTTGGCAGTGGTTGACGGTTTGGGTTTGGCGTATCGAAAATTGCTTGATGGTGATTACCCGATCTCACAACCTCGGCAAATAGTCTTAATTGGTTCGCGGTACGTCCTATTTCGCCGCTTAAACGTGCTTCGGGAAGGGCAGTTTCTAAATGAGCACGAGCAACGATTTCTTCACTCTTCACTTCCAATTCAGAGGCGATAGAGCAAAGTAAGCTCGCTCGCTTTGCATTGTTTAGTTGGCGAAACTCACGCGCAACGCTTTGGGCGGCTGAGGCGGCTTGATTAACTTCTTGCTCCCCATGCACCGGAAACTCTGTGGGTAGAGGCTCACCAGTAAAGGCGTTGACTGCGTAAAAAGTGGTTGGTTCTTGTGGGGTCATCATTCTTCCTTACTATCCTTATTACTTCACTTCAAATCCGTACGCATATGGGTCTTCATCGTCTACCCATATCGTGTTGTGACCGTATACTTGTGCCCATCCTTCAATGCTTGGCAAAATAGCGGCTTTGCCATTCACTTCGGTAATGCCTTCTATACGTCCTTGAAATAGGCTGCCGATGATACTTTCGTGAACAAAGTCTTCTCCTTGATTGAGTTTGCCTCTTGCATGCCATTGCGCCATGCGCGCACTTGTTCCCGTACCACATGGCGAGCGATCCAACGCTTTGTCGCCGTAAAACACAGCATTTCGAGCGGTAGCGTTTTCTTGAGTGGGCTCTCCGGTCCATAGCACGTGAGAAACACCGCACACTGTTGGATCTTCTGGATGTACGCACTCAACCGCTCGAGATACCGCTTCGCGAACTTTTGGAGAAAGCATCAAAATTTCATCTGGAGAGTAGTGTTCAAGTCCGGCGTAGTTTTCTTGAGGATCGACGATTACGTAATAGTTTCCGCCATAAGCAACATCGACAGTGAGCTCACCTAAGCCCTCTATGTTCACGGTTACGTCTTGGTGGGCAAGGTAAGCTGGTACGTTAAATATCTTCACCGACGTGACCTTGTCACCTTTTGTTTGGTAGTGCACTTCGATTTGTCCTGCTGGGACATCAAGTATCAAACGGCCTTCTTTTTTGGGAGTGATAAGGCGATTCTCGATAGCGGTAGTGACGGTTCCAATGGTGCCGTGGCCACACATTGGTAAGCAGCCACTGGTTTCAATAAACAGAATTGAAGCGTCTGCGTTATCGCTGCAAGGAGGCAAGACAACTGACCCCGACATCATTGAGTGTCCGCGAGGCTCAAACATGAGTGCCTGACGAATCCAATCATAATGCTCAAGAAAGTATTGGCGCTTTTCGCTCATGGTATTGCCTTCGAGTGGAGGCACACCGCCTGCGACCAGCCTAACTGGGTTGCCGCAGGTGTGGGCATCAATACAGAAAAAAGTTCCTTGTCTCATTTTTCGCTCCTTGCTGAAAAAATGGTTGAATTAAACAATAGTGATGTTAACGTAATGTAAAATATATTGTATACAATCTACGTTTTCAAGTGTGACTCGGAGCATATTTATGTTGGTCAAGGATGAAACAAAAAAGGAAAGGATCGCCGTGATAGGTGCGGGGATTATTGGCTTATCAATTGGATTGAAGTTGCAGCAGCAAGGTTATCAAGTCACAATTTTTGATCCCAATGGCGTGGGGAATGGATGCTCTAAGGGAAATGCAGGTCATATCGCGACTGAGCAAATCTTCCCTCTTGCAACGCCAGCGCTGCTTCCACAATTACCTAAAATGCTGCTAGATCCCAAAAGTCCGGTTTCGATCCGTTGGCAAGATATTCCAAGCACTATCGGGTGGATGATTCGTTTTCTATTACAAACAAAGCCATCAGCCGCGGAGCAGGCAAAAAACGCGATTAAAACTCTTAACGAGCGGTCAGTGGCAAGTTGGCGTGGCGTGCTTGATTCAATCGGAAAAGCGCATCTAATAAAAATGAATGGTTCATTGCTCACTTTTGAAAACGAGAAACTGTTTAAAGACTACCAAAGTACGCTTAACTCACTGGCCAAAAACGGTGTGGCGTATCAAGTTTGGACGCAAGAGGCGATTCGAAAGCGGATACCTGATCTCAGCCATAAGGTTCGTGTCGGCGTCTTTTTTCCCGATACAGGACATACGCTAGACCCTTATCAGATCTGTGTTGAGCTAAGTGAAGCTTTTGAAGCTCTTGGCGGTAAGATTTTACAAAAAGGTGTATCTGCGTTGGAGAAAAATGGTGATGTGTTGGTTGAGTCTCAAACACATTCATTTGACCGAATCATTGTTGCCGCTGGTGTACATTCTAAGCCTTTGATATGGCAGCTAACCGGAGTCAAAGTGCCTATTCAAGCCGAGCGTGGTTATCACCTAATGGTAGATGACAAGCGTGATGTACTGCCATTTCCTATTAGCTCTGCCGATAGAAAATTCATCATGACTCCGATGTCTGGCGGGCTACGCTTGGCAGGCACTGTTGAGTATGCCGATGTAGAATCACCACCCAATATGAAACGTTCAGAAATGCTTTTTCAGTTAGGTGATGAGATGTTTGAATCGGAGTTAAATCCACTCAAGCAAGGAGAAAAGTGGATGGGTAATCGGCCTTCAACAGTCGACTCGTTACCGGTTATTGATAGCATTTGGGATGGAAATGTATTACTGGCATTTGGCCACCAACACCTTGGATTAACTCAAGCGGCGATTACGGCAGATCTCCTTTTAGAGCTTATCGAAGGAAAGCCGACATCGATTGATCTATCACCTTTTTCATTACAACGATTCGCCTGAAAAATTTAATATTAAATATTGTATAAAATATATTAAATGCTAATGTTAACTTAATTTTAACAAAAATGGTGTCCAACAGCCGTACTCGGATGCCTCCAGAAAAACAACCAAAAGGAGTAAAACATGTCACGAATGACCAAAGCACCATTGGCGCTGTTGATTTCAGGAATGCTGTTGGGGGCCTCTGCTTATGCTGAAGACAAATTGACGGTCGTATCTTGGGGTGGTGCATTCACCAAGAGCCAAGTGGAGGCATATCATAAGCCTTTCATTAAAAAAACAGGTGTCGAGATCGTATCCGAGGATTTCAGCGGCGGATTAGCTGAAATTAAAGCACAGGTGGAAGCGAACAACGTGCGCTGGGATTTGGTTTCTCTCGACAAGCCAGACATTGTTCGTGGTTGCGCCGAAGGGTTACTAGAACCAGTGAACCCAAGTATTTTGCCTCCGGGCGCAGATGGAACACCAGCACAAGAGGATTTTATTGATGGTGCGATTCACGAGTGCGCAATCAATACCATCGTAGTGTCCACTGTATTAGCGGTGAACGAAGACGCGTTTAAAGGTAAGGCTTTGCCAAGCAAGTTGACCGATCTTTTTGACCTAAAAACTTTTCCAGGTCGACGTGCATTGCAAAAACAACCTCAGGGCAATCTTGAGTGGGCACTATTGGCTGATGGTGTAAAGCCAGAAGAGGTCTACAGCCTGCTCGAAACCGAAGCGGGGCGTGAGCGTGCTTTTGCTAAGTTGGATACGATCAAATCAGAAGTACTGTGGTGGACAACAGGTGCCCAGCCACCTCAAATGCTTGCAGACAAAGAAGTGGTGATCGCCTCGGCGTTTAACGGCCGAATCCACAATGCCCGTAAGGATGAAGGTCAACCATTTCGGATTATATGGGACCGTCAAATGGGTTACATGAATGGATGGGCGATACCTAAAGGGAGTGAGAACACAAAGCTTGCATTGGACTTCATTGCTTTTTCTTCAGGAACAAAACCATTAGCTGATCAAGCTAAGTACGTTGCCTATGGGCCTACGCGTAAGTCGTCTTCGGCGGAGGTGAACCCAGACATTTTAGCGAACCTTCCTACCGCACCTCAAAACTTCCAAACCGCCTTCCTGATTAACGATGAATGGTGGTCAGACTACGCGGATGAACTCAATGAAGAGTTCAATACCTGGCTGCTTAACTAGGCGTTAATTTGTGTATGGGGTCGAGTTTTCATCCATAAGCGAGGTTCCGTACTTTCCTCAACTGTATTTATGTTTTCGGAGAAATGATGAAAGTCATCGAAGCACAGCAAGTCGCGCAATGTTTAACAATGAAGTCTCTTATTGAAACGATGCGTGAAATGTACTCGCGGCCAGCAACAATACCTCAACGCCGAGTCATGCCCTTAGAAGAGGGAGAATACGAGGCGTTTGCGCTACTTCCAGCTTGGAACCAGGAGTTGATTGCGGTGAAAGCCTTTACGTATTTCCCGCATAACCCTGAACAAGGCAAAGATACGCTTGCATCTAAGCTGCTTGTTTTTAGACGAAACGATGGTGAGCCGCTCGCACTCGTGGACGGTAAAGTTTTAACGTTTTGGCGCACCGCCGCAGCTTCTGCGTTGGCAGCGGACTATTTGGCGCGTCCCGATGCTGATCGTCTGTTGATCTGCGGAACGGGCAATCTTGCGCCTTATTTTGCGTGGGCATACGCTGCGGTTCGCCCACTTAAGCAGGTTTATATTTGGGGGCGTAACTCAGATAAAGCCGAGGCGACGGTAGATGCCATTGTGTCATCTTCAGAGTATCAGTCGCTTCCTGATGAGCGTCGGTTTCGCGTTTCAGTCGTAGAAAAAGTGGACCACGTTATCAAACACGTTGACATCATCAGCTGTATTACTGCATCAGCAGAGCCTTTGTTTAATGGCGCAGACGTGCAGCCGGGCACCCATATTGATTTGGTCGGTAATCATGACTTGGACAAGCGTGAATGTGACTCCGAAGCAGTGCAACGAGCACAGGTGTATGTTGATAGCCGTATTAATGTATTAGCCGAAGCGGGCGATCTTCTCATTCCAATTCAAGAGGGCGTATTCACGTCAGACGATATCAAAGGGGAATTACCGCAGCTTTGCGCCCAACAAATCTCAGGACGTCAAAACGATGAGGTCATTACTTTATACAAATCAGTTGGCAGTGCTTTGGCTGATTTGGCCGCTGTAAAGGCGGTGTTGTTAGAAAATGGCATAGATAGCCATGTCTGAGCATTTTCGCTCGTTCATTTAAATTGCATACAATATACATATAAGGAAAGTAGTTCATGAAAATTGATTGGAAAGGTGTTTATCCGGCGGTCAGTACGCAATTTCGTCAAGATCAGTCAATTGACTTAGACGCAACGCAAACCGTTATAGACAACCAGATTAAAGATGGTGTGAATGGCATTATCTGCTTGGGTACTGTCGGTGAGAACTGTGCGTTGTACCCGGAGGAGAAACGCCAGGTCTTGCAAGCGGCAAAAGAAGTCGTAAATGGCCGTGTGCCTTTGATTGCTGGTACAGCAGAGTCTATTACCACAGCAGCTGTTGATTACATGCAGGATGCGCACAAAATTGGTATCGATGGTTGTATGGTGATGCCTGCCATGGTTTACCGCACGTCTGAGAGCGAAACGTTCGAATATTACCGCACGCTAGCAGAAGCAACGCCAGAAATGCCAATCATGATTTACAACAACCCGGTTGCTTATGGTGTCGATGTAAACCTCGATATTATGGCGAAACTGGCTGAGTTTGAAAGTATTGTAGCTATCAAAGAGTCGACCACTGATACTCGTCGTATCACTGAGCTTTACAATAAATTTGATGACCGCTTTACCGTGTTCAGTGGTGTTGATGACATCGCTCTTGAATCATTGATGCTAGGTGCGACCGGCTGGATTTCTGGTTTAACCAACGCATTCCCAGAAGAATCCGTCGCGATTTATAAACTGGCAAGCCAAGGTCGTTATGCTGAAGCGTTAGAAATCTACCGTTGGTTCTTACCGCTACTGCGTTTAGACACCATTCCTACGCTGGTTCAGTGCATAAAATTGGCCGAGCAAGTCTGCGGACGTGGCTCTGAACAGGTTCGTGCGCCACGCCAACTCTTACAAGGTGAAGAGCGTCAACAAGTCATTCAAATGGTTGAACATGCGTTAGAAACCCGCTTAGACCTATCCAAATACAATCTGTAATTGTGCTGTTTAGTAGAGCGTTAACTGACGCTCTACTTATTCGTAATATTCAAAAAATGAGAAGAGGGAAGTCATGAGCACGGAAAACAAGGACTATGTCAGCTTTCAACACGTTAAGAAAACCTACGATGGCACGAATTTGGTGGTGAAAGACTTCAACTTAGATATTGCTCCTGGAGAGTTCGTTACTATGTTGGGGCCGTCAGGATCGGGCAAGACCACTTGCTTGATGATGCTAGCAGGCTTTGAAACTGCGACCGGTGGAGACATTTATATCGATGGCGTTCCTGTCAATCATCTCGCGCCGCACAAGCGCGATATTGGTATGGTGTTTCAAAACTATGCGTTGTTTCCACATATGACCATTGCTGAGAATCTTGCGTTTCCTTTAAAGGTGCGAAAACTCGACAGTGACACGATTCAAAGCAAAGTTCAGAGTGTATTAGAAATGGTCGAGCTTGAGCATGTTGCGACTCGATACCCAAAGCAGTTATCAGGTGGTCAACAACAGCGTGTTGCGTTAGCGCGAGCATTAGTGTTTGAGCCTAAACTCGTGTTGATGGATGAACCACTAGGCGCGTTAGATAAGCAGCTGCGTGAGCAAATGCAGATGGAAATTAAACATTTGCATGAAAAGCTTGGCATTACCATTTTGTATGTGACGCACGATCAAGACGAAGCTCTCACTATGTCCGACCGTATTGCGGTTTTTAATCACGGCGAAGTGCAACAACTCGCGACACCAACCGAGCTTTATGAATCTCCGAGTAATACGTTTGTTGCGCAGTTTATCGGAGAAAACAACCAACTCTTAGGTTTAGTCAAAGAGTGGAACGGAAAGTATTGCCAAGTGCTCGTTGGGAAAGAGTTATTTACTGCGAAACCTGTCAGAGTCTCTGAGCACGGGCAGAGGACAACACTTTCCATTCGACCAGAAAAGATTGTTATTCAACCAGAGAAAGCGTCTTGTGAGAACCAAGTCTCAGGCGTCCTACGAGAATTGATTTATCACGGTGATCATTATCGTTTGGTCGTCGAAGTAGAGAGCGTTGGTCACTTCATCGTTAAAGTACCTAACGATAATCGTAAACACTTGCAGTTAACGCCTGGCTCAATTTGTCGTATTGGTTGGCAAAGTGACGATTGCCATGCTCTTGATGGGACACAAACTCAAAGTAGCGAGGTAGCAGCATGAGTCGAGAGCTAACCGCATTAGATTCTGTATTGGAAATCGAACGTCAAGTTCATCAGCAAGAAACCAATCTGAAAGCGCAGTTGCAAAAGGCCGAGCGCCGAAAAAAGCTTCGCTCCATTATGCTCACAACGCCATTGGTGTGTTTTATTCTGCTTACGTTTGCTTTTCCTATCCTCGACATGCTTTATCGAAGCGTGGATAACCGAGAAATATCCCTGTCACTACCACAAACTATTCAAGCCTTAGAAAGTTGGGATTATCAAGGTCAGCCTCATCAAGAAGTCATTGAGGCATTCTCTGTTGAGGTACTTGCGCTTTATCAAAGCAAAGAGCTACCGAAAATAGCCAACCGGATGAATATTGAAGAGTCTGGTATGCGCAGTTTACTCATGAAAACCGGCAGAAAGTTGTCTCGGTTGACGTCGCTGCCGAGCTCGGTGACACAGTTGGCTAAGCTGGATAAGCGATGGACTAATCCTAAATATTGGGCGGCGTTTAAGAATCTTAGTGGCGCATTAACATTCAGTCATTATCTTGCAGCGCTAGACTTGCAAGTGAATGAGTTTGGAGACATTGAGCCCCAACCAGAAAAACGCCAAATATACGTCGACCTTTTCTTTAAAACTTTTTGGATGTCTATCTCAATCACCTTAATTTGTTTGGTGATGGCGTACCCCGTTGCTTACCTGCTTGCCAATTTACCTGATAAGCGCGCGAACTTACTTTTAATTATCGTGCTGCTGCCATTTTGGACATCATTATTAGTCAGAACCACGTCTTGGATTGTTCTGCTGCAAAACCAAGGGGTCATTAATGATCTCCTTATTTGGTCGGGTTTTACTTCTGAGCGAATTCAGATGATTCACAATACCTTCGGAACGGTGGTGTCTATGGTTCACATTCTGTTGCCGTTTATGATCCTGCCTCTGTATAGCGTAATGAAAGGAATTAGCCCAACATATTTCCGTGCCGCTCGTTCTCTAGGCGCGACGCCTTTCATTGCGTTCATCAAAGTTTATATGCCGCTTACGTTACCGGGGATAGGTGCGGGGGCTTTGCTTACTTTCATTCTTTCTATTGGTTTCTACATTACGCCCGCTTTGGTTGGTGGAAGAAGCGGACAGATGATCTCCAATATGATTGCCTATCATATGCAGACATCACTGAACTGGGGGATGGCTGGCGCATTGGGTGGACTGCTTTTGTTCGTTGTACTGGTCCTGTTTTATATGTTCAACCGTGTGGTTGGCATTAACAACCTTAAGGTAGGGGGATAACCATGGCATTACCAAACTATGCATCAAAAGTAGAGCGAGTTGCTTACGCAGGTTACTTAGCTTTTTGTGGGGTGGTGCTGTTCTTTTTAATCGCTCCAATTCTGACCATCATCCCGTTATCGTTTAATGCAACGCCTTACTTTACTTTTACCGAGGGGATGTTAAACCTTGATTTGGAAGCGTATTCTACTCGCTGGTATCAAGAAATGTTTACTAGTGAACAGTGGCTGTTGGCGCTGAAAAACAGCACGTTTATTGCTTTTATGGCGACACTCGTTGCAACAGGGCTAGGAACTCTGGCGGCGTTGGGTTTAGCCAGTAGTAATTTGCCTTTTCGCAATACGATTATGGCGCTGTTGATCTCACCCATGATCGTACCAGTCATTATCTCTGCTGCTGCGATGTACTTTTTCTACACGTGCCTTGGCTTGTCACAAACTTATCTAGGCGTCATTTTGGCACACGCTGCTTTAGGTACGCCTTTTGTCGTCATTACCGTTACTGCGACGTTAAGCGGCTTTGACCATAGCTTGGTAAAAGCGGCGGCTAGCTTAGGAGCAAACCCTGTTTATACTTTCAGACACATTACCTTTCCTCTGATTCGTCCGGGGATGATTTCTGGCGGCTTGTTTGCTTTTGGCACTTCGTTCGACGAGGTTGTGGTGGCGTTATTCCTGACTGGGGCAGAACAAAAAACCGTTCCTAGGCAGATGTGGTCAGGAATTCGAGAGCAAATCAGTCCGACTATATTGGCGGTCGCTACGTTGCTGATTTTTATGTCGGTGTGTTTGCTCGTGACTTTAGAAGTTCTACGTAGGCGTAATGTACGCATTCGAGGCATTCAAGAATAACCAAACTTTTTCTTTGTTGCTCGCTACGCACTTTTGTTTAGGTGCTCCTCAATTTTTGACCAAATGCGCCTCATTGTAGGCGCTTGTCTTTTGTGTTTATCGTCAGCGATGACTGACATGTCACTCTTGTAGATTAATGCCAGCCTGCTCGAAACGTGCCAAAGGCGACTTATTTGATCGCTGATACCAACTAGCTGGCATGTTTGATTTAAGTCGCGCTTTTTCTTCCTTGCTAATCACAACATAATGCAAAAACGTATCGAGTGTGGTTCCCATCACGTCAAATGTCATTTCCCCATCTTTGCTGATGGTTTTCAATAACCCAACCACGGCTTCCTCAGGGACTAACGGTTCAACCACCGCGTTTTTTCGCTCTTTTATTGATGTTGAAGCGCGCAGTTTTGCACGTGCCGTCTCCCAGCAAACTTTGTTGGTTTTACTGACAAGGTTGTGCTTGTAGCAGTAGTAACTGAATAAAAAGCGTGGCAGGTTTTGCCAGCGTTCGGCTTGGACTTCTAACCAAAGGTGTTGTAGCTCAATATCAGCGTCGGTCATAGGAGTTGTTTAGCAAAAAGAAAAGAAACCATTTTATAGCTTTTGTGAGGAGCAATAAAAGATATTTGAATGGAAAGATAAACAACTAGTTGATCAATATTATTAAAGCAAATCGATTTCTGGCAAGCTCGTGCAACGGCAACTCGAGTACCAAAAACTGATACCGCCACATCTGTTTGTTAACAAAATGTTTCTTCTTATCTTGCGAGTAGATTATATGGAGATGCTCTTGCAGTAATAAGGGCAGTGGCGATGCAAAAGACGTAATGCATTTAAGGAAAACTCAATATAGAAGAAATTAGATGGAACTGAAGATTTTGAGTGTCGCGATTGCGACAACATTAACCAGTACTGGCGTATTTGCGTTTAGCGAGCCAGTTTCTCAAGTTACAGAGCAACATGCACATTCGGCTCATACACACGGTGTTGAATCCAATCGAGTTGAATACCAACCAACCGCAACTCTCCCTATTCAGCCCTCCAAGGCAACTCGAGTACAGTCACTTGAAAGCCTTGATGAGTCGAGCACTGCTTGTGATTTGGAAGCATTGGTTACCGAAAGCAGTAACCAATTGATCGGCGAAATTTTAAGTCAGGGCGCGACGTGTGTGAACCAGCTATTCTCTGCTGAAAGTCGGATTCAAGAGTCGGTATTTAGCTCCGATCATATGTACAACATTGCGAAGCGTACTACGACATTGGCGAAGGGGTATACAGGTGGCGGGAGCGATGAACTAGAAACGTTGTTCTTATACTTACGCGCGGGTTATTACGCCGAGTTTTACAATGACAACATCTCATTTATTGAATGGGTCACACCAGCGGTGAAAGAATCCGTGGATGCGTTTGTTAATAACGCAAACTTCTATGAGAACAGCGACCGTCACGGCAAAGTGCTTAGTGAAGTCATCATCACTATGGATAGTGCGGGCTTGCAGCACGCGTACTTACCGCAAGTGACCCAGTGGCTTACACGTTGGAATGATCAATACGCCCAGCACTGGTATATGCGCAATGCGGTTAATGGTGTTTTCACTATTTTGTTTGGTGGGCAGTGGAACGAGCAATTTGTGCAAGTAATTGGTAACCAAACAGACCTTGCCAAAGCTTTAGGCGATTTTGCTCTGAGGGCGTCATCAATCGGTGCTGAAGATGAGTTTATGGCCGCGAATGCGGGGCGAGAGCTCGGGCGTCTGACCAAGTATACGGGTAACGCGAGTTCTGTTGTGAAGAGTCAGCTGAGTCGAATCTTTGAACAGTATGAAATGTATGGTCGGGGTGACTCGGTTTGGCTTGCGGCGGCGGACACCGCTTCATATTACGCAGATTGTAGTGAGTTCGGAATTTGTAATTTCGAAACTGAGCTAAAAGGCTTAGTGCTATCGCAAACTTATACTTGTAGTCCAACAATTCGAATATTGTCCCAGAATATGACACAAGAGCAACACGCGGCCGCATGTTCTAAAATGGGTTACGAAGAGGGTTACTTTCATCAGTCATTAGAAACGGGTGAACAACCAGTAAAAGATGACCACAATACTCAGCTCCAAGTCAATATCTTCGATTCAAGCACCGATTATGGTAAGTACGCAGGGCCAATTTTCGATATTAGTACTGACAATGGCGGTATGTACTTGGAGGGCGATCCTTCCCTGCCGGGGAATATTCCCAACTTTATTGCTTATGAAGCCTCTTATGCGAACGCGGATCACTTTGTCTGGAACTTAGAGCACGAATACGTGCATTACTTAGATGGTCGATTTGATCTCTATGGAGGGTTTAGTCATCCAACTGAAAAAATAGTGTGGTGGAGTGAAGGCATTGCAGAGTATGTCGCTCAAGAAAATGACAACCAAGCAGCACTTGAGACGATTCTAGACGGCTCGACATATACCTTAAGTGAGATTTTCGAGACTACTTATGATGGGTTTGATGTCGATCGAATTTATCGTTGGGGGTACTTAGCTGTACGTTTTATGTTTGAAAATCATAAAGATGACGTAAACCAAATGCTGGTGGAAACACGCCAGGGGAATTGGAGCAATTACAAAGCAACGATCACCCAATGGGCGAATTTATATCAAAGTGAGTTTGAGCAGTGGCAGCAAGCCCTTGTCTCAAATGGTGCACCTAATGCAGTCATAACCGCAAACAGTAAGGGGAAAGTCGGTGAAAGCATTACATTTAGCAGTGAAAACAGTACAGACCCAAACGGGAAGATCGTCAGCGTCTTATGGGACTTCGGTGATGGCTCGACAAGTACACAAACCAAGCCGACGCACCAATATGGGAGTGAAGGGGAGTATTCGGTCAGCCTAAGTGTGACAGACAGTGAAGGCTTGACGGCAACCGCCACTCATACTGTTGTTATCTCAGCGTTGGGCGGTAATGACACATTGCCACAAGACTGCGCGGTGCAAAGTAAAGTAAGCGGTGGACGCCTAACAGCAGGAGAGCCCGTTTGCTTGGCAAATCAACAAACCATTTGGCTGAGCGTGCCAGCGGTGAATGAGAGCTCAAATCTGGCGATAACGACGGGAAACGGTACGGGCAACCTAAAGCTTGAATACAGTAACTCTGGTTGGCCGGATGGTACTAATCTTCACGGGTGGTCAGATAATATTGGTAATGGAGAGTGTATTACGTTGTCAAATCAGAGTAACTACTGGGGCTATGTTAAAGTATCTGGTGACTTTGAGAATGCCGCCATCGTCGTTGATTTTGATGCTCAGAAGTGTCGTCAATAGGGCATTTTAACTGCATCATTTTAATTTAATTGATCGCCTCGCTAACATTGCGGGGCGTTTTTGTTTTTCACGCCGTTATCTCTATAAAAAAAACCAGCCCGAAGGCTGGCAAACAAGGGGTTTGAGATGAAAATGAAAACGTTATAAAGCTTGCTGATATCCTATTTCTCAATAAGTTGGGTTGTGCGTTGAAGCCAGTTTTTATCTTGCGTATCAAGAAAAGGGCTAAGCGCTTGATAGACTCGTGAATGGTAATGATTGAGCCAGTCTAGCTCTGCTTGATCTAGCATTGATAAATCAAGGGCGTTGGTCGCAATTGGAGCAAGAGTGATGGTCTCAAAACCGTAAAACGTGCCGAACTCATTTTGTTCTACTTCTACAACTTTAAGAATGTTCTCTATTCTTACCCCGTACTCACCTTCGCGATAAACGCCTGGCTCATTAGTAATGACCATACCCGGTTTTAGTTCAACCTCGTGGTGGCTTTGCGAGAAATTTTGTGGGCCTTCGTGAACATTCAAGCAAATGCCCACGCCGTGTCCAGTGCCGCACTTGTAATCAATACCATGTTGCCATAAGACGCCACGCGCCATGATATCAAGATTGGCACCCGTAGAGCCTTTCATGAATCGAGTCTGAGTCAGTCGGATGACCGCTTTGAGCACCAAGGTATAATCTTTGCGCTGCTTAATGGTCGGTGACCCGAAGTGGAAAGTACGGGTGATGTCTGTTGTCCCGCCAAGGTATTGGCCACCAGAATCGACGAGAAAGAAGTTGCTTTCATTGACTGCCGCATTGCTTTCTTCATCGGCGGCATAATGCATTTTTGCCCCGTGAGCTGCGAAGCCTGCGATAGTGCGGAAACTGTCACTCACATAATGTCGGGTTTGACGGCGATAGTGATTCAGTTGTGCCTCAGCAGACAATTCTGTAACGAGTCCGCTTGGAACTTGCTCTTCGAGCCAGTTCATAAACCTTACGATTGCCACACCATCATCTGTTAATGCCTGTTCTAGGCTAGTTAGCTCGGTCGCATTTTTTATGGCCTTCATTGCCGTTACAGGGCAAGCCATTGGCTTTAGATTCACATTCCCTTCAATCGAACTCACCAATAAGCTGTCTGTGTGGGTCGGGTTAAAAGCGAGCGATAATCCCTCACATTGCTGATTCAAATACTGACTTACGTAGTTGTAATGGCGAATGTGTACACTCTGATCGGTCAGCGCTCTTTCAACGTCTTGAGGCAGTTTGGCTTTATCAATAAACAGTGTCGCAAGTGATTGCTCTACGACTAGATAGGCTTCAGAAACTGGGCAGTAATTCGTATCACCACCTCGAATATTCATTGTCCACATGACATCATCTAGCGTTGACACTAATAAGCTATCTACTTGGTTCTCGGTTAACCAAGAACGGATTCTCGCTAACTTATTTTCAGTGTCAACGCCAGCAAAAGCGGTGGGGTGCTCGAATACGGGTGCACTTGGGCGAGGTGGTCTTTCAAGCCAAATCGGTGTGAGTAAATCCAGGTCGAGAATGATCTTAATGTTTTTCGCTTCAAAGGTTTGTTTGAGGCCTTGATAAAAAGCGTAACTGATGGCGCGCCCGTCAACCGCGATAATACTGTTTTCTGGTAGCGTGGTAGCCAGCCATTTGGCAACTGTCGGCGTTTCTGGTTGTTTGGCTTTAAACAGTTCAAGTCCTGTGCCGTGTAACTGTTCTTCAGCTTGAATATAGTAACGACCATCAGTCCACAGGCCACCACCTTGTTGGGTAATGACGACATCGCCTGCTGAGCCGGTAAAACCTGAAATCCAGCTTCGCGCTAACCAATGATCCGCTGAGTATTCACTGTTATGTGGGTCATTGTTGGTCACGATATATGCAGACACGTTGTGAAAGGACATTGCCTCACGCAATAACGTAAGGCGTTGGTTTACTGAGTTAGTATTGTTCATTAAATGGTTCCTAAAGTCATATTTGAGCAATAGATATGATGCTGCTCCGAGCCTGTTTTTATTGGGTTCTGTTGCCCGCATACTTCTGTTGCTTCTGGGCATCGAGTACGAAAAACGCAACCGCTCGGTGGGTTAAGTGGAGAAGGAAGATCGCCGGGCAATAGTTGTATTTCACGGTCACGTGCTAATTGCGGATTAGCTATCGGGACAGCAGATAACAGTGCTTTGGTGTAGGGGTGTTGAGCATCATCAAATACTTGATCGTAACGTCCTACTTCCATAGGTTTACCAAGATACATCACCATAACGCGGTCGCTGATATGGCGCACCACGCTTAAGTCATGCGCAATCATCACCAGTGTTAACCCCATTTCTTGTTTAAGATCATCTAGAAGATTGATGACCTGAGCTTGTATGGAGACATCTAGTGCACTAACGGGTTCATCACACACGACCAAATCTGGATTGAGAATTAATGCTCTGGCAATGCCCACACGCTGGCATTGACCTCCGGAAAATTCATGTGGATAGCGGTTTCGCTGGCTCGCCAAGAGACCCACTTTATCCATCATAGCGATGACACGCTTTTCTACCTCTGCCCGTTTAAGCTTTGGCTCGTGGGTGAGCAGTGGTTCGGCGATGCATTCTGAGATGGTTAACCTCGGATTCAAACAAGCGGATGGGTCTTGAAACACCATCTGAAATTCTCTGCGTCGAGAGGAAAGCTCTTTTTTACTAAACCCGAGCATGTCTTGACCTTTCCAAGTCAACTCGCCATGTGTAGGTTCAATTAAGCGAAGTAAGGCGCGAGCAAGTGTTGATTTTCCGCAGCCTGATTCCCCCACAATGCCAAGTGTCTCACCTCGGTAAACATCTAAGTCGATACCATTGACCGCTTTCACGATTTTACGTCGACTTGGAATAAGATGACGTGAAAGAGGAAAGTGGACGTTTAAATCACGAGCAGACATGAGGACTTCTTTTTTATTCATAACGCCTCCTTAAGCTTTTATTTGAATGGGAGTGATAACACTGGGTGCTTTAACGTGACAGGCAATGGACTGGCTCGTGTTTAATGGAGAAAACCGTGGGGTTTCGTATTGGCAACGCGTCTCTCGATGCTCGCACCGCTCTTTAAACGGACACCCTTGATGGTTAATCAACGCACTTGGTGGGTTACCTGGGATGGTTGGTAAACGCGGCATATCTTCAGTGATGGAAGGAATCGCCTTTAGCAGGCCTTGAGTGTAGGGGTGCGCAGGTTGAGCGAACAATGTCTCGGTATCTGATTGCTCCATTTTTTGACCACCATACATGACCAATACGCGATCACACATCTCGGCGACGACGCCCATATCGTGAGTGATCAGTAAAATAGCCGTATTGAACTCTTGTTGTAAGTCTCGTAATAGCGTCAAAATTTGAGCTTGAACGGTTACATCTAACGCGGTGGTTGGTTCGTCTGCAATTAACAACTCGGGCTTACACAACAAGGCCATCGCTATCATGATTCGCTGACGCATTCCGCCAGATAATTCGTGAGGGTATTGATTCATCCTAGTTTCGGGAGAGGGAATACGCACCGCATCCAACATGTGAATCGATTCAATTTTTGCTTGTTTTCGGGTCATTCCTTTATGAATCATGAGAACTTCACAAAGCTGTTTGCCAATTTTCATAAATGGGTTGAGTGACGTCATCGGATCTTGAAAGATCATTCCGATTTTCTCTGCACGGATGCGGTTGAGCTGCTTTTTAGACATCGCGAGTAAATCATCACCGTGGAACATTGCGCTTCCAGACACGGCGCCGTTATCCGCGGTTAACCCCATTAATGCGAAAACAGACTGGCTTTTTCCCGAACCTGATTCCCCAACAATCCCAAGAGTTTCGCCCGCTTTAATCGAGTAGGAGAGATTACTGACCGCTTGCACTTGCCCATCTGGCGTATCGAAGCGCACGTTCATGTTTTCAATAGATAGCATGGGTTTGTCCTTATCGGTCTTTCGGGTCAAGAGCATCACGCAAGCCATCGCCGATGAAGTTAAAACAAAAGAGGGTGGCAACTAAAAACAGAGAGGGAAAAAGCAGCATCCACAATGCAACGTCAATCGTTTTTGCGCCTTCGGAAATTAGGATTCCCCAGCTCGTGTCTGGTGGTTGAACACCAAGCCCTAAGAAGCTCAAAAACGATTCGAACATAATGAATCCTGGTACCATTAAGGAGGAATAAACCATCACGATCCCAAGCACATTAGGCAGAACATGGCGTCGGACAATTGTCAATTTAGAAACCCCAATAGAGTGTGCGGCTTCGATGAACTCTCGCTTTTTTAGACCGAAGGTGACACCACGTACAACACGGGCAATGCCCAGCCAAGATACCATTCCGATCACGATAAAAATCAGGTAGATGTTGTTGCCAAAAAGGGTAACAAACAGGATAACCATAAACATAAATGGCACCGAATCGAGCACCTCAATAATGCGCATCATTACGCTATCGACAACGCCGCCAAGATAGCCGGAAATACTTCCCCAAATCGTACCAATAACAACGGCGACTAAGGCGCCAACAAAACCTACCAAAATAGAGAGCCTGCCACCTTGCATCGTGCGAGCGAAGACATCTTGCCCGAGATCATCGGTACCAAAGTAATGGCCACTGCTCAGTGAAGGTTTCCCTAGCTCGTATGGATCGATGAGCACTTCCCAGTCAATTTCATCATGGCCAAAAGCGGCAAGAGAGGGGCCGAAAGTGATGCATAAGGTAATGAAAGCCAAAACATACACTGATGTCATCGCGGCTCTGTTTTTACGAAATCGAGTCCATGCATCCTGCCAAAGACTGCGACCTTCGACGGCTTCAGTATTGTCGACGACTTGATCTTGAAGAGCTTGTGTATCCAGTTTTTTGATCGTTAACATACCGGACTCCTAAACGCGTATACGAGGGTCGATAATCGTATATAGCAAGTCGACCACAAGGTTAAAGAAGATAGTGAGTGAAGCGACAATCAGAGTAATGCCCATTACTAGGCCGTAGTCGCGGTTGAGAGCCCCAGACACAAAGTGTTGTCCCATGCCACCTGTACCAAAGAAAATGTCGATAATTACCGAGCCTGTCACGACAGACACAAACGCAGGGCCGAGCATCGCAACGACGGGAATCAGGGATGGTCGCAAAGCGTGATGGAATAAAATGTAGGTTGTGGACAAACCTTTGGCCTTTGCCGTTCGAATGTATGGTTGGTTGAGTGTTTCAATCATTGCGCCACGCATGACGCGTGCAATACTCGCAATGGAGCCAATCGCTAGGCTGAGCACGGGAAGAACAAGAAAAGCCAGCTTTCCTCCTTCCCAACCACCAGCAGGGAACCAGCCGAGCTGAATAGCGAAGATCATGACTAAAACTGGAGCAAGCACGAAAGCCGGAACTACAACTCCAGTCATCGAAAGTGTCATCAGGCCGTAATCTAGGCGGCTATTTCGGTTCAATGCCGCAATGGTGCCAAGCAACATGCCAAGTGGAACGGAAATGCAAAAGGAGAGTACGCCTAATACTGCTGAAACTGGCCATGATTGTGCGACGAGCTGTGTAACACTGAAGTCTTGATAAACGAAGCTCGGACCGAGATCTCCTTGTATGAAATTACCAATGTAAATCCAAAACTGAGTAAGGAAGGGCTGGTCCAAATGGAATTTTGCTTCGATATTCGCACGTACCACCTCTGGCATAGGCCGTTCCATATCAAATGGCCCCCCTGGTGCAATGTGCATCAGCCAAAATGATACGAGTGCGATGAATAGAAGCGTGGGGATAGCGATAGCTAATCGCTTAACAATGTACCAAATCATGATCCATCATCCTTTGGTCGTCCGAAATCACTTCGAACGGTTATGAATAAAAAAATGGCCTGAGCTCAGGTTGCCTTCTCCACCGAGAGATATGAGGAACGACAAGTAAACATTGAACTTGCCGACTCAGACCGAAAACATGCTTTTAGTGGGCTTTCACATAGACATTCTTGCGGTAGTACGACGACTCAGGGTTTGTCAGTTCGTAGCCGCCCACATAAGGCTTGATGAGGTATTGATCGTTACCCGGACGATAAATAGGAATAATGGCCATGTCTTCAATCAGCATGCTTTCTGCTTGTAAATACAGTTCTGATGGGTTGCTCATGGTCTTTGAGCGAGCCATTAACTCGTCGTATTGCGGGTTGTTATAACGAGAATCGTTGTACTCGCCACTAGAAACGAAGATATCCAACCATGTAGAGGCTTCATTGTAGTCGGCCGTCCAGCCGCCGCGAGTAATGTCGGTCGGCTCTTTAAGTGCGTAGAACACTTTCGGTTCTAGCTGTTTTATCGTGACTTGCGCACCCAATCGGCTTTTCCACATGCTTGCCATGGTGGTTGCCATTTTTACGTCCATCGAGAAAGTTGGTACGGTAAACGTTAACTTAAGCGGATTGCTTTTATCGTATCCAGCTTCTGACAGTAATTGCTGCGCTTTTTCGATACGTTTATGGCGGTTCCAAGTTGCGAACTCAGGAGTGTGAGATTTAAAACCATCTGTTTGAGGTGGCACAAGGGTATACATTGGAACCCCACCGTTTCTCAAAATAGCACTCGTTAACAGTTGACGGTCAATGGCATATGAGAGGGCTTTACGAACCCGCACGTCTTTTGTTGGCCCTTGTTGAGTGTTGAGGTAATAGAATGTGGAGCCAAGAGACGCACTGGTGCTTGCCACTTCTTGTGGGCGTTGTTGAATTAACTTTTTCTTCTGAGCGGCAGGAATGGAAACCGCTTGGTCTATCTCACCAGCTAGGTAGCGGTTTAGCACTACGTTTGCATCACCAATTGGTAGCCAGGTGACTTTTTCCAGCACTACATTGCTTGCGTCCCAATAATGTGGATTTTTAACCATCACCAGTTTTTCGTTAACTTTCCATTCAGAGACAGTAAACGCACCATTTGTAACGATATGCTCAGGCTGGGTCCAACGGTTGCCATGTTTTTCAATGGTCGCTTTATGAACGGGGGCAAGCACTGGATGACTTAATAGTTTCGTAAAGAAGGGAATAGGCTCTTCGAGTGTTACCTGGAACGTTTTTTCATCCAGCGCCTTCACGCCCAAGGACTCGGGTGCGGCGTCGCCTTTCATAATGGCTTGCGAGTTTTCGATATTTGGAATGGCCGCAAACCAAGCGTAGGGTGAAGCAGTGCTTGGATTCAGTAAGCGTTGCCAGCTGTAGACAAAATCTTGTGCAGTGACCGTTTCGCCATTTGACCATTTTGCATCACGTAAGTGGAAGGTATAAACCGTATTGTTGTTATTGACTGACCAAGACTCAGCAACACCAGGAATGGTTTTACCTTGCTTATCTTGAATGACCAGACCTTCAAACAGGTCTCGACCGAGATTGAAAGCGGGCTCTGCGGCTTGCTTGGCTGGGTCAATAGAAGTAACTTCAGCCCCATTGTTTAGCGTAATTTCTTGTGTCTCATCGAGGGTCACACTTACGGGATACGGCGCGGCATAGCTTGATGTTGCCAGTATTGGACTCATCATCGACGCTAATAAAAGCAACTTAGGTAATTTCATCCTTGTCTCACTCTTTTCATCCTGAAAGATGTCAAAAATGTATATTGTATAAATTGTCTACACAATCGAGTTTTAACATTACTGTAACAGGGTGTCAGGTATTGAGCTGTCTGGTCTCAAAAAGTGAGCTAGGGGAATTTCTTTGAAGATCTGATATCAAGTTGGCATGACGGGAAGTAATTTTGCTTCGATACAAATTAAAATCCCCTTCAAGCACAGGCTAGAAGGGGAAGATAGTCAGTCTGCTCTTCAAAAGGCACGACGTTAACTGACTAGGAAATGTTTCACGAACTCAGTGATTTTGACCATATCACTTACCGCGATAAACTCTTCTGTCGTGTGTACTTTTGCCATGCCAGTTGAAAGATTGACCGTTGTGAGACCTTTCTTGTTAAAGTTGTTGGCATCGCTACCGCCGCCAGTGCCTTTTGTGAAGGCGTCAATTCCCAACTCTGAAAACGCTGCTTTTATAGCGTTTACGTGCGGGTGGTTTTCTTCAATAACAAAAGCGTCGTAGGCTCGGCTAGATTCAATGTCGACTTCTGCACCGTGTTTTTCACAGACAGACTCTAATGTTGAGATCATATGATTGACCTGAGCATCTAGTTTATCGCCATTCAGGGAGCGTGCTTCTGCCACGATTTTTAATTCAGGCATAACAATGTTTGTGGCCTGACCGCCATTCACTATACCGATGTTGGCTGTCGTTTCTTCGTCGATGCGAAGCAGCTTCATTTGGTTGATGGCATCTGCCGCCACCATGATCGCACTGATGCCTTCTTCTGGCGCAAGCCCAGCGTGTGCTGGTCGACCTTTGATTTTTGCCATGATCTTTTGCTGGCCTGGGGCTGCGGTCACAATGGTGCCAATAGGGCCACCCGTATCTAACACGATTGCTTCCGTTGAAGTGACGTGTGACATATCGAAGTATTGTGAACCGAATAAACCGCCTTCTTCATACACGGTGAAAGCAAGTTCTAACGTTTTGTGCTCACGGTTTTCCGCTTGAATACAACGAACGGCTTCCATGATGGCAGCAATACCAGATTTATCATCGCCACCGAGAATCGTATTGCCTTTTGAACGGATAATGCCGTCTTCGATGATTGGCTCAATGCCAATACCTGGAGTGACCGTATCCATATGACAGCTCATTAGAATAGAGCCGTCTTTTTTGCCGTCTAAACGGGCGTACACGTTAAAACCGTTAGAAATGTGCTCAGGCACTGGAAGTTTGCGTACGGTAAAGCCTAGCTCGCCTAGCTGTTCTGCCAGTGTTTCTGCAATTTGTTTTTCGTTTTTTGATTCGCTGTCGATACGTACTAGTTGGCAAAAGTGTTCAACTAAGCGTTCTTGATTGATGTGTGTCATTAGATGTCTCTTTTTCTGATCGAGCGTGAAGCCTTGTGGCTCGGCTCGATAGGGAACAGAGCACCACTTATGGCACAGTTACTTTTGAATAAAACTGAGGTGAATCAATAAAGGGGTATCCATGACACGATTCTGACCGATGAGCCTTTCGAACTGTATGAAGCGTCACGAAACATTACTTTCGATGTTTTGTAGGACCAAATGAATGAAGCAGATAGAAATAGGGGGCAATAGGCTTTCTATCCCTCTTTTACTTTTTAAGCTACGTTGCCAAGATAAAATGCCAAAGTAACAACTTATTTACATTTTACATGTTTGCGTAAAGCCGAAAATATCAATCTAATGTATTGAAAATAAGCAGTTTATTTAATGTTTACGAAAGTGGATTCGATGCGCCTCCTGTGTGTAACATATTTTTTACAATTATGCGTAAAAATCGCCAAGGTAAAGATTTCTCCCCACGTATTCCAATTTCTCAAGACCTGCGCCAAGTTAGAAAAATAAGTCCAAACAAAAGCTACTGAGACAAGGAGAAAGTCATGGTTGATGCATATAACCCACTAGGAACAGACGGATTTGAGTTTGTTGAATATACCGCTGCTGACAACAAAGGCATTCAACAGCTTAAAGATCTGTTTATATCGTTAGGTTTTGCGGAGATTGCAAAGCATCGCTCAAAAGAAGCGTGGTTATATCGACAAGGTGACATTAGCTTTATTGTGAATGCGCAGCCGCATAGCCAAGCTGAGGGATTCGCCAAAGTTCACGGTCCGTCGGTTTGTGGCATGGCATTTCGTGTGAAAGACGCCACCGTTGCTCTGGCGCATGCGTTAGAGAATGGCGGTAAAGAATATAAAACGGAAATTGGGCCGATGGAGCTTAGCATTCCTGCTATTTATGGCATCGGTGAAAGCTTGCTTTATTTTGTCGACCGTTATGGAAAGCAGAGTATTTATGATGTCGATTTTCGTTTTTATGATGATGCTGATGAGCGTTTATCAAAAGCGAATGTTGGTCTTTACGAAATCGACCACTTAACGCACAACGTTAAGCAGGGCAACATGGATGTCTGGTCAGGTTTCTATGAGCGCATTGGTAACTTCCGCGAAATTCGTTATTTCGATATCGAAGGTAAGCTGACTGGTCTTGTCAGCCGTGCGATGACCGCACCTTGCGGCAAAATCCGAATTCCTATCAATGAGTCGTCAGATGATAAATCACAGATTGAAGAGTTTATCCGTGAATACAATGGCGAAGGTATTCAACACATCGCATTGACCACTGACGACATCTACGAAACGGTCAAAACCTTGCGTGAGCGAGGCATGGACTTTATGCCAACGCCAGATACTTATTACGAGAAAGTCGATCAGCGTGTTGAAGGCCACGGTGAAGATGTAAGCAAGCTTCGTGATTTGCAGATTCTTATTGATGGTGCACCAACGAAAGATGGCATCTTGCTACAGATCTTTACTCAAACCGTTATCGGCCCTGTGTTCTTCGAAATCATCCAACGTAAAGGCAATGAAGGCTTTGGCGAGGGTAACTTCAAAGCGTTGTTTGAATCGATAGAAGAAGACCAAATTCGCCGAGGAGTATTGAGCGATGCATAAATGGATCACATTCCCTCACCGGGAGGGAGTGTGCTCTAAACAAGCACATGCTGACTTCCCGGAAGAGGCAATTTATGAACGTGAGGCAGGTCGAAGTGGCTTCTTCGGCCCCGCAACACATTTTCATCATCAACATGCCCCAACGGGGTGGTCTGAGTGGGAGGGCGAGCTACGTCCACGAGCGTTTGATTTTAATCTAGTCGAAAAAGCCAGCCATATTACCCCTTGGGCAGTCCCGCATCTATTACACAACGCGAATTGTAAAGTTCGTGTTTGGCGTATGGATGAAAAAATGGACTTTTTGGTGAGAAATGCAGATGGCGACGAACTGCTATTCATCCACCAAGGTACGGCAGATCTCTACTGTGATTATGGTCATTTGAAAGTGAGCGAAGGGGATTATGTCATGATCCCGCGCTCAACGAGCTGGCGTTTAGAACCAAGCGAGCCGATGTTCATTCTGATGATTGAAAACACCGATGCGGCCTATACATTGCCCGAAAAAGGCATGGTTGGAAACCACGCGGTGTTTGATCCAGCGGTTTTAGAAACGCCGTCGATCAACGATCAGTTCCGTGCTCAATATTCTGAGAATCAAACACAGGTTCAGGTGAAACGCCACGATAAAGTCAGTGTTATCACTTACCCATTCAACCCGTTGGATGCGGTTGGCTGGCATGGTGATTTGGCGGTAGTAAAAGTGAACTGGCGTGATATTCGTCCACTTATGTCACATCGTTACCATTTACCGCCTTCTGCACATACTACATTTGTAGGAGCAGGATTTGTGGTGTGTACGTTCGTTCCTCGCCCAATTGAAAGTGATCCTGGAGCGCTCAAAGTACCGTTCTACCACAACAATGACGATTATGACGAAGTCTTGTTCTACCATGCAGGTGACTTCTTCAGCCGTGACAACATTGAAGCAGGCATGGTGACATTCCATCCAGCAGGATTTACGCATGGTCCTCACCCGAAAGCATTCAAAGCAGGGCGAGAGCACAAGAAGACTTTTACCGACGAAGTTGCGGTCATGATCGATACGCGTCACGCACTTCAGTTTTCGGATGAGCTGGAAAAAGTAGAAAACAAAGAATACGTCTATAGCTGGCAAGAGAAGTAAGAGGCAAGGATGAAATTAGCAACCAAGAAAAATGGCACTCGTGACGGTTTGTTGATGGTCGTGAGCAAAGATTTAACGCGCTGCGTACCAGCGACAGAAATTTTCCACCTCATGAACTTAGCACCGACGATGCAGGTAGCGCTTGATAACTGGGATACGCTAGCACCACAACTGGAAGAGCTATACGTTGCACTGAACAATGGCACGGTTGCAGGGTATGAAGAGTTTGAAGCGCACTACTGTGAGTCGCCGCTTCCTCGCGCTTATCAGTGGGCTGATGGCAGCGCTTACGTAAACCACGTTGAGTTGGTTCGAAAAGCTCGCGGCGCTGAAATGCCAGAGAGTTTTTGGACGGACCCGTTGATGTACCAAGGAGGCTCTGATGCCTTTATTGGTCCTTGTGACAACATCGAGTTTGCCAGCGATGAATGGGGTATTGATTTCGAAGGTGAAGTTGCTGTGGTAACTGGTGACGTACCAATGGGCGCGAGTGTTGCAGAGGCTCAGGAGTCGATTCGTTTGATCATGCTGGTGAATGATGTCTCACTGCGTGGTCTAATTCCCGCAGAATTAGCTAAAGGGTTTGGTTTTTTCCAATCTAAACCTTCTTCTGCGTTTTCTCCTGTGGCAGTAACACCTGACGAACTAGGCGATGCGTGGTACGAAAACAAAGTGCATTTACCACTGGTCTCGACCTACAACCACAAGCCGTTTGGTCGCCCAAATGCGGGTATCGATATGACGTTTGATTTTGCAGACTTAATTGTTCATGCGACTAAAACGCGCCCGCTATCTGCTGGGGCAATTATAGGTTCTGGCACGGTATCTAATAAGCAAGGCACCGAACATGGCACTTCGATTGAGGAGGGTGGTGTTGGTTATTCATGTATCGCGGAAGTTCGCATGATTGAAACCATTCGTGATGGTAAGCCGTCGACTAACTTTATGTCGTTTGGAGATTCAATCAGATTGGAAATGTTCGATGCGGATGGCAACAACATATTCGGTTCGATTGACCAACAAGTTAGCCAATATCTCAAGCACTAATAGTGCTGGTTGGGAGACGATATGAGCGATAGCATGATTTTATACGGATACTGGCGATCATCGGCGGCGTATCGTGTGCGTATTTGCTTGAATCTTAAAGAGTTATCGTATGATTCAAAATCGGTACACTTGGTGCGCAATGGTGGCGAACAACATAGTGACGAGTACCATGAGTTAAACGCTTCTGAACTGGTTCCTTTGCTAGTGGATGGGGAGGTTCAGTTAACCCAGTCACTGGCGATCATTCAATACTTAGAAGAACACTACCCGGATGTCACTGTGATCCCCGAGCAAACGCCGCTTCGATACCAAGCGCTAGCTTTGGCTCAGGATATTGCAATGGAGATTCATCCCCTGAATAACTTAAGAGTTCTACAGTATTTAGAGGGGGAGTTAGCTTGCGAGCCAGAGCGCAAAGTCGCTTGGATTCATCACTGGATCCGCAAAGGTTTTACAGCATTAGAAGAGAAACTTCAGAAGCATCGTAAACTAAATGGTGATTGCAAGTTTAGCCTGACAAGCTCGCCATCTATTGTCGATATTTGTCTGGTACCACAATTTTATAACGCACAACGCTTTGGTGTAGATACCTCTCTTTATCCAACCATTAACGCTGTTGTGCAGTCATGCAATCAACTGCCAGCTTTTATTGATGCGATGCCAGAGAATCAGCCAGACGCTAATAGTTGATTCTTAGTATACATAATGTATTAACAAAATTTAAACGAGCCAATCCAAGTGTGTGATTGGCTCGTTTTTATTGGTGAGCAAAATTTTCTGTTTCTCGCTATCGTCGTGGCGCCTCAAAATTGCGAGGTTTTGTTGCTCTGCATAACATTTCCATTTACGCTTTGAGCAACGAGTTGTTTTGGATGCACTTTATTTATGACCAACATTTTTATCATTGTTGTTCTTCTGGTTTTATTCTTCTTTGTTATTCAAAAGTACGTGATTAAGCACGATGACACGCGTGATTATCCTTATCGCTCGAAAGGCCCTCTGCTCAGAGGTCAAGAGGGTGCGTTCTATAATGCGTTAAGAGCGGCGGTCGGGGAGCATGCCGTAGTATTCGCGAAAGTAAACATGTCCAGTTTGGTTACGCCAAAAGAAATCAAAAATAAGAAGCAGTTTTTTGTCGCGAACAATCGTATATCTCGAAGCTATTTTGATTACGTTATTTGTGACCCAAGGACACTAGAGCCGCGCGTTATTGTTGAATTGGATAATGGGCAGGAGCTAAACAAGGGTAAGATAGAAAGACAAAAGTTATTGATTCATGTTTGTAAGACGGCCAACCTGCCTTTAATCGGCGCTTCGATAAAGCACAGTTATCAAGTTGGGCGATTACGTCGTTTGCTTGCGGCACACATTGATTTGATTGAGCCCGATAAAGAAGTGCGCTTTTGCAAAAAATGCGGCAGTCCGATGATCATTAAAACCGCAAGCCAAGGTGAGTTCAAAGGGAGACGTTTCTTTACTTGTAGCCGTCAGCCGAATTGTACATACACCGAAAATTATAACGTTGTGTTTGAGGCGGACGACTAAACACGACAATTAACCTGCAGAAATAAGGGGCTTTGATTAGAGATGATCAAAGCCTTTTTTGTATCAGTCATCAAGGCAGGGCCTATACTTTGAAAAAGAGTGCAGAATAGGGCAGCCATATGCGATACGGATGGATTTTGTCAGCATTGTTCATCGCATCTAATGTTAGTGCGATACCTAATTTGAAACCACTGGAGTGTGAATTGACAGAGACACCCCAAGATCATTTCTTGTTTTACCGAGAGCAAATGGTTTACCACAGTGAGCAGTTTGTCATATTTCAAAACTTCAAAGGCAGGGTGAGCACTCAAGTAGACGTCAAAACAGGAGAGTTGATTCGTACAACCTATATCGGCGAACCATTTAAACCTAAATATCAGATTTTGTTCGGCACTTGCCCTAAGGTATCGCAAACCTTACAGATTTGGATGCTCAGTGAAGTGCCTTACGACAATTAAGTGAGATAATAAAAGTTATATAGATCACACTTTTAAACCCTGCAGGCTCAGTCCTTGTCGATAAAATCATCTGAAAACGCGTGTTGAGTTTACATTTTCGCCAAACGGTTCAAAGTTGGTAAATTTGTGCTTGCACCGTCGTTCGCTTATAGCTAATATCCTCGTCGTTCCAGAGAAATGCGTCCGTAGCTCAGCTGGTTAGAGTATCGCCTTGACATGGCGGGGGTCGGTGGTTCGAGTCCACTCGGACGCACCATTCTGAATTGAATGGTTAGGAAGATAAAAATTTGGGTCCGTAGCTCAGTTGGTTAGAGTACTACCTTGACATGGTAGGGGTCGGCGATTCGAGTTCGCCCGGACCCACCAAATTTTAGAAGAAGCCCACCTTTCTGGTGGGCTTTTTTGTGTCTGTAACTTATTGATATTCAAGTGAAATTCCTTCTTTTGTCCTTTTTTCTCCCCTTGTTATTACTCTGCGTTAGTACTGAGTAAAGTTCGAGGGGGTGGTAAAAAGGTGGTAAAATACAGTAGTTTGTACAGCGCTTGAAATGGGCTATATTGCGACGCTTATGGCTGGTACTTCATGCCATTCTACGTCGTGACTATCAGTGTAAATCTGAGTGGTTCTATCACTGGCATGTGCCATGCGTTGGCGAGGGTTTACACCCATTTCATCGATGAGTTTTGCCGATAGTCTCCGGATTTCATGGAAAGTAGGGCGCTTAGCTTTTTCTACGTTAGAGTACAAACCGAGTTCGTCGCGTACTTTGGAAAATGTTTCGCTGATCATACGACTGGTTACTTGGTAACGGTGGTCACACTGCTTAGCGATATTATTGTTTCTTGCAGGTCTACGATGCACTACGTAAGGGCAATGTAGCTTATCTGTTTTAGATAGCTCTACAACTTCTTTGATAGCGCTTGTCACCGGAATAGCAACATAAGACGTTTTAGCATTCTTAACCTTTGCTCGGTGTATGTACAAGGTACCAAATACCATTTCTCCGTTCTCTGGTTTTGGAGTATCAAACCAGACAATTCCACATGTATCCGGTTTTGGTTTTGGTATACGGTATTTTATTCTATGTAGTTCAGCTACTGCGTGAGTCGATTGAATCGATAACCCCATAGCTACTTTTAAAAATAGTGGGGCCTCTTTTTCAATTGCTTTGAATGCCTCTATATCTAAATCCAAGCGTTCTTTCTTATTATCCGAAGCATTTAGCCGTTTCGGTTTTTTGTTCAACATGAAGTTTTCACCAATTGCGGATTCATCTGCTAGATAGCTAAAGATCTTCTTTAATCGAGAAAGTTTCTTGTTATAAACCTCTTTGGATTTATCACCATAATATGTATTTAGAAAGTCGTTCATGGTTTCTAAGTTAATTGATTTGGAAAGCTTGTCTCCTACAAACTCATTAAGTCGAGCATTATGAGTGCGTCAATAATTTTGAAGTCGTGCTTGGTATACCTTTTGTTGTGCCGTGCCCGGATCAACCGATTTCTAGCTCTCTGTTGCGCTCGAGCAGGTTGATAGGAAGGATTAGGGTGATAGGAGTTGTATAGAGAGTTACGTTTAAATTCTCGGTAGATAGTGCTCTTGTGACGCCCTAGTTCTTTAGCGATGTTGACGACACTAATGCCTTGCTTTCTAAGTGCGGACATCATATACCTTTCATTCTCAGTGAGGTGTGTGTAATTCATGTTTTTTCACTTCTTGGCGGGAGTAAAACTTATGAATAGCACATCTCACAGTTTTAAATTTCAGGGGGTCGCACTTCGTACTTGAATCCAAGCGGTATAACAAGTTACTTCAGAGTGATTCGCAACGCGCTAAGTCGACATGATATTTATAAAAATTATTAAGAGGAAAAGATGAAATTTGATATGTCTGTTAATGATAACTCTGCTTCATTCTTTTATAAGGGGAGTGAAATTTGTATTTTCGTTGATAGTTTTGATAATAAAAACTTTGATGTTAGACTAGGAAATATAAGTGAATCAGAGTTAATTGGCTCAATTTCTGCAAAAAGTGACTCTGAATTGAACTCGAAGCTTGAAGAGCTTTATCGTAGCTTTATGGAGGGGTAAACATGATTTCACGATCTCAAATAGCTGCTCTCGAACGTTCAGTGAATGAGATTTTACGTTGCCATAAATGTCATTTAAGTCATCTAAGCACTTTGTTAAAGATAGAATGAATGACATACGTAATAATCTATTGATAATTATTACTGAGCTTAACTCTATATTTAACAGGTTAACAGTATTACATGTAGAGGTGCTTAAGAAGTTGAGTTACAATGATACTTTTAACATTAGATGTACGGTTTCGCATATAAATATGTGCCTTGCGCTGTTAATAAGATTCACGTTGATGGTGATGAGCATCAACGTGAATATAGTTATTACAGTAATGAGAAAAAAGGACTGGAAGTCAACGGACCCCAAAGAATTTCTTGTTTAATTTAATAGCGCGCTAACAAAGCGTTTAAGAGGGATTTTGCACACGTGGCATTTTTACTATGCGTCGATTTAAGTTATTAAGGTGGTATGCGTCAGCTTCGGCATTGCGTTGCTCACACCTTAACAGGGTGTTAGCTGTAATGCCAGATATTGCCTAATGTAAATTGGAGGAATAACATGAATGGAATCTTACCTGACTTGATTCAAAGCTTTGAAGAATGCTTAAAAATGGTTGGCGGCCAAAACGATCATTACGATGTTGACGCAGCATTGGCGATGACTTTTATTTTGATGCAAAGAAAAGTTTTCAACGAACAAGAGCGCAGTATCTTGTCCATGAAATTATCCAAAAAGTGTTTAAAACGGGAAAATATATTTAATGATGTGAATGAGCAAGCTGAATTTTTAGAAATGGCCAGTTTTTATCCTGAGACAGTAAAATATTTGGTTAATAACGGAGTGTTTAATCTTTCAACTCTTCGTCTTGCGCTAGATAATTTGAATCATGAAGTACGTAAGAGTAGTGGCTATAGCTCTATGGCACAATGCGCGATGCAAACTCAAAGTAAAGCTGATAGTGCAATCATCATTCAAAACTGTATCAATTTGATAGATAGCTAACAAACTGCTTAAGAGTGATTTCGTTTAAGAGTGATTTCCAACGCTTGGCATTTTTACTATGCGTTAATTTTAGTGATTAAGGTGCTTTGCGGTGGTATCGGTGTTGCGTTACTCACCCCTTAATTGGGCGTTAGCAGACAAAAGTAAATCAAGGAAGAGGGTACGTTATGTCTGATAAAGTAATTAAGTCTTCAACAGCTACAATTCAATTCGGTGCGACTAAAGCAGATGGGAAATTAGAACTAACGAAGCCGGATTTAATTTTTATTCCGTACAACGAAAAGTTGGGTTTTGGTCCATATCAATTAAAGCGCCAAGGCATTGCTGCCGTAGCTAAGTGCTTGGGCAAAGGTGGTGGTGTAACTCCAACCAACACGAATGCATTTCGCATAAAGCTAGCCAACAACACGTGTTACGAGTTTATTGTAGCGAAGCCAGAGCAATGGATAGATGCACTCGGTGAAACTTTCAGCTAACAAACTGTTCAAGATGGATTCTCGATTTCATTACAAGGCATTGTTTTATATGTAATATTATCTTGGTGTTACCCTCTAGGGAAACATTGAGAGGAACTGCGAAAATAACTCCTAATTGTGATTTAAATCACTGTTTGTGCTTGTTTTTGTTTCGGATCTTCACCGAGTAGCCTCTAAGATCAAAATGTGCTCAAGAGGAGTAATTCAAGTTTGTGGAATTAATCTCAGGATTTAAGATAGCGCCCAAGTTTTTTAAAGTGGAGTTCAAACTCGTTAATTTGCCTCATTTCCTGCTGGCAATAAGTAAGAAACCCTTACCTGTTGCTTTCCAACTCAAAGCAACTCTTTAGTTGTTGCGTCCGTATATTCGGTTTCTTGATGAAGGAGCTACCCTCTAGCCTTTTATGCTTCATCATCTTGTAAAGTTATTGAATTTATTAATGATTAAGCACTGAGCAATATGGGTTTGTATTCGGTGTGCTCTGTTCCAATGATACTGGGCGCTCAAATAAGCGAGTTGCCATACATCAGTTAATTCATGCTCTACTAAATTAGAAAAACGCAACTCTGAACTGTGCAAAGGCGTGTCAGATGTCGACCACGGCAGACTCACCTTTGCCTCAAAATAAGTTTCACCAAGTTACAATCAACGATGCAACTTTACAAGTTTGCATCAGCTTTTGTAACCTAAAAGTGGATACCCCTATCAGATCTCACTTTTAATATAGTTCTATATGTCAATACATTAGAAGTAAATGACATTTTACAAACGAAACGCCTACTTAATATTATGTAATGATTTGTGTATTGAAATTACCTAAGGACTTTTAGGCATGGACTCTTTAAGCGTCACATCTTCCAGATACACCCATCGGCAACACAATCAAGATCCGTTAAAGTTTCTCATTGTTCTCATGGGTCTAGAACCATATAAAAATGATTTACATCGTGAAAATCAATCGTTAAGCCTTTTATCTGGTATTGTGTTGTACAGACATTTATCGAAGCCCGACCAAAGAAAAGTAACGAGTAGTGTGTTGAATTTAAAAAACAATCGCTTGAAGTCTAAACTCTATGGAATGATAGGCCAAATCGGCGCAAATCCATACTGGTTCTGCTGGTCACTAAGTGATTCTGAGTTAAAAAGTTATTATAATTCAAACAAGAAAATCTCTGACTTACTCAGTAGCCCTGGCTTTGATGTTCCAACGATTTCAGTCGGAGTGTTACCCGCTGGCGCATATTCTGTTTTTAATGAAGGAATGAAAACAACAGTGAACAAAGGTCTAACGAGTATCGTTAGTTCGAATAAGGTGCTAGAGACAGCGAAAAAATTGGGATTAAGAAAGCAACTCGTAGGTGAGTCAGGGCGAATGCTTGGCGCTTTTGTGATAATGATTATTGGTTTTAATGCAATGCAAACCAAAGGCATGAAAGATGCCAGAAAAGAGCTGATCCTCAGAGGTCTAATCAATCCTTCGGAGTTATAATGATTATAGCAATATTGGGTCTTTTCGGTGGGTGCACTTTACTCTTCTTTTACTTGCAAGGACTAAAGACAGAGCTAAGAGAGGGCTCATCCGGTATAGTTAAATTCAACGCTTTTCCATTCAACGTAGCGATGCTGATTGGTGTTATTGTCGGCTGCTTATTCTACATCGTGATGGCTGTAGACAGTTTGGCTGTGGTATCAGCGACGATAGCGATAACATGGTTTATCTTACGTATATTTCGCGATCGAATAATTCGTGCACTCTTAAAGGGCCTATGAACTACTATCTACCCTTTGATGTTTGCTTTAAAAATTAACATCAAAGGCTTTTGATGTGCCCAGCCGGACTGGATATATCAAGAAGCGACTTTTTGATACCAAAAGTTATCCGTATTTCTCTAATTTAAGTGATAGAACTAAGAAAGTTTGGTCCAAAACCTTGCCAGTGTTGGCAGTATTTAGTCAACTTTAGTGTGGAAGGTGTACGAAAGACCAGTGGCGGCTGTTAAAAATAAATTGAAAGGTCTGCAATGTGATATGAACTGATGGATGCTCATCAAATATACAAACCATTTCAGTTTTGCCTGGTGCTAGCTCTGAACTACGTTATGGATGACTAGTGAAAAAGACCTTCCCGCTGAGGTGAGAAAATATCCAGATCGGATTGGTATGGGCGCTTTCCGTCAATAGCTAATTCTACTAATACTCGGCCAAAGAGTGGGGCATATTTGAAAGCGCGCCCAGATTCCATGATAAAAACTATCTGTGCATGGGGGCGTTGGAATTTTACCTATTACCAACTTACCATCGGGGCTCATTGAGTAAAGGACAGGTGCCAGCATCTTCCATTTTTCCTAGGTTAACAGCTTGCGAGTTTAGCAATGATGATAAATGTTCGGAGAGTTCCTTCATCAATCGCTGGTCCATCTTATGGTTAATCTGTGTGGGGTTATAAAAAACATCATAGGTGTAATCCGCATTCATCTTGACACGATTTTCTCGTGATTTTGAAGAGTTTGTAAACTGTTATGCCGATGATATTGTAGAAAAGTGGATTGACTATTTTGTAAAGAAAAAGCATGTAAGTCCAACGACAATTACGAAGAAGGTAAAAATGTCAGAACTATCAGTTGTTAAAGTTACACATGTTACGGGCCATATTTTAGAAATAGAGTTTAGTGATAATCACGTTTCAATCGTTGATTTTGCACCATTCATCTTTAGTGTTGTCCATCCTGATTACGATGTATATAAATACATCTCTTGATTTTTGCAATTTGATTTGCTTGATGGAAATTTAAATTGGGACGATTACACAATGAGCTTTCCTGTTGAACATCTATACGAAAATAAGCTGTAAATCGAGTTCTTAGTATCAAGTTTGAAGTGCGACACTTAGAGTAGCTGCTATTTTTGAGTGTGTTAGAGTGCTTTTTGTTTCAGTGAGGTACGTACAGTGTCAGTAATTCAATTTGTCAAGTTGTGGAAAAACCATCCATACCCAAAATCTCCTTGTGATAGGGCTCATTTTCCTAATCAGTGTGCTATTCGTACGGGTTGCTCTGGAGGAAACAGGTATCGACACTTCAAGTTTTGACCAAAAATATCCTAATAGGCGCTGCTACCCTGGCTTTAAACATAGTCCTAGACACATTTTAGCAGCCCAAGAGTTAGCAAATTGGATCTCTGTTAACCCTAATATATTTGGAAATAAAGAGCTTATTAAAGAGCAAAGAGAAAATCATTAATGGGTCGGAGAGGGATTATCTTTATCAAGAATGGATGGGGTAGTACCGATCACATTGACGTTTGGGATGGCGAGCATATGAAGGGAGGCGCCCCTGATTGGATTAATCTTGGTGATGAAGTTTGGTTTTGGGAGATAAAACAGTGAAACAAACAACTACGCTACTTTTATCGTTTGTTAGTTTTTCTTCCTTAGCATTTAATCTGTCAGTTAACAATGGATCATCTTGTACTTTGTTTGAAGAGTCTACCATTTTTGAAACAAAACTAACTTCTCCATGTAACTGGGCAGTTAATGCTCAAGGTGATTTACAGACACTCAGTGTAAAAGGTAACAAAGTAGCCATTCTTCTAGGTCAACCTATATCTTCTAATCAAGCTGAAAAATGGGGGGTGAGTGTCGAACAGAACTGTTCTCTTGAATCTGTTAGTGTAATGATTGATGAGGTTTCAAAAGTAATCGCGGTCAGTAAGCCGCTTGAAGGGGCATTGTTGTGCCCGGTTCTTCCTATAGATGATGTGTTTTTCGAAAGCTACAATTGGTCTCTCTAGCCGCTATACATAACAAAGCATTTAAGAGTGATTCCCAACGCGTGGCATTTTCACTGTGTGTTGGTTTCGGTGTTTAAGGTGGCATCAGTATTGCGTTGCTCACCCCTTAACAGGGCGTTAGTCGCCAGAAAAAGCTAGCAATCAAAATCATGTTTCTAAGCTTAAATGTGTGATTCATAGAGATGGTTTCACTTTTCTTAGCTGAAGATCGAGCTTGTAATTCTGCTCTTGAGACCTCTCTTTCTTGATCTCGTAGTTCTGAGATACCTCTTCAGACAAAAGGGTTTGATCAGAATCTTAGTAATCCTGTCTATCCGAGTTTAGCCCATTTAACGAGCTGTGGGGCCGTTCCTAGGTGTAGTAGTGTTGCCATTCAGCTAGCAGCAGGTCCAGTTCTTCCAACCCCACATAGACATCTATGGTCGGATAGAACTCACTTTTATCTGTTTTCTGCGAGAGTTCCACTTTACCATTCAAGTGAGGTGAACCAGGCTTATTTGGGCGAAACTTGATCCCATAAATCATGAGTTGTTTCTGGACTTTCTCAGCAAAGAATTCACGCTCTCTGTCCGTCTGAATACGCTGGATAGGAAATGGTATCTCTTCCACGACACAATCGATAAAGTCAACTGTATTTGCTGCTGTGCGCCGAGAGCAGCACCTTAGAACCCGATAGCGAGAGCAGTCATCAATAGCTGTATAATGGCAAATTCCAGGCGCTATTTTACAGGTGTTCATGTGGACTCTATCACCAGGAATTGGGCGCTCATATCTTTGGAAATTTTTTTTCGTCGGTAAGTTACGATGAGTTTGACTGATGCTTCGTATAAAACTTTATGGAGTGTCGCTGTGCTTAGATGTATTTGGTGAAGTCGGATTACTTTCGTTTGTATACGCCGCGCCCCTAAATTGCCTTTCTCACGCATCGTAACGATCAATGCTCTTAGCTCATCATAGAGCTTGGCAACTGGAGATGAATGAGGGCGTCTGCTCTGGCTTTCCAGACCAGCGATTCCATACTGCTTCTATCGCCTAGCCCACTTATGTAATGTTGGTCTGGAAATACTACAGCGTCGACATACGAGGCCTGCATAACCACATTCCTCATACATTTTTGCCCACCGTAGTCTTTGTTGGATTTCTCTGTCCATAGACACCCAGCATAGTTGAAAGAATGTCTATGAATCACACAGTTTAGGATAAAGACTCTAAAATCTGAAGGGGCTGGTTTGTGTACGGATAGCGTCTTGGTTGTAGAGGTTTAAATTAGAGACATCCTTTAAAACATGATAGGGCCAAGCTTTGAAAGTTAACTCTAGTCACTTCGTAATATCTTGTATTTGAGGTTGAAAATCCTCCCCTATGGCTGACCGATAAATTAAATTCTTAGCTAACTCACGCATCACTTTAGTACGCATTGACATAAAATGATTTATTTTGTCTCGGTCGACACTATAAGTAATTAAATGAATCAACCCCATTCTCATGTGTTAACTTCAGTTTCTTGCGGAGTTTCTTAATATACTGTTTATCGTCATCTTTTTTTCCCTTGCAATCTCCTGGCTCAAACACATAATTAATTAGTATATCTTCCAATTGTTGATATTTTAGAGGGTGCTCGTCATTTTTCGGCGACGTGAATTACGCTGAAGCCAGTCCGTAATCACTACTAGTTCTTCATCGGATTGAGTAGTAATCAGAAAGCTAGTTGTAGATAGAATAATCAACATCTTTGGTATATTCTTGGGTTTTTCGTCGTCATTTGTGTTTGGGGTACATAGATAATTTGACTCCCTTCTGGATCATACCCTGCACAATTTCGAGAACCACAGTATAAAAATATCATACTAGTTTCATACTCTTTAGCCCGGAATGTGACTTTGTCATTTCCATTGCTTTTTATAACTGCTATCACATCATTTTCTCTAGTGACTCCTTGTTTTTCATGATTGGATATATGACAATAAAAATGAATGTTGCTAAAAACAATCCTCAAGATACCTTTAAATATGATAGATATTTATCTTCTATTTTCGTTGGATTTTTAGTATTTAACCTAAAGTGCTTTTTGACCTGGCTACTTTTCTGGCTAAAAAAATTTTACGTATAGTTGTACTGATTGATATTCTTAAAATGAATATACAAACACGCATCCAAACGAAAGAAGCTAAAAATCTACAATATTATTTGAGATTTATATAAAACCTCATAAATAATTTGTTGGAAGCTTCGATCTAATAAGTCGCCATCAAGACCTAAGATTCTAAAATATCCATGTTTAAATTCTGTGCTAGCACAGTATAAACATTCAGTAATTAAAGAAGTAGCGCCCGCGCTGTCAGATAACTTCTTATAATTCTCTTTTAAGACTATAATGGAATATTACTTTATGATAATTTTAATAATTAACTTTAACCACGAAGGTCGCTATTTAATTGAAAATGCCAAGCGTTTGAGTCATTCTTAAGTACTTTTATAAAAGCCGACGTATGTTTCCCACCAAGGAAAATACTTTGCTATTGATGTACTCAAAGAAACAGCTATGAGAAATAGCAAACCAAACATAAACATAGGATACATGGTGAAGTTTGTTATAAAACTAAAGTATTTTTGCTCTAGGCCTAGTAGTATTAACTTTGTCTTCTCGTCTGATTTTGCTTTAACTCTTAACTGCCAAGTTTTATGAGGTAAATACTGGGAGCCACTAATCCTTACAAAGAAAATAACGAGTAAAGAAAGAACCCGATTCACCGACGGTGAAGATGTTCCCATATACGTTATTGCCAGAGTAAAAAATAACACCCCGAACCTGTATTGAGGAAGTTAGCCCACAGTTTAAATTGTTCGCTAACTAGTGCAATGTACTCGTTTGTTCATTCTACTTTATCCAATCACGGTTTCCTCATTGTTACTCTTGAGTAATTTAATACATTTCATAGCTGCTACTTGAAATTTAAGTTGGCTAAAACACTCTTAGCAGCTCTTCTTCAAACCGAAGCCCACGCAAGTCATAGTGGTCACATAAGTGTTTAAAAGATTCAGTGGCATACAGTCTTTGACAACCTTCAAGTCGTGATTTAAATAGATATCGCTTCTCGATATCCGATTCTTCGAAATAAAGTATTTCGTAACCATCTTCGATGCCATCAAGATATTTCTTCACGCAAACAGATTCGTCTTCTTGGCCAAAGGAGAGGCAGTTAAAGACATAAACTTGTTCCTCTCCGACAGTTACCAATAGAAACTCACCTTCATTTTCTAAGGTGGGTTTTAATATTTCGTAAGCACGATGGGACAGTACTAGGTATGTCATAGACCACAGCGACACATCAGGGATGTCAGCGTTAGTTCCTAAAACGTCATCGAATGAGGCGGATACATTTTTCCAAATATCTAGTAATGACGTGTTCTGAGAGCGCTGGCGGTGTATGGTCATTAGATGTTGTTTGCCTATGGCACCGAAGAGTTCCGTTGGACCTAATTGCAAAGCCTTGTAATCATGCGGCACCTCTTTCAATTGGTAGACGTTCATTATTCACCATTCCAGTTCGGGTTTTTGCTAGAAATCATACCTTCGGGGTAAGTAGAAGTTTTTAATTTAATTTTGATATTACGAAGACGGTTAATGAACACATCTTTTTAAGAGAGTTATTGCTTAAATTTGTAACTACCCATGCTTCATAGTCATAGCGATGAACTTTCTTATATGCTTCAGCATCTGGAGAACTCCAATATCCTTTGTTTTTCACATTTCTAGGTAACCAAACACCATTGGATGGGTCATTGATTCCAAGACCAAGCGTATGAAGGTTGAGTGTTACAAAGATCATTTCCATTTTTCGGAAATGCCCAGTTCCCATAATAATATGGTGGCTTCATGTCGTTTAGTTTGCTTGGTGTCACCGATACTGGGTAGGTATCTTGCCAAAACACGGGTAGGGTGATGAGGTTCATCCATTAAATCGTCTGACGAAGTCGCTGCGCTTCGCTCTTGATATTCTGTAAGTTATTTTGTAATGATACCGTGCATTTAAGCTACGCCTCAAGGTTTTGAGGTGTTTCAAATCTTCTTGAGAAGCTTTGAAAGATTTAGGGTTGCTCTCATCCAAGTTTGATTATAAAGTTTAATAGTTGAAACCTCATATCGGTGTACAGCTAGTTCAAGTGCAATTGGATTTCGGGACGTAGTGGTACAGAAAGTCATTTGCCTCTAGGTTGCACAACATAATCTCCATTTCCGATTGTGCGTTTATCATATGCACAACTACAGATAGCTTCAACGCTAATTAGTTGATATTGTAATTAGCTCTCAAAAATGTCCTTGGTTGTTTATAACTCTATAGATGGCAGCTACTTGTGAGTGCATTAAGATCTTTGAGAACACACCTACAGAAGCTCGTGTGCATTACTTATTCAACATAATTGAAAGTTTTGAAAAATTGATTATATTTTGTATGATCTGACATGCATCTATCTTTAATGGTTGATTTGTCAATAATATTGCGGGGCGTCTATGTCTGGAAAATTTGAACTTTATAAAGATACAGCGGGAGAATATCGCTTTCGTTTAAAAGCAGGAAATGGACAAAATATCTTAGCTAGTGAGAGCTACACAACAAAACCAAGTTGTGAGAATGGCATTGACTCAGTGAAAAAGAAGGCGCCTGACGATTCAAAATATGAAAGGAAAGAAACAGCGGCTGGCAAATACATGTTCAACCTAAAAGCTGGTAACTATCCAAGGAATCTAAAGCTAGAGGTAAACTTGGCAGAGGTGGTTTAGCTATGCTTGTCATTTTGGGAGCTGTTGCGTTTAATAAGTCTGAATTAAAAAAAGTAAATACAGAGTTAGAAAATCGAAGTGTGCGATTAGTTTCGGGGCTTCATCAATGATTTCAAATATTATTTCTTATGTGCTTGTCACTGTCTTCGCTATATGGTTGTGGAATGATGCTCCAGCTCAACATAGAGATAACCTGTTCTATGTGGCCGTAGTATGTTCTCAAATCGGTTTCTTTATTTATTCTCGAAAGTTAGAGAAACTTAAAAACAGGTTAGACGACTTGGAAAATAAGCACACTCTAGAAACAAAAAACTAACAAGGTATTTAAGAGTGATTTCCAACGCGTGGCATTTTTATGTCATCGTTGGGTTTTGTATTTAAGGCGTATAAATTAGTGTGGTGGTGACGTTGCTCACACCTTAATGCGGCATTAGTGCGGGTTTGGCGTCGAAGGTCATAAGTTTTGGTATTTATCTGTGTTAGCGCTCGTTTTTACACCTTTCAGTTTGTGTCTTTCATGTTCTTTCCGGTGGCACTATATATGGATTGTTCGCTTCGATTTCATCGTTTACGGTTTCTAACTATTAGCCTACTTCTTTGGAGCTTCTTCGTTTTCGCTGTACTTCCTAAGTTAATCTTGCCGTTTTTCGGGTGTTGCCATAAAAGTGCGATGAATGAATCCTTTTCTAATTTGAAGCCAGTGAAAGTAGGGCAGTTCAGTGCATTTTTCTTCTAGTCAATCCTCGTCCATTAATCGAGTTGAAGTTTTGTAGCTGCCCGTCTCACTTCAGTGTTCAAATTCTTTCATATTATGCCACTTTTCAATATTTTGGAGCGTATAAATAGAAGTGGCGCATGTACGAACAAATTGCTTAAGAGTGATTCGTAACGTGTGGCATTTATACTTTACGGTGGCTTATGGTGATTAAGGCGCTGTGCGGTAGCTTATTATTGCGTTACTCACACTTTAGCAAGGCGTTAGCATTCATGGAGAAAAAGAATGTCTCACAAAACAGAAGTTCGTTACTGTTCAGATTGCGGTACGGATACTCATCACGTAGTTGTCTTGGTCAGAAAGCCGAGTGCTTTTAAAGGTGCCAAAAATCAGAAATTTAAGGAATTTATAGCAGGCGCGATTAAAGGCTGGGCTCTTGGAGCATTTGTTGCCTCTATGGATGAGTTTGAGCGTCACCTAGTTTGTGAAAAGTGCGGTAAAAAGACAGTAGAAGGTTAGCTACCTATATAACGTAGAAAATTTATAGTATAACTTGGTGCTGAATGCTAACAAACGCTTTAAGACGGATTCGCAACGCGCTGCATTTTCACTATGCGTTGGTTTTAGTGTTTAAGGTGGTATGCGGCGGCTTCGGTATTGCGTTGCTCACCCCTTAGCAAGGCATTATTGCCCAGAGGAAAAAAAATGAAACATAAACAAAGAGAGCTGTTAGCATATATTGAGTTGGAAAGTGGTACTGTTTTGATTGATATCATCAAACTGACTCGAAACGGTCGCTCTTATTATTTTCAAGGTAAAAGATGGTTACGCAATCAATATGGATTAGGTTGCGATGATTGCACATCATAATCTGGGGATAAGCTAAATATTTCCATTTTGAATCGAAGACATGCTCCTAAGTGGATTGAGGGCACAGTGTTGCGTGTATCTGAAAGGGCAAAAGAACGGTATGAATTTTGGCTATCAAATGGGCGCTGACAGCGTAGCCGTTAGCTCAGTGCAATAACAAACTATTCAAGAGGGATTCGCAACGCGTGGCATTTTCATTATGCGTTGGTTTTAGGGATTAAAGTGGTGTGCGGCGGCTTTCGTATTGCGTTGCTCACACCTTCACAGGGCGTTAGCTTTCTTTGGGAGAATGAAATGAACCAATATTTGATCGAACCAGAAGTTCCTGGAAGCTTGGGTGAAAATACGCTGGCAAATTTCGATTTGCATCCACCGACAATAGAAAAGCTACATTTTCAGTTTGATGGTTGGTTAGGTGATGATTTATTGACTTCATTTCCATGCTTTTTAGTCTCTGAGCGTTTAGCCATGGCCTTACGCTCATCGCAGTTGTCAGGATACAATCTGGAAGTGGCTGAAATATCTATTTCTGACATATTTGAAGAACTGAATCCAGAGTGTACGTTACCTCGTTTTTCGTGGTTCCAAGTCTCTGGAACCATAGATAAAGACGATTTTAGCGTCACAGATACTGGGCTACTCTTAGTTTCTGAAAGGGCACTGGTTTTGTTACAAAAATATCAACTAAAAAATGCTGACGTCGTAGAGTACGAAAGCTAACAAAGCATTTAAGAGGGATTCCCAACGCTCGGCAGTTTCAGTTCAAAGTTTTAGTGCGGTGTTTATGGCACTATATTTCGGGTTAGGCGGTGAGTTGCTCACCACTTAATGCGGCGTTATACGCAGGGTGAATTTTGCTTCTAATCCCTTGCGTCAGAGGCTCCTTCTCTGTGGCTTATCGCTTTGTTTTATATGCATTAGTTCCTCTTAGTTTTGCTAAATCATTAGGTAATGGACTCCAAGCCTCCATGCCAAAATTCTAAATTTGCGAGTGTTTTGCGTATTTCGGTGATAGCGATCGCTTGTTTCGTTTTATCCCGATCACCTGATCCTGCCGTTTCTCTCTCTTCCTATTTTTACTCTAAGTGATCGGATTGCGCCAGTTTTCTCATCGACTCACCTCCTAGTCCTGTTCGATGACTATTATGTACCAGCCGATCCATGAGAGCGTCTGCGACGGTTGCGTTGCCGATCATGTTGTACCACTCTTTTACAGGTAACTGACTAATGACGATTGTGCTGCTGTTTTGGTAATGATCTTCCAGTACTTCCAGAAGATGGCCCACATGCTCTTGAGTCAGTTTTTCCATCCCCCAGTAGTCAAGGTTCAGTAAGGCTTTCTTAGCTTGCGATTGGAGTTGTTTTTGATAGCTGCCATCCAGACGATCTGCGGTCAGATCATCGATAGGTTTTGCCTGCACCTGTTGGGCCTGTGATCAAGATGTTCTGATGCTTGTAAAGATAACTACCCGTCATAAGTTCGCTCATCTGTTGACGATTGAGATTTCGTCCTTCTTTGTAGATGAGTTGGCTTGGCTTCGCATCAACTCTCAGCTTGGCTTGTCGCTTTAGACGTTGGATTTTGGTCTGAGTACGATTCAAGATTTCACTTTCCAGAAGCAGGCTTATTCTTTCCTCGAAGTCCAACTCTGCGTAGGTGCTTAGTTGTTCCTGTTGCTGCTCTAACGATTTTACAGCATGGCTCAAGCGGAAAGTTTTGGTTTGGTCGTTCAGTGAGTTCATATCTTTTCTCCTAATGATAACAGTTCGGGCCACGGACATTGCTATGAACTAGGTTCGGCGTGCTCGCCTTGTCTTTGCTTAGTTGCCCTTCTCGATTATTTTTCAGTAGATTGCTGATGAAGGTGTAGTTCGGTTTTGTCAGCATCAGCGCATCGTTACAGGCTTGCTCTAAGCGCGATTCGCCATGCGCTTTGTTCAGATTGAGCAGCTCAAGGCAGGAGCGATACGACTGCTCTGGATGAGGCTTGGAGTTGAGCATCTTATTGACGGCTTCTCGCGTAGCTGGGCCGATGTTAGCTCCCCCAGTTGAGCAGGCGTCCAAGCGACCACTTCTGATGTTGATGATTACTCGGCATGTGCTCTGGTTGGGTGCTGTTTCCGCGCTCTCTTTGGCTGAGTGGATGCTGGGCGACCAAGTTACCTTGATGGTAGATCTGCACGAGACGGTTGTAGGCTTCCAGTTCGACATGGTGACCTACAAGTTGATGTGGCACGAGTAGTGGTGGCGGCGATATTCGATGTGATAATCAGGCCCGACTTTGGCTCGTTTGGTTTAGGTATACAGGTAACGCTGTATTTTTTGGGGGGGAACGGAGGCTTATCGAGTTTGTCGAACAACGCTTTACGACTTGCACCATACTGTTTCATCTCACGTTGGTTTAAGTCGTTCATAAGCTGACGGATGGCGAGATTCAGTTCCTTGAAGGTATGGAAGGTTTGTGTCGTAGCCGCACCATGATCCAGCGCTCTACTAAGAGTACGGCATTCTCGGCCTTCGCTTTGCCTTTTGGTTTGCAGGGACGAGCTGGCATTACGGCAGTTTGATAGTGATTCGCCAGTTTCTGATAACTCTCGTTAAGCCTTGGCTCATATTGGTTAGCTTTGGTGACCGCGCTGCGCAGATTATCGGGAACCAAGTGTTGTGGTACGCCGCCGAGGTGCTCTAACGCATTGGCGCGCTTCTAACCTGTATGACTTACCTTGGCTTGAGAAGGCTTCAACATAGGTGTAATTGGACGCGCCCAAGGTCGCCACGAACACTTCTGCTTCTCGTACTTCGCCTGTGTCAGGATTGACTACCTGAAGCCGAAGCCCACAGTAATCGATAAACAGCTTGTCACCTGCCACATGGAGCTGACGCATGCTGCGCTTTTGGGTTTTGAACCAACGAGTGAAGTGCTCGCAGAACTGAGTGTAAGCGTAAGCTTGCTCTTGATATTGCTCATGATGTTCCTGCCACAACAACATCTTCGTCATACCTTTACGTCTGAGTTCGACTGCGTATTGAATGAAGTCTGGCATGACTTTATCGCGACTGGCTTTGTTGCCGTGATACAGAGCTTGAGTGAGATCAGCATCGCTACAACTTTCAGGTAGAGGCCAACCAAGTTGGCTTTGTTTAAAGCGAGTAAGGAGTTCCGATATGGTGGAAGGGCCGAGTTTAAGGCAAGAAGCGATGCTGCGATTTGAAAGGCCGCAGTCGTACTTAAGGCGTAATACCTCTCTTATTTTGTTCATTGGATTCCTCTTTTTGCCATTGTCGCTTCCTTACTTACTTACTTGTTTAAGAAGTAAAGAATAGCGAGCTATTGATCTAAAAGAGAAAAGGTAGGAATTCGGGCTTTCCGATCGCGGTTTTCGCTATTCCGATCACCAATTTCGGAGTTAGGTTAAAAGTGATCGGATAATCCCGAAATGACTGATCGGAATGTTCCGAAATATGCAACTTGTGAGCTATTTTCGGATAAAGCGACTGTAAACACGCCCCGTTCTGGGAAATGAGTAATGAACTCTTTTTCTTCTTCAGGTGTGAAAGGCGTATCTAATACAGTGTATAAACCTTCAATAATGATGGGATTGAGGACGTTTGTAATGCCTTCAGCATCACCTAAAGTTACCTGACGTACAATTAAATTCATGCCACTTAGCTCCTATTAAAATTAGGGCTGCTTTGTACATGAGTTGGAGACTTGCGGCAACAAGTAACGTCATTAAGTCGTAAAGAATATACCTATTACACTTAAACGGCGGTTAATAGTGCTGATTGTTACTTTAGTATTTCTGATATATCACTTTTTAAGTGACGGCTTAACTTCTACAGAATATTTCCACATCACGATCCCGTTTTCTACAAGATCATAACTCGCGCTTTGACCCTCGGAGTTGAGCACAAATACCGGCATTTCCATCCTTGACGTAGAGCCATCTTGGTTGCATGACATGGTAGCTTCAAGCTGTATACTATTTTTGCTCGGTTCTGAAAGGGTCCCTAAGTACGTGCAGCCGTCGACAAAACTGGTTTTGCTTTTTCCTTTAGAGGATATTTCAAAAGTCGGAAAAATGAATGTTGATTGAGGCTCTGTTACTACCACATTGACTTGATAGTTCGTCGCTGAAAAAGCATTGAAATGAGCTCCAAGCATAAGTAAGAACAAGATTTTTGATTTCATAAACTCTTCTTTATTTCGATATTACTAGTTTGGTTACGGCGCTATTAACGTGACCACTTAATCTAAAACTTTACTGCGGAAGCATTAAAAAGGATACAAAGGTAGAGTAGTTGAATATGGTTAATCGGCCGTAAATAGTTTTATTAAGCGATCTTACATACCTAAAAGAGGTAAGTTCTTTCGCTTTTGATAGGTTAATGCTAATTCTAAACAGGTCTTGATTGAAGCTTCTGGCAAAGGTGCTGATAAAGATAGAATTATTGCTCGATTACCCTGAAACTCAAGTGAGTCACTATACAGTTCGCGGAATGTGTCGACGAGCTTAGTTTGGCAATTAAAGAACAGATAATAACGACTAGGCGTTTTCTGTTTCCAATCCATCCTTACCGGGCTACCTGTTTTCACACTGTAGCTTGGCTCTCCCCATTTTAGAGATTCTTCAACTTCCCCCAGTTTTAATTCAGAAGCGATAGTTAAGACGATATTTCGTAGCTCTTCTATCCGAATACGCACATGTTTTGGATACTCATCAAATCTTGCCTTCACTGCATGGTTCATTAGTATCTCCTATAAATAGCGCTGTTTTGGGGTGAAGCCCAAGCGTACTTTGGCTATGTAGCAATTACGTCATAATGTTATTAATCAATAAATCTAGCACATAGCCAAAATACTAAGCGTAAGGGTTTCCCTCGGTTACGTTTAGGATGCTCTGGGTGAAAACATGATGATTGACATGCCAAGCATAGCGACAGAAACCCCCACTATGTCCCAGAGCGTTGGTCGAACGCCGTCGATACACCACAACCATAGAATTGCGACAAAAATATAGACACCACCGTAAGCGGCATAAACTCTGCCAGTTGCGGTAGGATGTAAAGATAGAAGCCAAGCAAACATAGCAAGGCATAGCGCTGCTGGTACCAAAAGCCAAACTGACTTATCTTCCTTTAACCAGAGATAAGGTAAGTAGCAGCCTAATATTTCTGCAATGGCGGTTATAAAGAAAAGCCCAATGGTTTTGACTTCAGTCACTTAAACATTCCTATCTTTCTCTACAAATATATGATGCTTGTTAAATGGGCAATTGTTCGGCTCATTACATTTCGCCCAGCTTAATCTTGGATTGAGCCTCACTCACGGTTTGTTTACCGAATAACAGATCCATCATCGAAATGATTCGTTTGTTGTCTTTACCCCATTTATCTGGATTCGCGCTGTTTGGTGCTTTAAATTCAACTTGTCCTACTTTTTCGTTATTTTTGTAGGCTTTGATCTGAGCATCAGCGATAAATGTTCTAAAATCCCAGCTCCAGCGTGATACGTAAGTAAGTGTTAGCTCAGAGCTAACAGGAGGCGTGCCGTCGCTTACGACTGTGCATTTATGGGCGGTATCCAAACACCAGTCTTGCATCGAATCTAAGAAAACATCTCGCGTGGCGTTGTCTTTTACGATGGTGATTTCCTTGCTCTGATTTTCTTTCGAGATTGTTTCTACCGTATACTTTGGTGCCGCACATGCAGCTAATAGAATAGGCAAGCTTAGAATGATGAGTTTTTTGTGCATCTTATGTCTCTTTTTTTTAAATTTATATATTCAAACAACTTCAAGATACTGAGTTCAACGAGAATAACTAACAAGCATGGCAACTGTTATTAACAAAACCTTTAGAGTAGAAGGGTTTGTTTCGGGAGTATGCCAATGTCTCGATGCAAAATAATTAGTAAGAGATTGCTATTGCGTTATGTTAACTCTTGAACTTATGTCCGTATCAATGTCCAGAATTCTTCGCATTGAAGTTTTTGAAGTGCAATTCTAACGGAATTTTAAATTGCTGCATAATGCTCAATTAAGAGGAATAGGGGAGCTTATCGTTAAACATAACGTGTAGTGCTGTAAATTCGTCCCTAAGACTAAGCTAAAAGGGCCTAATGTTTTAAAATAGCTTCTTGTCTATTCTGTTGTGTGAGTTTTCAATGTTGTCTCATACTAGCCACTTAAAAGAGCGCTGTAAGAACTCGTCTGCATTATCAAGGACGATTTCACCGTGAGCCATAACCAATATATTAGGTTTCCAAGACAGCAATTTATTTAAGTGTTTTCGAGCCTCTTGTTTGCTAAACATAAAACTTAGGCGCCAATCCAAAGGCATTTTTCCATTCGGAGCAAGAATACCGGCCCCTTTAGCCACAAACCGCTGCCAGTAGTTAAAGTCCTGGCCAGAAAAATTCTCGACGAGGTCAGTAACAATTAAGGTCTTTGAAAGTCGATGATAAAACACACACTCTTCCATTAATGGAGAGCCAGAAAATAGTTCTTGTTCAACCTCAGAGTTCCAAGCATTACCGCCTTGGTTAAGTGAAGCGTGAAAGTGTATATCACGGCACTTCTTAATGACTTCATCTGTGCCATAAACTTCTGCGCTAGGATAGGCAAATACCCATTCAGATAAGAACAAGTGGTGTAAATGATTAGGAGCGATTAAGTATTTCACTTGGCCTAGATTGTTGATTTGCTCTCTAATCGAATTTGATAACTTAATTGGACTATGAACCCAAAGGCCACCATCAGAAAGCCTAACAATAGTCATACGAGTGGTGTATGGGAGTCCTAAGAATTGGACGGGATCTCCGTCAAATATCCATATCTCATGGGCTAACTTTTTCATGTCTCTCCAACCGTTAACACTGTATTAAGGCGGCATTTTAGTTACTCAAAAGCTGCCTTGCTGCACAATAAACGCTTCGCTAAGCGTAAACCAAAAATATTAGGTTTACCAAACCCTTATTGAGTGCAGTTGTATATCTTTGAGTATTTTTATACTGAACGGGCGTAAAGTAGTTTTAAGAGGATCATTTGACTTGATAGAACAAAACCCCGCTATTTTTGAGCAGGGTTTTGCAATTAGATAAAGGGGCTAACCGATGATGAAGAAGAAAATCGCGGTTGCAACAATACCAATCAACGCATAAGGAAACTGTGTGGTTGCGTGTTGCATTGCTGTACAGCCTGAACCTTGTGCAGATAACACGGTTGAGTCACTAAAGAAACAAGAGTGGCTCCCTGCCGCTGATGCTGAAAGCAGCGCTGCAACGGTTAAGTGTAGAGGCACACCAAGCTGTTCGCCCAAAGGTAGAACAATTGGCATCGCTACTGCAAACGTTCCCCAAGACGATGCCGTTGCAAATACCAACGCGCCCGTAATCATAAAGATAATCGCAGGGAAGTAAGACGCTGACAGGTAAGGGCTGACGGTCTCAATGACATACTGCGTGACGCCCAATGAGTCGTTGACCGATTTCAACATGAAACCACCAATAACGGTCGCAAGCGGCAGTAGCATAACTTTAATGCCATCATAAACAGCTTCGAACATGTCGTTCATCGAGATCAGTTTTTGTGCGCCGTAAAAGCTAATAGTAAAGATTAACGCGACGAAAACACCAGCAAGTAGATCGATACCAAAATACCAACTTGCGGCAACAAGTACGATCATTGGTAACAAGAAGTTGACAAGGCCCATGGTTGGGTTGGTATGTGCAGATACATCGGGACCAAAGTCGACATCTGTTGCACCGTCTGGACGAACTTGACCATTCTTCGCACGCTTTTCTGCCTTTTTCATCGCGCCTAGATCTGGGACCTTTTCCATTGCAACCAGCAAAACAATCACCAGCGTTACCCAGCCGTAAGCCATGTATGGAATAGCTTCAATGTATGCTTTGATACCATCTCCCGCTTCTGCTACTCCGTTTGCTTCTAGCAAAGAACTGAAGAAAATTGCCCAAGTGGAAATTGGTACGAGGATACAGATAGGTGCGGCGGTTGAATCCACAAGATATGAGAGCTTTTCACGCGAGATTTGGTAGCCGTCCGTAACTTTTTTCATTGAGGAAGAAATTGCAATCGCATTCAAATAATCGTCGATAAAGATCAGAATACCTAACGCAAAGGTCATCAGCATCGATTGCTTACGGCTTTTTACTTTCGTGACCAGCATGTCGGAGAAGCTTAAGATACTGCCGCCTTTCTCCAAAATAGCAATTAGGCCGCCCATCAAACCACAAACGAGGATGATCCAGGCGATAGTTTCATCCATCATTACACTCATGGAAATATCAACAATCTGTTCCACCGCTTCAGTTGGGTTAAGCAGAAGAACACCGGCAATAGCGCCGCTAAAGAGGGCTTCCACAGTTCGGTGTGTTGTCAGCGCAAAGACCAATACCAACGCCGTTGGTAAAAGACTCATCCATCCGTAGGCTTCGCCTTCCTCATGGTTCAAACCGATTGTGGTAAAAAAGACAAACGTCGCAACCGAGATTAAAGAAACAATAATGTGTTGAGAGTTGATTTTAAGAGGCGCATCCAGCGCCTTGGTCTGCGTAGTCATAAAGTTCATTTCCTTTGTTTATGCCGAGTGCAACATCCAGTCGATTTCCAATGGAGTAATCGCTCGCTCAAATTCTGCGAGTTCACTCTGTTTGCAAGCTAGATACAAATCGATAAAGTCTCTTGAGATGTATTGAGCTAGCTCACTGTGCTCCAGTCGCTCTAGAGCTTCTGACATACGCAGAGGTAACTCAATTGCATCATCACTGAGAGTCGGTGGACATTGATCTTTGGTGTAGCTTTCACTCGCTAATACTGCGGAAAGTACTACTGCAGCGAGAATGTATGGGTTAACGTCAGCGCCTGCTATACGATGCTCTATACGGCGATTTTTGCTATCGCTGATAGGCACACGCAGCGCAACACCGCGGTGGTTTTCTCCCCAATCGGCTTTGGTTGGGACGTAAGCGCCAGGAACAAAGCGACGGTAAGAGTTAACGTTAGGACAGATTAGGGCCATGGCATCGGATGTTTGTGACAGCATCGCTGCCATGGTTTGATAGAAGAAGGCGCTCGCTTGACCGTCTGATTGGCTAAAGTGGTTGTTACCATCTGTATCAACCAAGCTGAGATGAATGTGCATGCCATTACCCGCTTGCTCACTAAAAGGTTTCGCCATAAATGTGGCGTCAAATCCGTGCTGATGAGCGACCTGGCGAATCAAGCGTTTTGCGATGATGATTTCATCACATGCTCGAAGTACATCTTTAGAATGGTTGAAGTTGATTTCGAACTGCCCTGGTGCCGATTCAGATAGGGCTCCGGAAGTGTTTAAACCTTGTTCTAATGCAATTCGATTAAGGTCGGCCAAGAAATCAGCGTAGTCATCTAGTCCATCAAGGTCGTAAACCTCGGTATCTTTTTCTCGAGTTTTTTTCGTGGGGTTAATTGCCGTTAATGGTTCGCCATTTTCGCCGCGGGTTTTGTCTATTAAATAGAACTCCAGCTCGAGCGCGACACAAGGATATTGGTCTTTAGCATGCAGTGTTTGCAATATAGAAGCGAGAATGTTTCGGATGAACAGTGGGTTAGGGTGCTGCCCGGTTTCATCCATCATACTAAGCAGTAGCTGACCAACTTGTTCTTTTGCCGTCGGCATTAAGGTGCCGCTGATTGGATAGCAGAGATTATCTGGTTCTCCGAGATCTTCTCCCAACCCGGCCGTTTCAACGACGTTACCTTTGGTATCTAGGGTGATGGTCGAAAGGGGGAGGGCAACACCTTTATTCAGTTTTTCTAGAGCATCTATCGGGATGCGTTTTCCTCTTGGGGTGGCATTTATATCGGTAAAGATGAGATCGATAAATTCAATATCGGGCCATTTTTGTTTAAAATTTTGTACTTCCTGTAGATACGATTCCATTTTCTTCTCCAAATAGCCTGACGAGTAGAAATTAGAAATAACCAAATTAACAAATAAATTACAGTACTCTGAGCGAGTTGTTTGTTTTTTAGGTTATTTTTAATTTAAACATGCACTTAAACTGTGTTTTTGATGTTTAACGGCTGGTTCTTATGTCTTTCTGTTAACTATTTTGTAACAGTTGGTTTTGTTTTGTTCAATATAATGAGCATAAATATTCAGTTTTGAAGCCTAAAAAGTGCGTCAGATCACGTTGTGACGATAATAATGGTCATCTGTGTTGATAATTTTGTACATGGTTTGTAGGGTTTGTGTTAAATAAATTGAACATGGACATATCATGGCAGATACACACAAACCCATCATTGGTGTGGTTAGCTGCGCTAAAGAGTTGGGTGGCTATCAGATACAAGCGGTCAACGACTTTTACCTTCGCGCCATAAAGGATTTTGGAGGGCTACCGATTATGTTGGCTCCCGACATGTCGGGCAATGACGTAACCACCATCCTAGACATATGTGATGGTTTTCTTTTTCCTGGCAGCCACTCTAACGTTGCGCCACATCGATACAATGCAACGCACGAAGAGAGCTACAAAGATGAAGCTCGTGATGAGCTCTCATTCACGTTAATTCGTCATGCGGTTGACCAAAACATTCCGTGCCTTGGTATTTGCCGTGGCTTTCAAGAGATGAATGTCGCACTCGGTGGCTCGTTAAACCCAGCCGTTCATGACTCCGGCTTCAATGACCATCGTGAAGCGCCTGTTGAAGATTTCGAACAAAAATACGCGCCAGCACACGCTGTGCTAGTTCAAAAACAGAGCTTATTTGAACAATGGCTGGTGCAAAATCATTGGGAAAACACCACCTTCTTTGAAGTGAACACACTACACAACCAAGGCGTCGATCAGCTTGCTCCTCTCTTACAAGTAGAAGCTAAAGCCCCGGATGGCTTGGTAGAAGCATTTAGTCTTCCTAATCAAAAATTTTTCGTTGGCGTGCAGTGGCACCCAGAATGGGAAGCAAAAACCAATCATTTCTCTCAAATTTTGTTCAATGAATTTATGATGGCTACCTCTCGTTAAACGTTTGGAGCTGTATGAATGGACAATCAAGAGATTGGTAAAAATATTGTTCAGTTACGAAAAAAACATGGATTGTCACAAAGGGAACTAGCCGAGCGCGCTGGTATTACCCACAGTGCAATCTCATCCATTGAAAATGGCAAAGTGAGCCCGTCGGTCAGCTCACTACAAAAAATCGTTAATGTATTTTCTTTATCGTTATCAGAGTTTTTCACTTTTGAACAACCTTCGAACGATGAAGTGAAAGTAGTCATCAAGCCGTCAGATCTTGTGGAAATCGGGAGCGAGACGGTGTCCATGAAACTGGTAACGAATGGCGACAAAGATCAAGTCATCGGATTCTTGATCGAGGAATACGCACCTTATGGAACCACTGGTGCGGCAGAAATCAAACACGAAGGCGAAGAGATTGGCACCGTATTAGAGGGTGAAATCACTCTGGAATATAAAGGGCAATCTCATGTCATAACAGCGGGCGAGTCGTACATTATTGATACGACGAAGCCCCATCGATTTACAAATCACACAGACAAGGCTTGTCGAATGATAAGTGCGCATACGCCAACCACATTTTAGTGGGGGCTTGCCTTGTGTGATCACAAGGAGAGCGTATGAAAACCCAAGAGCAATGGATTGAGCTAAAAAACAATCTAAACATCGAAAACAGGGCGTACATTAACGGTGAATACAGTGCCGCTTTAACAGGGCAAACCATCCCGGTAGTTAACCCAGCAACAGACGAGATATTCACCGAAATCGCCCGTTGCCAAAGTGAAGATGTCGACCTCGCGGTATCATACGCTCGCCAAGCATTTCAATCTGGTATCTGGAGTGAAAGCAGCCCAGCTCATCGCAAAGCAGTGCTTAAACAGTTAGCTGAGCTGATTGAGCAACACCAAGAAGAGTTAGCACTATTAGAAACTCTCGATACTGGTAAACCTATCTCTCACAGCTTCTCTACCGATATTCCTGGCGCAGCAAACTCTTTACGCTGGTACGCCGAAGCGATCGACAAAGTATACGGCGAAGTTGCCCCAACCGAAAAAGATGTACACGCTTTTATTTCTCATCAACCAATTGGTGTGGTTGCTGCGGTTGTACCGTGGAACTTCCCCCTTTGGCTTGCGTGCTGGAAGCTTGGTCCTGCTTTAGCCGCTGGTAACAGCGTGATTCTAAAACCGTCAGAAAAATCTTCTCTCACCGCGATATTTCTAGGTCAACTTGCTTCTCAAGCGGGCTTACCAACAGGCGTTTTCCAAGTCATTACGGGTTTTGGTCATGAAGCTGGCGACGCGCTGGCGAAACACCAAGACGTAGACTGCATCGCCTTCACAGGCTCGACGCGTATTGCAGGCCAACTGATGGTCAGATCGGGTGAGAGCAACCTAAAGCGCGTGTTTGCAGAAGCGGGCGGCAAGAACGCGAACATCGTGTTTGAAGATTGTGATGATTTAGATCGCGCAGCAGCAGAAACCGCCGCAGGGTGTTTCTACAACCAAGGTGAGGTGTGCGTCGCGGCAACCCGCCTGCTTGTTCACGAAAGCATCAAAGATCAGTTCTTAGAAAAAGTTATTCAAGCGTCGAAAGCGTTCACGCCAAAAGACCCAATGGACCCAAGTTCATCCATGGGAGCGCTTATCGATCAAGATCATAAATCAAAAGTGTTGGAATACATCTCGTTAGGTGAATCAGAAGGTGCAAACGTACGTTGTGGCGGCGATGTCGATGGGCAAGGTGCATTTGTTTCCCCAACCATTTTAGACAATGTCGACAACAAGATGCGTGTCGCCCAAGAGGAAATTTTTGGTCCGGTGCTGTGTGTCATTCCATTCAAAGACGAAGCGCAAGCAATCGAGATCGCTAACGATTCGAAGTACGGCTTAGGCGCGGCACTCTGGAGTAGCAATATCAACCGCGTTCATCGCGTAGCAAAACGACTGCAAGCCGGCTCGGTTTGGGTTAACAACTACAACGAAGGTGACATGACGGTTCCATTTGGTGGATTCAAAATGAGCGGAAACGGTCGAGACAAGTCTCTCCACGCGATTGAAAAATTCACCGAAACCAAAACCACTTGGATTCGCCTCCATCCTTAAGCCTGCTGACGATTACGATAAATAAAGGAATAGTTCTATGAACAAGCATACGGATTCGTTCTACGCGCACTCTGTGCCAAACATGCCGGAATACCCACAGTTGCAAAACGACATCGAGTGCGATGTGTGTGTAGTCGGTGCGGGATTTTCTGGTCTTTCTTCTGCACTACACCTTGCAGAAAAAGGTTTTAAAGTCGTTGTGCTAGAAAGCGCAAAAGTGGGCTTTGGAGCAACTGGTCGTAACGGTGGCCAAATCGTTAACAGCTACAGCCGAGATGTTGACGTGATTGAAAGCCGTTACGACCAAAACCAAGCTAAAGCTCTGTGCGATATGATTTTTGAAGGCGGCGATATCATCCGTGGCCTGATCGACAAATACGACATCAACTGTGATTACAAGCAAGGCGGCTTGTTCACGGCACTGAACAGTAAACAACTCAAAGGGCTAGAAGAACATAAGAAGAACTGGGAGCGTTACGGCAACGACCAACTGACTCTGCTTGACGCAGGAGAGGTAGAACAAGCGGTAGGCACTAAAGTATACACTGGCGGCTTACTGGATATGCGCGGTGGTCACATTCACCCGCTTAAACTGGCATTGGGTGAAGCTGCTGCGTTTACGTCTCTAGGTGGTCAAATCTTTGAGCAGTCGGCGGTCGTGTCGATTGACAAAGGGATTAACCCAGTAGTGAAAACGGCGAAAGGCAGCGTGAAGAGCAAGTACGTGGTACTGGCAGGTAACGCCTACCTTGGTGGTTTGGCACCAAACATCAGCAACAAAGCGATCCCGTGCGGCACACAAGTGGTGGCGACTCAGCCTTTGAGTGATGAGCAGTTAAAACAAGTGCTAACCAGTGACTACTGCGTTGAAGACTGTAACTACTTGCTTGACTACTTCCGCTTAACCGCCGACAAGCGTTTGTTATTCGGAGGTGGCGTGGTTTATGGCGCACGTGACCCAGAAAACATTGAAGCATTGATTCGTCCGAAGATGGAGAAAGTCTTCCCACAATTGAAAGGCATCAAGATTGATTACACCTGGACGGGTAACTTCTTGCTGACTTACTCACGCATGCCGCAATTTGGCTCGTTTGCAGACAACATTTACTACCTACAAGGCTACAGCGGTCACGGTGTAACGTGTACTCACCTAGCAGGTAAGTTGCTGGCCGAAGCTCTGACCGGACACGCAGAACGCTTTGACGCGTTTGCTGCACTGAAACATTACTCCTTCCCGGGGGGCCGCTACTTCCAAATTCCGTTTACGGCAATGGGCGCGGCTTACTATAACCTACGTGACAAACTGGCGATTTAAGAGATAAGGAATATCCAATGAGCAAAGTAGTGAAATTTGCAGCCCTTCAACTGACGAAAAGCTGGGATCTGGAAGAAAATCTAGCTAAAGCCAAAAAGGCGATTCGTGAAGCAGCACAAAACGGTGCGAACGTGATTCTTCCTCAAGAGCTGTTCGCCGCGCCTTACTTCTGCAAAAAACAAGAAGCGAAGTATTTCGAGCTCGCAGAAGAGACGGCAAATAGCCACCTTATTCAGGAAATGAGCGCACTGGCGAAAGAACTCGGCGTGGTTATTCCTGTCAGCTACTTTGAAAAAGCGGGCAACACGTTTTTTAACTCGCTAGTGATGATAGATGCCGATGGCACGGTACTAGATAACTACCGCAAGTCACACATTCCTGATGGCCCAGGCTACAGCGAAAAGTACTATTTTAGCCCTGGCGATACCGGTTTCAAAGTGTGGCAAACCAAGTTCGGTAAGTTCGGTGCTGGCATTTGCTGGGACCAATGGTTTCCAGAGCTTGCTCGCAGCTTGGCTCTGCACGGCGCGGAAGCGATTTTTTACCCAACTGCAATCGGTTCTGAGCCTCAAGATCCAACGTTGGATTCACGTGACCACTGGCAACGTACAATGCAAGGTCACTCGGCAGCAAACCTCGTTCCAGTCATCGCGTCAAACCGAGTAGGTACTGAGGTCGATGACGGTATCGAGACCACGTTCTACGGTTCTTCTTTTATCACTGACCACACTGGCGCAAAAATTGCCGAAGCACCACGTGAAGGTGAAACCATCATTTACGCAGAAATTGACCTCGCTGCGACAGCGAAAGCGCGTCACGCATGGGGCTTGTTCCGCGACCGTCGTCCAGACCTTTACACCAGCGTTGGAAAACTAGCTGTTTAAAGAGGCGTTAAAATGAAGTTATCGACAACACCAGCGCAAGATGGCTTCTATTTTCCGGCTGAGTTTCAGCCGGTTAGTGAAGTTTGGCTAGCGTGGCCAGAAAGGAAAGACAACTGGCGTGATGACGCATTACCCGCGCAAGAAACCTTTGCCAGAATCGCGAACTTAATCGCGGAAGTGGCCAAGGTGTGCGTGGCGGTATGCTCGCACAACTTTGACCGAGCGCGTCAAATGCTCCATTCAGACGTACGTTTGGTGGAAATCCCATTTAACGATGCGTGGATGCGCGATATTGGACCGACCGTGCTCGTGAATCAGGCGGGCGAGCGCCGTGGGATTAGTTGGCAATTTAACGCGTGGGGCGGCGAATACAACGGGCTTTACGATAACTGGCAACAAGACGATCTTGTGGCTGGTTCGGTGTGCGACATCATCGGTATAGATTATTACCGCGCTCCGTTTGTACTTGAAGGTGGGGCGATTCACACCGATGGTGAAGGCACGCTTTACACCACAGAAGAGTGCTTACTCAGCCCAGGACGTAATCCGCAGTTGAGCAAAGCGCAAATCGAAGAGCAGTTAAAGGCGTACCTCGGTATCGAAAAAGTCATTTGGTTGCCAAATGGTTTATTCAATGACGAAACAGACGGCCATATCGACAACCTGATGCACGTTATCGCACCGGGTAAAGTGGTACTAAGTTGGACCGACGACCCAAGCGATCCGCAATACGCGTTGTCTCGTCAAGCGGAACAAGTACTGAAATCTCAGCACGATGCGAGAGGGCGCGAGATTGAAATTGTCCGTTTGCCATTACCGGGTCCGTTGCATTACAGCGAGCGCGAAGCCAATGGCATTGACGCCAGTTCAGGAATGAGTCGACAAGCTGGCGAACGCCTAAGTGCCTCTTATGCGAACTTTCTTATCGTCAACGAGCATGTGTTCTTGCCGATGCTGGACGAAGAGACCGACGCTATGGCGATCGATATTTTGCAAAACGCGATGCCGGAGTACCAAATCATCGCGATACCGTCGAGAGAGGTTTTACTTGGCGGAGGGAACATTCACTGCATTACGCAGCAGATCCCTGCTTAAACATAAACTCGCCGCTAGCTTAGCGGCGATGATGAGTTGTCAAAAGGAATGACCATGCAACAGATACAAAACCAAACCCTTGTTTCGTTTATGGTAGCGAACCCACAACAGGGCATTGCAGTGACTAATCCGGCGACCGGAGAACTCCTCGGGTACGCACCAGTCTCAACCGAAAACGACATTTTAAATGGCATTGAACGCGCCAGTGTGGCGCAGAAAGAATGGGCGGCACTGCCAGCAAAAATGCGTGCTGGCATGCTCAATCGTTGGTTCCAACTCCTGTTAGAAAACAAAGCCGACCTTGGCCGCTTAATGACGTTAGAGCAAGGTAAGCCGCTGGCTGAAGCTCAAGGTGAAGTGCTTTACGGCGCGAGCTTTATCGAATGGTTTGCTGAAGAAGCGAAACGTACCTACGGTGAGACGATTCCTGCCCCAAGTGCGGACAAGCGTTTGGTGACCATCAAACAGCCAATTGGTGTCGCCTGTGCGATTACACCGTGGAACTTCCCAATTGCGATGATCACGCGCAAAGCAGGGCCAGCTTTAGCGGCCGGTTGTAGCTTTGTCGTAAAACCATCTGAATCTACGCCGCTGTCTGCGTTTGCGGTCGCAGAGCTTGCCTATCAAGCGGGTATCCCTCGCGATGTGCTGCAAGTGGTTCTGGGTGAAAATTCACGTCAGGTAGGCGCTATTTTCACTTCGCATCCGTTGATTCGTAAGTTGTCTTTCACTGGCTCTACCCAAGTTGGTAGTGTGCTGATGCAGCAAAGCGCGGCGGACATTAAACGTACCTCAATGGAGCTCGGTGGCAACGCGCCGTTTATCGTATTCGATGATGCCGACATTGATGCAGCCGTGGCGGGTGCGATGGCGTCGAAGTTCCGTAACGCAGGCCAAACGTGTGTTTGTGCGAACCGTTTCTATGTACACAGCAAAGTGTATGACGAATTCGTTGCTAAGTTTGACGCTGCGGTTCAGCAGCTCAAAGTTGGTAACGGATTGGAAGAGGGGGTCAACATTGGTCCAGTGATCAGCGAGTCAGCGAAGCAAGGCATTCAAGCGTTGATCGATGGTGCTATCGAGCAAGGCGCGAAGCCGGTTTCAGAACTTAAAAAGCTCGATGGTCTATTTATGCAGCCAGTGGTTCTCAAAGACGTTACTCACGACATGAAGATTGTTTCCGAGGAAATCTTTGGCCCTGTCGCGCCAGTGATTCGTTTTGACAGCGACGAACAGCTGATCGAAATGGCGAACGACACCATCTACGGTCTCGCGTCGTACTTCTACAGCCAAAACATTCACCGTGTTTGGAAAATCGCAGAAGCGCTCGAATACGGCATGGTCGGCATTAACGAAGGTATGATCTCTACTGAAGTGGCTCCTTTCGGTGGTGTTAAGCAGTCCGGTATCGGACGTGAAGGAGCAAAACAAGGTATCGATGAATACATGGACGTGAAATATCTCTGCTTTGGCGGCAACTAATTAAGGACAAAACAATGACAAACCAACAACTACACGAAAGAAGAAGCCAAGTTATCGCTCAAGGCATGGGCGCACTGTACCCACTTTACGTCGAGAAAGCAGAAAACGCTTACGTATGGGATATCGAAGGCAACAAATACATCGACTTTGCAGCGGGTATCGCGGTGACTAACACCGGGCATTCTCACAAGCGCATTAGCGAAGCGGTAAAAGCTCAGTTGGATAACTTTTCGCACACCTGCGCGATGGTTACGCCGTACGCGTCATTCGTTGAGCTGGCTGAAAAGCTGACAGAACTTGCACCAGGTGAGACTAAGAAGAAAGCGATCTTTCTTACTACTGGCGCCGAGGCGGTCGAAAATGCCGTAAAAGTGGCACGCGCTCATACAGGCCGTAGCGGCGTGATAGCGTTTAAAGGCGGCTTTCATGGTCGCACAAACATGACTATGGGGTTAACTGGTAAAGTTGCGCCGTACAAAGCGGGCTTTGGTCCTTTCCCGAACGAAATCTACCACGCGCCGTACCCAAATGCGTTTCACGGCATCAGCGTTGAGCAAAGTTTACAAGCGATCGACGATCTATTTGCTTGTGATATTGAACCATCACGTGTTGCGGCGATCATCTTCGAGCCAGTACAAGGTGAGGGCGGCTTCTACAAAGCACCTGAAGCGTTTGCACAAGGCTTGCGTCAACTGTGTGACAAGCACGGTATCATGCTGATTGCGGATGAGATCCAAACGGGTTTTGCCCGTACCGGTAAAATGTTTGCGACGGAGTACCTAGGCATTGAACCCGATCTAATGACAATGGCGAAAGGCATTGCTGGTGGTTTCCCAATCTCAGCTGTTGTTGGTAAAGCGGATGTAATGGACTCCGCACTGCCTGGTGGTTTAGGTGGTACTTATGCAGGCTCGCCACTCGGTTGTGTTGCTGGTCTTGAAGTGCTGAAAATCATCGAAGAAGAAGATTTGTGTGCTAAAGCGATGGGCATCGGTGAAGTGGTCAATGCACGTATGACCAAACTGCAACAATCTGTGCCTGCTATTGGTGAAATCCGTACTACGGGTGCGATGATGGCGATTGAATTTACTGACCCAGAATCAGGTAAGCCGCTACAAGAGATGACCAAATCGGTGATTTCTAAAGCGCAAGAAAATGGTCTTATCCTGCTTTCTTGTGGGGTAAAAGCGAACGTGATTCGTCTGTTACCTCCACTGACCATCGAATCTGACGTGCTAAATGAAGGCCTAGATAAGTTGGAAAAAGTGATTCTTGAAGTGGCGTAATTCACGCACTTTTAAATAGCAATAACAAATAAAGGAAGCGGTTGGCATCAATCGTTTCCTTTTTGTTTTTTAGCGTATCTGCTGCCTATCTAAAAAGTATTGCTCAAGATCCAAGTTGTCACTTTTATTACGGATGACTTAACAGTTGGGCTCGTTCTTACTTTTCACTTAGTCGCTACTTTGTTCTCCTCGAATGTGGTTTGGTGCTCACATTCTAAATCCCGACATCTGAAAGCCACTTGAGTCTATAATTTTATTGAGCGTCATTCCTCACTTTTTGGACTATAAAAATGAGATAGTATTCATATCCCACTTAGGTTGCTTGACAGATTAGCAGGACGAACTTTGATAACAAAGAATACAAAGTATGCCATTTTACTCGGCTTAGTTCCCATCGCCATATTTGTAGTGGCCTTTCATTCGATAACCAACTTTTACGTCAACTCGGTAAAAGCGTCGAAAATAGATGCTTACGTAGATTATTTAAATCAAAGGTCTGCCTATTTGGACGGAGCAATAGTGAAGCAGATTGCTCAGTTAGATTTTACTTGTAGTGATAGTGATGTAAGAACTTTACGCGACCCACGTTTTTATAACCGTTACATTCGTTTTATTGCGATGACCACAGAAGGCGGAAAAACGTGTTCCACGGTTGGTAGTGAAGTGTCTCGCCCATCTAGTAGTGAACGATTTCAGATGGATGAAAACTTTTTCGCATCACTTATTTTGCCGCAACAGAATGACCAAATAGAGTGGATGGTCATTTATGATAATGAACACGTTGAAGTCTTCTGGGTACTTGATAACAGTTGGGTTAACGAGGTAATAAAAACGCCTTGCAAAGACTGCCTATTTGTAGAGTTTAAGTATGATGAACCAATATTTGGTGATTTAACGATAAGCCGTGGCAAAGCGAATATTGCAGGAGAAGAAAACGCACTCTCAAAAGAGTTTTTCTTTTCAGGAGAGTCTCAAGCCAACATGCTCATCAAGATATACAGCGGTGAAAAACTTAAAAATTATGCTCAGGAAAGAGTACTTTTGTGGGGCGGTCTTGTAAGTGTGCTTGCAGGTCTTGTGACTGCCTTTGCATACATATCTGGTAAAAGCTTGAGAAAATCCATTACAGGTCTAATTGAAAATGGGATTAGTAATGCAGAATTTATTCCTTACTACCAGGCGATTGTCGATAGTCGCGATGGTAAGACAGTAGGATATGAAGCTCTGATTCGATGGTCGCGACGTGATGGAATGGTGCCACCAAATATGTTTATTGGTGCTGCAGAAGAAAGTGGCCTGATTATTCCGATGACGAATCAGCTTATTCGTAAAATCATACAAGACTTAAGTGACTTACCCGAGCATACGTGGGTCAGTATCAATATTGTTTCCTCCCATTTAGAGTCAGGTGTATTAACGAAGTTGCTGTCGGAGTTAAATTGGCCAATCTCGAATAGAATTCATTTTGAATTGACCGAGAGAATACCAGTAAAAGACACTGAGGCCGCGAAAAAAGAGATTTTGTATTTAACGAATAAAGGCTACAAGTTCAAAATTGACGATTTTGGTACCGGATATGGTGGCTTTTCTTACCTACAAGATTTGGGCATCCGGTGTGTAAAAGTGGATAAGATGTTCATTGATCCAATAGGATCTGACGACCAAAAGTTGAAAGTGCTGGACTCAATTGTGTCTGCAGCGAACAAAGCGGAATGTGAGATGATTGCAGAAGGTGTAGAGAGCCAGGCTCAAGTCGAATACCTGGCTCAGCATGCGATTTACCTTATTCAAGGTTATGTTTACGCTAAACCAGAGCCCCTGACTAACCTTGCAAGCGCTTAACAGCCATAACGTCAAAACGTACCGTTTTAAAGGTGTCAGTTGCCTAGGTTAGCGCTGATTTCTGCTGATGGGGTCACACTTGAGGATTCCTAACACTCTCATTACTTCTAGAGTGTTAGGAATTAACGTTACTTAGGAGGAGAGTGCGGCTCTTTTCGCTTTGATCGACGTAATGAGCTGAGGTAGTAATGACATTACGATCATTCCTAGCATTAAGCTGTATTGCAGAGGAGTGAACGTTTCCCCCAATAGCAGTAGGCCCGAAACAATGCCTGCGACTGGGTTTGCAATACCACCAAAGGTAAAATCTACGACCGACATCCGCTGCAATAACCATACATACATGCCATACCCTAATGCGGTGTTCAGAATAATTACCCACAGTAACCCTAGAATATTCGTCATGGATACGTCCTGAACGACCGTAACATATGGCTCTGGATTGTTTATCGCCAGCACACTTGTTGCGATAGACATAATCACGCCACCCAAAATGAGCTGCCATGTTAGCACTGTCCACCAGTGCATTTTTGTACCTAGTGACTTTGTTACGCTACTTCCTATCACGATGCACATAATGGCGGAGATCATCGCAAGTAAGCCCACGGGTTCGAGAGAAATAGAGCTAGGATCAAATAAGAACCAAGCTAAAGCAATCAAAGTTGCGCCGCTTATTGCTTGAATGCCACTAGGCTGACGTTTGTAGACCGCCCAACCAAACAGCATTGCAAAAACGGGGACCGAAACCATACCAACACCAGAGATGGCAGAAGGAAGCGTCAACGCCATGACAAAAATGAGACCAAAGAAGCAAGCGATGTTGATGGTTCCTAAAACAAGCAGCACCTTCCACTCACTTCTTTTTGGAAACGAGGGCTTTATTGCCAGCAACAAAAGACCCGCAGGCAGTGCCCTTAGAGCGCCAAGTAAAACGGGAGGCCAGTCCGGTAGAGTAAACTGAGTAACAGCGTAAGTCGTCCCCCAAAAAAAGGCAGGAATCATCGCAAGTAAAATGTTCATGTTAAATATCTTTATGTAGAGATAATTAAATGTAACGATATCGGCAAGGTGGCTTTTTGTAAAGTATCTTTATGTTAAAATAAAAAATATATGATGTTTGGAGAGAAATAATGGATGCAATTGATAGAGTGGTAGAGCAGTGGGCTAGGGAGAAGCCAGACCTCGACACTGAACCGATGGCAATAATGGGTCGACTAATGCGAATTGCAAAACACATGGAATCTAGGGTCGCCGAGCTACATAAGAAGTACGACCTGAAAATGGGTGAATTTGATGTGTTAGCGACACTGCGTCGAGCTGGTTCACCATATTGTCTTACTCCCTCAGCGTTAATAGAGTCGATGATGCTCACTTCGGGTGCGATGACTAATCGCTTAGATAAACTTGAGAAGAAAGGGTTTATTACCAGAACCCATAGTAAAGAAGACCGACGTAGCGTCACCGTTGAACTAACAGAGCAAGGCTTAACCTTAATTGACAAGCTAATTTTGGAGCATGTAGACGTTCAGCAATCGTTATTGCATGGTTTAGAAGGCAATGAAAAAGAGCAGGTTAACCAGGCGTTAAAATTGCTATTGCCACAATTTGAGTGAGAACGCAGAAGGAGGTAGGGGATATGAAAAGCAAAGAACTAGAACAATACTTAAGTACCTTCATGTGTGCAGAAAGCGATTTCCCATTTGGGCCTGAAGCGCTTGTTTACAAAATCAAAGGCAAGATGTTTGCCATCATTGCAGAGAGAAACGGTCGGGAGTATGTCAGCGTAAAAGTAAAACCAGAAGATGGAGAAGTCTTAACGTCGCAGTTTACGGACATTATCCCAGGTTATCACTTAAATAAGCGTCATTGGATAACGGTTTATTTTAACGGTGATGTCGAGGATGGGTTGATTCAAGACTTGTGTGAACGCTCTTATGCTCTTGTCGTTGCCAAGCTGCCGAAAGCACAACGAGCGTTGCTTGGTGAGTAATCGGCAACGCACTGGCCTCTGTTGTTTTGTCGCTCGTTGCTCGTAGCCTTTACGGAAAAATTCGCACCTTTTTCATCCTCGGGCTATATAAGAATAAGAAGGTGGAAAAGGGGAATGATATGCGAGCATTATCTGAATGGCTAAAAGAATACGGGGAGAGTCACCAAAACCCTATCAACCAAAAGATTCACACAATCGCAGTTCCAGGTATTTACCTTTCTGTGGTTGGACTTATTTGGTCGATTCCCCAGATTTCATTATTAGGCTTCGAACTTAATTGGGTTTGGGTAGCGGTGATCCCCACTTGGGTTTTCTATTTTCGTTTGTCTCTGAGTGTATTCATGATGATGATCGGCTACACATTAGCGTGCATTGGCCTTATTTGGTCGCTAGAGGTATTGATGTTGCCCGTTCTGCATATTTCTATGCTCTTGTTTGGCGTATTGTGGATATTGCAATTTATCGGTCACAAGATTGAAGGTAAAAAACCGTCGTTTTTTGAGGATTTACAGTTTCTACTCATCGGCCCGATTTGGGTGTTCAGAAAACACTAGCGATAAGCAAAATCAGGCATCATCCGAATTACACAAGACATATAACGTTCAGAGATTTTGTAGCTCTTACTACAGAATACCTCTCCTTCTTATTGCCACGACAAGCATTCACTTTAGATACGCACTATGATTAAAGAGGTGCCAACGCACTTTACGCTATCGAGATACTTAAACTTACGGCAAGTTTACTTTAGGGGGATGAATGTACGACCGACAATATAAATATGCCTATTGGAGAGAAGAGCGTAAAAAAGGCAAATGGCACTATATATTAAAGTCCTTCTTTATGATTTGTTGTGCATTACTGCTTGGTAAAGTCATCGGTTTGTTCATTTTTGGAGAGCTGCATTCTTTAAGCGACATTTGGGAACAACTCCCTGCGGATGTTTTTATTATGATGCTCGTGGGCTTCCCAATTAGTGTCCTTGGTTGGTACCACGAAGAGTCAAAGTTTTTCCGGGCACTGCGACGCAAAGAAAAGCGGTTAAAAGGCAATCAAAACAAACCGAAATAGAGTAACCTTTGTCTCTGTTTGGATTGCCACTTACCTATCTGATCGATTCTATCCCTTCCAGTCGTTTAGCGTTTAGTTACGTGTTGCAAAAAGCCTTCTTAATACAACAGCCCCCAGTGTTGTGGAAATTGGTACTGTAAGAAACATTAAAAAACGAAGTTGAGCATTAGCGTATAAAGGCTCGCACTGTCATCCTTTGGGGCTGATGAAAACGCGCCAGAGCTATTATTGTAGGCGTTGAACCTTTGCCATTCTGCGTTCAGGGAAACGTTGTAATCTAGGTCGTATCTCAACCCGAGTAAGAAACTGTCTCCACTTTTTTTATCCCGATTATTAAACTGCTGACCGTAAACAATATAAGGAGTCAGCTTGTTTACATTATAACTTGTTGTCGCGTACCAAGATGAGGAAAGATTGCTGGTCTGTCCTTCTGCCATAATCACAATGTTATCGAGCTCGTATCTTAACCCTAGAGAAAACAGATCGATCGTGTTGTTTTTTTCTGTTTCAACTAGACGGTCAATGATTGTGGTTCCGCCACCGGGAGTGGATTGCTCAATGTTAGAGAGCGTCGTTGTTTGATCATAATCGCCGTGGAGGTAGGAAAAATTCCAACGATAACTCTCTCCGCTTAGCGTTAAGTTCATCCCTGCAGTGTTGTTTGACTCAATTTCCAATTCAGTACGTTCATTGATGGTTACGTCACTATTGTCTTTAAACCCGACAAACGGCATGGCGGTAAGTACGACTTGCTCATTGAGGTCATGAATCCAGCGTGCAGATAGGCCGTTATAAGCCGTGATACCTAGAATGCTGTCATATACTTCATTCGGTGGGCGGGCTTGGGTAAAAGCGTGGCCGACATAGTTGTACTCAGACATCAAAAACAGTGGCAGTCTTAAGCGTCCTCCTCGTATTTCTATGTCTTTATAGGTATAAGCCAAATACGCCCACTCGAGCTGAGGCGAGCTCCAATGGTCTTGCGGGCGCTTTACGACTTGTGCGGATGCCCGAAATGCCTTGTGAAAATAATCGAGCTGCATGCCGAAAGTGGTATCGCAATCGAAACAAGATTCATCGCCAATAAAGCGGTTAACTAGTACCGTAGTTGGGTTATCGGATTTTGCCCACGACGTAGAGCCAAAACCACTTAAAGAAAGTTGTTCTGTTAGCTCAATCGTGGCTGAGCTCGGAAAGGTCGCGATACTCAGCGATAACATGGTTAAATATTTTTTCATATCAATTCTCCGAGCTAACCACACATAAAACATGAGCATTACTAGGGACGCTCGATGTTGGGGCATAACCAATTCTATTCGGCTTCTCTTGCATCCATGCTATGAGGTCATCAATGCTGGAGCGTGCAATCACTTTTGGCGGTCTAGCTTTACCTGAAAAAGACAAGCTTGCCCAATGCGCGTTCATTTGCGCTAAATTTTTGTTGAGAAGATAACGATAGAACTCAGCTCTTTCTGCTGATGTCGCAGGCCAGTCAGAGAGTTCAATTCGCTGGCCTTGTAAAAGTTGCGTCTTCCCTCTGTACAACTTTCGCGCTTTATTGACAGTGAGCGGAGAGAATTCGTCATTAAATGAGAAAACGGCGTAGCTCTCTGCAGCGAGAGCTTGGCAATTTAATGAAAGAAGGGCAATCAGAATGAACAGATAGCGTTTTATGTAACGCAAAGGAAAAGCAACGCGAGAATGATTTCTACTCATAGAATCCACCTACATTGCTTGTTCAATTTGATACAACAGTTTTTCTTTGCGCACAGGCTTTGGTACGTAGGCATCCATTCCTGAATCAAAGCAGCGTTGAATATCATCATCAACGACGCTTGCTGTTAATGCGATAATGGGCGTCTTAGCTAATCCTTTACTCGCTTCATAAGCTCTAATTTGCCTAGAAGCTTCAAACCCATCCATTATGGGCATCATGCAATCCATCAAAATAACATCAAACTTTCCATCTTTTTGGAACATTTCGACTGCAATTTGTCCGTTTTCTGCGACTTCGAATTGATAGCCTGCTTTAGATAGCAATAGAGAAGCCACTTTCTGGTTCACTCTATTATCTTCGACAAGCAAGATGCGTTCGGAGCGAATAGGCGTTACCGTTGCTTCTGGTTGCTCAGAACTTGCAGGTAGTTCATGAGTTTTATCGGGGGTGGTGTTCTCTTGGTGTGGTTCAGCAGGCGTCGTGTTGGAAACACGTAACCCAATTGCCTTATCTAACTTCTCTTTAAGCAACCCTGCTTTAAACGGTTTGGGCACATAGTCATCCATTCCAACGTCAAAGCATTTTTGTATATCGTCATCGACCACACTTGCCGTTAGAGCAATAATCGGAATTCTGAAAGCGCGTTTTTCTTTTACTTCTATTTGACGAATTATTTGGGTGGCTTCAAATCCATCCATTACGGGCATCATGCAGTCCATTAAAATTAGGCTGTATTGATTCTGTTGAAATTTCTCAACCGCTTCTTGTCCGTTTACAGCGACATCAAAGTCGAAGCCAGCTTTTGTGACGTGTAGCCCCGCGATTTTTTGATTGACCGTATTGTCATCAACAACCAAAATTTTCGGCAGAGATTTAACATGTTGCGCTGAAGTGCTCTCTTGTTGTGCGTGCGAGAAATTTGCCGCACAACTTTCAAGTGCTTTAATTAAGCGCTGCCCTAGTAGTGGCTGAGTGACCAAGGCGCTGATACTGTTTCTAAAGTCGAATTGTGGGCTATGAAGGTGCTTGATGAGGCAGACACGAATGTTTCGTTTACAAAGGCTTTCTATCTCATCGATATGCATCGCCGCTGCATTTGGTGATGCTTCTACATGAATAACGATAACGCGCTCGTTATCAATCCACGTTGGCAACGCACTTAAGGTATCTACTGACTGCGTTATATTGATGTTGAAAAAACTTAACTCGTTACGCAGTTTTTGTTCTAGTTGAGTACTGCTGCATACAATCCATATATCGTTGTGATTCAGAGCGTGATAAGCGTTAAACTCTTGCGTCACAACAGGAGCAGTTAGTTCAAAGAAGAAGCGACTGCCTTTACCTTTCTCGGATTCAAGTTGAATTTCTCCACCCATTAGCTCAACTAATTGCGTGCTAATGGCAAGCCCAAGTCCAGTTCCCCCAAATTGTCGGGTAGTAGAGTTATCCTCTTGGGCAAATGGAGCAAATATTTTCTTTTGCTGCTGGGCATCAATACCAATCCCAGAATCTTTAACGGAAAACTCGATGACCGCTTCACCATTTTTAATTTCGCGGGTGATGACCGATAGCTCTACACTGCCTTGTTCGGTAAATTTTACCGCGTTAGACATGAAGTTCATGACAACTTGGCGTATACGATGGTCATCCAACATTACGTGGTAAGGCGTGTTACGGCTAATGTTGACTTGCACATCGATGCCTTTTTCCTTTGCTTTCGGTGAAATGATAGAAGCAATGTCATAGATAGACTCTCGAACACAAGTTGAATGTGGGCTAATGAGCAACATCCCAGATTCAATTTTTGAGAAGTCTAGAACGTCATTAATTAAACTCAAAAGCAGTTGGGAGGAGGTTTCAATCGTGTCGACGTAATCGCGTTGTGTGGCAGTCAGGGAAGTATCGGATAAGACTTCAGAGATACCAATAACGCCATTTAGCGGCGTGCGGATCTCGTGGGACATGTTGGCCAAAAAGCTACTTTTGGCTTTACTCGCCTTAATTGCATCATCTTTTGCTTGTTCTGCATCTTCTTTAGCTTGTGTGAGCTTTAGTCTGGACAACATCCGCTCATCACTAAGCTTTTTTACCTCTCGAGCAAACTTACTCAGCTCGTCTTTACCCTTTATTAGTTGAGCAAGAGGTGAATTTTCAGTGTTACTTTGTTCATTGCTTTCGTTACTGAGAAATTTGAGGACTAGATTCAAGTTTCCAGTAACTTTTCGCACCAATCTTAGCGTTAAACTTACGACCAACAGCGTTAAAAGGCTCATCATTGCGATAAAGGTAAAGCGGTGCTGTGTCGTCGTGTTGATTGTCTTTGATATATCATCACTCAGCTGTTGTTCCATTTTGTCGTCAACACTTTGTAATAACGATAAGCGTTTGTTGAGTGCAGATAACCCCGCATCAATCTCATCCGGGGTTAATGATTTGAGTTGAGCTGGTTGCAATAAATAAGCACGAAACTCTTGGCTTTTGATAAAGACTTCACCCGTAAACGTCTCAATGAGCAGATCTACTTGTTGTTGATTGGCATTTAGCGTCACAAAACGCTCTAGAAATAGTTGTTGGTTCTGGATTAAAGATTGGATAGAAGCCTGTGTTGTGAGGTCATACTCGTTATTTTCCTCTGAAGATCGAATCAAATATTCGCTTAATCTATGCTCTTCAGTAGACCAAAACATCAACCATTCAAGTTGCATCAAAGAAGAAAGGTGAGTGTTTGTTTCATAACTCACATTTCTAAAATAGACTTTGTCTAAGCTCATGAGGATTTCTTTGAACGTATCAGCTCGCCACTCTGCCGCATCTAACTTTTCTTCTTGATTTTGCGAAGAGAGCATCGAGAGGGTTGCTTCCTCAAAGCTTGTCAACTGGTTTAGTATCTCAGCGTTTTCACCGAATACTGGTGCAGCGGTGTCGCGTAACAATTGAGATATCTGCTGAGTTTTTAGTTGCTTATCTATTACATCAGGGTTATTCGGTAGGTGATAAAGCGAAGATACGCGGTCTATGTAGACAGAGAATAACTGTGCTTTTTGTAGTTCCTGAGCCTGGATAGAAAGGCTTTGTACATGTTTACCCGCGAGGACAAGCAACAATAAAATTGGCAGCAAAACCAACCCAAATAGCTTTTGTTTTACCGACAGGTTGTTCCAAGAAAAGATTCCTACCACGCGCATTTCCATATCCAATAAGTTGATATGAAAAGTGTAGTTTATTTATCTCAGATGTTAGATTTTAAGAGAAAATTCATATTAATGAGGTGGGGGAAGTGTGACCGATATTGCATTACGAGTACTAACGCGCTAAGCGGCAATAGTTAACAAAACGGCGTTCTAAGCAAAGTGATTGACGCTTTGAGCGCCACTCCCTCGTTGGTATTCAAATGCAATCAATTCCTCAGCAGGTACAGGCCTACCTAAGAAAAAGCCTTGTACGACGTCACAGTGGAGAGACTCCATTCGTGTGAGTTGAGTTTGAGTTTCTACGCCTTCGGCTACTACTTTCATTCTTAGGTTGTGAGCCATGGATACAATCGCGCGAACTAATGAATCGTCTTGATCGCTTTTTCGGATTTGAGCGATAAATGAACGATCAATCTTGAGCCCGTCAAAAGCCATATGTTGTAGGTAGGCAAGGGCTGAATACCCCGTACCAAAGTCATCTAGCCAAACTTCCACTCCGATACTTTGTAGTTTTTTAAGCACATATTGAGCTTTCTCTGTATCATCAATAAAAAGTGACTCTGTCACTTCAACATGAATGGTTTGAGGGGCGACATCATGTAGTCGTAAATACTTAGAAAATAATTGACTTAAATCTTGGCGATAGATTTGTCTTGGGGACAAGTTTAATGCGATGTGAAAATCAGTACCGAAATGTTCTGCCCAAATTGCCCGCTGAGCAACTGCCGTCTCAATGATATGTTCTCCAAGCTCCAATATTAAATCACTTTGCTCTGCGATCGGGATAAACGATTCTGGACTGATATAGCCTTTCTCGGGATGATTCCACCTAACCAATGCTTCGACCCCAATTAGGCGATAGGTTTTTAGATCAAATTGTGGTTGATACCACAGCTCGAATTGAGACAAGTCACGTACTGAACGACGCAGTTCTCGTTCTATGTATAAACGTTGTTTAATCGTTTCATCAAACGTGGAATCGTATATCGTCATAATGTCTTTACCGCGTCTTTTAGATTCCTGCGCCGCAAGAGAGGAAAGCTGTAAAAGAGACTCAGCGTTTGAACCAAATTCTGGATACACAGCAATTCCGAGGCTTGCCGTAATTTGAATATCGTTCTCTTCCAAACTAAAGGGAGAGAGTAGTTGGCGATGAATAGCGTGCGCTTTTTCTGTAGCTTCATGACTGTCCGAGCACGGAAAGGCCAGTACAAATTCATCCGCACCTACTCGACTTACGATGGTAGAAAGGCGGTAAAGCGGCTTAAAATAACTCGGCAAACGGCTTTGAAGCTCTGAAGCAAGATGGCCGAGCAATTTATCCCCAATGTTATGTCCGTAGTTATCGTTAATGTGCTTAAAGTCATCCAAGTCAATAAACACAACCGCGAGTGAGGGGGATTTGTGGTCAGTTATTTGCGTTTGAATATCAATGAGTAACTTTTCTCGGTTTGGCAGGGAAGTCAGAATATCGTGGTACGCCATGAACTCAACTCGGCTGGTGTATCGGTTCACTTTGTTTGACATTTTGTTGTACGCCGAAATAAGTTCTCCCACTTCATCTTTGCTTTGTATGTCGGTGACTGGCAGCGCTTGGGTATTTGACTCTGAAAATTGATCTTTTAGTTGCTTGAGTGGCTTAGTTAACGACCGCCCCAAAGCATAAGCGATGATGCTACCGAATAGTACGGATATCCCACTGATCGTTAGCAGCAAGTTAAACATCTTCTGTTTATCGTTTGAGGTAATCGCTTGGACTTGTTCAATGTTCTGTTCTTTCTCTTCCAGTAGATGTATCAAGTTAAGCTCAAGATACACCGCCCCAAGAGTAATGTTTGATTGCTGAATCGGCGCTGCGATCTCCAACTGATGCTTGGAAAAGGAAACGAGAGTTCTAGATTCTTCTATTGCTTTCAAAATAAAAGGAGAGCGGTAATGAGGTTGGGCAAACATCCTTAGCTGAGTAGTGCCGTCGTGAAAGATTAGCCCTTCATTGTCAACAACATGTATTTTCGAGACATCTGGCTGGCTCAATGTTGCCTTAATTTGCTCATACGCTTGACTGATATTGTCTGTATAGAGTGGATCAAAAAGCTGTTTTGATAATAGCTCTGCATAAACCAACCCTTTTTGCTTAACGTAAGATTCTGTTTTTTCTTGAGAGTTGTTCGTGATTTGTTGAGTTAAGCTATTTGAATACGCATCGTAACCGTGCATGTATAACGCAAGGTTTATCACCACAACAAACAAGACAACGAACATTGTCGAGCAAATGTATTTGGTTTCGAGTGAGAGCTTTTTAAACATCAATCCACCTTCGGTAACAAGTGAACTGACTTGCGAACTGTACTTAAGGAGGCTCGCATTTCTGGAGTAAGCGCGCTGAATTTTTTGGTGTTCTGAAACTTTTTAAGTGCGAGAGAGCCTTCGTGAGTTGTATCCATATCAAGCAGTATTGACGTGATTTTACGCTGTTGCTCTAGGCTCATGCTTGGAGAAGCGAGAATCAAATCCCTGGGTATTTCAACAGAACGAGAAAAAATCGCTAGTTTGTCTTTCATGTTCTCTGGCAAATCTTTGGGATTGTTCCAGTTGAAGTTACTGAATGCTCCTGCTGCAACTCTCTGTTTATATACCCATACAGATAGGTTGATTTCATTTGACTGAGCGAGTTGCTCATCAAGGAATAAATAACCAATGCTGTCTTTGGCCGGTTTGTCATCAGGAGAGGGAAGGTATTGCAGTTTTTCTCCGTGATTCAGCAATGTAATCGCAGGTAGGTAATAGCTGCTGGTAGACGTGCGCTTTTCGAAAACAAGCGTTTTTCCGCGCAGGTCAGAAAGTGACTCAATGCCACTCTCTTTATTAGTAAAGAACACCGTATGATATTTTTGCAGGCCTTTTTTCCATCGTATAGCGAGGACTTGGCTATTAGACTCCTTTTCTAAGGTCATCGCATTAAAGGGGGTCGCCGTTGCAATTTGAACGGTGCCATTTTCAAGCGCAACCGCGAGCTGACGATAATTTTTAAATACCTTTACCGCCCCTTTTGCGTAACCATATTCAGCCATATTTTCAGTTACATACTGGGTAAGGGGCGTCGCTTTTTTGATTTTGCTTTGGGCTTTATTCGACACAATGCCAAACGTGAATGTTTTCTCAATATTATCTTGTGCACTGACGACAAAAGGTGAACTCAGCAAAGTGAGTAATAACAGAGTGCAGGCAGGTTTCATCCGGCTTCAACTTCCTTCTGGTGCATGTCAGTAATATTTAGTATTTATCAATGTGCCGAAATCAATCTTAAAAACAGTATGATGTACAAATTTCGTTGTGTGCGCACTTTTTATAATGTGACTTGGTCACTTATTCCGTTCAAATAGTACCGAATTTGACGTTTATGTACAGGATGAATGTATCACCGTGAGTCTGAATTCACCGGATTCTTGGTCAAGCGCAGTATTGGCTGTGAGCTAATGCGCCTTATGTATCGCTATTTTGTACTAAGAAAATTTTTCCAACTGTTTTTGATACTTTTTCTCGAGAGCTTCATTGCCTGCTGCACGTTCAAGTTGAATCATGAGTTGCAAAGAGGGCTTCTTCACGCCATACATTTGATTGAATCTCATTAATCGAATTCTAGCTTCAGTATAATCACCGCTATCAATTTCTATTTTAGCGAGTTGCAAAATCGATTTTGGTCTATAGGGGTCATGATCGATAGCTCTAGTAAAGTAGTATCTCGCTTTGTCTTTATCTTGTGATTTTAGCGCACAAAAAGCTGCATTCTCATAGCTTGCTGGAATAAGGTAGTAATAAGGCTGCTCAATGGCTCGATTAAACATCTGATCGGCTTTTTCGAAGTCACCTCGCTTGCAAAGAAAAGTACCGTAGTTATTGAGCACATTTCCGTTTTTAGTGTGTTGGCGTAGAGAGCGTTTATACATCTGTTCGGCTTTAATATCTTCACCAACCGTTTCGTAGTAGTGAGCCATAGATAATTGCGCGCGATAGTATTGAGGTGCGTGGTTTAAGGCTTGTTGTAAGTTATCATGCGCGCGAATCATGTTACCGCCGTCTAAATAACCTAAGCCAAGTGCGATACGTGATTCTGCCATTGCCACAGGATCGGCTTTAACGACAGGGCTTCCATCTTCTTTCACCGTCACGCAACCCACGAGTGCAAACTGAGACAATAATATTAGTGCACCGAGCTTTGCTGTTTTCATTCTTTATCCCTACATCCCTGAATCTTTCTGCATGATATGAATTACTTAGCAAAAACCTATTGAGGAAAAAACACTATGCGATCAGGTTTGCAAACTGTTATGAAAAAGCCGCCATATGGCGGCTTGGTTCACATATTACATTTCGGTAATGATGAGTGCTTTGTTTGCTTATTTTGAAGCTAATCGTCTTTAGTGAAAGCATCTTCACTGAAGTGATCGAGGTCGTACGGTGTTTGCTGATAAACACAGTAGTTCAGCCAGTTTAAAAAGAGGAGGTGTCCATGGCTTCTCCAGCTTGCAATTGGTGGGTTATCTGGGTTGTTGTTTGGGTAATAGTTGACAGGAATAGCGGGCTCCATACCTTCGCTTAAATCTCGGATATATTCATTATGTAAGGTGTGAGAATCATACTCAGGGTGTCCTGTGACAAAGACATTGCGTTTGTCTTTTGTGGTGGCTAAGTACACACCTGCGACATCCGATGTCGCTAAAATGTCTAAGTCAGTATGCTCTTCTAGAAAGTGAGGCGAAAAATCTGCGTAACGCGAGTGAGGAGCCAAAAACGTGTCATCAAATCCACGTAAGATAGGGTGAAATTGATGATGGATTTGGTGGTGATACACGCCTGAAAGTTTTTCTTTACGCGTTTTTTTAGGTAGATCGTAGAGTAGCTTTAGTCCCGCTTGCGCAGCCCAGCAAACATAAAGAGTGGATGTCACATGATCTTTTGCCCACTCCATGATGGTTTTGAGATGATCCCAATAAATGACATCTTCAAATTGTACCAAACCTAATGGAGCCCCAGTAATGATCATGCCATCGAAGTTGTTATCTCGCACCATTTCAAATTGGCGATAAAACGTGTCTAAATGTTCAGTTGGCGTATTTTTACTCGGGCGGTTATCAATGCGCAGTAATTCGACGTTAACCTGTAGTGGGCTGTTTGAGAGTAGACGCAGAAACTGAGTTTCAGTCTCTATTTTTTTTGGCATCAGATTAAGGATCAGTACTCTTAAAGGACGTATTTCCTGACTCGCTGCACGCGTTTCACTCATCACGAAGATGTTTTCTGTCCTTAATACATCGGTAGCTGGTAATTGATCTGGAATTCTAATTGGCACGACTTTCTCTCCCTAAGTATAGTCAATCTAGACGTCTATACTTCTAAAGCTAACTTAATTAAGTTTAGATGTCGATACGAAATCCGACTTTTCAATCTACTCTTTACATTATGGTAAACCGTACTCGGGGTTGTCACACAATTGTGACTAAAGCAGAGTTTCTGATGAGATAGGTTTGAAACGCAGTGTGTACTATTTGCTGGTAATTATGCGATCACGTTAATATGTGAAGGTGACTTCGTAGTAAGGAAGTCTCAAATTAATGAGCCATACTAAAAACAATCAGCTCACCATTTTGCATTAATGTGCATATTTGGAAACATCGTCAGTGGAGGACATTATGTTCGGTATTTTCAAGAGAAAGACAAAGATTCAGAGCATCGCTCAAGAAGTTCCTTGCGTGCTACTGCATTCGTTTGGTGATAAAGACATTTATACGCCGGAAGAGATTGATCAAGCTCTTCAAAAGCTGGGTTATGATAAGAGCAAGGATATCAGTCATTATCAGTATGCGTATGGAATGTTTGCCGATGAAGCCTCTTACGAGCTCCTAGAACTAACGGATGAGCTAGGTAATTATGGTCATTTCCAACGTGAAGTAGGTAAGATGCTACTCAATACACCTGAGCCGATTGATATGCATATCTACTTTGAAATTTCTCGTCAGCACCAAAACGTCAGCCTTTCACCTGGTCATCAAAAAGTAAGCGAAAGTGATGGTGTGTAAACATCGTTAGTGGTATTCCATCGTGAGATGAGTTGGGTATAATGCGCGGCCTAATTATCCGGACATGTTGTCGGTTACATTTCTGTTGAGCGTTAATGCCTTATGTTCAAAATGCTTATCTCTATGCCACCAATGTTGGCGCTGTCGATCGCGATTGTATGTGAAGTGATTGCCACTTCTTATATTCCCAAAACAGAGCAATTTACGAAAGTAATGCCGAGCACAGTCGTTTTGATTGGTTACGGCATCGCTTTATTCTTGCTTTCCGTCACAGTGCAAACAATGCCTGTCGGGGTTGTTTATGCCATATGGAGTGGTGCTGGGATCGTTTTGGTTGCGACGGTTGGTTACTTTGTTTACGGACAGCGTCTAGACTTACCAGCCCTAGTTGGTATTGGGTTTATCATCGCTGGTGTGTTGATCGTAAATTTATTATCCAAAACAGTAGGGCACGAATAACGCCACTCTACTTGTTAAGTGAATAAGAAGCCGCAGCGAGAAATTGCTGCGGCTTTTTAGTGCAAATTCAATCGCTAATGACGAGTATTGATATCACTTCTTATTATTGTATTCATCACGGTCGCATTATGTGATTGAAAAATAGACATTATTTAGCGCATTGAAAATACAAAGTTATATTTCTTCAAACTTTAGGAAAGGGCAGTAGATAAATCACTCCGATAGATGTTAACGTGGCGACTCATCTGTACTGCTTTTTCATTCCCTACATATTTCTGCAAAGTTCTTATTGTGTAGTGTGTCGAAGAACCATAGAATCCGCGCGCTTTAATTTATGTTATTAGCGTTATCAATGATAAAAGTGCAGTCCATTATCATTGTTTTTATCACTTATAGATGGGCACATCTGACAATACTTACATGAACAAATACAAAAAGCCTGCATTCAAGGCCGAATTTCTTTTGCCTCGTTACTGGGGAACGTTAATTATCATTAGCGTGATGTACTTACTTAGCCTCCTTCCTTTTAAAGTTCAACTAGCTTTGGGACGCAACATTGGTCGTTTAGCTATGCGATTCATGAGAAAACGTCAAGTTACGATCAGACGCAATCTTGAGCTTTGCTTCCCTCATATGGAAAAATGCCAACGCGAAGCAATTCTAAAAGACAACATCGACAATACTGGCATCGCACTTTTTGAGACCGCAATGGCATGGTTTTGGTCAGATAAACGGGTAAACAAACACGTCACGATAAAAGGCATGGAGCATCTAGAGGCTTTAGAGAAGTCAGGCAAAGGTGCATTAATGTTGGCCGTACACTCAATGAATCTAGAGTTAGGTGCTCGAGCTTTTGGCATTAAAAAGTCTGGAACCGGTGTTTATCGCCCAAACAATAATCCGTGCTTTGATTATTTTCAGTATAAGGGACGCTCTCGCTCTAATCGTACACTGATTGATCGTAAAAACGTCAAAGCCATGCTTGAATCACTTAAAACGGGTGAGCGGGTTTGGTATGCACCGGACCACGATTATGGTAACCGACGCTCGACATTTGCACCGTTATTTGCCGTTAAAAATGCTTGTACTACGACAGGTACAAGTTTGTTGGTTGATTCTACAGATTGCGCCATTGTGCCTTTTACGATGGTAAGAGGAAAAGACGGACACTATACCCTAACCATTAGTGCGCCCGTCGAAGGTTTCCCGAAAGAGGATCATCAACGTGCCGCCGCATTCGTGAATCAAATAGTTGAAACATCAATCATGGCAAGTCCGAGCCAGTATATGTGGCTTCATCGTCGGTTTAAAACTAGACCAGAGGGTGAGGACTGTTTGTACAAGCCTAGGCTCATCCCTAGCTTGGCATAACACATAGAGAGCCTACAAAAAGCCCAAGGAACATACGAACCTTGGGCTTTTACTTTCTATTCTTTTCGCTTTATAAGTAGCGATCTTTTAGGTGAGCTTGAAAGTGTTTAGCATTCAGTGTTTCACCCGTGGCTTGTTTTACCAACTCATCAGTGGTGAATAAGCTACCTTTACTCCAGATGTTTTCCGAGAGCCAATTGAATATCGGAGCTAAGTCGCCAGAACGAATAACCGCATCTACATTGACGGTTTGTTTCATTGCTGCCATAAATTGTGCAGCGTACATCGCACCGAGCGTGTAGGACGGGAAATAGCCAAAACTTCCGTCTGTCCAATGGATATCTTGCATACAGCCATTTTTGAAGTTTCCTTCGGTTGATAGCCCCAAGTACGCTTTCATCTTTTCGTTCCAGAGTTCTGGTACATCTGTATGTTTGATGACGCCGTTCATGAGATCTCGCTCAATTTCATATCGAAGAATAACGTGAGCAGGATATGTTAGTTCGTCAGCATCTACGCGAATAAAGCCTTTTTCTACGCGAGTGTAAATTTTGGCTAAATTGTCTTTTTCGAATTCACTACCAGAAAAATGGTTAGAAGCCAGTCGAGCGAGGTGATCGATAAACGCGCTGCTTCGTCCTATTTGCATTTCAAAGAAGAGTGATTGTGATTCATGAATACCCATAGAGCGAGCTTCTCCCGCGGGTGTTCCTGATAAATCTTTTGGTAGCCCTTGCTCGTATCGAGCATGGCCAGTTTCGTGGACAATCCCCATCAGTGATTGGACAAACTCGTTTTCATTATAACGTGTCGTAATACGCACATCTGTCGGTACACCGCCACAAAATGGGTGGGTACTCTCATCAAGTCGACCGTGTTCAAAATCGAATTGAAGTAGCTTCATGACTTCCAAACCGAGCGCTTTTTGCTTTTCCGCAGGGTAGTGTGCAGTTGGCAATAAGATGTTGTCTGATTGTTGTTTTTCAAGCGCTTCATCGATCAAAGTAGGAAGCCAGGTTTTCACGTCAGCAAAAAGAATGTCTAACGACGCAGACGTTGTGCCAGGTTCATAAACATCGAGCATGGCATCATAAGGAGTCGTGCCATTTGCTTCGGCTCTAATTTGCGCTTCTTCCTGCGATAGCTTTACGACTTCAGCCCAGTTCTTTTCAAAACCAGCCCAGTCATTTTCTCCACGTTGCGTACGCCATGCATGTTCACATTTGGAGCCAGCAAGAGATTGAGCTTGAACTAATGATTCTGGTAGTAAGTTAGCTTGCTGCCACCCACGCTTCATTTCTCTTAGGATAGATTTTTCTTTTGTAGACAGCGTCTCTTCTTCTGCCTGAGCGAAAAGCTCTCCCAAGTGCGGTTGAGTCATTAAAGAATGGATATGTACATCGAGCTCTGCCGTGGCATTCGAGCGTGCTTCAGCGCCACCAGGTGGCATGACCGCTGCTTGATCCCAATCTATGATGGCAGATAGATGCTCAAAATTTGCCACTTTTTTGGAATGTTCAACGAGTTTTGTAAATGCGTTCATGTGACTACTCTTATTCTTTTGTTCTTTCCCTAAACACCCGATAACGGGTCCTTCATATGATGTTGCACTAAGCAACCTGCGTTAATTTACTAATAATTAACAATTAACTCCAACCCATTGTCCATAAACTCACCCAGTTGTATAGCTCTCTTAAAAAAGAAGCTTGCGAATCTTGTGGATTGGCGGTATTGATGAAGGATTGACAATTAATTATCACGATAATATGGATATTTTGAATTTCGAGGCATTTATTATTGCCATTACGATTTTAACGTTAACGCCAGGTTTAGATACTGCACTTGTTATCCGTAACACTAGCCGCTCGGGCCTAAAAGATGGATGTACAACCAGTCTAGGGATTTGCTTTGGCTTATTCGTACATGCTTTTTTTTCTGCGGTTGGTATCTCGGCGATTCTTGCGCAATCAGCAGAGTTGTTCCAAATCGTAAAAATGATTGGCGCGGCTTATCTTATCTGGCTTGGTTTGAGCAGTTTAAAAGCGCTAATGTCGTCGAAAGATGGATTGACCGTGACCGAGCAGATTCACGAAGTGTTTAATGGTAAGCGCTCTTTTAGAGAGGGCTTTCTTTCTAACGTCTTGAACCCGAAAACGGCGGTCTTCTATTTGGCTTTCTTGCCACAGTTTGTGAATCCAGAAGGTTCACCCTTGCTTCAATCAATGATGATGGCATCTGTACACTTTGCTATTGCGATGGTTTGGCAGTGTGGTTTAGCTGGCGCGCTTAACTCGGCTAAAAATCTACTAAAGAATGCAAGCTTTATGAAGTGGATGGAAGGCGCGACGGGCGCAGTATTAGTCGCACTTGGTGTGAAGTTATTAATTGAAAAACCCGTTTAATGCGTAATATTTATCGATTGTTGATACTACTCGCTGTATTTATTGTGGGGATAGGTGCCGCTGTTGCTTGGCATACGTGGCCACAAGTACAGTTTGCGCAACGCGGCATGATCTGGTCTTGGCACTGGGGCTACTTCGAGCCTTTTGCTAATGGAATACAACAAACGCGAACTCAAGACACTAAACAGTTATTGCTCAGGCGTGTGTATTTGCATGACGCTATTGTCGTTTTTGTTTCGACAACTATGGACAATAAATTTGAGGTCGACGTTGTAAAAGAGCAAACCTGTGAACCTAAAACGACGACTTGGGCTTCGGTCTCTGTCAATCATCAACGTGTCAGGCATGTACCTATGGTGTGCGATGCGTTTGGGCAAGGCTACTTTTATCGCTACATCGGGAAACATCTGGAATCGATTGAGGTTGGTGTCGGCGACTCGTTTGTAACAGAAGCATTTTTAGACTGGCCGCTATCAGAGTTGAAAGCGGATCAATTCAAGCAAAAAAATGCGAAGTTTTTTGAAGAACGTGGAGAAAACGTTGAGCATCAATGGTTGAGAGATTAACCATTTAACCGAAGATAAATAAAGCCCGCTAAATAATAGCGGGCTTTATGTTTTTACCATTTCTAATGTGCTTTGCTCTCCGTTACTGGTAGTTTGTGACCGAACAGCTGTCGTTTCACTAAGCTTTCACTGCTTCAACTTCACCTGATTGCGATGTTGAGCTAAAGAACAGTTTGGTTTCTGCCAGTACGACGTGACGCAGTGCGATCAAACCAATCAGGTTAGGAATTGCCATCAGACCGTTTACGATATCAGCCAGTAGCCAAATCATATCGAGGTGAAGGAATGCACCAGATGCCACCAAGCCAACGAAAATCAGTTTGTATGGAAGCACAGCTTTAGTTCCGAACAGGAACACAACGCAACGCTCACCGTAGTAGTTCCAACCAAGAATGGTGGTAAAAGCGAAGAACATCAAACCGATTGAGACGAGCATAGGGCCAAATGTATCTGCATTTAAACCCACCGCAAAAGCATGAGTCGTCATCGCGGCGCCTGCTAGGTCACTTTGCCATGCACCGGTCAGGATTAGAGCAAGGCCTGTCATGGTACAAATAATGATGGTATCGAAAAAGGTACCCGTCATTGAAATTAGGCCTTGTTTAACACAAGAGTCTGTCTTCGCTGCTGCTGCTGCCATAGGCGCGCTACCCAAACCTGATTCATTTGAGAACACACCGCGAGCGATACCTGATTGGATTGCCAGCATGATGCTTGCACCTAAAAAACCACCAGTCGCTGCTGTTGATGTAAAGGCTGAAACCAGCACTAATTCAACGGCATTGAACAATTGGTCTGCATTCATGATGATCACGCTTAAACACGCCAACACATAAAATACAGCCATGGTAGGAACCACTTTTCCTGCAACGTTAGCAATGGATTTGATGCCACCCAAAGTTACGAAAGCAACCAAAAGAGTTAGTACAAAGGCAGATAGCTCACGGTTAACACCAAGAGATATCTCACTTGCATCCAGAATCGCGTTTACTTGTGGAAACGTACCGATACCAAAACAAGCAACACCCAAAGCAAACACTGCAAACATGATCGCGAGAGCTTTTGAGCCAACACCGTATTGCAAGTAATACATTGGGCCACCAATCATTTGGCCTTTATCATCGACTCTTCGGTACTTAACCGCCAACAAACATTCGGCGTATTTAGTCGCCATTCCGAAAAGGGCAGCGAGCCACATCCAGAATAGAGCGCCTGGTCCACCGAGTTTGATTGCTGTGGCAACACCAACAATGTTACCAGTACCAATTGTTGCTGAGAGCGCAGTACAAAGAGCTGCAAAGCTAGAAACGTCACCTTGAGTATTAGATGACTTATCTTTACTGAATACCATCGCTAGCGCTGTTGGGAGGTGTTTAAACTGGATCAAGCCAAGGCTAAAAGTGAAGTAAACACCTGTACCTACTAGCAAAATAAGCAGCGGTGGACCCCAGACAAAATTATCGATGGTTTGTAGTAAAGATTGTAGGTTGTTCATGATTTCCCCTTAATAAAACAACTAATAAGGAGAAGAGGGAAAGGACGAGATCAACGATCTCTAAAAGAACTAAGCTATTGGTTGTAGGCGGGAAGGCCAAGCCAAAATAGTTAGGTTGTAACTTTCCACTCCTCTGTCCTTTTGCCTGAGAGTTTCACCTTGCGTGAGTGCAAGACTTGCTCCTTCGGCGACCGATTTAACGGTTCTCTCCAGAGGTTCCTCCAACTACAGTCCCCGCTACCTAGGTAGCACCTGAAATAGTTAATTCTTCGGCGAGTTATGCTAATCAAATGTTAAAATTTGATTAATAACCACTCTCCTGCAGTCTTCATCGGAACAATTACTCAATTAAATGAGTAAAGGTTAGTTAATGATGCTGGTCATCATTAACGTGTGAACTCTATCATGTTTTTGGTCCATTTCAACACCCTATGTCAATTTATTTTCAATGAAATAACCTCATCAATTTTCATGAAGGTATGTTTGCCAATCTTTTTGTGCGAGTCACGGCATAAATAAAATTTATTGGGTTAGGGAATGGAACCCAAAAATACTTCAGAACGATAAATGTGTTTCGATTGTTACGACATAAGTTATTCAATTAAGGACACAAAATTGATTAAAATCGGAGCACTTATTTTAAAATCTACGCTAAGTTGACCTTATGGTACGTATAAATGGGTTACAATGAATCTTTGTGAAACAGTCTACGGACCTAGGCAGTTTTTCATGAGTGGACAAGGAGGCGGTATGACCAGATTATTAGCCATTGCGGTGTTGATTGCAGTAGCATTTGTGCTGTTTCGTTATCGAACCAATGAAAAAGTCCAAAAAGCGACCGTTATAACATTAATTGGCGCATTTCTGATTTATACAGCATCAATTATGTTTGCGGAATTGATCCGCTAGCAAAGTAAAAGAGTCCTTGGAGTAGTATACGGTGAGTTCTCAGAACAAAATGGAAGAGCAAGACGACGTAGTTGTCATTGAAGAGCGTGACAAACGTACGCATATCTATATCGCAATCGCTGCGGTGTTAGGCTTGGCATTTGGTGGCCTTGTTGGATCGGTTGTCACTGCGAACAAGTGGGAATCGACTTACCACGTATTAGAAGAAAAGTATCAAGCACTAACGCAAGATAAAACCCAGTTGGCATCTCAAGTAAAAGTGCGTGAAGAGGCGCTCGACCAAGAAATACAAAACCAAGTTAGTGAGTTACTCGCCGCGAAAGATGAAGCTCATCAGAAAGCACTTAAGAAGTTGCAAAAGCAATTGACTGAGGTCGAGAAGGTCAACTTGTCACTAGAGTCTCAATTGAAGCAGCAGGCAGATAAGATCAACACGACGAAGTCAGAAAATGAGAAGTTGAGTCGTCAAGCGGATATGCAAGCGACTATGTTTGAGCGGTCCCGCGAAGTATTCCAGAAAGAGCTAAAAATTTCGCAAGAATTAGAGTCTCTCGAGAAAGAACGGTCAAAATTATTACCTAAGATTGAGAAACTCAAGAAAGAGTGTGACGTATTTTTAGAAGGCAAATCTTGGGACGTGAAGTCGGACGCGTGTGATAAACATGATGAAGCTAATTCACGACTAAGTCAGGTCGATCAAATGATTGAAGTCTATAAAATGGACCTCAAACAAATCAAAGCAATAACGGAAGATATCGGCCTTTAAGTCTTTTGTATCCGATTTTTGAAAAGCAAAAGGAGCTCTTTAAGAGCTCCTTTTTCGTTGTTAGCTATGACTTTTAGCCTGTCGCGTATATTAGATTCGTGAGGCGTCATAGCCTGAGGCGAGCAGGAGTTCTCGTTCGTGTTTAATCAGCTGAGCTCGATCTTCAATTAGTTCATTGAGTGCTTGAGATGGCTTACCTGCTAATGCTTTGAACGAAGCAAAAGATTCCGCGGTGTCGATTTTATCAATCATCTGACTGATGACATTACGAGCCTCACACGGGTTACTCGTCGTTGTAAAGTATTCTACTTGCTTTGCTGCCGATTTCATCTCAGTTAATAGCTCAAGCGGGCTACTTTCTTTGGCTACTGCCATGTAGTTATCCAGCACGCGCTTTGCATAAAGCAGTTCTTTGAGGGGGATATCTCTTCCGCTCTCGATTAGGGATTCGCTAAGGATCATACTTGAGCTCATGGGCATTCCTTCTTATTACTACGCCGCTTTTGATGTTTCCTTGAGTCTAATTTATTGAAGTCACATTGGGAATGGGTAAAAAGCATTTTTAACGCATTTTTATTCATTTATGAAAACGCGAATGCGATGCTTATCTGGATCGATAGCCATAAAATTTAACCCATACACTGATGTCGCTGGTGGTTGAACAAACTCAACACCTAGGTCTTTCCAGCGCTTGTAAATGCGCTCTAACGTATGCCTGTTGGGCACTGATAAAGACAACTCGGTACCACCACCTCGAATGCCGCTGTAGGGTGAAAGATTATCTCTTTGCTTGAGTGTCAACGTTAAGCCTTCGGTCAGTGGAATAGCGGCGAAGGTTGGAGACAACTGCGTGACTTTGCGTTCGAACAGTTTCGAATAAAAAACTTGGCTTATGTGGATGTCCTCAACGTAGAGAACGAATGAATTGATAGTCAGCATGGTTTGTTCCTTAATCAATTAGAAATAGTAGGGGCAATCTAACGGAAAGGAACGACAGGAGTTGTCAGTAGCACATTCTCGAAGGTAAGTGAAAGAATAAGAAAAAGGAGCCGTTTAGCTCCTTTTTATCAGCGCAATCATTGGTATTAATGAGTGTTTTTGGAAGAATACCAGTTGTTTTGATACGCTTTAGATGCAAATAATGCGTTTGCTTTTGCACGCTCGATAATAGACTCGTCCACCTCTAGCGGCTTCATGGTTTGGTCTTTAAAGTCGTACGCCAGGGTCGATATCTTTTCACCAGGGGAAAGCACAACGAGATTGTCGCGCGTTAAATAACCAAAGTTTTTGTCGTATTGCATCATTGCGCGTTCATCTTCGCGAGCCAGTGGCTTCGTTAAATCACGACCAATCATCGGTGTTTTAGCATCTACCCCAATTAGAGATAACAGTGTAGGCGGCATGTCTATGTTGTTTGCTATGCGGTCATCTTTACGTGGTTGAATGCCTTTACCAAGGATCAATGCTGGAATGTGAAAGTGCTTAACCGGAACAAGGTTAGCGCCAGAAACACGTGCATCATGATCTGCAATTACAATGAAAATGGTATCATCCCAATAAGATGACTTTTTCGCCTTTTCAAAGAAAGTGCCCAAAGCGTAATCGGAATATTTTACGGCGTTGTTACGCGTCATATGTTCTGAATCGTATGGCTCAATTTTGCCTTGCGGATACTCATAAGGGCTATGATTACTTGACGTAAAAACTAAGCTAAAGAAAGGTTTGTCGCTTTTTGAAAGGCGTTCAAACTCTTCGTTTGCTTTGTTATATAGATCTTCATCGCTAACCCCCCAAGAGCCAACAAAGCTTGGGTTGTTATAATCGTCTTCTTCTACTATTTGATCAAAACCGTTACCAAAGAAGAAAGTTTTCATGTTGTCAAAGTTGGCTTCACCGCCGTAAATAAATTGCGTGTGATAGCCTTGAGCTTTTAGTAAGTCCGCGATAGTAAAGAAACCCGTTTGGCTTTTACTCAGCTTCACTACCGCGCGAGACGGAGATGGAGGAAAGCCCGTGGTTACGGCTTCAATTCCACGGACAGAACGAGTACCAGTGGCGTACATTTGTGTGAACTGCCAACCTTCCTTCATGAGTTCATCAAGGTTTGGTGTTAGAGGCAAACCACCCAAAGCACCGACAAATTGGGCGCCTAAGCTTTCTTGTAGCAAAATCACTAAGTTTTTATGTTTACCTTGGTAAGTCGCGGGGTTACTGTTCATGGTTGGGAGTAATGAAGGGGTGAAGTCGGACTTTGTTGATGAAGTGCGAACTAATTCCAACATCTTTTGAGTGTCCATTTTTCCGTAGAACTGCTCCGCGCTCTTTTCTGACTTCATGCTATTAACCGCAAACAACAATGAGTAAGATGAGTTCAGTGCTAAGTCGTTAAGCAGTGGATCGTTAGAAAAGGCGACCATAGCAGGATTTAGCGGGCGGTGACCTAAAGATGAGCGAGCACCTGCAACCCCAAAAAGAACAACGAAAAGTGCCAATAGTGGTCGCCATTTCCAGTTGACCTGCTGCGCCTTATCGGTCAGTTTCTTACTCCACTTCCAACCTAAAGTGATGGTTAAAACTGTACCTAACGCACCAATAAACAGTTCTAATTTGTAGCCAGTCCAGAGCATACTCAAGACTTCTTTTGGGTAGATTAAGTATTCCACAAACAGGCGGTTTGGACGTAGGTCGTATTCCTGAATGAATGGCGCTGTTGCGAGCTCCATGTATACAAGCACCCAAAGCCCTAAAACCATCCATATGCGTAATATTCGCTTCCAACACTCTCCCATCTTACCGGTTAATGGCATGAAGGTTGAAAACAGTGCTGGAAGAATAAATAACCAGCAAAGCGTTGCAATATCTACGCGCAAACCTTGACCTAGGATGTAAATTAAGTCGTTTAGAGAGTCAATACGGTCAATCTGCCAAAAAGCTAGCAAAACTCTTGAGATAGACAGAAATAGAAGTGAAAACAAAGAAAAGGCAGCAATTGGCTGCAAAGGCCCCCACACAGAGCTCTTTGATAAGTTTTTCATATTTATTCGAATAGTTTAATTGTTATGTTGTGTTGTTTTTAGCAAAGCAAGCGTGAAATAAACGTGAATTATAATGTGGGTTTATGGTCGAGTAGTGTAAGTGTTGGTATGTCTATGTAAGGGGGAGGGGCGTTTGTGTAAAAAAGAGCCAGTTGATAACACCAACTGGCTCTAGAGATTGATAAAGGCATGATTACATTGCGGCTTTCTTCGCTTCTTCGACCCATGCGTCGAACTTTTTCTGGTTCGCTTTGATCCAACCATTTACATGAGACTCGATGTCCGCTGAGCTGTTCTTACCTTGGCTCATCATCATATTCTGAGCACTAACATCATTGATATTTAGTTTGATGATTTCAAATAGCTTCGCAGCAGCAGGGTTTTTTTCCGTAAACTCTTTATTGGCAACGATGCGCATAGAGTTCATCTCGAAGCCGTAGTTCTTACCGTTCTCTAGTGTCGTATCAATGTCCTTACGCTCACCAGGAAGTGAAGAGAATGGCACTTCTAACCACACAACATCTTTCCCTGGAACTAAAACGCCACTTACCCAGTACGGTGTCCAAGTGTAGTAAAGAATCGGATCGCCTTTTTTGTAACGTGAGATCGTATCAGCGATAATCGCCGCGTAGTTACCTTGGTTGTGTGTTACTGTGTCACGAAGTTTGAAAGCATCCAACTGATGCTCAACAACCATTTCACACCCCCAACCTGGGTTACAACCAGTTAAGTCCGCTTTGCCATCGCCGTTTGCATCGAATAGCTTCGCCAATTTTGGATCTTTTAACTGACCAATGTTCGTGATGTTATATTTTTCCGCGGTTTTCTTATCGATCAAATAACCTTGCGCAGCACCACTTACGTATTGGCCTTTACGGAAGAACTTATCATCACCGCCCGACATCGTGTACTTATCGGCGTGAAGAGGGAACCAACCAACCGCTAAGAAAGTAGCATCACCTTTAGCAATAGAGGTGTAGCCTACGTTGTAGTCCACTTCTTTGGTCGGTTTAACATCGTAACCAAGCTCTTCAAGTGCGCGGTTTACGATCAACGTTTGAAATGTTTCTTCTGCAACGGTTGATTGAACAGGCTGAACAGTGACACCTTCACCCGGTAGTTCACTTGCCACACCATAAGTTGAAAATGCGATAGTACTTAGAGCTCCAACAGAGAGCGCTTTCTTCCATGAATTATTCATTGATGTTTCTCCTAAGTTTTAGATCGTCTTGGTTCGTCTTTGTTTTCAGTTTTAATAGGTATGAAACAGGACCTGTGTGATACCAGCGAAGTTTAGTGTTGCCCGCATTAACCCCTAACACCTGGGTGATACGGTCTAACAAAATCGCAAGAATAACGATGCCTAAGCCACCAACGGCAGCAAGACCCATATCAAGTCGGCCAATACCACGAAGTACCATTTGGCCTAAGCCGCCAACAGCAATCATTGAAGCAATCACTACCATAGAAAGTGACAGCATTAAGGTTTGGTTTACACCTGCCATGATGGTTGGTAACGCCAACGGTAACTGGATGCGATAAAGCATCTGTTTTTTGTTTGCCCCGAAAGAGTGGCCAGCTTCGATAAGCTCTTCAGGTACTTGCTGAATACCCAAAATAGTCAGGCGCACAACGGGAGGCAGGGCGAAAATGATCGTTACTACTACGCCAGGAACGTTACCAATACCAAACAACATAACAATTGGCACAAGGTAAACGAACGCGGGAGTCGTTTGCATTGCATCTAATATTGGCCTAACAAATTTGGCAGCGGTTTGGCTCCTTGCCAACCATATCCCCATTGGTAGCCCTATAAGCAAACAGAAGAAAACGGCGGTTAACACCAGTGCTAGCGTTGTCATCGCTTGTGACCACGCACCAATTAGGCCGATGAAAACAAGGGATACAAGAGTAGAAAAACCAAGTTTTACATTGGAAAACTGCCACGCTAGCAAAAATAAAATGAGTACCATTATAGGCGCAGGTGTAGACACCAAAGCAGTTTCAAACGACGTTAGAATAAAGTCGATTGGAACTCGTATTGCTTGGAAAACAGGTCGACCATGTTCCACCAGCCAGTTCAAACCGGACTCTACCCAGCTATCGAGGGGTAAAACCGCATCTTGGAATGGGTTCATAATATCGAATGGTGCTTGCTCTACAGTTTCTGAGTTGAGCCAATCATTACTTGGCGCGGCCTCTGTACCTTGCGACCAAGGATCATCTTGCGCAGGAGCAGTATTTGACCAGGGATCATTGTTAGTTTGCTCTGAAGACATCGTGTTAATCCTTATCTAGTGTTTGTAGAAGACGTGATTTAGTCACGACACCAAAGTAAGTTCCTTTCTCATCTACGACAGGCACGGCATAAGGAACACCAGCAACCAGACCCAAAATGTCATTAATTGACTGATCAGGCTGAAGAGTAACTTCATCCGGTAATTGAGCACTGGCTAACGAACGGTTTTCTTTATGAGCCAAACGTAGTGAATCAAGAGATACGATGCCGGAATATCGGCTAGATTTATCGACGACAATACCGTAATCACGGTCGTGATCCATCAGAATCTGCATCGCAGAGCCTGGACCGTCATTTTCCGATTTCTTAAAAACAGCCGCTGGCTTCTTGCGCGCGATATCTTTTGCTGTCAAGACACTTGCGATGTTTACGCCGCGGAAAAACGCTTCGACATAATCATTTGCTGGACTGTGTAATATTTCATCAGGTGTGCCAACCTGAACAACCTCACCGTTTTGCATGATGGCGATACGGTCGCCAATGCGCATTGCTTCATCCAAATCATGAGAAATGAAGACAATTGTGCGTTTGTCATCGTTCTGTAGACGAATAAGCTCATCTTGCATCTCAGAACGGATCAATGGGTCTAAAGCGGAAAACGCCTCGTCCATTAATAGGATGTCTGGATCACAGGCTAACGCTCTCGCTAAACCAACGCGCTGTTTCATACCACCGGATAATTCGTCAGGGAAAGATTCTGCATAAGGGTCTAAACCCACTCTTTCTAAGGCGGAAAGGGCACTTTTCTGACGCTCATTAACATCGATGCCGGCAAGTTCTAAACCAAAGGCGGCATTTTCAATCACCGTCATGTGTGGCATGAGTGCGAAACTTTGAAACACCATTGAGATATTATTACGACGAACTTCTCGAAGTTCATTCTCGGAGATGTGGGCGATATCTCTTCCTTTGAGATAAACACTACCTTTAGTCGGCTCAATGAGCCGGTTAAGAAGTCGAACAAGGGTGGATTTCCCGGAGCCAGAAAGGCCCATGATTACGAAAATTTCCCCTTCATTTATGGTGAGAGATACATCGTTTACGCCGACTGTTAAACCTGTCTGTTCAAAAATACCGTCTTTATCGACGCCTTTGTCGATAAGCGAGAAGGCTCTCTCTGGGTCTTCTCCAAACACTTTATACAGTCCCTTAACTTCCAGTATGGGATCCATGTTATCTGTCCTTTTTCGTGTGTTTATAACTGTTTAACGATTTGTACTCTAATTAATTTTAGTTCAACTTTCAACGAAAGGGGGCTGGTTAACTAGTTCTGCCGTGCATAGAGAATTCGTTGAGCAAGGTATGTTCAATTCTTATTTTTTATATTTAAAACAATTGCTTGTGATGTGTTTTTATCCGCCATAACGTTGCCCTGACGTAGGGTTGAATTTATTTTGAATTTTTTTGTACATTTCAACTCAACTCGCTTGCATAGATATAAGCTGTGATAGCTTAGAACTCTACATATAAAAGGTTAGAGCTCTAATTTTTGGTTAAGGCTTGGTCCTGTGAAATCGGTTAGGTACTGTTATCCTTAGATTTATTTATTGCTTGATTTCACTCAGAGTGATATTTATCGCTGTAGTTTAGGCAACGTATGGAATAAAAAATGGAAGCCGAACAGTTAGAAGTGCTCAATTTCATTAGCCAGTACCCACCTTTTGATGACCTACCTGAAGAGCAGCTTAGAAAAATTGCTCTCAATGCCGAAGTTGCATACTTTCGGCAAGGAACAAAAATCCTTAACTTCGGAGATACGATCCGCGACTTGTATATGGTGAGAAGTGGGGCGGTAGAGATCTATCGACGTAAAGGTGAACTCTATAACAGGATTGATGCTGGTGGACTGTTTGGTCAGATGGGGTTGTTGATGAACAACCGCGTACGGATGCCAGCCAAAGCGATAGAAGACACTCTCGTTTACTGTATTCCGGAAAACATCTTCAATGAACTTTGTGATGAGTTTGAAAACTTTGCGGACTACATGGAACTGGAAGATAGCGCGCGTTTGCGAAGCGCAATATCTAGCCGCTCCGAAAGCAATGACTTTACCACCGCTAAGGCACGTAAAATCTTAGCAAGAGATCCAGTAACTCTGGAGGCAACGGCTTCAATTCAGGAAGCTGCGATACTAATGGCAGAGGAAAATGTCACCTCTCTGCTCATTATTCGCCCGACAGAGGAGCTCACAGAAGAAGATGACGAACAGCTGCTTGGAATATTGACTGATCGCGATCTTTGCATTCGCGTACTAGCTCAGGGTATTGATACCAATATTCCAGTGAGTGAGGTCATGAGTTATGACGTGGTTTCATTGGATTATAACGCCTATGTGTTTGAGGCCATGTTAACCATGTTGCGTTACAACGTGCATCATTTACCAATTTTAAAAGATAAAAAGCCGATAGGAATTATTGGCATGACGGACATCGTTCGTTACGAATCTCAGAACAGCCTATTGCTAGTGAGCTCTATTTTTCAGCAAACCAGTGTCGAGGATCTCAAGCAGGTTTCTGAACAAGTAAAAGACTGTTTCGTAAGAATGGTCAATGAAGATGCCAACGCGCACATGATTGGTCGAGCCATGTCGGTTATAGGCAGTAGTTTCAAACAACGCCTCGCTGAATTAGCTGAGCAAGAGTTCGGCCCAGCGCCCATTCCTTATTGTTTAGTCGCAATGGGTTCAATGGCGAGGGATGAGCAGCTAATTGTAACGGACCAAGATAACGCGCTTATTCTCGATAACAGTTATGACGTTGAGATTCACGGAGAGTACTTTGAAAAGTTTGCTAAATTTGTTTGTGATGGTTTAGCGGCATGCGGCTATGCTTATTGTACTGGAGACATTATGGCTACCAACCCAGAATGGCGAAAAACTCGTGCAGAATGGGAAGAATGCTTTGGAAACTGGATAGACAATCCAACCCCTGAGAGATTGTTAAATAGTAATATCTTTTTTGATCTCCTCGGTGTGCATGGGCGAGTGAAATGGGCGGAGCAATTAAGCAGCTTTATTGTGAGACGAGCGAAAAGAAATAACCGCTTTCTTGCTTGTATGGCGTATAACGCAATACGTAGGACGCCTCCACTGGGCTTTTTCAAAGACTTTGTGATGGAGAAAGATGGTCGTCATCGCAACTCGATTAACTTGAAGCGAAGGGGGACGGCTCCGTTGGCCGATTTAATACGGGTGCATTCTCTGGCAATCGGTTCGCGATCGCAAAACTCTTTCGACCGTTTAGATGACATTAATGATGCTGGCATTTTACCGAAAGGTCGAGGTTTGGATTTAAGGGATGCGATGGAGCTAATCTACATGGTTCGAATTCGTCACCAAGCCCTTGATATAGAAAATGGAGAAGAGCCAGACAACAATATTGAGCCGGAGAACATGTCTGAATTTGAACGTCGAAACTTAAAAGCAGCATTTCAAATTCTAAGTAACGCTCAGAACTTCATTAAGTTTCGATACCAGAGAAGTAGCAAATAATGTGGTTCTCAAAAAAAGTAGAAAAAGAACAGCCGTTGTTGGATACATCCCAGACGCCAGAGTGGTCAATGTTGTTCAAACAACTCGCTAAAGAAGCGAAAGACGAGAGGCTCAAACGCTACTATTCGACACCGATGGTTAATGGGGAAACACCAATTGAACAAGTGCCATTTGTCTCGGTAGACTTTGAGACAACAGGATTGAACTCGGAAGAGGATGTCATTCTCACGATCGGACTTGTGCCGTTCACTATTGATCGTGTTCAATGTAATGGTTCTGCTCATTGGGTCGTTAACCCAAACAGAGAGTTAAACCACGAGTCTGTCATTATTCACGGTATCACTGACTCTGAGGTTAAAAACGCGCCGCAGCTGTCTCAGATCTTGGGTGAAATATTGGATGCGTTGTCAGGCAAAGTGGTACTTGTTCACTACAAGAACATTGAAAGGCAGTTCTTTAATAACGCCTTGCTAAATAGCATCGGAGAGGGGATACAGTTTCCTGTTGTTGATACGTTAGATATTGAGTATGCGATACAGCGCCGTGAATGCAGAGGTTTTATCAATAAGTTGAAAGGCAAGAAACCCGGTTCTGTACGATTAGGGCACGCTCGTGAAAGATATGGCCTCCCTGCTTATCAACCTCACCATGCCCTGACGGATGCGTTAGCAACTGCGGAGCTGTTTCAAGCACAACTGCAGTATCACTTTAATCGAAACATGCCAATATCTTCGGTTTGGCAATAGGCGTTATTTATGGTGAAAACAATAAAATGCAATGAGAGATAGGGGGCTTTAAGATTGTGATGGCGGATTGAGTAACCGCTTATAAGAACAATGTTTTATGAACATGTGCTTGGTAGTGATGAAGACGTTTCATTACTCGAACTCCGACGAAAGTAATTTAAACTTGGTCACGTATTTTTAAGGAGATTATCCGTGAGCACCGATAATAACGGTGGCATTCAACGCCCCGATGGAAAAGTAAACGCAATAGATACTGACTATCAAATTGGTCAGGATAACGTTGCGCTAAAGGTAGGCCCATTTGGCCTTGATATTCACAACCGTGTTTTTGCAATTTCTGGCTTAGCAATCGTCATGTTTGTTGTGATAACACTATTATTCCGAGAACAGGTAGAGCCGTTTTTTTCAGACCTACGAGCGGGTTTGTTACACAATTTAGACTGGTTTTTTCTCGCTTCAGGTAATATTTTTGTCATTGTCTGTGTCGGATTGATCTTCACACCATTAGGCCGTGTACGAATCGGTGGTACTGAAGCAACACCGGATTACTCCTATGCTGGATGGTTGGCAATGCTATTTGCTGCGGGTATGGGCATTGGTCTCGTATTCTTCGGTGTATCAGAACCGATGTCCCATTTTAGTTCTGCGATTGGTGGCGTGAACGTTGAGAATGGTGTACGTACTGACTGGGCACCGCTAGGTGGTGCAGAGGGCGATGCAACTGCAGCTTCGGCATTAGGGATGGCTGCGACGATTTACCACTGGGCACTTCATCCGTGGTCAATATACGCGCTCTTGGCTCTTGGGCTGGCTATCTTTTCATTTAACAAAGGTTTGCCACTCACCATGCGCTCAATTTTTTACCCTTTGTTTGGTGAGCGTGTATGGGGTTGGACTGGTCATATTATCGATATTCTTGCAGTGGTAGCGACGGTTTTTGGTTTAGCAACATCGCTAGGCTACGGTGCGTCTCAAGCAGCAACGGGTTTGAACTTCCTGTTTGATGTCCCAATGACCAATACCACGCAGGTTATATTGATTATTGGTATTACTGCGCTCGCTTTAATCTCTGTTGTGGCTGGACTCGATAAGGGCGTGAAAATCTTATCTGAAATCAACATGGGTCTTGCAGCGCTGCTATTGCTATTTGTTATTGTTGTTGGCCCGACGATTGCGATTTTAACTGGTTTCTTCGAGAACATCGTTTCCTATGTGGCTAATATCCCTGCCTTATCTATGCCATTTGGACGAGAGGATGTGAATTACTCTCAAGGCTGGACGGCGTTTTACTGGGCGTGGTGGATTTCTTGGTCACCATTTGTGGGTATGTTCATCGCACGTGTGTCTCGCGGTCGTTCAGTTCGTGAGTTTATTATTTGCGTTATTCTTATCCCATCTTCAGTTTGTGTGTTATGGATGACGGCTTTTGGCGGTAACGCAATTAGCCAATACGTTAATGATGGCTACGAGGCGGTGTTTAACGCAGAACTACCTTTAAAACTTTTTGCCATGTTAGATGTTATGCCATTGGCTGAGATAACATCTTTTGTCGGCATTATCTTAGTCGTGGTGTTCTTCATTACCTCTTCTGACTCAGGATCACTGGTTATTGATACTATTGCTGCGGGCGGTAAGGTCGATGCACCAACGCCACAACGCGTGTTCTGGTGTACGTTTGAAGGTTTGGTTGCGATTGCATTGATGTTGGGTGGTGGTCTAGCTGCTGCTCAAGCAATGGCGGTGACGACTGGTTTACCGTTTACTATTGTTTTACTTGTTGCAACGGTATCTTTGATAAAAGGTTTGATGGATGAACCTCGTCCAAAGGCGGTTTCTAAGAAATCAAAATAACTAGTATCAGCAGTTAAATTATTGATAAAAGCGGTATGCGAAAGCATGCCGCTTTTTTTTGGATTTCTATTTTTCTCTGAGAAATGAACAGCATGGAAAACGGTCTTATTCTGGTTGTTTTTTGTACTGTGCATTTAGGTGACTATTTAATAAATTAGACCTCGAACTATTTTAACTTTTGGTTAATAGGTTTATTTTTGTGACATGTGTCACAAAAATACCGATAAAAAGGCGGATTATTTGATTTTTAGTCGCGAGGGATGCCCATAATAAAAAGGAAATTTAATTAGACCTCAAAGGATATGTATTTTCACATGATCACATCAGCACCTTGGGTCCTTTATCCAGAGATTGGAGAAGACTCAAGTAAAAAATGGATTTTTCGTGAGCCTAAAATCTCTGATGGTGACGACATTTACAGCTTGATTGCAGACTGTCCTCCATTGGACATGAACTCATCTTATTGCAATTTCCTACAGTCTACGCATTTCAGCAAAACCAGTATTTTGGTTGAGCAAAAAGGCGAAATCGCAGGTTTCATTTCCGGTTATCAGAAACCAGACGAGCAAGACGTTTTATTTGTCTGGCAAGTTGCAGTCTCACCTCGCTTTAGAGGTCATGGTTTAGCATTCCGCATGTTGAAAGAACTTCTCACCCGAGAGGAATTAGGCGGTGTTAAATCGGTAGAAACTACCATCACGGAAGATAATAAAGCCTCTTGGGCACTGTTCAAAAAGTTAGATGCGATGAACGGCAATTCTGGCCAAGTAAGCACATTTTTGGATGAAGAAGCCCACTTTAAAGGCAAACACGATACAGAATATTTGTATCGCATTCCTCTCAAATAATCCTCAAACAATAGGAATTAAAAACGGTCTCATCATGGATATTTTCAAAAAGCAGGAATCCAACGTACGCTCATATTCAAACAATTTCCCGGTCGTTTTTCGTAAAGCGAAAGGCTGCTGGCTAGAAACAGAACAAGGTGAACGATACTTAGACTTCCTTGCTGGAGCGGGATCTCTAAATTATGGCCATAACAATCCAGTACTAAAACAAGCGTTGCTTGAGTACATTGAAATGGACGGTATTACTCACGGTTTGGATATGCACTCAGAAGCGAAAGCATCGTTTCTGGAAGCGTTGGATACTTACATCCTTAAACCAAGAAACTTGGATTACAAGGTTCAGTTTACGGGCCCAACAGGCACTAACGCTGTTGAGGCGGCATTGAAGCTGGCTAAAAAAGTAAAAGGCCGCGACAGCGTCGTTGCGTTTACTAACGGTTTCCATGGTTGTACTGCTGGCGCACTGGCTGCAACGGGTAACCAGCATCACAGACAAGGTAACGGTTCTAGTCTAAGTAACGTCACTCGTATTCCATTTGAAGGTTACGCTGGCGTAGATGGTCTCGCGCTGTTCGAAACCATGCTAAGTGATAACTCTGCAGGTATGGATAAACCAGCCGCTGTACTTCTTGAAACTGTGCAGGGTGAAGGTGGTTTAAATGCTGCTTCAAACGAGTGGTTACAACGTTTGAGCAAAATCTGTAAAGCCAATGACATTCTTGTGATTGTCGATGACATTCAAGCAGGTTGCGGACGTACCGGTACTTTCTTTAGTTTCGAGCCGTCTGGTATCCAACCGGATATCGTGACGCTATCGAAGTCGATCGGTGGTTACGGTTTGCCGATGGCTGTCGTATTACTTAAGCCTGAGCTTGACCAGTGGAAGCCAGGCGAGCATAACGGTACGTTCCGTGGCAATAATCACGCCTTTATTACTGCGGCAAAAGCACTAGAAATTTACTGGGCAAACGATGATTTTGAAACACACATCAAGCAGTGTTCAGACAAGGTGAGTGCAGTGATTGACCGTTGTGTTCGTCGCTTTCCACAAATGTTTGTGCAGAAAAAAGGCCGCGGCATGATGGTTGGTATTGAATGTATCAATGGTGACATGGCATCTGAAATCGCGAAAAACTGTTTCGAGAATGGAATGGTGATAGAGACAGCGGGTCCAGACGATGAAGTTGTGAAGTTCTTCTGTCCACTAACCATCAGCGAATCAGAGCTAGATCAAGGACTAAGCATCTTTGAAAATGCAGTAGAGACTATCGCTGCGAAACATTTCAAACAAGCATCTTAATAAGGATTTTAATTATGATCGTCAGAACTCTAGATGAATGCCGCAACAGCGAACGACGTGTTGTTTCAGATAACTGGGAAAGTGTCCGCATGTTGTTGAAAGACGACAACATGGGTTTCTCTTTCCACATCACAACGATTTATGAAGATACAGAAACTCATATTCACTATCAAAACCACCTTGAATCGGTGTTTTGTATGAGTGGTGAAGGTGAGATTGAAGTTGTAGGTGGAGAAACGTACCCAATCAAACCAGGTACATTATATATCCTTGATAAACACGATGAGCACTACTTGAGAGCTTATAAGAATAAAGAAATGGTAATGGCGTGTGTGTTTAACCCACCGATTACTGGCGCTGAAGTGCACGATGAAAACGGTGTTTATCCTCTCGTTGACTAAAAGATGATGGTGGGGTGCTTTGCCACCCCACACTTTACTATCTCTTCTTTTTTCTTTTTAAAGTTACCAATCAAAAAAGGCTTATCATGACATTTACCGTAGAAAAAATCGGCGGTACATCAATGACAGCATTTGATGCTGTTCTCGACAATATTATTCTTCGTCCCAAAACACCATACAATCGTATTTTTGTCGTATCTGCATACGGTGGTATGACCGATGCGCTGCTCGAGTGTAAAAAAACCAGTAAACCAGGCGTTTATCAGCTTATCGCGAAACGCGACGACAAATGGGAAGAAGCGTTAGCGTACGTTGAAAGCCGTATGTTGCTGACCAATGAAAATATTTTTGCGGACCCAATGAATCGTATCCGTGCGGATAAATTCATTCGCTCCCGCATTGCTGAAGCGAAAAACTGTATCGCGAATATTTTAGAAACCTGTCAGTACGGTCAATTTTCGTTGCGCCAGTACTTGCCTCAAATTCGAGAGTTTCTCTCGTCTATCGGTGAGGCACATAGTGCTTACAACACAGCACTAAAACTAAAAAATATGGGTATTAACGCTAAGTTCGTTGACCTGTCTGGTTGGGATAATCAAGCGCCAAGAAGCCTTGATGAGTCGATCAGTGACGCGTTTGCTGATATCGATGTATCAAAAGAACTGCCAATCGTGACAGGTTATGCTTACTGTAAAGAGGGCCTAATGCACACTTATGACCGAGGTTATAGTGAGATGACATTTAGCCGAATTGCAGCAATAACAAAAGCGGATTTAGCAGTAATTCACAAAGAGTACCACTTGAGCTCAGCAGACCCACGCGTTGTTGGCCCTGAAAAAGTATTACCAATTGGTAGTACAAACTATGACGTAGCAGACCAACTTGCTAACCTTGGCATGGAAGCGATTCACCCAAATGCCGCTGCGGGTTTACGTGAAAGTGGTATTGAGCTACAGATTAAAAATACATTCGAACCTGAACACGAAGGTACTTTGATCTCTTCAAGCTACCGCCCAGAAGAAGACAAAGTCGAGATCATCGCAGGTAAAGAAAAAGTATTTGCACTGCATTTGTTTGACCAAGCAATGGTAGGAAAAGCCGATAACGTTAGTTACGAATTGATGGAAATCATCTCCGATGCTCGTGTAAGTTTGGTTGGTAAAGAGATGAACGCTAACTCTATTACTTACTATCTAGGTGGCAGTACTGATAGCTTAAACAAAGTATTGTATAAAGCCGAGAAACGTTATCCGAATGCCTCGATTAAAGGTCGTATGGTCGCGCTTATCTCAGCCATCGGTTCTCAAATTGATACCAACAAGACGTTGGCGAAAGGTGTGCTTGCATTGATGAATAATGGCGTTACGCCAGTTGCACTGCACTCATCATTGAGAAATGTAAATGTTCAATTTGTTGTCGGTGATAAGGAATACCAGCACGCGATTTGCGCATTGCATGATGAGTTTTTCCAAAGTAGCAGTTTAGCTAAATCGGTTAATGTGGCTTAGTTTATCCACGGTTAAAATACAAAGGAGAGCAGGTTAGCTCTCCTTTTTTTGTTTTTCAGTTTGTACTCACAATGCCCACTTTGTATAGGCTAAACAGGCGATTTAAGTAAGTTCCTATGTGGCGATACACATAAGCCAGCAGAATGGTCTGCTGGCTTATGTTACTGATTAACTAACGTTAACTTAGTTTACTTAAACTTGCTGATTTCTTGTTCAACTTTGTCTAGTTGTTGCAGCTTCTCTTGCATTTTTAGAGAGTCGTAGTTTAGTGAAGCAGGGTTCATCGCTGTGCCACGCTGCATTGGGTATTCTGGAAGTGTTTTAAAGAACTCTCCCACAACGTCTTGTACAGGTACAAATAGCCACATGTTGTCAGCCATCCAACGCAAGTACATTTGTGATTCGCTTGGGCCTTTTTCGAATGGGTCAGCGCGTAGGTGGATGATTTTAGGCCAGTTCGGAGCAAAACGAACTGCGTTACTTAGGTTCCCTTCAAGCGTTGCAAAGTGAAGTTTCCAGTCATTCCAGCGGACAGCGTTTAATTCACCATTAGACGTAAAGTAAAGCAGCGACTCACGAGGGCCTTTTTCTTCCTTACCTTCAAAGTATGGCATGAAGTTATAACCATCTAAATGCACACGCCATTCTTTGCCATTTGCTTTGTAGCCTTCTGCCAGTTTTTCTTTTACATCAGGTACGCCAGCAGCTGCCAATAATGTAGGCAACCAGTCTTGGTGTGCCATCATTTCATTGATCTTGGTTCCTGGCTTAATGACGCCTGGCCAACGAACCAGTTGAGGAACACGCATACCGCCTTCCCAAGTTGTACCTTTTTCACCATGGAATGGTGTTGCGCCACCATCTGGCCAAGTCATGGTTTCTGCGCCGTTGTCCGTTGAGTAGATAACGATAGTGTTGTCTGCAACACCTAGCTCATCCAGCTTGTCGAGTAAAACACCTACATGATCATCATGTTCCAGCATACCATCGGCATAAATGCTTACACCTGATTTACCTTGGTATTTTTCCTGCAAGCGAGTCCAAACGTGCATACGAGTGGCGTTATGCCAAATAAAGAAGGGTTTATCCGCCTTAACTGCTTTTTCCATAAATGCCAAAGAGCTCTCTAGGAACTCTTCATCTGCGTGCTCCATACGTTTTCGTGTCATCGGGCCAGTGTCTTCAATCTTACCGTCGGCATAAGACTTAATGACACCACGAGGGCCATAGTTTTTACGAAACTCTGGGTCTTTAGGGTAGTAATAAGTTTCAGGTTCTTCTTCTGCGTTTAGGTGATATAAGTTACCGAAGAATTCGTCAAAGCCGTGTTTTGTCGGTAAGTGCTTATCTTGGTCACCTAAGTGGTTTTTACCAAATTGACCCGTCATGTAACCTTGTTCTTTTAACAGATCTGCAATGGTTGGTGCCCAATCAGGTATGCCGTGGTCAGAGCCTGGCATACCAATTGTTAACAAACCCGTACGAAATGGCTCTTCACCCGTAATAAAGGCAGCGCGACCAGCAGTACAAGACTGTTGTCCGTAGTGATCTGTGAACAACGCACCTTCATTCGCGATACGGTCGATGTTTGGCGTTTTGTAACTCATCATACCTTGGTTGTATGCGCTGATATTCCAGTAGCCGATATCGTCACCAAAAATTGCCAGTATATTCGGTTTGTCTGCTGCTATAGCAGCACTAGACGCCGCTAACAGTCCTGCGCCTACAGCGATTTTGCTCAATTGATTTGCCATAAAAACTCCAGATTGTTGAGAGTAAAGATAAGCACAAGTGAGCCTTATGCTTAGTTGCTGCATAAGTTAATGATGTATATAGAAAAATCCTCTTATACTCGATATAACTATAAGTTATTGCTAGGTAGTAACCATTTGTTAATTAAGAAGAAATAGGATTGTCCTGTTAGTTTGTAGAGATTCGTAAAGTAGATTTAGATCACTGAAGAGCCTTATTTTTATTGCGTAGTAGAAGAGGGGATGGAAATGAAAAACAATAGGATGCTCGCTTGTTTTACGGTCCTAAAGCAATACTAAAGTCGTTATGTATTGCTTGTAATTATTTGTATAACCAGTGATTTAGTGTCTATATTGATTTAGGTTGTGCATTATAAATATAAGGATATCTATGAGTCAGTGGGCAGGCCGGTTTCGTATTTTATTGCTGGTCAACGTTGTTGTCAGTTTTATGGCTTTTTCTCAAGAGTTATTAACAGAGAAACCAAATATTCCTTTAGGCTTAAATCCAGAATATGCTGGCACACAAGCTTGTATAGATTGCCACCAAAACGAGGTGGAGGCCTGGAAAGGGTCACATCACGATATGGCCATGAAGCATGCAAGTACAACCTCTGTGCGTGGTAATTTTGATAACCATGTTGTAACACACAAAGGAATGCCTAATCGTTTTTTTAAAAAAGGCGGCGAATATTGGGTCAACATTCAAGGCTCTGACGGGCAATGGCATGACTATAAGATCAGCTATACATTTGGCTGGGAGCCATTACAGCAGTACATGGTCGAGTTTGAAGATGGCCGCGTGCAGCTTATTCCTTTTGCTTGGGATACAAGAGCTAAAGTTGAAGGGGGACAGCGTTGGTTTCATCTTTATCCAGAAACGACAACAACGGATGAATTCTATTGGACCAATACCGGGCAAAATTGGAACTTCATGTGTGCTGATTGCCATTCAACGAACCTAAAGAAGAATTACGACGCTGACAAAAACACTTACAACAGCTCATGGTCAGAGATTAATGTGGGATGCGAAGCATGCCATGGTCCCGCTAGTCAGCACATAGAACTGGCCAAGAAATACAAAAATGCTGGCACTTCTTTTGAGCATGACAGCCATTATGGCTTTGATCGAAATTTGTCTAAAGCAGTGTCGGATTGGGTGTTTGAGGAAGGCCATAGTACGTTACAGCCGAAATCAATTGAAGCAACCAATCAAGTGCAAACATGCGCTCAATGCCATAGTCGCCGAACCCAGTTAAATGAAACAGGTGATCATGTTAAAGGTTCCTTTTTTGATAAATATCGCTTAAGTCTTATAACACCTGAACTCTACTATCATGATGGACAGATTTACGACGAAGATTATGTTTATGGTTCGTTTCTTCAATCTGAAATGGCGGAGAAGGGGGTCACGTGCACTAATTGTCATGATCCACACACGGCAGAGTTAACGATCCCAGAAGAGGCAGTATGTTCGCAATGCCATATTGCATCGGAATATACACCTGAAAAGCATACCTTTCATAAGGCTGGATCTGAAGCATCGCAATGTACGACTTGTCACATGCCAGAAACGACTTACATGCAAGTCGATCCTCGTAGAGACCACAGTTGGCATATTCCACGACCGGATTTGAGCAAACATATTGGAACGCCCAATGTTTGCATGTCATGCCATGAAGATAAAAGCAATCAATGGGCCGATGAACAGATAGCAGAATGGTACCCGAATTCGAAGTATCGTAATCAGCAACATTTTGCTGTCGCATTTTATGCGGATTCAATTGGTCATCAAGGAGCAGCAAATGCGTTGGCATACTCTGCTCAGGATTCGTCGTTAAAAGACATTATTCGTGCTTCAGCCCTGGAGAGAATGGGGGGCAATACTGACCAAAATACAACAGTATCTTTGGCTAGGGCCGTTAAGAATGAGAATGAAATGGTTCGATTAGGGGCAATTTCAGGCTCGTCTGGTTATGAATTTCATGATCGGTGGCGGATTCTAGAGCCATTGCTTGGTGACCCGGTGCTTTCAGTGAGAGCGGAAGCTGCCTCGGTGCTGGTAGCGAACTACGCACAAATGACCCCTTTACAAAAAGATATCATTAAATCGCCTTTAGAAGAGTACATGGAAATTCAAGAGTTTAATGCCGATCGTGGTTTCGGAAGAACCAATTTGGCGAATGTGTACCGCAGCTTAGGTGAAATCGACAAAGCGGCCGAGCTGTATAAACAAGCGATCAGCATCGAACCCTATTTCGAAAATAGCTACGTTAACCTAGCAGATTTGTATCGTCACCTAGGTAAAGAAGAAGCTGCGCTCACGGTGCTACAACAAGGGATGAAAGCTCAACCTAAATCCAGCACATTACCATACAGCGCAGGTCTTTCTTTGTTACGTCAAGGCAAAGCCGATGATGCGAAAAAGCTACTTAGACGCGCCGCAGAAGTTGGTGAAACTAATGCGCATTATTGGTACGTGTACGGTCTAGCTCTAGAAAAAAGCGATGTTCTAGAAGCCAGTAAAGCGTTGCAAACAGCATTTGAAGTCGGTGGCAATCCACAGCACTTGTATGCTCAATGCGAGGTTCTAGCGAGAAATCATAAAAAAGGTGCTGTCGCTTTTGCTTTCGATAGGTGCATACAAGAACTTAGTCACTATGCACCTAAACAAGCAATTGATCAGCTTAAAGCCTCTATTGTCGGGGTCAATAGGAGCTAATTACCAAAAGTGGAGCTTTTATCGCTCCACTTTTTCTTACTTGGTTTAATCAGCGTCTTTCGCTAATCTCAGCCCCATGTCGGACATGATGACTGACTGGCTAGCAAAATCGCGACGATAGTTTTCGGATTCGTCAGCATCATAGGCAAAGCTACCACCTCGTACAGACTTGTGTGCCAGGCTTTCTTTTTCATCTTTTGCGTTTACCGGATTATCACTTGGTGCTGATTTGTAATAGCCTTCATCAAACGCATCAATAACAAACTCACCAACATTACCCGTCATATCGTATAAGCCAAGCTCATTCGGTTTTTTCTGACCTACCTTGTGTGCCTTATTGTTTGAGTTACTGGCATACCAGGCAACGTCGTTAATATCATCAGACCCCGCGTAAGTGAATCCTTGACTTAGATTCCCCCCTTTCGCTGCAAACTCCCATTCTGCTTCGGTGGGTAAACGATAGTGCTCTCCCGTTTTTTCATTCAATTTCTTTATAAAATAATTGGCTTGTTGCCAGCTAATGTTATTCACGGGCGTATTTGGGTTTCTAAAATAACTCAGAGAAGAGCCTGTAACCGATTCGAATAACTCTTGGGTTACCTCAAATTTTGCCAAATAGAAATCATCCACGCGAACGGTGCGAGCCGGGCGCTCTGATTTATTTGCTGATGGATTATCCGAGCCCATCATAAATTGTCCACCTTCAATAAGAACCATATCTTGATCGATTTTTTGAGCAAGAGGGCTAGGTTGTGTTGTTGCACATCCAGTCATAATTAGCGAAATCGAAATAGCGGCACCAAGGTAAAGAGTATTACTTTTGGAATGCTTCATAGGGGAGCTCCATCAACATTTATGATCAAAGAATTTTATCAGGCAAGTCTATGAAAAACAGTTATACACACTATAACAAGCGCCACGAATAATTGAACATTATCATCACACTAGGCGATTAACTTAATGATTAGTCTTAACGCCGTTGGGCACAGGCTAGCAACTAAGAAGGTGATGAATGCACATAACTCAAGGTCCGCAGTTCAATGGAAAAGCATCCAAGCGATTACATGTCATGGCGAAACCTATCGGTGCAGTGTGCAATATCGATTGCACCTATTGTTATTACCTAAGCAAACAAGATTTACTTGAGTACAAGCCAGGCTGCTCACCAGTCATGGATGAGGAAACGCTAGAGACCTATATCCGTCAATATATAGCGGGACAGAATACACCTGAAATCATTTTCTCTTGGCAGGGTGGTGAGCCGACAATGCTAGGTTTGGATTATTTCAAGACAATTGTTGAGCTACAGAATAAATACCGTCCCGATGGCATTACGATCTCCAATGATCTCCAGACTAATGGCACACTGCTTAACGATGAATGGTGTGAGTTTTTAAAGGCGAACAACTTTCTCGTCGGTTTAAGCATTGATGGCCCAGAAATGATGCACAACGCTTATCGAACAAACCGAGCTGGTAGAGGCACATTCCGGCAAGTTATGAATGCGGTTGAACTATTACATAAGCACGAAGTAAAGTTTGCTACGCTCACTTGTGTTAACAACTTGACCGGCCGTAACCCACTTGAAGTGTACCGATTCTTGCGAGATGAAGTACGCTCCCCTCAAATGCAGTTTATTCCAATAGTTGAGCAGAAAACATTCAGAACAACCGCCCCTCAAACTTGGGAGCCAAACGAGCAACTAAAGCAGGGAGATAAACGGTTGATCCCAGGTCATAAAGATGCCGTTGTTGAGCCTTTTTGCGTTGCGGATGAAGCATGGGGAAATTTTCTGATCGCGATTTTCAATGAATGGGTTTTACACGATATCGGCAACGTGTTTGTGCAGTACTTTGAAGCCAGTATCGAAACCTGGATGGGCAGAAAAAACCCACTGTGTACTTTAGGTGAAATCTGCGGGAAAGGCTTAGCAATGGAGCCTAATGGTGATGTGTTTGCGTGTGATCATTACGTGTACCCAGAATATAAGGTTGGAAACATTCATCACGAAAAGCTCGATACGCTCGCTTATAGCTCTGAACAGCAGAAATTTGGGTTTGCTAAAAGTCGTACGCTGCCCCAACAGTGCCTTCAATGTGATTATCAATTTGCATGTTTTGGAGAATGTCCCAAAAACCGTTTTATCCGTACTAGGCAAGGTGAGCCTGGTCTTAATTATCTCTGCGCGGGTTGGAAGAAGTTTTTTACCCATGTTGATCAGTCGATGGCGTACATCTTACGAGCGACAGGTAACCCAGTGGTTCACGGTAAATACAGTGACCAGATTCTACGCCAGCAAGCTACTCAAACACAGACTGTGTTTGAAACGAAGTTTTAAGATAGTCACTACGCCTGCTACAGGCCCGGAAATGAAAGAATATAGGTTATTGAATGCAAAAAATTAAGCTGCTCTCTAAATCATTACTCGTGATCTCGATCGGCATTGCTACGAGTCAAGCCGTGGTGGCACAAGAAACAACATTGCTAGACCCAGATCAAGTATCGCCGACAACGGTTGTCACTCCACAAGAAGCTCAAATGACACCGGCGCAACGAGTCGAAAAGCTGTCTTATGATGCGCAAAATAAAAAGTTGTCTTCAGAAAAACGTATTGATGCTTTACGTGAGTTAGCCAACTATCCAAGCCAAAATGCATTGGTTGCAGTTGCGCGTGGGTTGCAGGATGAAGATGCAGGTATTCGCGAAGCTGCGATCGTGGGAGCACAACCATATATGATTGAGCACCGTTGGCGTTTGATTTCACCATTATTGAGTGATGACGCCGCCATGGTGCGAATTACAGCAGCGATTAACCTCGTTCGAGATTACGCCAATTTGAGTTCAGAGCAACAGCAGTCACTTGAAGGGCCTGTTTCAGAGCTGACAGCACACTTGTCCAGTAAGAACGATAATGTTTCCAAGTTATTACTTGCAGACGTTTACCGTTGGCATCGTGATTGGGATAAAGCGGCGCTGATATACCCAGAGTTAACTAAGCTTGAGCCAAACAACCCTCAAGTTTGGTTAAGCTATGCAGACAACTTCCGAGCGCAACAGCTAGACCAAAAAGCTATCAACGTGCTTGACGAGGGCATCAAGCTAAATTCAGAAGATGCCTCGCTGCATTATTCTAAATCTCTCGCTTTGGTTAGATTAGACAAAAAGAAAGAAGCGGCGTTTGAAATAGACAAAGCTGCGACGATGGCAAAGACGAACAGTTACTTTTGGTATTTAAATGGTGTTCTGCAAGAAGAGTTAGACTTGAAGAAGTCTGTCAACGCTTTTGAGCAAGCGTATTTGATATCCGGTGCTCCAGAACAATTGTATGCCGTGTGTGACATCTATGTTAGATACGGCAACCCTAAAACGGATGACTGTTTAACAGAGCTAACGAAGGTCGCTCCCGACTATGTTATTGAAGAGCTCAATCAGAAAAAGGGACGTAAAAGTGCCCCTACATCAGTTGAAGCCAATGAATTTAAACTCTAATCGTTAAATTCCATGTTTCTATTTTAATAAAATAGTGGACTAGATTGGTGACATTGTCACTTTTTTGGTGGCCGTTGCATATTTCAGTTCAATATGCGCCTGTTTCAATTGAACTATACTTTTGATTGGATTCGCACCTAGCACCTCAATATAAGGAATTAAGATGGCTATAAAGTTAAAGGCGATTGTCTTAGCAACAGGTTTTGCTCTGTCTAGTTACGCTGTTGCTGCTGATATGCAAGATCCACTTCCGTCATGGAACAACACTGACGCTAAGCAAGCTATTATGGCGTTTGTTACGAAAACAACGACCCAAGGTTCGGATTCCTATGTTCCTGAAAGCCAACGAATCGCGACGTTTGATAATGATGGAACACTTTGGGCAGAAAAGCCTGTTTATCTACAGTTGTTTTTTGCGATCGATAGAGTAAAAGAAATGGCCTCTGAGCATCCTGATTGGAAGACAACCGAACCCTTTGCTTCCGCATTAAAAGGTGACATGGAGGGGGTTGGTAAACAAGGACTCGAAGGTGTAATGAAGCTTGTTATGGCAACCCATTCTGGAATGTCTACTGAACAGTTTCATCAAGAAGTTAAGGAATGGTTGAAAACGGCTGTCCATCCAACAACGGGTAGACCATACACTGAAATGGTCTATCAACCTATGCTCGAACTGCTCGACTATTTAAGAGCTAACGACTATCAGACCTACATCGTTTCTGGAGGCGGAATTGAATTTATGCGCGTTTGGGCGCCGGAAGTATACGGCATTCCAACGCAAAACATCGTGGGAACGACGTTAAAGGCGGAATATCAAAGTGTTGATGGAAAACCTACCATCCAACGTATGCCGGAAATAGACTTTGTCAATGACAAAGCAGTAAAGCCTGTGACGATCCAAAACTTCATTGGCAAACGTCCGGTAATGGCGTTTGGTAATTCTGATGGTGATTTACAGATGTTAGAGTGGACGAAAGCAGGTTCAGGTCCAAGATTTTCTGCGATTATCCATCACACGGATGACAAGCGCGAATGGGCGTATGATAAAGATTCTCATGTTGGTAAGTTAGATAAATCGTTTAAAGTAGGTGAAGAGCAAGGTTGGCTATTTGTCGATATGAAACAAGATTGGAATCAAGTGTTTAAAGAAGCCATGAAACAATAGCTCACTAATCATGATGAACCCTACGTAGAAATTTTTGTGATGGGGGATGATGATCATCAGTACGCTTACCATTTCTCTAACAATTTATGTTCAGTGTCTGTCCCAACCATTTTTGTTGACCTACGTTGGTTATTTGATTGATATGTGGCATCATGACTTAAAACCACTTAAGTGAATTTAAGTTATGACACAAGAAGAAAGACTCGTAGCACTCAGAGCGAAGCTGGAGCAGCAAAACAAAGTAACGTTGTCTGAAGTTTGTGAGTACTTTGGTATCTCGCGAGATTCAGCTCGCCGAGACTTAGTTAAGTTGAGTCAGCAACCTGGGTTACAAAGAATACGAGGTGGTGTCATGCTTGCGCCGATCTCTTCCCATACCGAGGCATACGCGAGTCGACCCGTGAGTGACGTTAAACATCGACTGGCTCAATCTGCCGCAGCGTTGTTGGATGAGCGCGACCATCTTGTTATTGATACCAGCACCATTTTATCTCTGCTCCCACTCTATGCAGGAAAAGCGCGTTGTGGAGAAAACAAGCTCAACGTCGTTACTAACAGCATTGATGTGCTGACCGCTGCTGAGACAAACGACACAATGGACGTTTATTTCTTAGGCGGACACTTTGACCCTTATGCCAGAGCAGTTTTAGGGGCGCAAGCAGAGCAGCAAATGCAGCATTATCACGTGAACAAAGCGTTCATTGGCGTGTGTGCGTTGTCATCCCGAGGGCTGACAACAAATAGTTTGTTAGAAGCAACAATGAAACAAGCGATGATTGCTCAAGCTCAGCAGGTCATCGTCGTTTGTGAATCCCGAAAAATTGGTAGCGACAATTTCCACCACGTATGTGATTTGTCAAAGATCGACATCATTATTACAGACCATCCCCCTCAATCAGATTTTCAACAACTCCTCGATCACAATGATATTGAATGTATTGTTGTATCACCGAAATAAGGAATCTTACAATGGCTTACGATCCCGTAAAAACCGCTGTGATTGGTTACGGATATTCAGCAAAAACGTTTCATTTACCCTTCATTAAAGCGCTACCAAATTTAACGCTGAGCGCGATAAGCTCTCGTCAACAGGAGGCGGTTCAAAATGATTGGCCAGATGCTAAGTGGTTTTCTGATGCGAATACTTTACTCGATGATAGTGATGCAGAACTCGTAATCATTACTGCGCCAAATGACGTACATTACGAACTTGCAAAGCGTGCGTTGAACAATGGGAAACACGTCATCGTCGAGAAACCGTTTGTTACTCGTATAGAAGACGGTAATGAACTTATCGCCTTGGCGGAAGAGAAAGGTCTGGTGCTGAGCGTTTTTCACAATAGACGTTGGGATGGAGATTTTCTCACGGTTAAATCTCTTATCGAACAAGGTAAGTTAGGTGATATAAAGCTATTCGAGTCACACTTTGACCGTTACCGCCCTGAAGTTCGTCAACGCTGGCGAGAGCTAGCCCAAGATGGTGGTGGTATTCTATTCGACCTTGCTCCTCATCTTCTCGATCAAGCATTGGTGTTGTTTGGCTTGCCAGATGCGATAGACGCACAATGTCGAATGATGCGCCCGGGTGCGACAACGATTGATTATTACAACTTGATACTTCATTACCCTGAGCATATTGTGCACTTGCATTCAAACTTGTATAGCCCAGAGCCGAATCTCCGCTACAAAGTATTGGGTACGGAAGCTAAATATGAAAAGTTCGGATTAGATCCTCAAGAGGGCTACTTAAAAGAAGGCCGTTTGCCGGAAAACGATGCTTGGTCGGAAGAAGATGAGGCGTTATACGGCGTCCGTTACGACGAAGACGGTGCGCAAACTATCAAAACGGAGAGAGGCGCGTACCAAGCTTACTTTGTTGGTGTGGCAGATGCCATTCGTTTGGGCACTGATAACCCAGTTCCTGCCGCTCAGGCAGTACAGAATATCGCTCTGATTGAGATGGCATTGGAAAGCAGTAAAACGGGTAAAACGATTCAGGTGAAACCATGAGTTTGACGCTTGAACTCGTGGCCCTGCAAGAGCATGAACTTCAGTTGGCGGAATTTAATCACCATATTGCGTGGTCTATCGGCCTCGCTCTAAAAGAAGAGGCTGAAGCTCGCGGCGCGGCTGTTGCTATTGAGGTTTACGGCTTTGGACAAACGCTATTTCAATACGCGATGGCAGGAACCTGTGCTGATCATTTAGATTGGGTCCGTAGGAAGCGAAACTCAGTATTAAGGTATGGCCACAGCTCTTACTATCTTTCTATGTACAACAAGCAAAAGCAACGTGATTTCGAAAATCAGCCTCATCTCGATGCTCGTGAGTACTGCGCTCATGGTGGCGCGTTCCCAATTCGGCTTTCTGGGTCTGGTTTGGTTGGGGTTGTGACGGTATCGGGTTTACCGCAGTTAGATGATCATCAGCTAGTTGTGGATATATTAAAAACGATGACAGAGACAAAACCCTCTTAAACGCCAAATATGAAAGTAGCACGGTTTCTTTATCGTGCTACTGAATTCTCTTTTTAGCTCATAAAGTGTTCTTTAATGTGAGCAAATATTAACATTGATCCCAACTTACTACCTGAAAATCAAATCAATTTCATATAACCTATACGCTCATTCATATAGAAAGCCTTCAAAGTTGGCCATTGGCAATGTCTTTTAGAAGAAAAGAAAAACTCAATCTTAGAAATCTTATTGTCACCCTATGTGTGTTCAGTGTGCTTGTCACTTTGATCAACGCATTCTACTCGATTTATCGTGTTCAAAGGGATCTCATCATCAATAACACGTTAGAATCAAACCGTGTTTACGCCCAAAAAATGTCTGAAATGACAGACTCTTTCATAGAAAGCTCAATGTCGCAGCTAAAATACAGTGCGAACGTGCTAAAAGACAAGATGCATGACGCTCAGCTTCTTGATAAAGAGGCTGAGAGATTAAGAACGCAAACCAAATCATTTAACTCTGTGGTTGTCGTTAATGCAAAAGGGGTTATTATTTCTGTATCCCCTGAAACACTTCAGGTGAAAGGTGTAAGGTTAGTGGGTGAAAGAAAACGCCAGTCTTTAAACGCTCAAGCACCGGTTGTTACTGAACCATTTATATCGCCAGCTGGAAATTACTTGTTAACCATCTCATATCCTATATTTTCTCAATCTAATGAATATTTAGGTTATATCGGCGGCACTATTTATCTAGAAAAAGAAAATATTCTTGCAGAGTTACTCAGCCAGCACGCATACAAAGATGGTTCTTTCCTTTACGTTGTCGATGAGAGTAACACTCTGATTTATCACCCAGATCAGTCGAGAGTTGGTGAAGTAATCGACGATAATGAGGCAATCAAAGCGGTGACGATGGGGCAGAGCGGTAACAAAGAAATTGTTAACTCTCGCGGCGTCGAAATGCTTGCTGGTTATGCACCAGTAAAGTCATCAGGATGGGGAATTGTTGCTCAGCGCCCGAAATCGATGACGTTATCTGTGCTAGATGAACAGATGTGGAATGTTTTCCTTAAGTCGATTCCAATTGGTTTATTAACTTTGTTGCTAATTTGGTTCTTGTCCCTTCTTATTTCTAGACCACTTTGGCAGTTAGCGGGTGCTGTGCGAGGTGTCGAAGAACATTCATCATCTATCGATGATCTCAAACTGGTTAAGTCTTGGTATTTTGAGGTCTCACATTTGAAGCTTAGCTTTCTTAAAGCATTTGGTATCGTGTCAAAAACCATTGATAAGCTGCAACTGGATACATTAACAGATTCGATGACTGGATTATTGAATCGACGTGGATTAGATAAAGTTCTTGGTTTGTTTAAGCAGGAAAATACCGCGTTCTCTGTTTTGGCGCTAGATATTGACCACTTTAAGAGCGTAAACGATAACTATGGCCATGACGTGGGTGACAATTTACTTAGAGAGTTTGCGCAGTTAATGAAAGACCAAGCTCGCTCTAATGATCACCTGTGTCGTTCTGGCGGTGAAGAATTTATGATGTTTTTGGAAAAAACAGACGTAAACCACGCTATGGATGTTGCAGAGCGTATTAGACACAACGTGGAACAACATGACTTCCAGGTGGTTGGTAAAGTCACGGTTTCGTTGGGCGTTTCTCACTGGAAAGGCAATGACACACCAATTGAAGCGGTAATGAAAGACGCCGATAATGCACTTTATAAAGCGAAACATAATGGAAGAAATAGAACGGAGTTGGGTGACGACGCACAATAGATATTGCGCTTTATGCTGAACATAAAACGAGCCAGTGACTAACCTTTGCTGTTAATCGCTGGCGTAACCACTACCAATTGCGCGAAACGGCAAGCTCAGCTCTAATTCTGGAATTTGTTTACCCACCCAAGCCGGAAATGTATTGCTATTTGGCCCTGGAAACAGCGTATATTCTTCAGCCCAAGGGTATTGGTTAATAACACTTTGTATTTTAGGGATAAGCTGGCGGGCCTTTTCACCTTGTATGGAGAGGATCTTTTCTGGTTTTGCACCATACCAATATCGATCTGGCGTCCCAGTTTGGTACTGATATAGAGCGGGTTGTCCGCGATTCACTCTCCAGCCGACTACTTCATACACTGTATATTCGTTCGCATTTTCAGGCTTTATTGCAAACCATGTATGAACAGCAAACCAGCCTCGCCAACCAAACGCGTCTGCGGCGTAAAACTCAATCACAGCATGCTTAACATTGGAAGGATCGGGTGCGATACCCGCAGGTTCTCTGCTAGCGGTACGCCAATCTCCTTGAGTGCATCCACCCAGCATAACCGCGATTGACATGAGCCAAATTTTTACATGGTGAGTAAAGTTGAGAGGGTCTTTCATTTATTGCTCCTAGACCAACCGATGCTGGTAACGCTCTATTGATTTTAGCTATAAAAACGTGGCAAGTCTGATAGTTGAAATACTCTCCTTATTAAAAGAGAGAGGGAAGTTAGTGCCATAATTCCAGTTCATACGTAATAATAAGGTAAGCCGATTTGTAACATGTGGCATAGACGATGCCGTATTTCTCGAACGATTCGTCTAGTTGCGTATGAAAAAGTAAGAGGTTGTATGTATTCCTTACACGGCTACATTAATTAAAAGCATTAAAAAATAGAGGCTTACAGTGGATTTTGACTGATTGAGTGAGTTTGGGACCCTCACATTGTCTCACATTTGCTTGTTTTGGGCGGAATTTTCATCGCTCATCTTTTTGCGCGTTTAGAGTCAGCGTTCAGCTATGGCACAATAGGCGCTCACAGAACAAGTGCTGTTTGGTCATGCAAATAGCAGAAAAATAACTAGAAATAGAATAATTAATGTTTAAATCAAAAAGTATACTCGCATTAAGCATGTTCGCATTTGGCTGTTTTGCCAATCAAGATAGCGAACCAACGTCCGTTGTGCTGAACTATGGTGATTCCTCCATCAGTACTGATATTCAAGCCAATCGAAAATTTCATGTTGTCCGAGACAATGAAAGTGAGCACGTAGAATTTTCCGGCGGAATCATAAAGGAGTATTCCGATTATATTGTGAATGTTCATATCATAAGAAAAAGCAAAATACGCAGATCAAGCCGAGAGCTGAATACAACCGTACTGATGAACAGTGATCAGATTGGGAAGCCTTTAGTGATTGGCATTGAAAATGATGAGTTCACTAGTATCACTTTGCGTTAATGCTTAGTATTTATTGAATAAGAATGAGGAAATTGATGCTCTCAATACGCTGCTATCGCACCGAGGATGCCCCAACACTGTGGGCACTCTTTTACCATACTGTGCGAATCATTAATCGTCGCGATTATACGGAATCACAAGTTTCCGCTTGGGCACCATCAGATTTTGACCTCGATGTGTGGCAACGAAAAATGGACTATATTCAACCATACGTCGCGGAGATAGAAGGGCAGGTCGTTGGCTATTGTGATTTGCAAGGTGACGGCTTGATTGATCATTTCTTTTGCCATCATGAATACCAAGGACAAGGTGTTGGTCGTGATTTGATGTCTTTTCTTTTTTCACAGGCGAAAGTACAGGGGATAAAACGACTGTATTCTGAAGTGAGTATTACCGCCCGACCTTTTTACGAGAAAATGGGTTTCACAGTTAAGTCTCGACAACGTGTTGAGGTTAGGGGAGAAACCTTAACTAACTTTATGATGGAAAAGTATATTTAACTTAAATAGTGAGCATTTAGTGAGCTTGAACACAGATATAAAATGTTTTCCAATGTGAAAACGAGTTCATTGATCTCGCACCAACGTTTTGTTTGAAAACAGTGTACATAATCTTCTCTGGAACGCCATTACCGCATTTCGTCTCTGAAGGCTTAAAAACAGTCTGAAAGTTTTGGTTTTGCGGCGGGTAATAGCGTTCCAAACGCCAAATGTGTCTGGCTAACCATCTCAGGAAGAGAAATAGTACTATGCGCCCTTATCTCAAATACGTTGTTCCAACATTGATACCATTGCTTGTTTGGTTAATGCCTCTCTCTGCGTTCCCATTTGATGGCATTACTATCGTCCAGCAAAGAGTGATTGCAATCTTCTTGCTTGCCGCACTTTGCTGGGTATTCGAGCCAATTCCAATCTACGCCACTTCGGTTGTGATCATTGTCCTAGAGCTATTGCTTGTATCAAATAAAGGTATTGTGCTCTTTCGTTTGCAAGAAGGGCAGCCACATTTTGGTGAGCTATTACAATACAACGAGATAATGGCGACCTTCGCTAGTCCGATTATCATGCTCTTCCTCGGCGGTTTCTTTTTGGCTATGGCGGCGACAAAGTACAGGTTAGATGTCAACCTAGCCCGAGTGTTACTCAAACCATTTGGACAAAAACCAAAGTTCGTTATGCTGGGGTTGATGCTGATCACCGCTGTTTTTTCCATGTTTATGTCAAACACCGCAACAACAGCGATGATGTTGTCCATTTTAACCCCTGTGATAGCGGTTTTCGGGCCTAAAGACCCAGGTCGAATTGCATTCGCCTTGTGTATTCCTGTTGCAGCCAACATTGGTGGCATTGGTACTCCAATCGGCACGCCACCGAATGCCATCGCCCTAAAATATTTGGTTGGTGACAACTTAATTACGTTTGGTGAATGGATGGTATTTGGTGTGCCATTCGTTATTGTGATGATGGCGTTAGCCTGGTTTCTGATTGGCTTTTTGTATAAAGCCGAACAAACCACCATCGATCTGAACATTAAAAGCAAGTTTTTGAAAACACCCAAAGCAATAATGGTTTACGTCACCTTTGCCGGCACGATTATTCTTTGGTTGATGGGTTCTACACATGGAATGAATTCTTACACAGTAGCATTAATTCCGGTGGCAGTGTTCTCATTGACGGGCATCATCAACAAAGAAGACTTGAAGAAAATCTCTTGGGATGTGCTTTGGTTGGTGTCAGGCGGTATTGCTCTGGGCCTTGCTCTAGATAAAACCGGGCTTGCGAAGCTGGTGGTACACAGCATTCCGTTTGATCAGTTCTCGCCATATGTTGTCTTGTTTGGTGCGGCTTTCTTGTGCTTGTTAATGGCAAACTTTATGTCGCATACAGCCACAGCAAACTTGCTGATGCCGATTATGGCTGCGCTGGGTACTTCTATGGCTTCGCTAACGCCTCTCGGCGGTGAAGTTACTCTGATCTTGGTCGTGACATTTGCCGCTTCACTCGGTATGTCGTTACCAATTAGTACGCCACCAAACGCGTTAGCTCATGCAACAGGGCATGTCGAGAGCGGCCAAATGGCTCGTATCGGTGCCGTGCTAGGCGTGATTGGCGTATTACTCAGCTTTGTGATGGTGTGGATTTTACATACTGTTGGGCATATTGGATAACCCATGTACGAAACGAAGTTAGACGCGTTAGTACAACGCTACTTTAATCACCTTGAACGCCGATTAACGGTTTTATCCGGGTCGGTGCTTATTGAGCAAGCAGGCTACAACGATCGCTTGTACTATGTGCTGTCGGGAGAACTGGCGGGCTATTACGCGGAAGATGACAAGAAACCGATTCAGGTATTTTCTGCGTCTCAAGGTGCGTTTATTGGCGTACATAGTTTCTTTTCTGGTACGTGGACTGCCTCTTCGACAGTGATTGCTCAAACCGATGTTGAATTGGCTTGGATACAACGTGATACACCCGCCGTGGAAGAGGCGACATACGGGCCATTGACGACACAATTTATGCCTGTGATGGTTAACGAATTATCTCGTCGTCAACGGCGCGCAATGCAAGAGGCATTGGCTAAAGAAAAAGCACTACAAAAGCTTCATACCGCAGAGCAAATGACAACGTTGGGGCAGCTTGCAGCGGGTCTTGCTCATGAGTTGAACAATGCGATAGGCGTTGTAAGCAGTAAATCAGAACGGCTAGAGACAGTTATCATGGAACTGCTTGAAGAAGTTCATCCGGAAGCGAGTCAATTTTTTGATTTTGGTTTAATGCAAGGGCAGAAAGTCTCTTCTAGCGAAGCGAGAAAGCGGGGGCGCCACTTCGAAAAATACTACGGTTTAACCAAGGAGGTTGCTCGTGATCTTGCACGTGCCGTTCCAAATAATTTCCTTTCGGAACATTGGCTAAAAAGACCAGAAGAAGCGATACGTTTCTGGCAAATGGGGCGAGATCTCCATGACTTACGCATCGCCTCTAAACATACCGTTGGCATTGTGCGATCCGTAAAACAATTGGGGCGCACGGATATCGACTTGGATGAAGCGATTAACATCAATGATTCAATCAATCGCGCCTTGGCTCTATTGCAAAGTGACTTAAGACGAGTGAGTGTTCGTTTTAGCCCTGCGGATTTACCTGCTTTTATTGGTTCTCAAACCGAACTCGTCCAAGTTTGGGTAAATATCTTAAAGAATGCGTGCGATGCACTTGATGAAACGGAGAAACCCGGTATCGAAATACATACTCGGGAGAGTAAGGGTAAAATTTTGGTCACGATTGCTAACAACGGACCAGAAATTGATGAAGCGACACGTAGAAAAATTTTCCGGCCAAACTTCACCACTAAAAAGGGGGGATTGTCGTTTGGTTTAGGGTTAGGTCTGTCGATTGTGAAGCGCATTATCGCCGGATATAACGGCTCTATTGTGGTAAAGAGCGACAGTGAAAAAACGATTTTTAGAATCAAGTTACCAGTAGAGGGTGAACATGGAGAAGCTTAATGTAATTTGCGTTGATGACCAACGAGAGGTACTAAGCGCGGTTCTACAAGATTTAGAGCCGTTAAATCAATGGTTGAATGTCGAAGACTGCGAATCAGCAGGTGAGGCTCTAGAACTGATGGATGAATTTGATGCAGAAGGCGAGATGATCGCATTGATTATTTCCGATCATGTGATGCCAGGTAAAACGGGAGTAGAACTGCTGACCGATGTATCAAAAGACGGTCGTTTTGGCTTTACGAGGAAAGTGCTTCTTACCGGGCAAGCGACGCACACCGATACGATTAATGCGATCAACTCCGCAGGCATTGACCGCTACTTTGAAAAACCATGGCAAGCAAGCCAATTAATAGAGTGCGTTAGAAACCTGGTGACCCAATATATCTTTGATGTGGGCTTAGATTACACTCAGTATCACGAACATTTAGATCAGAGTGTGGTGTTTGAACGTCTACGTTAATCGGGGGACATTAAGCTTGTTTTCGTCACGGCCAGTTAGTGTCTGAAATCTATAGTGAATAGTTCAGCATGTTTAACGTGGCCGTGCGGAATATTGCTCTAGTATGCTTAACTCAACGAATAGCGGCTTGCACTGGCAACAGAAAGTGGCTTAGAGAACCAATAACCTTGCAGATAATCGACGCCCATTTCGGTAAAAAATTCACACATTTTGGCGTCTTCAATTCCCTCAATCACTACTTCAATATTATTTTCCTGACACATAGTGATAAGAAACTTCAGATATTCTTGTGAAGAGCGGTTGGTTAGTGTTTTCCACGCCATCGACCTATCAATTTTGATTTGTGTCATCGGGAGGTCGAAGAAGCTATTTAATGAACTGTAACCCGATCCAAAGTCATCCAGAGAGAGTGCAAATCCTAGTTCCCTGAGGGTATTCAGAGGGGCAATGGCTGTCTGATTATTATCCAAAATAAACGTTTCTGTTAGTTCCAACACAATAGACTCAGGATCGACACCAACCTCATCCGCCATGGCTTTAATTCGCGCAGGGAATTCACTATTCATTAACTGAAGTACAGAAACATTCACGTTTACACGAACTTGGTTTTGGTAACGCTCACGGTAGTTTTTGATAAATTCACACGCTTTGGCAAAGACTTGATATCCGAGTTCGACAATCAAACCTTTGTTCTCTGCGACGGGGATGAATTCGTCTGGATAAATTTCGCCAAACTCTTTGCTACGCCAGCGAACCAGAGATTCGAAGCTCACTACTTTTGAGCTTTTGGCGTCAATAATTGGCTGAAACTTAACGCTTAATGTCTGTTTTTCAAGTGCACTTTTTAGACCTTGCTCAATAAAGAAATAACGGTCTACGGCATGCTGAGTTTTCTCACTGTAAACCGCAACACGGTCTTTATTCTGCTCGCTTGCGTACTGACAAGTTCGTGCTGCTTTACGTAATATTTCCTCTGCTGAGTGACTTGGATCTATGCAAGGATACAAACCAATACTAATGTTACTTCCTAAGTATTGGCCCTCTTCAATCACTGCCTCGTGGTAGGTTTCCTTTAAACTTTCGGCGTAACTTTGCAGCGTTTCTACCGAGCATTCATCGTGAATCAAAATCGCAAAGTCATCATCATGTACGCGATATACAGAACTATTTGGAGAAGGTAGGTGACTGAGAGTTTGTAGCAATTTTTCCACTAACCCATCGACCAACTCGCTGCCATATTGATTTAAGTAAGATTTAATCTCTTCTATCTGAATGTAACAGATAGATGCACAAGAATCGGTGGCTCGCACACTATCTTCAATATCCAGCAAGAGATGGGCGCGATTAGCCATACCTGACGCATTGTCATGAAATGCGACTTGATGAATGTAGCTTTCCATCAGCTTGCGTTCAGAAATATCACGGTGGCTACCAACCATATAATGACCATGTTCTGTTTCTTTGGTCATGGCTACGCCTTCAATCCAGACGTACTGTCCATTGGGTTTACGCACGCGGTAGGTCGTTGTGACCCTCGTGTTGTTGGTAATGATGTGAGCATCGACCCGAGTGGAGAGTCTTTCTCGATCGAGAGGGTGAACAAGGTCTAACCATTGCTCTAAGCTGATTCGACCAGCGTTGATACCAAGCTGCTCATAAAAGCCCTTGTTATAAAATACCATGGTGCCAAACTCATCCATGTAAAAGAGGCCTTCGTTAAATACATCGAAGATATGAATGAATCGTTCTTCGACGATTTTTAGGAACTCTCGGTCACTATCTGAGACTTGTTGGTCAAATATGGTGGTCAAGATATTTCCTCCTCGAGCCTTTTAGCATCAGAGATGAGTGTTGGAGTTGATAACATAGAGTTGATCTGCTGGCGTACATTACAATCACAAAAGTGTCAGTTCAAATTGTTTGGCTATCATTTTATGCGCTACTAGGTTAATAACATACTAAGATTAGGCGGCTAATCATCGACATTTATAAAAAATAGTCAACAGTAAAAATCATTTATAAAATACAGTTATTGATGCCGTCCGCAATCTATAAATATTTATGAATAATTATCCTAAAGTTATTTTCAGTTGTGTCGGTATCAATGTGCTGTTTTCTAACGTCATTTGTATATATGTTATCTTGGATAAAACCATAATAACAAAAAGGACTTAATGAGCGCGACCGATTATTAATTGACAGGATGCTCATTAATTGTAATCAATTCAAATTTATTATCACGCCAAGTAATCAAATCTCTTATAATGCGGACGTTAATATCGAGTAAGCCTTCTTTATATGCAGTACGATCCGAAAAATTCAATCAAAATTGCGCTCGCTGATATCGGCGTTGGTATGTTTGTTACCGCGATAGAGCACAACAAGCGCGTCAATTTAGCCAATGCAGGGCGGATATCTAGCCCTGAAGGCATTAAGAAGCTTGCTACAAGTGGCGTAAAGTATGTTTGGGTAGATCAAACATTATCTTCGCAGCAGTGTGTCTTCAAGCCTGTAGATGAATCAACTGATGCCACTAAAGAGACGAGAGAGCAGAAACACTCAGATTTTAAGAGGGGTCAACGAACTTATCGTTCGAGAGACATCCAACACAAGCGAGCCAAAAAGCTGATCGCCGAAGCAAAAGATTTGGCGCAGAAACTATTGAATCAAACTTTTGAAGGAAAAATCATTGAAGTTGATGAAGTAGAAGCTTGGGCTGACGATGTCATTGAAAGTGTTTTGATTGACTCAGATGCGTTGCAGTGTGTCTCTGCACTCCGAAAAAAAGACTCTTACTTATTGGAACACTCCGTCAATGTCGCTTGTCTTTTAGTGTCATTCGGTAAGTACTTGGGCTTGGATAAGCCAACGCTAAAACAGCTTGCTGTAGGTGGCATTATTCATGATGTAGGTAAAATTAAAGTCGATGATAAGATCTTGCACAAGCCAGCGAAGCTAACGCCTGAAGAATTTGAACATATGAAGCTACATCAAGTGTTCGCAGGTGAGATTATCCTTCACGTAAAAGGACTTAGTGACGTAAGCCGTGATGTTTGTTTGATGCACCACGAGAAGTTAGATGGCAATGGTTATCCTAGAGGCTTGAAGGGGGAGGAGATTCCAATTCACGGCCGTATGAGCTGTATTGTAGATATCTACGATGCGCTAACGGCTGATCGCTGTTACAAAAAAGGCATGAGTTCTGCCGAAGCGTTTAAAATCTTGTTGAGTCTAACGCCATTTCATTTAGACGCCGACTTAGTTTACAAATTCATTAATTGCATTGGGATGTACCCCGTAGGCTCTATTGTCGAGTTGAACGATGGGCGTGTTGGTATTGTTTGGTCTTCAAATGAATCTCAAGCATTAAAGCCAGAAGTGAAATGTTTCTACTCCCGCAAGTATAAACGATACATTGATGTCACGATGGTGGATTTAAAAACGAGTGCGTACAAAATTGAAAGAGCGATAGCGCCTTCATCGTTAGAGATCGATCCTAAGCCTTTTTATGATTAAGAGAAATAGATAAGCTTATACAACAGGCTTTACATCCTTGCATGTAGATCGTATTTTATTTGCATAACTATCTATTAATTTTTTCTAAGTTGTTTAGATGCAAGATGGTTATTAAGACCTCGGCTTCATGGATAGAAACCGGGCGATAAAATAGTTCTATACACAATGGGCTATAAACCTCATTTTGCTGGAAGGGATGCCAATGCAAATAGATACATGGATTTTTTACACTCTTGCTATTCTCGTGCTCACAGCTTCACCAGGACCAAGCTCACTGTTGTGTTTAAGTAAAGGAGTGAGTAGTGGGTTTCGTATTGCTTTCATGACTGCGCTTGGCAGTTTGTCTGCGATTACGATCATCCTTACGCTCTCATTTACCGGGCTGGGAGTTGTCATTGCTTCATCTGAGTTAGTTTTTAATATTATCAAATGGTGTGGCGCCGCTTATTTAATCTGGTTAGGTATTCAAGCGTTGCGCTCATCTCAGACAGATTTTAATAAAACGGCAACGACTCAAAGTTCCGCGACAGCGTTTAGCGCGTTCACTAGTGGTTTCATTGTTGGCGCTAGTAATCCCAAAGCGATAGTCTTTTTCACCGCTTTGTTTCCTCAATTCATAGAACCTTCCGCACCGCTACTGTCTCAATACGCGATTTTCGCGTCTACATTTGTGGTTTTTGAGCTTAGCTGGCTAACATTTTATGCATTGTTAGGGGTAAAAGCCTCCGATTGGTTGTTTGTCGCTGGAAGAGCGAAGTTGTTTAATCGTTTGACTGGGGGAGTATTTATTGGTGCAGGCGTGATGTTGTCGACGGCAAACCGATAAATAAGACAGACTTCGGTACGCAGTTAGGTTTTCCCATATAGTAAGTTGGAATGCGCTAATTTAGCTTTGTCTTATTTCCAGAATGGAAATAGACGTTTTGTTTATTTTCATTAGTGGCAACAGCCAAGCAGGAGTAAAATCACGTTACTCTTTAGGGGTAGAGCTCGTATTTTGTCTTGTGGGCTTGTGGTTACTTTGTAGGAATATCTTAGATGACAAGCCTTTCTAAACTACAACAACGTTTTCTAGATATCGCGACCGACGTCCGTCTTTCTCCAAAACAGAAGTCGAGTTTTTTAGCTTTAGAGGCTGAAGCGTGCATTCCTTACATGACCGTATCTCCATCACTGAGACAAGCAATGGATGAAGGCATCATCTGCGATATGTTTGAAGGTCATGCACCGTTTAAACCTCGCTATGTGTTGCCTGATTACGCTAAATTTCTATCGCAAGGCTCAGACTATTTAGAGTTGTCTCCGGCTGATGATTTCGATGATGCGTTGAACATGCTGACCATCATTTACCATCATGTTCCTTCGGTAACGAACATTCCGGTTTACTTAGGCCAGTTAGATGATGTCTTGTTGCCTTACATAGGCGACCTAACAGAGAGCCAGATTTACAAAAAGTTAAAACATTTTTGGATCATGCTGGATCGCACATTGCCAGATGCGTTTATGCATGTGAATGTCGGACCGACAGACAACATTATTTGTCGCACTGTTTTAAAAGTAGATGCGGAGCTCAAGCAGATCGCACCGAATCTCACCTTTATGTACGACGAGACAGTTACACCTGATGATTTACTTCGTCAAGCGACACAGAACATTTGTGAATGCAGTAAACCGCATATCGCCAATTACCCAATGCACACGAAAGCCTACAACGGCTCACGCTTTGGTATTGTAAGTTGCTACAACTCGCTTCCATTAGCAGGTGGCTCGAACACATTGGTGCGAATGAATTTAAAAGAAGTTGCAAAACGAGCATCAGACTGTAACGACTTCTTAAACAGTGCGTTGCCTTCTTACCATCGATTAATGGTCGAGCTCATAAACGCAAGAAGCACGCACTTGCATGAAAAATCGAACTTCTTTCAAGGCTTTTTGACGCAAGAAGGGTTGATAAAAGAGTCCTATTTCGCGCCAATGTATGGCGTTTACGGCATGGCCGAAGCGGTAAACCTTCTATTTGAAAAAGAAGGGCAAATAGGGCGATACGGAAAAAATGATCGAGCAAATACTTTTGCTCATGATGTTTCAGCAACACTGGCTAAACTGGTGGACTCAACCCCGGTGAAATATGGTTTAGATGGCAAAGCGCTCTTACATGCACAAGGCGGCATTAGCTTAGATCATGATGTTACGCCAGGTGTACGTCTGCCTTATGGTGCAGAGCCAGACCCTGTCACTTATGTACAAGCAACGGCGAAGCATCATCAGTATTATCGTGCGGGTATCAGCGATATTTTGACGATTGATGAAACGGTGAAATCTAACCCAGAAGCGATGTTCAATTTATGTAAAGGGGCACTAAATGCTGGTTATCGTGAGTTTACCGCGAATGTCACTTCAAATGACTTAATTCGCGTGACAGGCTACATGATCAAACTTTCAGATGTCGCGAAATATGATAAAGAAGGTTCGAGAACCAACACGACGTTTCTAGGTGCAGAAGCAGCAAAAAATACCAAAATTTTAGAACGCTCGCCACGTGTGGTGAGTCATGAAGTAACACCGACTTACACGCAGGCATAAGTTCGGTTTAGGAAAGAACAAGATGTCTAGACGAAGTGGAAGCCTTTTGGCAAAAGTCACTCGTATCCTTCCTTTCTCTTGTGTTGATGGGCCAGGAAATCGTCTAGTCATCTTTCTACAGGGTTGTAACTATCAGTGTTTGAACTGCCACAATCCTCACACGATAAACCATTGTAATCATTGTGGTGAGTGTGTGAGTGAATGTTCAGCAGGCGCATTGAAGTTCGACGAAAACAACAACGTTGTTTGGCTTAAAGAGGAGTGCACCCACTGCGATCATTGTATAGAGATATGTCAGAACCAATCTAATCCAAAAATTACTGACTACTCTGTAGTAACAATGCTCGATTTGATACGCAAACATCGCTTTTTCATCAGTGGTGTTACTGTATCCGGTGGGGAATCTACCTTACAACTTCCTTTCATTATTGAGCTGTTTAAAGGGATAAAACAAGATCCTGAATTACGGCACCTCTCTTGTTTCATCGACAGTAACGGTTCTTTAGCGGTTGCTGGCTGGCAGCGTATTCTACCTTTTCTGGATGGCGCAATGATCGATTTGAAAGCGTGGCAGACGGAGACGCATCAGTGGCTAACTGGGCGTGATAATCATCGTGTATTTAAAACCCTTCAGTACCTTGTTGAGCACGAAAAATTGTACGAGGTCCGCTTACTGCATATTCCCCAAAAAAGTGATTTAGATATAGAAATCGTAGCAATTGGACGTTACTTGAGTACTCTTCCTGAATCGGTGATTATACGTTTAAATGCCTTTCAGCATCACGGAGTAGTGGGGGAGGCGTTAACTTGGGATATGTGCTCTCATCATGATATCGAACGCTTAAAATCAGAGCTTCGATGCTACGTGAGTAACCCTATCACAGTGCCGACAGTACTCACGTAGTACCGTTGTTTATCTATGCTTACGCATCACAGGCATCTAACATGGCGCAGGCGTCGAGTAATTGTTGCTGCAACCATTTTAAAGCGGGATCGTTTAAGCTCGCTTTGTTCCAAACGAGGCTGTAGGCTACCTGTCCGTAATCGAATGGAAGAGCTTGTTCAACCAAACCTTTTGCTTGCATTGCCGCTCTTGCCCAAAGCTTGGAGCATGTGAACAAGTAATCCGAGTGCTGACACATCACCGCAGCTGAACCAAAGTCGGCTACACGCATGGCCAAGTTTCGCTTTGAATGCCTTTGGGTGAGATTTTGCTCAAAATAAGGTTGTGACAGATCTTTATCATGAATACCGATGTGTCTTGCACAAAGGTAACTTTCAACAGATAAGGGTTGCTCAGCGAGTGGGTTCGATGCTCTCATTAAGCAAACCATTTCGTCTTTCAAAATGGTTTTCCAGACCAAGTCTTTATTTTGTGTGGGTGGTTGGCTGAGATCGTGAGGAAGCAACAAAAAATCCACTTGACCTCTTGCTAATGCATCGAAGCTCATTTCCTCTTTCGCATGGACATTCAAGTGCGCGTGGTTGCTCAGTTGTTGGGACAAGTGCTGTAGAACTGGCGCAAAGAGCTCAAATGAACTTTCACGCATTGCTAATGAAAAACTACCTTGATAGTAAGCCGGATTGAAAGAGCCTTGATGTAATAATCCATTCATACTGGAGAGTATGCCATGGATTGATGGGCCTATATGCAGCGCAAATGCTGTCGGCACTAAGCGAGTGCCATCACGGTAAAAAAGGTCATCCTTTAGCGTTTCGCGCAACTGTCCGAGCGTTTTACTGACGCTCGATGGTGTTACACACAAGCGTTCTGCCGCAAGTGTGACGCTGTGAGTGGTTAACAACATATGTAAAACAGTTAGATGTTTAAGGCTTATACGCGAAAGAGCAATGTAGTCCATAAATAGCATGGTTTCTTATGATTTTTGGCAGTATATCAGCATGAAACAAATTTTTACTATTGTTTATCTCGGAAACACGCCTGTTTCTCTTTGAGCTCAATGCATTTAATGGGTTGCATAAGGGTTGATGGTGCTTATAAGTCTAGAAATTTATCTTAGTTTTGTTGGACTTTAATGCTTTCATTTATTCAATTCTAAAGCTTCTATGTAATTTTAATCAATTTGGAGGAGTTGATTGATTTGTACACGAATTAAACTTGTTCCTTGTTAATTAAAATAGATATTGTTTTGTTGATTGTTTGGTGATTTACTCATGATCCCTCAGTAACAAAGGTATAAATAATTAATGGACGACCCCTTTAGTCGGCAAAACCCTTCACCATATGTCTTCTTATTATTGGAGACATGCTCATGCTAGAACTTTTTATGCAACCAGAAGCTTGGGCTATTTTCGCCACTTTGTTTGCGCTTGAAGTTGTCTTAGGCGTTGATAACGTCGTTTTTATCTCTGTCTTATGTGAAAGACTGCCGCTGCACCAACGTAAGCTGGCAAGAAACCTTGGTATTGGTCTTGCTGTTATTGCTCGTATTGGTTTAGTGTTTTCAATCTCTTGGATCATGCAACTGACTCAACCGCTATTTTCTTTGGCGAACCAAGCGTTTACCGGAAGAGACGTCATCATGATTGCGGGTGGTGCATTCCTCTTGGCTAAAAGCCTGAAAGAGTTGTGGAGTTGGTTAAATCACAACGAGTCTGCTCACTCAACTCACGCCCGTACTGGTTTAGCGGTAGTTCTGTTGCAGATTGTTGCCGTGGATGCTGTATTCTCGATGGACTCGGTGATAACCGCCGTTGGTTTAACAAGTGATGTCCCACTTATGGTCGCAGCGATTGTTTCTTCTGCTATCGTGATGGTCATGACAGCAGAAAAAATCAATAACCTGGTGTCGTGTTACCCTGGTTTTAAGACACTTGCTTTGTTATTCCTCGTTTTGTTAGGTGGTTTATTGATGGCAGAAGGCTTCGAAATTCATATCAACAAAGGTTATGTGTACTTTGCGATGGCATTCGGCTTAATTCTGGAACTTTGCCATATCCAGTTAAAAAACAAACAACGCCCGACTATTAAACGTCTTAGTCCGTTGCGAGTTCATCCAACCAGATTAGATGCTCGTCAATAATATAAAAATGCCGCTCATATGAGCGGCATTTTTATATTCGTCATCACCTATTTTTACTCTCTTTTATTTTGTTGTCGTTTCGACAAAAAATCGCATTTGTTGTGGGGTTGAAGATTTTTTATATAGACCGCCCAACTAATATGAGTGAACGACAATAATGGATAAAATGATCGATGCGTTAGCAACCCATGGCTACTACATCTGGGATGATTTTCTTTCTGAACAAGAAGTGGCTCAATTACGAGACTGCATTCCAAGTAACTGGAAAAAAGCGCGTATTGGTCGTAATGACGATGTGACACGTATTGAGTCAATTCGAAGTGACAAAATTCAATGGTTATCGCCCAATATGGGGCACGCGGTTACTTCTTACTTAGATAAGATGGAAGAAATACGCCAAGAAGTGAACCGTCACTTGTTTCTGGGGCTTTTTGAGTATGAAGCTCACTTTGCCAAGTACGAGGAAGGGGATTTCTACCAAAAGCATCTAGATTGTTTTAAGGGCAATGAAAACCGTCGATTGACAACCGTTTTTTACATGAACGAATCTTGGACGGAAAAGGATGCAGGTGAATTGGTGGTTTACGATCTAAATGATAATAAGATAGCAACCATCCCTCCTCAATCAGGACGCTTACTTTTATTCTTATCTGAGCAATTCCCGCATGAGGTTTTACCGACCAACGCAGAGCGGTTCAGCATTGCAGGTTGGTTCAGAATCAATGGTGTGCGAGACAATGTACTTGATATTGCAAAATGATTGGTTTGCAACCTGTACAAAATCAGCAAAGGGCGTAGATACGCCCTTTATCGATTAAACATTAGTTGATAGCTCGTAACACTCGGTCATGTTTCGCTCTAGCACTGCATAGACGTCAGAACAAAGTTCTTGATTAGCGACTTGCTCGCCCATAATCGCGGCGATTTGCGCTTGAGCCATTCGTCCTCGGTAGGGACGGTCCTGAGACAGAGCTTGGAAGACATCCGCGACAGCAATGATACGCGATGGAACATCGAGCTCGGCGCCTGTTTTGTGATAGGGATAGCCCGACCCGTCTAAACGTTCATGATGATTGGAAGCCCACTCCGCTATTTTCGCGTTAGGGAAGACCTTATGCAATGCGAGCTGAGTATCAATTGTATGGCGTTTGATACGCGTATACTCTTGTTTATTAAGAGATCCTTCTTTATGAAGAATCTCATCTGGTGTTTTTAACTTTCCGATATCATGCACCAACCCAGCAATAAATAACATCTCTTGGTCGTTCTCACAGAACCCAAGCTTGATGGCTAGATACCGAGATAACTCCGCCACTTTTTGCGAATGTTGATAAGTAAATGGGCTTTTTGCGTCAACAATTCGAGCGATAAACATGCCCAAACTATTCATATCTTGGATGGTGAGCTGTTTTTGAAGCCAATCAATGCTTTTAAAGTTTAATCCGATGGTTTCTATATTTTCAGACTCCATCGCGAACCAAAATGCGTCGGTCATAACGAGCTTAACCATTGCCTTAGCCATGTCTGGATTAAACAAAGTTCCAGCGTTTGCCATGATGCATTCTGCAATTAGTTCTTCATGAAGTGTGACAATGTCACAGTGGCAGTTCATGACGTATTTGGAACGCATAAAATCGAGACGGTCGGCTAAATAAAGTAGGGCAGCGACCTCTTTTTCAAAAGGCGGTAAATCAAGATATTTTAGTTCACTCCAATGTGTATGGTGGTAAAGAACAGGTGTAGCAAACTGACGCAACAAACGACACTGCTTGAGGCTTCGGTATCCTCTTAAGCAATGTGTTTTTACATCTTGTGGCACCAACTCCTCAAGTAACATTTTATGTTCTTGTGTTTCGGAGACTCCACAATCGTGGATCATCCCTGCGAAGTAGCAAAACTCCGCTTTTTCTGGTTCCCAGTTCATGACCCGAGCACATTGGTAAGCGATGTAAGCGACACGATGGCTATGGTGCGTATCATCAACACCTACATAGTCGAGTGCTCGAGCAACCCAGATAAGTGCTTGTTTCAGATCGACTTCAAAGCCCATGTCCGTATGGGAATGGCAAGAATGATTCATGGTTTATACCGACATTGCTAATTAGCCCACGCTAAACCCAAATCAGAAGGTGATAGGAAAAATTGGGTACGACAGCGAATAGACCCCAAAAAGGTGGGCGTTTAGACATAGTTTTGATTATGGGCGGGATAATAATCCTAGTTGCATAATAATATCACCTGAAGCTCATGGTTAAGAGTCAGATATTTGAACTAAGTATAAGTTTTGAAAGATTATTGTTGCTCTTGTTGACTTATTTGAAAACGACAATAAATCATGATGTAACGCATTCTTATTTTTATTTTTGTAAATCGTGCTCGGGCTCAACCAGAGACACACGGTATTGATGTGTGATTAACAGAATTCATATTGTTGCTTTTGGCAAAAAATAAGAAGACTTCTTCGAGGCTCGCTCTGTAACTAACAGAGTAATAGGGAAAGAAGCTTGTTAACTACATGACAATAGAGCGTCGTTGAAAACATTTTCTCTGTAGCTCATGTCGTTGAGGAAAGATAATGAAATGGTACGGTTTCCCAGCGATGCTAGCCCTTTTAGTGAGATAAGTTTATTGAAAATGTGTGATTGCAAAGTAAGCATAGGTAGTAAAAGTAGCTAGAATGATAGCTCTAAATGAAAAGGATTTCGTATGTTGAAGCATCGTTTATACCGGAGTTACACCGCTGGGTTAAAAATTGCAGCCCATATCCTTCCTATGCCGAGACCAACCTTGTTTTCCGGCCCTGGTTCGATGAATGAGCTATTAGAATCGATGGCCGAGCTGGGATTTAAACGCGTTTTGTTAGTTACCGACGAAGGGTTAGTCCAAGTCGGTATTGTAGATAAGGTGCTTGAGGCTGCAGCAAAACTCGATTTACAGTTAGATGTTTTCTCGCAAGTTAAGCCCGATCCTACCTATGATCAGGTAGAGAGCGGTCTAGAGGCTTATCATCGTTTTCATTGTGAGGGCATATTAGCTTTGGGTGGCGGCTCTGCAATGGATTGTGCAAAAGTCATCGCTGCGAAAGTTACCAATAAACGGCCAATCAAAAAATTAGCTGGACTATTGAAGGTATGGCGAATGCCAGCGCCGCTTTTTGCTATTCCAACAACGGCTGGAACCGGAAGTGAAGTTACTATCGCTGCGGTCGTGTCAGATCCCTCCTCACACATTAAAACCCCTTTAATGGATCCAAAGTTGGTGCCACTAATGGCAGCTTTAGATGCGAATTTAATGATTGGTTTACCTCCTAAGATCACGGCTGATACTGGCGTTGATGCATTAACCCATGCTATTGAGGCCTATGTATCGAAAAACGCTACTCAAGAAACGATGGCTTATTCGGTTGCCGCTATTAAACTCATTTTTAAATATCTTCCTAGGGCTGTGATGCAAGGGGATGATGTCGAAGCTCGTCATAAAATGGCTATGGCATCCTATTACGCGGGTTTAGCATTTACCAAAGCGAGTTTGGGTTATGTTCATGCCTTTGCTCACACATTCGGTGCGAGATATGGAATACCTCATGGTATGGCAAACGGATTAGCCTTGTTGCCTGTGCTGCGCTTTTCATTATCAGAGATTGAGCCTCAACTAAGAAAGCTCGATGAGTTGACGGCCGAGGGGCAGTTAGGTAACGCAAGTGCTCAGCATTTTTTGGCGAATCTGGAGTCCTTGTTTTCAACTATTGATATTGAGCAAACCAGTGCGCTCATTCAACGTGAAGATGCTGATGCGCTTGTTGATTTAATTCTGAAAGAGGCGCACTGGAATTACCCTGTTCCCAAGTTCATGAACAGGGAAGAATGCACACAGTTATTGTTAACTATCAGTAGGGTGTAAATTTTAGTTTACATGTGTGGTTTTTTATCCTTACACTTTGCTTGATCTTCTGCTAAAGATCCTACAATATCGACGGCAATACAAATATGGTGTTGGTTTCGGTGCGCCGTTGCCCGATCTAATACTGATAATTTCTAATAAAGTGTAAAGATTAATATACAATGAGTCGTTCTAAAGTATTCGGTAGTACGCTAATTATTGCGGGCACTACAATAGGCGCTGGTATGCTAGCGCTTCCACTTGCCTCTGCCGGCATTGGTTTTTCAACTTCTATTATCATCATGCTAGGCTTATGGGCTCTGATGGCTTTCACTGCCTTGCTTATGCTTGAGCTTCATCAACATGCGGAGAGTAGTGCTACACTTCATACTTTGGCGAAACAGATCCTAGGTCAAAAAGGCAAGTGGGTGGCAAGTTTTGCGATGTTGTTTCTTTTCTACTCGTTGTGTGCAGCGTATATCGCTGGCGGTGGTGCTCAGTTCGGAGACCGCCTTGCACAATGGTTTGACCTCGATATTTCAGGGCCTACATCAACGATAATCTTTACCTTAATTGTGACTTTAGTTGTGACAGTGGGTACCGGTACGGTCGATAAAGTAAACCGAGTACTGTTCGCGATGAAGCTCATTGCGATGGTTGCGGTGCTTTCTTTTCTTGCTCCAAACGTTACGGAATCTTACTTGTTAAGTATGCCAATCGAACAAGGCCTTGTTGTAGCGGCGATTCCGGTGATCTTTACTTCGTTTGGTTTCCACGGAAGTATACCTGCAATTGTGAATTACTTAGACGGTGACACTTCTTCTTTACGCAAAGCCGTTATTATTGGTTCGACGATTCCACTCGTTATTTATATCTTTTGGCAAATCGTGACGTTGGGTGTGGTTAGCCAAAGTACGCTTGTTGAGAACGGAGGGTTGAGCGCACTGATTGGTCAACTATCTCAGACAGTACACCAATCAAATTTGGGTAGCATTGTTGGTGTGTTTGCTGACTTGGCATTGTTGACATCGTTCCTTGGCGTGAGTTTGGGTCTATTCGAATTTTTGGGTGATACCATCAAAGGAAGTAACGATAAGCCTAATCGTTTGATTGCGGCACTAGTGACGTTTACTCCACCGCTAGGCTTCGCACTTTTCTATCCTCAAGGCTTTATTATGGCTTTGGGCTATGCAGCGATTGCCTTAGCGATTTTAGCCATCTTTTTGCCTTTGGTTATGGTGATCAAGGTTCGTAAATCGGATGATTTTACTGGGGAGTACCGCGTCGCAGGTGGTCATGGTGCGCTAGTGATAACGGGCATCGCTGGCACTGGCATCGTATTCGCTCAGGTGTTAATTACGCTGGGTGTGCTTCCTGCTCTAGGCTAGTTGTTCAGAACGTTCTTTGAATAACCTCTAGTTACTGAATCCATCGTAATCAATCAGTATTGTTAAGCCAACGAGTTTTGCTCGTTGGCTTTTTTAATCTGGATCAAATTACCGTAAGATATCCGGTGAAAAAATTGGTAGAAATGTGCTTTTATTTCGTACACTTAAGTTGTGGTATATCGATAGTTTAAGTGGAGAAAACCGCTCAAAATACCATTGAATTTGCAACACAATGAGCTTTTCTTGTTTCTCTGCTTTGGTGTGGAGGTGAAGCATGGCGCACCGGAGTTTTTACCCGTTTGCAAAACCGCTTAACGAGCAACTGCAAACGCTAAAAGGCAGGATGCAGGCGCACTTGCCATGTATTGATAGGGTGTCATTTGCAAAATATCACCCAGACCAAGATGTGCTCAAATCATTTGCAGAAAGTGAGTTTGACACTTGGTGTTTAGCCCATCACGAATCAGCATTCCGTAAACTCCACCACCTCAATATTGCCTCTAAAAACGCGGTTCCTCGTATCGTCGAAGACCTTCATGATATTAATCACTGTCCTCGGGTTCAAATTTTACTCAAACACGGATATCAGTCGTCGGCTGCTATTCCTTGTTATGACAATAAAGCTTTTACTGGTTTTGTATTTTTGAACTCCACTCAACGTGATGCGTTTAGTTTAGAAGCGCTGAATGGTCTTAAACCTTATTTCGAAATGATTCGATTTGCGGTTGAATCAGAGACTCAAGTAGTCAATGCGATAGAAACGCTAGCGAACCGAATGCAATGTATGATGCCAGGCTATTCACCTGAGTATTACGCGCATACCAAACGCATGAAGTACTACAGTCAAATTATCGCAACGCAGTTAGCGGATCGTTATCACCTGAATGACGAAATGGTCGAAGATATTGGTATTTTTGCTCAGTTCCATGCGCTCGGTGATAGTCAGCTGCCAGTTGAAATTGCTAGCCGCCGAACAAATTACTCTCAAGAACAAGAGGCGATATTGATTCAACATATTGAGCGTTGTATCGATTCAGCGGATGACATAGTTGCCCGTATCGGAAATCCGGTTCACCCGAGTGTGACTTTGTTTTTGCAGATGGTTACTTATCAGTACGAAAACTTAAATGGCACTGGTTATCCTTATGGTTTAACCAATGATGATATACCAATCGCCGCGCAAATTACGGCTGTCGCGAATGCCTTTGATTTTATGACGACGCACCATCCGTACAGACAAGCGTGGTCCATCCCATACGCATTGTTAGAACTTGAAAAATGGGTATATCAGGGATGGTTATCTCGAGAATGTGTTGATGCTCTGCGAGAGCATCAAGGTTATATAAAGCAAATCATCCACAAATATCCCGAGCACTATACAGGCTTGGGGTTAATGTGAAGAGCAGTAACAAAGTTGAAATGTTGACGAGGAGGAATATTTAAACAATACTGTTTTTATATACAGTAATAAGTTTGGAGGTGAAGTATGTTGTGGGAAACCCTTGAAAGAGTAAACCGCTTACGCCAACAAGCACTTGCAAATCCTGAGTTTGTTGAGTCAGCAAAAGAGCACGAACAAGCACTTCAGGAGCAAGAATACCATTATCAAACTAAGAAAAAGCGTTCAGCCAAAGACAAACAAGGTAAAAAGTCGCTGGCCGATATCTATAAAGAAGTAGAGTTTGGCGCTGACGCTCGTCATTAATGTATTCACTGCGGCATTTTTCATTTCTTCATACGCTGCAGTATTCGTTCAAATTTATGCGAGAGCAGTGGGAGACCGCTGCTCTCGTTGACCTGCCTATAATTTACTAATGAAGTTCAGCAGAGCAAATTATCACTAACACTTAGCAATTCTCTCAATGATCTTGTTTATGTAATGATAATGACAACGGTTTGCATTTGTATCTTTGTTGTTATATAAAACCTCCCTTATTAATCGTTCTGTTGAATAAGAACGGCAAACGTGATCAACGAATGAGAGCTTTGAATAACTGTTATTCGTAAATGGCTATTAGGTGAAGTAGGGATGTTGGAAGCTAAAGCACTCCAGTTTGAGATTGAAGGCAAGTCATTGCTAAAAGCGTTTGATGTGACATTTGAACCCGGAAAAACATACGCCCTTGTTGGACACAATGGTTCAGGAAAATCCACATTGTTAAAGTTGCTGGCACAGCAACAGCAATACACAGCTGGTGACGTGGTTCTGCATGGAACGAGCATTAACGATCTCTCAGCGAAAAAATTCGCCCAACATATTGCCTACTTGCCTCAGCATCTTCCGGTGACCGACAGTATTTTAGGTCGAGATTTAGTCGGTTTTGGTCGTTATCCATGGCATGGTTTACTTGGACGTTTGAGTAAGAAAGATCACGACATTGTTGAAGAAGCAATGGCGATGACAGGCACACTAAAATACGCAGATCGCTTAGTGGACACGTTATCTGGAGGAGAGCGTCAACGTGTGTGGCTAGCTATGCTGTTAGCCCAAAAAACCGAGTATTTGCTTCTTGATGAGCCTTTGTCTGCGCTAGATATCAGCCATCAAGTAGATATGTTGAAGCTTATCTCTAAACTCAGTCAAGAACTGGATTTGGGCGTTATTATCGTATTACACGATATCAACTTGGCTGCACGATTTTGCGACTACATCGTTGCATTACATCAAGGTGATTTGATTGCACAAGGCAATGTTGAACAGGTGTTTACTGAACCTAAGTTGAGGGACATATATGGGATAGAGATGATGATCTCTGACCACCCTGCGGGTTATCCGGTGGCGATGCCAAGCTAAAGGTTGGAATAATGAGCAGTACAAACACTCGACTTAAACATTTCTCTTTCGCTCTCTCACTTAGTGCGCTTTTGGTCAGTTCTTTTCAAGCACTAGCTGACGCATCACCTCGGGTGATGTCGGTTGATTGGACACAAACTGAAACGATGTTGGCTTTAGGGGTCGTACCTGTAGGCGTTGCTCAAGGGCAAGATTACGATGCTTGGGTAAAATCGCCACCGTTACCACCTCAAACGAAGGATGTAGGGTTAAGAACTCAACCCAATATAGAGCGCATTTACGAGCTCAGACCTGATCGTATTTTTATTGCCCCGTACTTCTCCTCAATGAAGCATCGCTTAGTTGATATCGCCCCGGTTACCACCATTGACTTATATGAAAGCGGGATTACGGATTGGTCGGTACTTACCAGTTTCACTCGGAGGTTTGGTGAAGAGCTGGGAAGAGAAGCGGAAGCAGAGGCGCTTATCCAACAATATGAAAAACGTTTCTCTTTATTAAAACAGCGCATAAACAAAGACCAGCCGCCGCTTTTAATGATTCAGTTTATGGATACGAAGCACGTTCGTGTTTTTGGTCAAAATAGTCTTTACTCTCAGGCTATCGAAAAGATTGGGCTGAGTAATGCATGGAATGAAAAGACGAATAGCTGGGGCTTTAGCCTAGTTGGCATCGACAAGTTAGCTGGCATAAAAGCTCAAATTGTTATCGTAGAGCCATTACCTTACGGTGGAGCGGAGCAGCTCTCTCAAGACCCATTTTGGCAATATGTTGTTCAACAATCTGGTGAAAAGGTCATGCAAGTCGCACCCGTTTGGAGTTTTGGTTCTATGCCTTCAGCTCTCCGTTTCGCAGAGTTAGTTACGGCGAGTAAGGTCGAGGAGTTAACACAATGAAAACGATGCCTTTAAGCTTTGTGGTGTTACTTTCGGCATTTACCTTTTCTATTGGTGCTTTCCAATTGTACCAAGTAAGCTCATTTTCGTTGGCTCTAATCAGTTTATGGGAGCCTAACTTTCAATCTATCGATTCTGTTTTACTTCACTTTAGCTGGTGGCCTCGAGTCTTCACCACGATTATATCTGGTGCTGGATTAGCGGTTGCTGGGGTATTGATGCAGCAAGTGCTGCGTAACCCTCTCGCTTCACCCACGACACTTGGTGTGGCGAGCGGTTCAAGTTTTGCTTTGATGTTAGCAACGCTATTCGCACCTTGGATGTTGGATATTGCGCCTAATTTGGTTGCTCTCATCGGCGGTGTGATATCGATGGGGTTGGTGATGCTGTTGTCATGGCGACGAGCGTTATCTCCAACGGTTGTCGTCGTTTCTGGGTTAGTGATAAACCTGTACTTTGCATCATTAAGTACGGTTATTCTGATGATGAATACCGAAAAGCTGAATGGGTTAATGATATGGGGAGCCGGTTCGCTTGTTCAGAGTGGATGGGGAGATTTCTCGTACCTTGCCCCTCGAATCGCACTTGCTACGGTCGTTGCATTTGTGATTGCAAAGCCGTTAAGTCTGTTGGAACTCTCCGAGCAAGGTGCCAAGAGTTTAGGTGTCTCGCTAGCTAAGTTGCGTTTTGTCTGTCTTGGGCTTGCGGTGTTAATCACTTCTTGGGTGGTTTCTGCCGTAGGAATCATCGGTTTCATCGGGTTAGCGGCGCCAGCGATTACTCGATTGATAGGTATCAATAAAATCCAGCATAAGCTTTGGGTATCAATGCTGATTGGTGCCATGTTATTGACTTTAACCGATTTGGTTATTCAGCAACTGCCAGGGCTAATGGCGAGTTTTATACCAACGGGAGCTGCAACCGCTGCACTGGGCGCTCCGCTACTGTTATGGCTGTTACCTCGCTTATCACAAAAGACGCAGGGCCATACTCAAACAGTGTTAACTCGACATCGTGAACATGTTTACAAGCTAAACCCTAAAGCGATCTCATTGGCGTTGATCGGCACGTTAATTTCTGTTGTTCTTTTTGCCACGGTTGCTGTGCAAAATGAAGGGTGGGCAAACTTATTTGCTAGCCAAAATTGGATTTTTTTGGAGTGGCGCGCACCTAGATTATTTGCAGCAGCAATTGCGGGGGCAATGTTAGCGATTGCTGGAACCATGATTCAACGCCTAAGTGGAAACCCAATGGCAAGTCCTGAAGTGATCGGTATCAGTTCAGGGACAGCGATGGGATTGATCATCGCAATGTTTACTGGGTTTGGTTCGTCAATTTTCACTCTTTCTCTAGGCGGGCTCGTAGGCGCATTAGCGACGGTATTAGTCATTGTGCTGCTAAACCGTAAGTCAGGCTTTCAGCCGGAGCGTATTTTGTTGACTGGTATTGCGATAACCGCACTGATGAATGCAATACAGAGCTTTATTCTAGCCACTGGTGACCCAAGAAGTTATCAAGCATTGGCTTGGTTGTCTGGGTCTACCTACTATGTCTCGGTTGAAACGTTACTCCCGTTGTCTTTATCTGCGCTTGTCTTTATAGGATTGAGTTTTCTCTGCGTAAGATGGCTAGATATTCTTCCTGTCGGTGCCGCTTCCTCTAAAGCACTTGGAGTTCGAGTTGATCGTTCACGCGCAACACTGCTTCTTTTAGTTGCTTGTCTCACGGTCAGTGCGACATTGGTTGTTGGTCCGATTAGCTTTGTTGGGTTGTTGGCTCCGCATTTAGCTCGCTTATTTGGTTTTAACAAAGCGTCACAACACATGTTATGCGCCGCGATACTGGGGGCAGGGGTGATGTTGTTGGCTGATTGGTTGGGACGACAGGTCCTTTACCCGCAAGAAATACCAACAGGGCTTATGGCGTCTCTCATTGGCGGTTTGTATTTAATGTGGGGTTTACGCCGCTTATAGAAATGAGCTAAGCCTCAACCAAGAAAGTACTTATACAAATAAGCACTCGTAGTGGCATTCGTAACCTATGCGAGTGCTTTATGCAAAACCTCTGGTTTGTCTTTTACGGAAACAACTGGCGATGCCGTAACTCGCTTTTCTTTCAGCGGTCGCTGAAGTCATGAAGGGTTGGTTTGGCTGCCGACAAAAAGGAGAAGAATATGACTCGGCAGTTTATGCTGACACCAACGTCGATGGCGGTTGTATTAGCTTTATCAACGCCAAATGTCTTGGCTCAGGAAGATGAAAATATAGTTGTGATTGGACAGCAGCAAGACAGTGCAGTTGGTCCAGATTTTAGTTATCTCGGAGCGAAGAGTCGGGCAGCGACGAAAACTGATATTGCTATCAATGAGACTCCAAGAGCGGTGTCTGTTGTTACGCGAGAGCAAATGGATGATCGTGCCTCTATTAGCATTTCTGACGCACTACAGTACACACCAAGCATTCAAACTAATTATTTCGGCGAAGATAACAAGCAAGATTGGTTTATTATTCGTGGTTTTAAACAGGCGAACAGCGGGTTGTATCAAGATGGTACCCGTTTATATTCTTCTGGCTTCTATAGTTGGCAAATAGATCCGTTTGCGTTAGAGGGGGTTGAAGTTTTACGTGGTGCAGCGTCTGTTCTTTATGGGCAAAACCCTCCAGGTGGGGTTATCAATGTTGTCAGTAAGCGACCTCAATTTGATGGGGGATCAGGACTTGTATCTTTGGAGTACGGTTCTGAAGACCGTAAACAACTTTCTCTTGACGTAAACTCTGAGGTGAGTGAGCAGCTAGCTTTCCGCTTTCAAGGGTTAGCGAGAAAAAATGGGACGAGAATTAGTGGGGTAGAAGCAGAGCGCATTCTTCTCTCTCCATCGATGACGTACAAATTTAATGAGACGTCTGAAATTACCTTTCTAACGAGCTATCAAAAAGACGACTCAGATCCTTATCTGCAATTTTTGCCAGTTGAAGGAACGTTAACGCCAAACAAAAATGGAAAGATCAGTGATAGTTTAGCGATAGGCAATCCTAACTGGGAGACGTTTGAGCGTGAGCAGGTGTCTTTAGGCTATGAGTTTTCTCATGCATTTAATGATACCACTTCATTTGTTCAAGCAGCTCGTTACAGCGAAATGGATGTTAAGCTAAGACAAATGTATTCGTACGTTTACTCGGCTGACGTGCCTGCGTTGGGGCCGGCTTTGGACCCATCAAATGAACGCAAAACCATACTTAGGGGTGCTTCAACAGAAGATGGGTCATCTGATGCTTTTAATATCGATAATCGTTTGATGCACCAAGTAAATTGGGGAAGTGTTGAGCATAACTTGATGTTGGGCATAGATTTTCAAATGATCAGTATCGATGGTAAAGATTTTGCCAATGACCCTATAGTTGCTAATGGTAATGCATTATTAAACACACCAATGGGAGCTTTGCCCGATCCTAGGTTTAATGTATTTAATCCTACTTATTCGGATAACATAATGTTACTCGATCCGAATACGCTACAACCATTGAGCGAAACCGATAAGCAAAGAACGAAAATCGATAATCAGCAGCTCGGCGTCTACTTTCAAGATCATATGCTGATCAACGATAAATGGGCGATGTTATTGGGGGCACGTTACGACGATACAAGTAATGAAGTACATAATGTTACCACGGGTGCTCGCACGAAAGTCGATCATGGAGAGTGGACGTTTAGCGTGGGAACGGCTTATATTTCTGATTCTGGCTTCACGCCATACTTTAGTTACTCTCAGTACTTTGATCCAATTATTCAAGAAGACAGCAATGGTAAGTCAGCGAAGCCTGAAAGCGGTGATCAATTTGAAATCGGTATGAAATACCAACCGGATTCATTTGATGGTTATTTCAATATTGCAACGTATCGGGCAACAAAAGAAAACTTGGCTCGTATCTACTTGAGTGAATTAACGCAAATAGGAAAAATAGAAAATAACGGCGTTGAGTTTGAAGCTGTAGCTAATGTGACACCATCCTTAACATTGATCGGGAACATTGCGTACGTTGATGCAGAGATAAAACAAGACATCAATAAGGCATGGGTTGGCAAAACGCCTTCCCAAGTGGCGAATACCGTATCATCAGCTTGGGCACATTATCGTTTCTTTGATGGACCTCTTGATGGCTTTGCTGTTGGCTTAGGCGCGCGCTATACAGGTGAGTCATACGGAGACAATGAAGAGAGACTAAAAGTACCAAGTTATTTCTTAATGGATGCGACGGTCAGTTATCGAATCGGCGATTACAAGCTACAAGTCGCAGCTAAAAACATCGCGGATAAAAAGTACATAGCGACATGTGATGGCTTTTGTTGGTATGGCGACCGACAAAATGTTATTGCAAGTTTAACTTACGACTGGTGAGTTAACGTATAAATAAACACCCCTCACTTTAGGGGTGTTTATTTAGAAATCGGCTTTACGGACAAAGTGCGGGTTTTTGTACTTTTTCTGCGGGCCAAACGATGATACGACAAGTTTGTTCCATAATGTTTTGTCAAACTCACCCTTTGGAATCGAAGGGTAGAGGGTTTCCTCTTCTTCTCTTGCAAAGTTCATATATTGTTTCTTTTTAATTTGATTGTACTTTTTGGCGATCTGGTTATGTTTTCTTACCCACTCCAGCTTGTAATTGTGGAGCACTTTTTCACCATCTTCGAGACTCATTCGAGATAGGAACAGTCGCTTGTATGAGACCTTTCTGTCCAGCATTGTGCGCATAACGGTTTGGATATATTTACCGTGATGCGTAATGGTAATGTCGTTTTCATCAATAGGAGTGACACACCAGCCTTTAGGTAAAAAGTCTGGCTTCTTAAATTGCTTATTACGCTCCATTAGCGCCTGATGTAAAACTAAATCAGAGGTGCCGCGGAACGTCTTTTGCCATTTACCGATACGAATTTGAATCGAACCAGGCAAGCGATAGATGTTAGTAAACTTATCTTTGTCCATGGACTTGTGTCATGAGATTAATGTGCATAATTAGAAAGCGGAATTCAGCCCAATGCCACAGGCAGTAGACTTAAGTACCGTACGATTTTACAACGACCTTGCGTGATATAGCGAGGGGTTATGTCAATAATAGGTAAGAAATAGAAAATTAGTTCACATTATGAAGAAATTGGAAGCTTACAAGGCTAAATTTTGAAGTTACACCAATTATGCCCATGCCGACTAAATAAAAGAAGGCACGGGCATAAAATCACACCGCTTCTTCGAGTTGCTTGGTGTCTTCTTCAATCTGTTGTAGGTGTCGGTTTGCTTGCTGTAACTGATACATTTGAGCATAACGACCATTTTGCGTTAAGAGTGCTTTGTGTGTGCCTTTCTCGACTAACTCCCCATGATGAAGAACAATGATTTGGTCTGCATCTAGGATAGTTGACAGCCGATGAGCAATAACAACGAGCGTCATGTCTTGTCTGAGTACCGCCAAGCTCTTTTGGATTAAAGCCTCTGTTCCTGAGTCAATATTTGCGGTTGCTTCATCTAATATCAATACCTTAGGTTTTACCACAAGCACACGTGCTAACGCCAAAAGCTGTTTCTGACCTGCAGATAAATTAGTTTCGCCTTGACCTAACTGCGTGTCTAGCCCGTTAGGGTAACGATGAATTTGTTCTGCCAAACCTACCTTGTCTAACGCATCCCATATTTGATTGTCATCAACCGCCCGACTGAGAGAGATGTTTTCTCTGACTGAAGCAGGGAGAATATGTGGATCTTGTTGAACCATTGCCACATCTTTGCGAAGTACGTCTTTCCCTAATGTTTTAAGTGGACGACCATCTATGAGCAGTTCACCACATTGAGTTGGATAAAAGCCCATTAACAGTGACGCTAAGGTGCTTTTACCGCTTCCTGTATGCCCGACAAGCGCGATAAAGTCTTGGTGGTTGGCCTTCAACGAAATGTCTTTTAGGGCGTCCTGTTTACCATCGTAGCTAAATGTGAGGTCTTTAAGTTCGATAGCACCTGACCTTAATGGTTGATGATCGCCCCCGTAAGTTTGTTCTTTCGCATCAATCAATTCAAAAACACGTTCGCTTGATACTAACGCCTGCTGAAGTAGAGCAAGTTGCTGAGTCATCTCAATTAGTGGTTCAGTAACTCGCGCAAGATAACTGATAAATGCATACAGTACCCCCACACCAATCAACTCAATACCATTAAAACCAAAGATCGCAACCAAGCAAAGCAACGCAAGACCAGCGAGTAAGTCCATTAATGGTCTTAGCAGATAGCCGTTTAGCCGAATCACTCGTTTAGATGCCACCAGATGCTCTGCGGTTAGCTCGTTGAACTGTTTATTAAAACGCTCTTCTTGTTGCATTAATTGAATGACACTCATCCCTTGAATGGATTCACTCAGATTCGCATTTATATCGGTCAATAGGTCACGCATCTTTCGGTAGCTTTCTGTACTTAGCTGCTTAAACAAGTACATAAAGCCGATGACGATCGGCAGCAATACAAGCACAACGAGTGTGAGCTTCCAGCTCATGAAAAACATAACGCCAAGCATTACGACAATCATGACCACGTTTTTCACCACGGTCGCGATCAAAAGCTCATAAAATTGCTGTAAAGATTCCGTATCGTTGGTGATTCGCGACACCAATTTTCCAGCAGGAGTGTAATCAAACGCAGATAACGGCTGCTTAATCACGCCAGAAAATACTTGCTTACGAATCGCTTTGATCGTGTTAGCCGCGACAATGCTAAATTGCAATGACTGAAAATACTGGAATGTTGCCGATACGATCTGAAGAGCGATATAACCTACTGCTAGCGAAATCAGAACATTTTGTGAATAGTCACCTTTAGCGATGTGCTCATCAATGAAATATTGAATCAACCAAGGGCCGCCGGCGCTAGCTAACGCTGCAATAAACAGCAAGGCGAGTCCTTTAATCATTGGCTTTGGTTGAGATAATGGGTAAGACATTAACCGTTTAAACGTGCTGGTCTGGTTCATTCATTATTCCTCCATCGCCTGTTCTAGTTTTTGGTACTCGAACATTTCGGCGTACCATCCCTGATGCGCTAATAAAGCGCTATGTTGCCCACGTTCAGTAATGTGGCCGTGATTCAAGACAATGATCTCGTCTGCTGCTTCCAATGCGGTGAGGCGGTGTGCAATAACGATTAGTGCTTGATCACGGTAGTGTGTTTCCAAATTCTTAAGGATTTGATGTTCGGTCCGTCCATCAACAGCGGAAAGTGCATCGTCCAAAACCAACACTTGGGCATTCAGCAGCATAGCGCGTGCTATCGCAATACGTTGTTTTTGCCCGCCGGAGAGTGTAATGCCTTTTTCACCAACTTCTGTTTGGTAGCCTTCAGGAAACTTCTCAATATCGTCATGTATACAGGCTAACTTTGCTGCTCTATAGACTTCTTCTTTCTCTGCATTAGGGTTGCCTAAGGCAATATTGTCGAAGATAGATTTGGAGAATAGAAACGGACTTTGGTTAACGACAGCAAAGCGGTTTCGCCACTGTGGAAGTAGGGCATCCTTGATCTCGACATCACCGAATTTAATTGAGCCGTTTTCTAAATCATGTTGACGCAAAAGTAGTGTTAACAGGGTCGATTTTCCGCTTCCTACCGGCCCTGCAACTCCCAACATTTTTCCGGGTTCAAGTTCGATGTTTACTTCCGTCAAAGCGGGCGGTAAATCACTAGACCAGTGGAAATCGTCGATATCAATTTTTAACGGAAGTGGTTTATTTTCTATTGGCTTATTGCCACTGATAATTTCTGGCTTTTCATCAAAGATCTCTTGTAATCGGTTCCATGCAGCAGAGCCTCTTTCTAAAATGTTAAATAGGAATGCGAATGCCAACATCGGCCATATCATCAACCCTAAATACATCGTAAATGCGGTCAGATCACCAAGCGTGATCTCACCTTTATCAACAAGGTAAGCACCAGCAGCGACACTAAGAAGGAAAGAAAGACCGATGGTTAACTGAATTGCCGGGTCAAATCTAGCATCGACTCTTGCGACAGCGATGTTCTTTTCGCCAGTATCATCCACAACCTCTTCAAAACGTTGCTGCTCTTGGTTTTCTAATCCGAAAGCACGCAGCATTCGCACGCCATTAAGTGACTCTTGTGTCATGTCTGACATGGTAGAAAAGGCTTCCTGAGCGACACGAAAGCGTTGATGTAGGATACGCACAATAAAGAAGATGATGATGGCAAGAAATGGCATTGGAAGAAGCGCCATTACGGTGAGCTTCCAGCTTACTTGCGTTACCATAATGATTAAAACCGCAATACCAGTGATCAAAGAGTCTGCGGCGGTTAAAACCCCTTCGCCGGCTGTCATAACGATATTACGCACATCATTAGTGCCACGAGCCATCAGATCCCCCGTCTTGTAACGTTCAAAAAAACGAGGTGGCTGTGTCGATAAGTGCCTATATAGACGGTTACGTAGAATGGTCCCGAGTTCCCAGCTTGCGCCGAAAAGCCAAATTCGCCATAAGATGCGACACCCATAAATAGTAAAGATCAGTACAGTTAACCCTGAGAGCCATAGAATCAGCGTATTTGTATCTAAAGTGTTGTCTACGACGCCATCAACGATGATGCCAACTGCTTTGGGCGGAACAAGCTGTAGTGCTGATATCACAGCGAAAAGCAGAATGGATCCGACATAGTGCCTCCACTTTTGTTGGAAATACCAACGTAGCTGCCAGAATATTCTCATTACGCCTCCCGCTTTAAATTATTGAATTTGTTATAGAACTATTATTGAGCGAAATGATGAGTTTACAAGCACAAGTTATAGGCGGGTTTAAAAACGATAGATTGTTTCAATTATAGCCATGTGTCGGCGCAAATTACTGGTTTTATCTCTATGAGCTCATTGTGCGACGACATTATGTGAAATAGTTGTTAATGATGGTTTTGGAGCCATTACCTTGTAATAACGATGAAGACACCAAAAGTAAAAGTGTTACTGCCACTCTCTATGGGAATTAGCAATCGTCAGTTTGTATTTTGTATTTCACTTGGCCACCAGGAGTTTCTGGGTAGTAAACTTCGACATAACACATATGTTCTGGACCAACAGGCTTGTTTGCAAAACCAATAAGGAAGTAGGGCTCGTCTGGGCTGTCTACCCCATACCAAGTGTTAATAGTGAGTTGCGGATCAAAGCCTGCTAGCTCTTTTGCTGGAATAACATTTTTGATAAATCCAAAGTAACCAATTAGGTCGTTATGGCCGTCATTATCTAGATCAATGTTATATTGTATGCCGCCATCTACTGCCTCTTGAGATTGAATCACTGCTTTGGTGTAGACAAAGTTGTTGGCGGTCATGAGTGCTTCTCTGGCTCCATATAGAACCGCCACTCTGGCATCTTTTTGTAAGCCAAGAAATTTAGGAAATGCAACGACGCTTACAATACCAAGAATGATGATGCACACAATGAGTTCAATAAGAGTAAATCCTTGAGAGCGACGCACTGCCTTTCTCCATGTTTTAGAAACGAATAGGCGGCTATTCTGATATAGAAACTTTCAGGTCAAGTATTAAAAAAGAATGATAATAAGAGATCGGGATTGTAAATCTCAAATATAAAACAAGTTGCTTATATTCGAGATGAAGAGTGATTTTGATAAAAACCAAGGAATGAACTCGAGAGGATAAAATCCTCCCGAGTAAAGCGACTAAGATTCGTGTGTCAGAGCACTGCGGTTACGTTTAAAAATGAATCGCCAAATAAATAAGACAATTGCGATGTAACCTAATCCTACCCCAAGCGCTTGCCAGTGCATGCCGTTATACATCGCGATTGGCATCAAAGAGATGATGAAGATGTCAGTGATTGAGCCTGGGACATAAGCGATGGCGTAATCATCAAGCACCTTGCTACGCATTTTTGGATCAACAATACGAAGCAACGCAATACCCATGGCAACTGTACCGGTTAACCAACCCCAAGAGAAAATGCCTTTCTCGAACCAATCTTCTCCCATGATACGTGGGGCAACCCAGAAGATTAGCCATAGTGTGAAGGCGATACCGCCGATTGCAAGCACTACCATCGGCATTAAATACTGGGCTAAGACGGTAATCTTGATGGCTGAGATACCAAAGATAATCAAATAATCGGTACTGATGCCCGCAGCGTGTTTGAATGCACCGTCACAAAGATAGCGTGAAGCTTTCGTTTGTTTCGCGATGATTCGCACAAGCATGCCGCCAAGGAAGCCGGTTACGAACGTAGGGATTTGTACCTTATCGTGGAAAGAAGATAAGTAGTTAGCCGCTACATACGAGAAAGCTGTTACCACTACAACCAACGCCGCGTGAATCGCAAAAGAATCAACTGACAGGGAAGACATGGTGTCTTTCATTACCGGTTCTTGATCAACAGGCTTAACAAGGCCCTTGCGTTCGTGTTCGTCCATGCTGTCGAAGGTCGTAAAGCTACGAATCCAACCCATCTTCAATGCGAATTGCAGCATGAGCATGCCGACAGAAATTGAAATGAAAATACCCACGGTTGCGAACGTTAAGCCAAGTGTGAAGCCATCTTCCCAGCCAAGCCCCGTGAAGATTTCACCAACAACAGAGGCTGAACCGTGTCCGCCCATAAAGCCCGCAGACATTGTCACACCAAAGCCGGGATTAATCTCTGGCCAGAAGAAGGTTGTGAGAACTAGACCAAACATTGCCGCAAACAACCACTGAGAAACAGAAGCGATTTGGTTAAACGCCCACAATGAGCCAGCACGCTGTGCGACGGTTTTAGGTGATGGAACATCCGTTGCCAGACCTAACGCAGAAAAAAGTGCAGCAGTTAATAGGCTTGCGTTAGCGGTAAACGTATCGGTCCAAGGCAGTACGTCTAACAGGGCTGGTCCAAAAATTAGACCGAATAATCCTGCGAGAACCGCCGATGGAATGTACATACGCTGTAGTAATGGCGCGTGAACGCGAATGACTTTTGCCAAAATCAATAGTAAGCCAGCGATGGCTAAGTCAGTCAGCATTAGACCTTTAGGCATCTTATCCTCCAGTAAATGCAGTCAAGGGGTAGCGTCCTTGTGACCTACCTTGAATAAAAATCTCCCTCAAGCCAAAAAGCCACATATGTGACTAGAAGCGTTGAGAAATCAATGTCGTTTTCATAAGCAAAGGAATGTGCTTATGCAATTTGAAATGAGTGTAAATGTTGTGATTGCACACGAACAGGAAGAGAAATTAGATTAAATTTCTCGATATTTTTTTGATAGTTCACTCAGGAAAGGCGGCAATCCTAGTCACTTTGTCAGAGCAATGCAATTGGTGTGAATCAATAAATTATGCCTAGTTAATGGGTGTCTCTGACTAACAACATGAAAAATAAAGACAATTAACAAGCAATAATATTTGTCATATCGACAATAAAAGTTAATTAAATGGTTAAATTGTCGCCGCTTTATGGGGTGACGTTATGGATTCACATGAGAAAGAATAAAATCGACCAAGGTACGGTTTTTAAGGGAAAGCTGTTTTGAACGGTAAAGCAGGTGGATCGGTTTTGGCTTGGGAGCATGTTGCTGGAGAATTTCTACCAAGGCACCAGATTGGATTTCCTGCTCAACTAAGATCTTTGGTTGCATAAGAACACCAGAGCTTTTTAACGCGGCGAACTTAAGTACATCGCCATTGTTAGACGTTAATCGGGTGTTGCTGTTTCCAAAGGTATTAGATGGCATGTTCACCACTTGTTGGCTTTCTCCTTGGTGATACTGAAACCCCAAACAATGATGGTGTGCTAAGTCATCAAGTGATTGGATAGGGGCATGTTGCTCAAGGTAAGAGGGTGAGGCGCAGTAAGTCATGTGGTATTCACCCAGTTTTCTCGCGACTAACGACGAATCGACCAACTCACCGATTCGAATAATCACGTCAGCTTCGCTTCGATATGGGTCAATCAAATTGTTGTCCAACATTAGCTCAACGTTCAAATCGGGAAATTCAGCTAAGAAGTCAGCCACGATAGGAGCAATGACCTTTTTGCCATACGTGACAGGGCAGTTAACTTTTACAGTTCCGGTTGGACGGTTGATCAGCGTCTGGATCAGGTTCTCTGCGTTGGTGATGTCTTCAATAATGCGGTGGCACTCTTGGTAGTAGAGTCTGCCAGCTTCGGTCAGGGACTGTTTGCGCGTGGTGCGATGAATTAGCTGTGTACCTAAGCTTTGCTCAAGAAAGCTCACGTGCTTGCCAACCATGGTCGGTGAAATATCAAAGTGGTGTGCTGCATTACGAAAGCTGCCGTGTTCGACCACGTAAGCGAAAACCTTCATGCTTGTTAATTTATCCATTACACACCCAGAGTTGATAAAGAAATAACTAAAGCAGAGTTTATCAATCAAATGAGGTTAATTACAGTGGACGTATGATTAAGAATGGAGAAAGAGAGCCATCATGAGCGAGACGATTTTTGTTACCGCCGAACTGAAAATGAATGCCGATAAGCCAAGACAACAAGTGGTTGAAGCCATTGAACAATTTTGCCTTGATATGCAAAGCGAAGCGGGGTGCTTGCAAGCGAATGCGACCTACGATTCTACAGAACCACAACGTGTGATTCTTTGGGAGCGATATGAAAACCGCACCGCGATTGAAGCGCATTTTGCTATGCCGCATACACAAGCGTTTATTGCTGCTGAAGTGGCAGAGTTAGTCCAAGCATTCGAAACCCAAGCTCAATAGGAGAGGCGAACATGAAATGGGGCATTTTAGGCACAAGCTTTATCTCAGGTGTCATGGCTGAAGCAATCCAAGGCGATGACAAGAGTGAACTGTACGCGGTTGCTGGGCGTTCGGAGCAGAACTTAAAGACATTCGCTGAGCAATATGGCATCGAGAATACGTTCACCGATTACGATGCGTTGATTGCTGATGAGCAAGTCGACATTATTTACATAGCATTGCCAAATCACCTTCATCATGACTTTATCGTTAAAGCGGCAGAGCAGGGAAAAGCGATCCTGTGTGAAAAGTCACTGTCGGTAGATATGGAAAAAACCGAGTTGGCACTAAAAGCAGTCGAAACGCACAAGGTATTCTTTGCTGAGGGTTTGATGTACTTACATCACCCATTGATCAGCGAGTTGGTTTCTGTGCTTAAATCGGGAGAGATTGGTGAACTTCGCTCCATCCACACGTCTTATATTGCGTCGATTGCGCAGTTTGTTAATCCAGACAGTAAAGGTGCTTTGTATAACTTAGGTTGCTACCCAATGTCATTGGTGCATTTGGTGGTGAAAACCATGTTGGGTGAACAAGCCGTTGGAAACCGCTCTATGACGGCGATTGGTCGACGAGGTAACGATGGGAATATCTGTGAATCGAGTTTGATGATGCAATTCGGTGAGCAACAAACCGCGAGCGTACACACCGCCGAAGATCATGGATTGAAACACCAATTCACTATTCTGGGTAGTAAAGGCAGTATTACGTTAGACTCGAATCCATGGCTACCAACGCAAGACAACCAGTTTAGTGTGGAAATTTACGAGACGTCGAAGCGCGAGGTGTCTGTATCGGCAGCTGGAGACGCTTTCTTCTATCAAGTGCGCAATATTCGCCAAGCGGTTGAAGCAGGGCGTACATCGTTAGAGAACCCTTGTGCAACATGGGAAGACTCTCACCGTATTATGCAGCTACTGACTGAGTGGGAATCACTGGCTTCAAAGTAAGTCTGTACTTGAACCAATGAACATAAAAACGGCGCACTAAATCCAATATTTGGTGCGCCGTTTTGTTTTGGGTTCAGTCTCTGTTAAATGCGATTATCGCCGGTGCTGAACGCAATGATTTGGCTGATTTCAGACAGGCTTCTACCACTTTCTTGCTGCCATTGAACAAACGCTTTGTTGGTTGCATCGAGCGATTTTTTCGTATCTTTGCCACCTTCAATGATCTTGCAATTACGTAGGTAAGCTTCAACGTCGCTAGACAAGATGAAGGTATCAACGCCCATTTGACGCAGTGTGTAAGGGCCAGTATTTCCGCCTAGGCGATTGCCGCGTTTCTTCAAATACGCCCATAGGTCGGTGATTTTCTCTTGCGGCCAATCGGCAACCATTTTGCCAAACGAGCCGTATTCGATTTTTGCTTCGTGGATCATACGAGCATTAGCAGGAATCGACATGACTTTAGTGAGATGGCGAATGATGCGTTTGTCGGTTGCTTTGGTTTCCCATTGCTCGTCTGACAGCATCAGCAACGGCTCAATCTTAAACCCAAAGAACACTTCTTCGAAGTTCGGCCACTTGTTGCGAACCACGCTCCACGAAATCCCACTTTGGAATACTTTCATCGAAAAAGCGGCCAGCCAACGGTCGTCGGGAATCGCTGCCAGCTCTTCTTTGCTTAGTGGATGAGACAAAAGCGCTTCAAGTTGATCTTCACCACCTTTACGCTCGGCAGCGCGCTGATAAATCGCGTCAAATTTTTCGATACTCATAAAAGAAGTTAGTCCTAGTTTATGTCGATATTTGCGAAACATACTACGCTTAAGTGGCTGAATCGCAAATTGATGGAGTGTCACAAATGAAGAAGGTCACATTAACGTTTGTCGGAGAAGGTTCGGATCGTATTGCAGAAAAATTCTATGCGTGGATGACGGATGGTGGGTTAGAAGACAGCATGATTGAGAATTTATCTGACCGTGAAATCTCAGTTGTCGGCATCAGTGATATGGATAATGAAACGCGTGATGTGGTAATCAATACGGAAATGAACTAACGAGTCGACTATCGTCAGCAAGCAGAATCAGATAAAACAAAGCCCTTCACTCGAAGGGCTTTGTTGCGTTTATAAGCATGGGAGCTTAGTTGTTTACCAGCGTCAGACCGCTTGGTAGTGCATCACCGAAGATACGCTTCGATTCGCTCTCAGATAGCTCTTTGACTTCTTCAACCAGTGATACCCAAGATTCAGGCACCTTGCTTTGCTTCAACTTAGCCAGTACCTGCTCACGGTAGTCGTCAGAGATATCGAATAGGCGATCGCCCGTCTTACGACAAATCATTACGGCTGCAAACGCGATCATTGGTTCTTTCTGCCAGTTCTGCTCTAACAGCTTAGGCAACCACTGTTCCGCTTGTTCACGAGGAATGACGTTATGCTGGCTGCCATACAAAGGCGTACGTGATGCCAAGCGCCCCATTGCCCACCAGTGTGCTTGTTCAAACTGGTTATGGTTGATGGCTTTGCTCAAGAACCACGTTGCCAACAGAACTTTGTCTTCGACTTCTAGATGCTCCAGAGAGGCTGACAAACGTACCATCGACTCGTAACCCATATCTTGTGCCGCTTTGGCGGATTGTGGGTTTTTCATCGCACCAGGATGTAGGTATTTCGCGATGTCCGCCAAGATGGTCTCTTGTTGCTCTTGGCTCAAGCCACCTGCGATACGACGCCAGAACACCCACCAGTCGGTCCAACCTTGATGGTTCTTAAACTGAATGTTTTGCTGGTAGAGACCCCAAACTTGTTCAATGCGCCATGAGTCGGTTGGATCGCCAAAGCCTGGACGCAATGCAAAACCCGCTAAACGAAGCCAGTTTTTCTCGTGCTGTTCAGAGCGGCGGCGACGCTTACGACCTTGTGCAAAGGTATCAAACAGTTGACGTAGGGTCGTGAAATCCCACTCGTCACGTTTGCCAAGTTTCTTCTCAAGATCTTTGGCTAAGGTTTTGATCTCTTTGCTTTCTGCGCTTTTCTTGTTACCGCTGTAAAGGCGAGCGATCAGCTCCTTACATTCATTCAGTTTAGGGTGAAGCTTAACTTGCTCGCTGTCATCGGTTTGCTTGTTACGAACTTCGAACTCCAGCTCCCAACGTTTGCTATCGTCTTCTGCGCTGACACATTCCATCTTAAGCGTACCGACTTCGGTCAACTGACACGCCAGTTGCACTTCTACGCGCTCTTTCTGGTTGGCTTGCAGTTCGGCACCTTCACCTTCAAGGGTGGTGATATAAGGCGGCAGAGGAGCAAATAAGTCAGGATCAACGTCCACCATCACACCGTTTTGAATGGAGGTGTTATTGGTTAAGGTGTCGTGGGTAGAAGTCAGCAGGTTAAAGCGAACGGGTTCACCTAGGGTAAGCGAGAAGCGACGACCACTTAAGCGGATCTCATGACCTTCTTCTGTACCTTTTGCGAGCAAACAGAGCGCTTTGCCCATCTTGTTCTTTTCTTGAAGATGCAAGAAGTAAGAACGCGCTGCGCCACCACCAATTTTTAGCTGTGCACCACGACGTGCTTTACCAAACGCAACAGCACCTAGTGCAACAGACCAATCTGGATGTGGGTTATCTAATACCGTAACCGGAGCGCCGCGCCAATCGGACAGTAGGGTAGTGACACGCTCAGTCACAAGTTCACTATTGAACACACCACCGTTAAGTAGCAAACCTACCGGAATGGCATTTTGTTTGTCGTCTTCAATGCCAAGAGCGGCACGAGCAACTTGTTGGTGCTGAGTTAAGAACTCGGCAACGTGCTTGCTCACTGCTGGGTCAGCAACGTATGGAAGACCAAACTCGACAACGGCGCTGCGGCGTTTGTCTGGTACTTCACTGAAATCAGAAAGCGGGAAGAAGCCATCTAAAGCGATTTGGTGCACTTCTTGTTTGCTCAGCCCAATACTCTTTGTTCCGCCAAGAAGTTTTGAGCCGCTGCCCAGCATGGTGATTTTTACTTCTTCAGGTGCACTCGCTGAAAGCAGGTTCTCTTTCGCCTTGCGAGTTTGCTGAATCAACTTAGTCAGGCTTGCTGCAGTGAGCTTCTTACTTTGGTTGAAGCGGCTCTCCGCAAGGTGCGCTAATGCTAAGTCGAGGTTATCACCACCAAGCATCAAGTGCTCGCCAACACCAATACGATCAAGGGCTAGTTCATCTTGAGAAGAGAAACTTGCTTCAATCAAGCTCAAGTCGGTAGTACCACCGCCCACATCACACACCAGAATCAGCGGCAACTCTTTGAGTTCATCAGCTGCGGTTTGCTGGTGGCGTGCGTACCAGTCGTAACATACGGCTTGTGGCTCTTCGAGCAGGACGATTTTCTTTAAACCAGCCAGCTGTGCAGCTTCAAGCGTGAGTTTACGAGCGGTTTCATCGAACGACGCTGGAACGGTCACAACCACATCTTGGTCTTCTATCTTATTGCTAGGGTGACGGTAGTTCCATGCTTGACGAATGTGGTTGAGGTAGCTTGCGCTGGCAATAACGGGTGAGACTTTATCTACGTCTTGCGCGCCCGCCCAAGGAAGAATGTCTGAACTACGATCCACTGCTTGGTGCGATAGCCAGCTTTTAGCACTGGATACCTGACGTCCTTCCACCTTAGCGCCTAATTCACGAGCCCATTCACCCACGATCACATTACTAATGTCGCCAGAGACAGGTTCGTTTTCCCAAGGGAGTGTTAGGTCAGAAGGGGAGATTTGACCAACCGCAGGGTGATAGCGGAAAGAGGGCAGCAATGGTTTACGAACCACTTCACCGGGACCAATCAGTTGGTCGATGTCAAATAGGGATACTTCGGATTGTTCAAGGTTGTCGGTGATTTCACAATACGCCACCACAGTGTTTGTGGTGCCAAGGTCAATACCAACAAGAAAACGAGGAGATGCCATACAAACCTTCGTGTATTTAAAAACGGCACCCGATTGGATGCCGTTTGATTTCTATTTATTCTTCTTCGTTTGAGTTGCTTTTCGCGTCTTCGCGCACATCGAACTCAACATGCCATTTTTGACCGTTATCAGCGGCAATGGCTTCTAAGTAAAGCGTACCAAGCTCTGTGACGCGAGAGGCTAGGGTTACCGGAACCACTTCACCTTCACGACGACCTTCAGATACAGGCAGCGTTACTTGGATTTCTGGAAGCTCTTCAAGCTCTTCTGGTGCCCAGTAGTCTAGGTGAGTACCTGCTAGGTCATCACGACGAACCGTTGAGCCGAAGAATTGGAAGTTAACAGGCTGACCGATGATCAAACCAAACTCTTGGCTTGGTACGTCAACGCTTGAGCCTTCTTCCATACCAAATGGTGCAACACAAAGTGCTTCCATTGGCGGCGCCATGCCCGGAATCGCAGGCATTGCACTTTCGATACCTACGTAGTAAGCCGAAGCAATACCACCACGGATACGAACGCCTTGACCACGACGTACAGAGCCGTAGTAAGCCGCACCGCTAGCAACTGCAAGGTCTAAATCCACACCTGTTAGGCGCTTCGCCATTTCTGCATCTGCTTCAATTAGCCATTCGTTGATCGTGTCTTCTAGACGAGTTGCTAGAAGTTTCGATTTCAGAACACCACCGTTGAATAGGATTGCGGTTGGCTTGATGAAGTCAGCTGATTGCGCTGCATCCGCACCTGGCATACCAGGCATGTTAGCGAACGGGTTGAAATCTTGAGCTGCTGCTTCTGCGCCACTTCCTGAAGCAGAAAGTGCATTGGCTTGTTTAGACAAGAACGCAGCAATGTGACGAGTAATGCCTGCATCTTGTGCGTAAGGCAGACCCATTTGCGTTAGTGCACCACGGTTACGTTGAACAGGGTGGTCAGTAATCGCAACTTGAGGGAAGAAGCCATCAACCAGTGTTTGTTGTACTTCTTCTTGAGTCAGTTCTGTTTTCAGCGTTGCGCCAAGCAGTTTAGAACCACGGCTTGGTACTACGATTGGCACTGACTGAAGTTCGCTGTCGTTCAATAGCGCTTCTTTCGCGTCGCGACATGCGTGTGTCATTGCCTGAACTTGCCATGGCTGTAGCTCTTTACCTTCTTGGGCTAGCTTCATCTTCAAGCGGTACGCAAGTGCAAGATCCATGTTGTCACCGCCAAGTAGGATGTGTTCACCTACCGCGATACGGTTCAGAGTTAGGTTGCCGTCGTCTTCAGTTACTTCAACCAAAGAAAGGTCGGTTGTACCACCACCGATATCGACCACAAGTACGATGTCGCCAACTTCAACTTCGTCGCGCCATTTGTCGTTGCTGTTATCGATCCAGTTGTAAAGTGCAGCTTGTGGCTCTTCTAGAAGTGTTAGGTGCACAAAACCAACGTTGCGTGCTGCTTCTGCAGTTAGATCGCGAGCAGCAGGATCAAAAGAAGCAGGTACCGTGATAGTCACGTCTTGATCGGTAAGGTTGTGATTTGGATTGGTGTGATTCCAAGCATCTTTTAGGTGCTCTAGGTAAAGCTCTGTCGCACGAAGAGGGGATACTTTTTCCACTTCTTCTGGGCTACCTGCTGGTAGGAAAGCATCACGACGATTCACACCTGCGTGGCAAAGCCAAGATTTCGCACTTGCAACAAGGCGAATCGGTGTTTTTGAACCTAGGTTACGTGCAATTGCACCAACTAGAGCTTTTGGCTCGCTCGACCACGGAAGAACGCGTGATTGCGGGTTCATTTCGTGCTCGTGCGGCTGGTAAAGGAAAGAGCCTAATTGGCTACGAGTCTCTACCGTACCCGGCGCAGTCAACTGCGGGATTGGCATCACTTCAACGCGAGCGTCTTCGTTGTGTGTATCAACAAAAGACATGACACAGTGTGTTGTACCTAAGTCGATACCAACACTGAATTTAGGTGTCTGTTGAGTTTCAACAGACGCTTCTTGAGAATGGTTTTCTTGGTTCATGTGTTCCATTACAGCTCAACCTCAGCTGGAGCGATCACAGAAGCATCGTAGTTCTCAGCAAGTTTAGGCAACGTCATTGATGTTGCTTTCCAGCCTTTGTGAACTAGCGTGCCGTTGAATGGCGCGCTGCCTGTTACGTTGCCAGTTAGGCGGATTTCTTGTGGGTTGAAGCCTTCTTCAACCGTAATGCGAGTTTCTTCGTCTTCGTTACGAACATGCGCTAGCGTCACGTAGTCGTTCAGTACTTTCTGACCGCCAGTGTGGATTACGCGAGCGGCTGCGCCTACTTCTTCATCAGAGAATGACGTTAGGTCTTCTTTTAGGAAGTCAATCAGGCGAGCTTCTTGTTGCATGATAGAAAGCAGCTGCATTGCAGAGTCCGTTGACGCGGTTGCAAGTTTTGATTCAACTTCCACCACTTTTTCAACGACTTTCTCTACTTCCACTACTTTTTCTACTTCAACGATCTTCTCAACTGGTTTCTCAACCTCGACGATTTTCTCGACTGGTTTTTCTACCACTTTCTCGACCACTTTTGATTTGCGCGACACTGCAACTAGAAGAAGCAAAACGCTCGATGCGGTTAGGCCAGCGTGAAGCATATCGAACGTTTGAGGAATTAGGTTCAAATCAATGTTCATGACGTTTTTTCTCTTTCTATTGATTTATTGGCGCTCAGTATTGGCTCATATTTGTTCACTAAAACGATCGTCTTTGCGATCTTGCACCAAGTTTAGACATTAAAATGATGACGGATGGTAGCATATTCAAGGCTTAAGGCTGTAATAATTCGTGACTATACCGTACGAACAGCGTGAAAAATCGACGATCAGACTCCCCAATATAGGTTGTTGCTTGATGTTTGTGCATTGCTAACGCAGTATTTCAATAGATCCCGAAGTTTAACTTACGGAAGTATCAAAAATTACGATATGACACAAAGCACCGCTCATAAGAGCTTTATAAAACGACATTCAGACTCTATTTTAGCTTTTTTGGCGACTTTATGTGTCACTGCTGGTGTAGTTGGTGCTGCTTATACAATGCAGCAACGGTATACACAGACTACGTTTGATACTTTAGCCGACCGACAAGCAGAATCACTTAAAGCAAACGTCGAGAATGATCTAAAGTTCATTGGTGCGGGCGCAAACTTTTTCCATTCGATTGAGCGAAGCTATTGGCCATCGTTTCCGATGTATGCGGAACAAGTGATTAACAGCTCGCGAAGTCTCATTGGACTTCAATGGATGCAAAAGGTCGAATTCGAAGATCTTGATGAACATATTTTAAAGACCCGTCAAAAATTTCCAAACTTCCAACCGTTTACCGTTCCTAAAGATGGTCCCAAAACCTACGGGTACATTTTTGAACACAATGAGCCAATTTTCATCGCGTCGGATATCTACCCAAGAACACCGGAAAACCTTTCTCTATTGGGTTTCTATTTTTCGCGCAAACGCTTCGATTTAATCTTGGATGATATTTCCGAAAATGGGCGAGCGAATGTCTCGGATAAAGTTCGCTTACTGCAAGATGGTTATGACAAGTCCATACCTAAGACTGGGTTGCTGGTGTTCCATCCAGTGTTCGACTTCGAGAACAAATATTTATTAGGAGTAGTGACCGGCGTTATCCGAAGTACGGTTTACTTTGAGGATTTGATTACGAAAACCGCGACGGAGCTCGATATGTCGGTGCGCGTAGAAGACTTGGGATTCGACGCAGCAGATGACCCTGTTCTCTTTCAAAGTGCTAGCTGGGATAACATTCGAGGAACCGTTATAAGCCGAACCATTCAACTGCCTAACCGTGAATGGCGTATTGACTTTAAGCTTTCTGACGCAGTCTCAGCTTGGGAGCGTTCTATTTTAGCGGGCACGACGCTAGCCGGATTGGTAATCGCCTTTTTGATCAGTTGGATTGTGAATTTACAGTCTCGAGAAAAAGAGCGCTTAGCGGTCATGTTGGAGCTCAAAACCGTTGAATTAAAAAGAATGGCAGAGCGAGACCCTCTAACTCAACTACTGAATCGCCGAGCATTCAACGATCATTTGCTTAATCAGATAAACAAAGGTGTTAACTTCGCCTTGGTTGGTTTTGATATCGACCACTTCAAAGTGATTAATGACAAACACGGCCATTTAGGTGGAGATGAAGCGTTACAACATGTCACTAAGCTGGTCAGTGCTAATTTAAAACCGGGAGATAAGTTTTACCGAGCTGGTGGTGACGAGTTTTGTATTATTTCTAAAGTCATTGATAGAGCAGTGCTAGAAGCTTACCTAGAAAAATTACGGAGTGTTGTGGCAAGTACGGCTTTTGATTATGGTGATGCGTCAATCATCTGTACGTTGAGTATCGGTGCGGTTATCCATAAAGAAGAAGATCCTGAGAGCTTGTATCACAAAATGGATAGTCAACTCTATTTGAGTAAAAAAAACGGCCGTAATAATGTGTCGATCGGCGATTAAATGGGCGCACAAATTCGAGTTTTACGCCGTGTTACGATAGAATCGCACGCTTTAAATTTTTATGTTAGGAACCAAGGCAAACTATGAACCATAACCGTATTGTATGCTTCGATTTAGAAATGTGTTGCTGGAACGAAAATGGCATCGGCAGCACGGGTGAAATTATCGAAGTGGGGTTAGCTGAAATAGATTTGTCTAAAGGTGAGATAGTCAAGCGTGCTCAATACTACGTGAAACCAGAACACGATGAAGTGTCTCTGTTCTGCGCTGAGTTAACGGGCATCACACCACGTAAGATTGAAAAACAAGGACGCCCACTAGAAGAAGTGCTTAAATCTATGGTTAAGAACTTCGGTGGTCGCAACAAAATCTTTGCATCTTGGGGGCGAGATGACCTCATTCTTCTAGAAGAGTGTAAGCAAAAAGGTATTGAAGCACCGTTCACAGAGTTCATCAACTTAGCGACACTCTACCGTATTCAAAATCGTCTTAAAGATAAACGTATAGGCCATCGAGCCGCTCAAGAAGCAAAAGGAATAGACTGGGAAGGGCGTCAACACTCTGGCTATGTAGATGCATACAACTTAGCTAAGCTTGCTTTGACCATGTTTTAGTTATTCGAACCTAGCTAGCTTGTAATTAAATTATCATCCAACCATTGTTGTTTTGTCATGCAGTCTGTTTAGTGTGGAAAGAGCTAAACACATACCTTGACCAGTATTTTAATAACAATGTCGTTGGCTTATTGAAAAACGCGCAGAGTGCGCGTTTTTTTATGGCTACAGAAGCGATATCTGTTGTCATCCTAGGGGTAGCTTAGAGTTAGCCAGCGACTTATATACTCATCTCCTCACTTTACTGAGACTGTAACTTCGCTCGAATGAACTCGCTGTGATCAACATAGAGTAGCTCTGCTGTTTTACGGATCACCGCGTCTTCTAGCGGGTCAATTTCGCCGTCTGCGTAAGCGACTTCCCACATGCTTTTGATTAAGTTGTAACGAGTTTCTTGAGTCAGTTCTCTTAGTTGAGAGGTAAAGTCGTACAGCGAAGCGGAATCTTTTATTTTCTGTTGCGCTTGCTCTAACAAAGTATTTGATTCTTCTTCATTTAACGAAAGCAGTTTCATCAATAAAGAGCGCTTTGTTTCTTGTTCTCTATCATCGACACTATGGTCTGCACCAGAAACTTCACAAAGCAAACACGCGATAGCCATGTTAGGGGAAAGTGTGTTGGTTTGGCTTAAATCAGAGCCATCAATGAGTTGTTTAAATAATGATGTGAGAGAATTAAACATAATGAACACCGAGCTATTGTTTATTTGGTTAACATGGTAATAAATACGGAAGATCTCAAGGTGCGATACCAAATTTAGCACGCCGTTGACATTTAAGCACGGCCACTTTCTCCCCAAAAAACCTAAACTCCTGAGTTAGTTCAAGGTGACTTGCCTCTTACAAAGGGCAAGTCATTTTGGGATTGATACTCAGCTTTCAGCACGTGTCGGTGGAAAATGAACTTCGTCACCATCACTCGTCAGAATACTAATTTGACTTGGTTTGCCTTCATCATCAAGACGTAGCTCACCAATGGCACTATGGTTAACCAAGCGATAAAAGTTGTGCGTACTTGGTGCGCGTTTGTAAATCTTGAGTCGTTTACGTTTTGTGAACCAGTTTAAAGGTGAGCGAGGGCTGTATAGCAGTCTATCTAGGCCATCACAAATATTGAGCAGTTGTGTAGGGAACTGATTTTTAATTCCACTACAGGTGATTTGATAGATATTCGGACTGTTTTTTCGATAGCGGAGCTTAATATCGTATGCAAAAGAGTAGTGTACGTCGCCAGAGAGAATAACAAAGTTAGTTGGTGTCTTTGTGTGTGTGAAAATACTAATAAGAGTATTCGCACTTCCGGGGTGAGCCATCCAGTTTTCAGCATCAACCATCAATGGTTTACCAAGCATGGTCACCACACGTTGTAGTGCTTCGATAAATTTCACACCAAACATTGGCGCGGCAGAAACAATAACAACTTTGTCTTGGTGCACGAGTTCTTGGTGGAACTCAATCATCGCTTCCCAGTCCATTAAGCCAGAAGGTTTGTTCATTTTAGACTCAGAACGCCAGCGTCTGGTTCGTGTATCTAGCACGACAACTTTTGGTGTCGTAGGAATGGTGTAGTGCCAATTCTCAAAGCGATATAAATATTGAATAAATGCATCTTGGGTTTGCGAGGTTCGCTCATCGATAAAGCGTTGAGCGAGGCTCATAAATTCATCATTGAATTTTTCTGGCGCATTTCCCCAACCTTGGCAAAGCCAGTAAGCAATCAAGCTATTACCGATAATGCGTTTTGCAAACGTGTTGCTGTATGCGGCTTGTTCCCAGCCTATGGTGAGATTCCAATCGTCGGTGACATCGTGATCATCAAAGATCATATAGGTTGGAATGTGAGCGAGTAAGCGTTGAACCTTGTCCAGACCTGCGACGAATTTATCAATTTGTTTTTTTTCTTCGCGCCATTGCTGCTGCCATTTCGGTTCAAGAACTTCTCCGCCGACAGTAAATTCGTTTTCTAATAAACGATCCGTTCGAACAAACTTCCACAAGGTCGGAGACCAAACCAATAAGTACATTGCAAAGCACTCAGCAAAGCTTATTAGGTGATTCTCACACTCTTTGGCGCTGAATATTGGTGTCCCTCGGTGTGGAAAAAACTTACTTAGTAAACTGTCATCACTCACATAATGGGGCAACAATTTATCTCGACCATAATAGCAAGCAGGGTGTTGGTAGAGGTCATTGGTATTTTTTATCGGAGCTTGATCGAATTCTTCGCCTGGCAAACCCAATAAAGCTATGACTTGCTCAATGGCATCGAGAGTGGGGCCTGCAACATGGTCTGCATAGATTTGATCACCACTCATGATGAGCATATCCGGTCTTTCTTCAATGGATTGAGACGCGATTTTATGATCCGCAGCGACCAATGTATCATCACTGAAGTGATGGGGATTACGGCAAGAGCCATGTAGGAGATAATCCGCTTTTTCACTAACGAGGAACTCAATACCCAAGTTTGGCGTATTATCTCGCTCATAAGTCAGGTGAGGGAGCAGTTCCGTCACTAATCCATATTGCGTTTTTATTTGATAGCGTAACGCTTGATGGGTTGGAAACTCGCCTTCTAATTTAAGTAAGCAACACCACGCATTGAGGCCGATTTGAAGCTGTTCTTTTTGTTCACTTAAAGGGGCTTGATAAAGGATGGAGGCATTTTCATCCGTAATTTGCACCATACCCTCCAAGCGTTGGGTGGTGACTAGCCAAATATTGATTTCAGTTGCGGTCACTTTACGTAGGATCGGACCTGCAACGACAAGAGGAAGTGAAGAAATTTCAGTCGTGTTCATCAATGCTGGCAAAACGGCTCCTTATGTGTCAGCTTCTTCTTCTAATATTTCGATAACTTGCGAGCTACTAAGCTCATGTCCCATAAGGAACAAACCAAGCATCGCATCGGCTTTTGACGCGTTATCACTGTCTTCATCCAAAATTTGCTGAAGCCGAGTTCTAATTAGGTCGATTTCGTGTTCGACGAAGCCACGCCCTTCTTCGTCACCTTGACCATCTTCTGGTGCATTATCAAAGTGCAAAAACAACATGTCACCATCGAGTTGAGTCCCTATCAACCTCTCTGGCAGCCATGCTTCTCCCATCACAATGTCTGGGTCTGTATCTGCGGGTAAATGATTCAAGGTAGAGATGAGTTCTGATGCTTTCACTTTTTACTTCATTATGTTTGATTTAGAACTAAGCTAGAGTTTAAGCGCTTGTTGTGATGGTAAAATATTCGCAAACAAGCTCACCTAGTCGTGCAATATTAATATGATCTTGGGACTCAAACTGTCACGAGGATGACAACATTTGCCATTGTAACGGCTATCATCAGCAGAACATAAGCTTTTAATGGCAAATCATTGATGTTTGCCTGCTTCTCAACCAACATTTTTCGAACTCATGAAGAGATTAATTCTAACAACACTCGCTTTACCTTTAGCTGCGGCAGTTTCTTCTGCGCATGGTTCAGAAGAACAAACGTGGGGGATTGCTGCGATGTATCGCACAGCATCGATTCCGTTTTATACCGCCGATAATGACTCTACGGTGAGTACATTTGTACCAATGATGTTCTTTGAAAACCAACATGTGTATATCAATGGCATTGAAGGTGGCGCTTTTTTGTATAACGAGAGTGATTCCGACTGGCGCGCGAGCGCACTCATGCGATTGAGATTTGTCGATATTCCCATGTCGCTACAAAATGCTAATGAAGGGGACAGAGTAGATTTCGGTGGGCAAGTGCGTTATAGCATTAACGACAATTGGCGCGCAGAAGTAGAGTTGATGACGGACGACGAACTCCAGTTTCACTCTAATTACCGCCTTGCTGCCAATTATGTATTTGGGGATTGGGAATTAGAGCCATCGATTACGATTCGATACAAAGACGCTGATTTCAATAGTGAATATTACGCCTTTAAGGATATTACTGGCGAGAGAATTGGAGCTGGACTTGACACCAATCTTGGTATTAAAGCGCGTTACCATGTAACTTCAAATTTGTATTTACTGGGTGAGACGAGTGTTACTCGCTTAGATGATAACGCCTACAACAGTCAGCTTGTAGAAGATCGATATCAGGGAGAAGTGTTTGTCGGTTTTGGCTTTTTCAACGATAAAAGCAAAGCTCCGAAACCGACACTGAGCAATAAAGCATATCTACGTATTGCGCATGGTTGGGCGACGCCTTCGAACATCGGTGAAATATTTAGCTTTGAGAGAGAAAAAGACCCATACGACAATCAACTTACTTCATTGTTTTATGGGCATCCATTAACGGATGAGCTGTTTGGTTTTCCTCTTGATATTTATTTAACGCCAGGGTTGGTTCATCACTGGTCGTCCAGTGTTCAGTCTGCGAGCACAGAATACGTCATGGCGATTAAGGCTTATTATACGGTTAATTGGCCTACGACTTGGCGATTTGGTGTAGCGGAAGGTGTGTCATACATTGATAGCATTACCTATATTGAAGGCACAGAAATGGAAGACAAGGGTTATACACCAAGCAAGTTGCTCAACTACCTAGATTTCTCGTTTGATGTCAATGTAGGCGATCTCTTCAACCAAAAGAGCTGGAACAATATGTGGGTGGGCTATTCATTGCATCACCGCTCGGCGATTTTTGAAAGCGCTTCGCAGTTTGGGCGAATTAAAGGTGGGAGCAACTACAATACTATTTATTTCCAGTTCGAGTTTTAGCGCATCACGAGATGCATATAGGTCGGATTTGCAACTGACTTATTTATCGCCCATTATGAGTAATGATGAATAATACTATGCTGCTTTCAACGAGAAATTTCGTATATCGTGCCAGAGTTAAGGCTGTTTGTGATGCATCTGATGAATCGGATGGCATGAGCACCATGAGTATCGACTCCTCATTCAATCTTCAAATTGAAGCGATAAATTGTACCAACGCTGAATTTGCTAAACGCTTTTTTGCCATTCACGGAGAAGGGCATTTGGAGGGCGATGAATGGTTGGTGTTGTACGTCAACTCTCTTGACGTTAAGGCGGGAGACAATATAGAAATCCGTAGCGATGTCGCGTTTAATGCGATGATCGAGAATATGATAAGCGAAGCTGAGCGGTCTTTAGAAAAAGTCTACCTCGATGCAATACGCAACTTGGAGAAAGTGAATCGTTTTTGACGATGTAAGAGACCCTATAAATACGATCAAGGCATCAGGCTCCAAAAAGGGATTGGCGCGAACCGATCCCTTTTGTATTCTGGTTTATTCTAACTTACGCCATTGTTGCAAGTTGGCTTTGCGCTTCTGAAATGCCTTTTTCAGCCGCATCTTCACCCATGTTTAGCGCTTCTGCGTAAACAAATTCCACATCAGTGATTCCTACAAAACCCAGCACAGTGCGTAGGTATGGCGTAACGTTGTCAGTTGGTGAATCTTTATGAATACCACCACGAGTCGTTACTACAATCGCCTTTTTACCTTCAATCAAACCTTGAACGCCGTTTTCTGTGTATTTGAATGTCACGCCTGCACGAGCAATCAAATCAATCCAGTTTTTAAGCTGAGTCGGGATGGTGAAGTTGTACATTGGAGCGGCAATAACCAAAGTGTCTGCGGCCTTTACTTCTTCAATAAGGGTGTCAGACAAGTCGACCACCGCTTGCTGTTCTTGTGAAAGATCTTCCGTAGCGCGCAGTGCAGTCGCAACGGCGAAGTCCAAAACAGGTAGCGGGTTTGCAGCCAAATCACGAACAGTAAGCTTGTCTTGGTCTACATTTTTGATGAAGTCTTCAACCAATTTGTTTGATTGAGAGTAAGCGCCAAGGATGCTTGATTTTAGAGCTAGTACACGAGACATAATGGTTATTCCTTAAATAAGTGCTTTCGACTATGGGAGCCATTATAAGCAACGTAAGTGAGTTCAAAAGCCTAGCGATTCGCTGAATATGTTCGAAAAAATTGAATGAGCTTTCGGTTATCTTGTTACAGATCTTGTGTGATACAATCCGCGCAGTTTTTGTAATGAAAAGAATAGGAAACGCTTTGACTTCGTCACAGCCCCCAAAAAAGAATCTAGCTGAAGAGCAAGCGACACCGTCAAATGGTGCGCAAAAAGCGACAGCGAAACAAGCTCAAACACCTCAGGCTCAAGTGAATAGCGCGGCATCTCTGCGTAAAGCGCTGAATCAGTGCATGATGCGCGACCGTTTCCGCTTGAGTAAACGTATTTCTGGTGCAAGCAAAATTAAGAAGGACGCAGCGCGTAATGCTGTGTTCGACGAAATCGCATTAGACATCGCAAAATCCATGATGGTTGCAGAGCAGCGCAGCAACTACAAACCAACGATTGAATACCCAGAAATCCTGCCTGTAAGCCAAAAACGCGACGATATTGCGAAAGCGATCGCAGAAAACCAAGTGGTTATCGTCGCGGGTGAAACCGGTTCTGGTAAAACCACTCAGCTACCAAAAATCTGTGCTGAGCTTGGTCGCGGTAAATTTGGTCTGATTGGCCATACTCAGCCTCGTCGTCTTGCAGCGCGTTCGGTTGCTAACCGTATTGCCGAAGAGATGGAAACCAAGCTTGGTGAGTTTGTTGGTTACAAGGTTCGATTCAACGATCAGATCTCTGAAAATACCCAAATCAAATTGATGACGGACGGTATCTTGTTGGCTGAAATTCAGCATGACCGTTTCTTGAATCAATACGACACCATCATTATCGATGAAGCGCACGAGCGCAGCCTCAACATCGATTTCATCTTGGGTTACTTGAAAGAGTTGCTGCCACGTCGTCCTGATTTGAAAGTGATCATCACGTCGGCAACCATCGACCCAGAACGCTTCTCAAAACACTTCAACAATGCACCAATCATTGAAGTATCGGGTCGTACTTACCCGGTAGAAACACGTTACCGCCCACTAAGCGGTGATGACGACAATGATCGTGACCAGCTTGAAGGCATCTTCGAAGCGGTAGATGAACTGTGCGATGAAGGTTTAGGTGACATCCTGATTTTCATGAACGGTGAACGTGAAATCCGTGATACCGCAGATGCATTGTCCAAACGTAATCTGAAGAGCACGGAAATTGTGCCGCTTTACGCGCGTTTGTCGGCAGGTGAGCAGAATAAGATTTTCCAACCTCACACTGGTCGCCGAATTGTACTGGCAACCAACGTAGCAGAAACCTCGCTAACCGTTCCGGGTATTAAATATGTTATCGACCCGGGCACGGCGCGTATCAGTCGATACAGTTACCGTACTAAGGTTCAGCGTCTTCCAATCGAGCCAGTTTCTCAGGCGAGTGCGAACCAGCGTAAAGGTCGTTGTGGTCGTGTGGAAGAGGGTATCTGTATTCGTCTGTACTCAGAGGAAGATTTTGAGTCACGCCCAGAGTTTACTGATCCTGAAATCCTGCGTACCAATCTAGCGTCGGTTATCTTGCAAATGACGGCACTTGGTTTGGGTGATATTCAAGCGTTTCCGTTTGTGGAAGCACCGGATAAACGTAACATCCAAGACGGCGTGCGTTTGCTGGAAGAGCTTGGTGCGATTAACTCTGAGGTAAAAGACCCGAAAAAGCGCCTGACTTCCATTGGTCGCCAATTAGCGCGTTTGCCAATCGATCCGCGCTTGGCGCGTATGGTATTGGAAGCGCCAAAATATGGTGCGCTTAAAGAAGTGATGATCATTGCAGCGGCCTTGTCGATTCAAGATCCACGCGAACGTCCTTCAGATAAACAACAATCGTCAGACGATAAACATCGTCGCTTCTTCCATGAAGAGTCGGACTTCCTGACATTTGTGAATTTGTGGGAATACATCCAAAAGCAGCAAAAAGCCTTGTCTAGCAATCAGTTCCGCAAACAGTGTAAGCAAGACTATTTGAACTACTTGCGCGTTCGCGAGTGGCAAGATGTGTACTTCCAAATTCATCAGTCGATGCGTGAGATGGAATTCAAGCTTAACGATGAGCCCGCTTCTTACCATGGCGTACACAGTGCCATTTTGGTTGGTTTGCTGTCGCACATCGGCATGAAAGACCAAGAAAAGAATGAATATCAAGGCGCGCGTAATGCTCGTTTCCATATCTTCCCTGCATCAGGTCTATTCAAGAAACAGCCTAAGTGGATCATGTCTGCTGAGTTGGTGGAAACCTCAAAACTTTGGGGTCGTATCATCGCAAAGATTCAGCCAGAATGGATTGAGCCGTTAGCTAAACACCTTATTAAACGCAGTTACAGCGAACCACATTGGTCGAAGAAACGCGCTGCGGTGATGGCGCACGAAAAAGTGATGCTTTACGGCGTACCAATCGTACCGAAACGCTTGGTCAACTACGGCAGTATCGATTCGACCGTAAGTCGCGAAATCTTCATTCGTAGTGCATTGGTTGAGGGTGAATGGGAAACCAAACACGCGTTCTTTAAGCAAAACCGTAAGCTTCTGCAAGAAGTGGAAGAGCTTGAGCATAAATCTCGTCGTCGAGACATCTTAGTGGATGATGATGAGCTGTTTGATTTCTATGACCAACGCGTTGGCACCGAAGTGGTTTCTGGTAAGCATTTCGATACGTGGTGGAAAAAGGCATCTAAAGAAAATCCGGAACTGCTGAACTTTGAAAAAGAGATGCTGTTCAAGGGTGATGCTAGCCATGTGACCGATTTGGATTACCCGAACTTCTGGCATCAAAATGGTTTGAAGCTCAAATTGAGTTACCAATTTGAACCAGGCGATGATAGTGACGGTGTCACAGTGCATTTGCCGTTGCCGATTTTAAACCAAGTTGAACCAGCGGGCTTTGATTGGCAAATCCCTGGTTTGCGCCATGAGCTTGTGGTCAGCTTGATTAAATCGTTGCCAAAGACAATTCGTAAGAACTTTGTGCCTGCGCCAAACTATGCCGATGCATTCTTAGCAGGCGTCACGCCAATGGAAGCGCCGCTGCTAGATTCATTAGAGAAAGAGTTGCGACGCATGACGGGCGTAGAGGTACTGCGTGAAGACTGGAACTTGGAACAAGTACCTGAGCACTTGAAAGTCACGTTCCGTGCGGTTGATCATCGAAATCGTAAACTGAAGGAACATAAAGACCTTCATGAACTGAAAGAAAGTTTGAAAGACAAAGTTCAAGAAACGCTTTCCAAAGTTGCGGATGACGATATCGAACAGCAAGGTCTGCATACGTGGAGTTTTGGCGAATTGCCGAAAGTGTATCAACAAAAACGTGGCGGCTACGATGTAAAAGCGTATCCGGCACTTGTTGATAGCAAAGACAGCGTTGAAATCAAACTCTACGAAACAGAGTACGAGCAGATAACGGCAATGCGTGCTGGTCAGCGTCGCCTAATTTTATTGAACGTACCGTCGCCAATTAAATATTTGCACGCCAACTTACCGAACAAATCGAAGCTGGGTCTGTACTTTAATCCATACGGCAAAGTGCTTGATCTGATAGATGACTGCATTGCCTGTGGTGTCGATAAGCTTATTGAAGAGCAGGGTGGTTTAGTTTGGGAGCCAGAGAAGTTCGAAGCGTTGAAAGAACACGTTCGTGCTGAATTGGGTGACACCGTTGTAGAGATTGCTCAACAGGTTGAGACTATTCTGACCACGGCGTTTAGCATCAATAAGAAGCTAAAAGGCAAGATCGACTTCACAATGGCGTTTGCTCTGTCCGATATCAAAGCACAAATTGAAGGCTTGATCTTCAAAGGCTTTGCAACGGAATGTGGCTGGAAGCGCTTGCCGGATATTCTTCGCTACATGCGCGCGATAGAGCGCCGTATGGAGAAGTTGCCAATCGATCCAAACAAAGATCGTTTACATATGCTGAAGATTGAATCTGTGACTCAAGACTATAAAGAGTTGCTGAACAAGATCCCGAAAGGTGTGGCCATTCCTGAAAATGTAAAAGAAGTGCGTTGGATGATTGAAGAACTTCGCGTGAGTTACTTTGCTCAACAATTAGGCACTCCTTATCCTGTTTCTGATAAACGAGTCAAAAACGCGATTGATGCTTGCTAATCAACCAGTAAAATAGTGTCAGATTTGTAATTATCGCTTAAGAAGTTGCTGGTACACTAATTGCTAGTAACTCAATAAGCATTATTTTTTAGTTCTGGGAGGCAATAGTTCGCCTCCCTTTATTTGTAGTACCAACGACTGAGTTATGCAGACGTGGGAATAATAAAGAGTAAAGGTAGATGATGAAAAAAACTCTATTAGCAGTGGCGCTACTTGGCGCATCTTCTGCGGCAATGGCGGATTCTTGGATTTACGGTGGTGCAACAGTAGGTCAGTCTGACTACAAAGGTGAGACGGACACATCATACTCTGTTCACGTTGGTACAGGCATTCTACCTATCATTGGTGTTGAAGCTGGTTTAACACAGCACGGTGAGTTCAACGTAAATGGTCAAGACACTAAGCTAACTTCTTACTACGCAGCACTTAAGCCAAGTATCGACTTCGGTCCGCTACACGTGTACGCAAAAGGTGGTTTCCATCAGTGGGACAAAAAAGTGAAAGGCGGCAAAGACGATGACGATTTGGACCTAATGTACGGTGTGGGTGCTGAGTACTTCATTTTTGGCCCAATGTCTGTTGGTGCTAGCTACATGAACTACACTGCTGGTAAAGACGATATCAGCACGTTCTCTGTTAACGCAACACTACATTTCCTATAAGCGTCAAGCTTTCTAACACCATATGAAACACACCGGCTTTATGTCGGTGTTTTTTTGTCTGGAAGTCACAAAACAAAAGTTGAACATAAATTATTCATTTTTAGAGTCTTAAAATGCCTATGCTTTCCAATATATAGTGGCGATTAAATGCGCATATTTGCGTAATGTTTCGCTTAGGAATCGATCAGGAAGGGATAGTATGAAAAAAACACTCTCGTTATTCGCTCTAACGTTGTGCTCAACGTCAGCAATGGCTGACTCTTGGATTTACGCTGGTGGTCAAATTGGTCAGTCCGATATCGACAGCGAAAATGATACAACTTATGGTATTCATGTCGGTACTGGTATTTTGCCATTCATTGGCATTGAAGCAGGCTACTTTAACCACGGCAAAGTGGATTTATCTTTGAGTGGCAGCAGGGGTAGTGCTGATTTTGATTCATTCTATTTAGCGGCGAAACCTAGTATCGACTTCGGCCCGTTACACGTTTACGCAAAAGGCGGCATCAATGCATTCAACGTTGATTATGACGGCGGACTGAGAAACTTAGACAAAGATGATGGCGTCTCTTATATGTATGGTGTTGGTGCCGAATACTTCTTGCTTGACAATGTGTCTGTGGGCGCGAGTTATCAAGCGTTTGGCGTGGATATTGAAGGCGATAGCGATACCGTTAGCAGCGTAACAGGGAACATCACCTTCCATTTCTTATAACGCTCGCTGGATGAAAGGTTTGCTGATTTGGTTTCGTCGTTAATTGTGAAACCAAATCAGCGCAGGTCTTCTCTATTTGCGCAGTGACTGGCTATGAACTTAAGTATTTCTTGTGTCTTTTCTAGTCTACAACCTACGACAAAATCAATCGTTAGACCTCATAATTTTTGTGTTGATATTATTTCCCCTTCATCTGTCTTGAATTGAGCTTAAAATGCAATAAATCACGACTTTTTGCAAAAATATGTGATTGCTGCTAAAATTAGTCCCGCTTTAAAACTTTAGAGTTCAAATTAATGGAGGGCGGTATTGGAGTTCTTCTCACCTGAGGGGCGTTTCAAATTCACGTTAAATTTGTATTTATGGATAATGCATTTAAAAAATATAGTATTGATACAACCGATTATCAGGTTGGACAGGATAACGTTCAAAAGTGGGGATTCGATATACATAACCCGGTTTTTGGCATTAGTGCGGGGCTCGTTGTTTTCTGCCTGATTTCACTTCTTCTTGTTGAGCCAACCACTGCTCGTGACGTATTAAACGGTCTAAAAAACGGAATTATCGAACAGTTTGATGCGTTCTTTATGTGGTCGACAAACTTCTTCTTATTGTTCGCCGTTGCTCTTCTTTTTTCTCCGCTAGGTAAAATCCGCTTAGGAGGCAAAGAAGCAACGCCGGATCACTCAACCGTTTCTTGGTTGTCGATGCTTTTCGCCGCGGGTATGGGTATTGGTCTTCTGTTCTGGAGTGTGGCTGAGCCGACCGCGTATTTCACTGATTGGTGGGGAATGCCACTTAACGCAGTACCATACACCGAAGAAGCAAAATCCCTCGCGATGGGTGCCACTATGTTCCACTGGGGTGTACATGGTTGGAGTATTTACGCACTCGTTGCACTAGCATTAGCGTTTTTTGCCTTTAACAAAGGTTTACCACTTTCATTGCGCGCGGCGTTCTATCCAATTTTTGGTGACCGTGCATGGGGTTGGTTAGGTCACGTTATTGATATCCTTGCCGTTTTGTCGACGCTATTTGGTCTTGCAACGTCGCTAGGTCTAGGTGCTCAGCAGGCGACCAGTGGTATTAACCATGTCTTTGGTCTAGAAGGCGGCATTGGTACACAAATGATTGTGATCACCTTCGTTACCTTTATCGCGGTGCTATCAGTGATTCGTGGTATTGATGGTGGTGTTAAGCTACTGAGTAACGTCAATATGGTGGTTGCGTTTGCGCTGCTTATTTTCATTACCTTCATCACGTTTGATACGGCGTGGAGCTCGCTACGCGACACAACAATGGCTTACATTGAAAATATTATTCCATTGAGTAACCCTCACGGTCGTGAAGATGAAACTTGGATGCACGGCTGGACGGTATTCTACTGGGCTTGGTGGGTATCTTGGTCACCGTTTGTTGGTATGTTTATCGCGCGTGTGTCTAAAGGTCGTACGGTTCGAGAATTCTTATTCGCAGTCATCGTTATTCCTACAGTTGTTACTTTGATTTGGATGTCTGTGTTTGGTGGTATCGCGCTTGACCAAGTGGTGAATAAAGTTGGTGAGCTAGGTGCAAATGGCCTAACTGATATTTCATTGACTCTGTTCCATGTTTACGATGCGCTTCCGTATAGCTCAGTGATTTCAATGCTTTCTATCGTGCTGATTCTGGTATTCTTTATTACATCGTCAGACTCTGGCTCGCTGGTTATCGATAGTATTACCGCCGGTGGTAAGATTGATGCACCAGTACCGCAACGCATTTTCTGGGCGTGTATTGAAGGCGCAATTGCAGCCGTAATGCTGTGGGTTGGTGGTAAAGAAGCCTTGCAAGCATTGCAATCAGGCGTTGTTGCAACAGGGTTACCGTTTACTTTTGTTCTGCTGTTGATGTGCGTAAGTTTGGTGAAAGGGTTAAGAACAGAACTGCCAGCTTACAAATAAATACAACACGATCCATGATTGAGTTTAAATGCCGAGCCTAATGTGCTCGGCATTTTTTATTTCTACTTTTCTTTTCCAATAATTTCGTTACAGTTTAGGCTTATTCCCACCTCATTAAACTGTATTATGTCACTGGCTAAACTCATTCTTATTCGTGGACTTCCGGGTTCAGGTAAAACAACCTTAGCAAAACAATTGGCAATAGATCTTGGTGCTAAGCATTTTGAAGCTGACATGTATTTTGAAAATGATGAAGGTGATTATCACTTTGAACCAGTTCAATTACCTCAAGCGCATGAGTGGTGTTTTCAGCAAACTAGAAAGTGGTTGAACAGAGGGAAAGTTGTGATTGTGAGCAATACGTTTGTTCGACATTGGGAGATGAAGCGTTACATGGACTACTGCATGAAGAAGCGCATCGAGGTGGAAATTAAAGTGTGCCACGGAGCGTATCAAAGCATTCATGATGTGCCACCAGCGACGATAGAAAAGATGCGACGCCAGTGGCAAGAGTGACCGTTACCAGAACCAGGGGTTACTGACCTCGTCCGTCAATCATCACAACGAATGTTTTGCTCATGATTGAAAGGTCCATTGAAATCCAAGAGTAGAACGAACCTAAGCTTAGTGCGTAACTGTGGTCAAACCCAACTTTACGTCGTACATCTTCAATGCAAGCATCATAGCCTTGGTTAACTTGCGCTAGGCCTGTAATTCCTGGTAATACGCCATATGTGCGTTCCACAAAATAAGGAATTTCATCTTCTAACTTTTGGTAGAAAGCAGGGCGCTCTGGACGTGGCCCGATCATCGACATTTCACCTCTCAACACATTAAACAGTTGAGGTAGTTCATCTAAACGCGTTTTGCGTAAAAAGCGTCCTACTGGCGTGATGCGAGGATCATTTTCAGTTGCCCATACTGCGCCAGAGCGTTGCTCTGCATCAATATACATGGTGCGAAACTTCATGATTTGAAAAAGATCCATTTTTTCTGGTGTACAGCGCCCAACACGCAGTTGACGATAGATCACTGGGCCTTTCGATGTGATTTTTATAGCTAGCGCGATAAATGGGAATAGCGGTGCAGTGACGAGCAAAATAAACATTGCAACCAGTACATCAAACGTTCTTTTCGCGTGGCATACATTTGAATCGTAGCGTGAGTTTTTCATGATGCTTTCCTTATTGGTTGACGCGTTTCCAACGTCCATTTTCCATTCCGAGTAAATACTTCATACCGCCGATAAAGTTAGCGAGATGACCAATGACGATGTAGCTAATCAGCTTAAAAGGTTTAATTGTGTTAAGTGCTGGCATCAAGTAAGTGATAAGCGCGATGCTATAAATGCCAACTTGAGCGAACAGCATTACTTGAAACAGCGGATTGTGTGCCAGTAGTAGTGAGCAAATAAAGCAAACAATCATCAAATAGGGTGTTGCTAAGCGTAGAACCTTTCCCGATAGAAATGCAAAGGCAGTGCCACGATAACGAGGTAGCAGTAATTGCTTTAATTGCATGAGCTGCTGCATGTTACCTGCTGAAATTCTTAGGCGCCGCTTGAAATCTGCGTTGTCTGAGCTCTGTTCTAGTTCAAGAGCCAGCATGTTTGGCTCGTAAATAGCGCTATAGCCTCGCAAAACGATTCTCATAGGGAGAATAAAGTCGTCATTAATGGTGCTGACTTCCAGTGGTTCAAATAAGTGAGTTCTGAAAGTGTAAAATGCACCGTGGGAACCAATCGTTGAACCTAACAAGGATTCTTGATGCTTTACTCGAGACTGGTATTGCCAATACGCCGCTTCACCTTGGTTATCAGTGCTCATTATTTGATATGTTGCGTTAACCACTCCAACGTTCTCATTTTGATAATGCTGACTAGCTAGCAATAGAGAATCGCAAGAAATCAATGCCGACGTGTCACTCAGTGCGGTAATGTCCGAGCTAACATGACGCATTTCTTCGTTGAGTAGGGCAACTTTACCGCGATTGACTTGGTGATCATTAATAATGAACAGAGTATCAGAGCAGATTGCTTCTTGAATTGTCGCTTGAGCAATCTCGGCTGTGTTATCTGTGCAGCCATCACATGCGATCACTACTCTTAATTTATCCCTCGGGTAGTCTAGGCTCGCAAGGTTACGGATCTTCTCTGCTATCCATTGTTCTTCATTGTAGGCGGGCACGATGACAGTAATAGAGGGTAGCTGGCTGTCTGTTTTGGAGGCTTTGTAAGCTCGCTCTACAAATGGTGCTTTGGTTTCGTCTTGCTGTTTTAAAGGAAGCCACTTAAGGAGCAGTGGGTACCCAACGTGATGATAGACAATCAAAAACGCGGATAAACCAAACCCTATAATCCAAAGTAAATCATTCATAGCTAGCCTCCTTGGCCAAACGTGAGTAGCGACTCACCATGTCTCTGATATCAAAGTGTTTGAGAATAAAAGTTCGAGGAGAGCGGTGTGATGATTCCAGTTGCTGTGATAACGCTTCGGCCAACGAAAACACGCGATTTGCTTCAACCAGTGTGCTGTTGTTCGGACAGAGCGTCTCTTTCACGCCGCCAACATCCGTCGCGACGCAAGGAATGTCACATGCTTGAGCCTCGAGGGTTGAGAGAGGAAATCCCTCTTGAAGTGATGGTAAGCAAAACAAGTCTAGGCTTTGGTAAAAGCTGGGCATATCGTCGACCAAGCCTAAAAAGGTTACTCGATCTTCAAGTTTTAACGTTCTAACTTGTGCTTCCAATTGAGCTCGCTGAGAACCATCTCCAGCAATGGCTAGGTGTGTGTTTGGCGTAAGATGAGAGAATGCTTCGATAAGCACTTTATGGCCTTTAACTGCTTCTAGACGCCCGGCAACGCCAATCACGATTTTGTCGGTTGGAAGTTCAAACAAGTGTCTTGTTGCCGTTTGGTCACCGCTTTTAAACTTCTGACAGTCAATCCCGTTATGGATAGTACAAACTTTGCGATACTTTAACTTAGTCTGTATTTGATGGGCGACAAAGTTAGCATCGGCAACTACTTGCGGGCGAATCATTTTTAGCAGTAGGGACTGCAGTCGAGCTGATTTTTTGTTATTAAGGTGCCATGCGTCGTGCTCGGTATGAATCACTACAGGTACGTGCGCTAAACGTGCAGCAATACCACCATACAGAAGTGGGCCGATATGATGGGTGTGGACCACGTCAGGCTTAAGTCCTTTGAGCATGGAAGTCAGCGTACTGATGGTTTTTCCGCTGAATCCAGGTTTCTTATTAAGAAAGTGCAGTTGGCCTTGGTAGGGCAATAGTTTTTGCCAGCCTTGTAGTGCATGTTCTTTGCTTCCTTCTAAGCTCACGACAAAAACGGAATGGTTTGGCTGCGCAAAACGAAGCATTTCTAGTACGAGCGTTTCTAAACCACCAGGAGCTAAGTGTTGCACGACGTGTAATATCACTTTTTTGCTGTGCTTAGTGTTATTGTGTTTTTGTCTGAATTCCATTTTCAAACCCTCGTTGAGTTCTTTGTTTATTTAGGAGTTGCAGACTGCGTGCCAAAAAATTAATCATTTAAAAACAATAAGTTAATATTGATGCTTGTGAGACTTTATGTTTATTCTCAATTTGAGATTCATATTAGTGGACATGCTATGAGGCTGTATAAGGCAGTAGTAAAAGAAAAGCACTCGCAGACCGAGTGCTTGTAAATGAGTTCTTATGGCGGTTAGTTTCCGTACACTACGTTAGGTAAAGTGGTGATGACAGGAACACCAAGGTGTTTTTCTAATGCTCTTTTAGAGCGGATAGAGTTATCGGCTAACTCAAGTATCGTCGCTAATCCAATGCCTAAACCAGCGCCACCAATAAATCCTAAAATGACAAATACAAAACTAGGTAAGTTAGTTGGAATCGTTGGCGTGAACGGTTCATCAATGATTTTTACGCGCTTATTCTCTTCAAACTCTCCCAAAGAGCCTGTTAGTTGGGCCATCTCATAGCGTTCGACGAGTTCGTCATACATTTCTCTCTTCACTGCGACGTCACGAGCTAAGCGGTTGATTTCTGTTGCCGTGCTCCCAAATTGGTGCGCATTTCGCTCTAATTCTTGGATCATGTCTCGCAAGCTGTTGGTTTCTTCCGTAAGTGCTTCAAAACGTCCGCGCATCATTTGTAATTGATGTAGTTGGGAGACAAGTAGAGGCTGTGCTTCGCCAAGACTGTTTACTGTGGTATTGCTCGCGATATCCCATAGTTGAGCACTGTTTAGTTCTGGTTGTTTAGAGTTCAAGAGTACCGAGCGTTCCTGCTCCAACCGGTTTAATTCTCGCAACTTACCTTGCACTAAACTATGCGCCTCTGTGTATTTAGCGCGAAGCAGGGTAAGTTCACTACGAATGTCGATGATTTGCTCTTCCAGTTTACCGATAACCGGGTTCGTTTTGGATAGTTGTTGATCCAAACTGCCTAGACTTCGTGAAACACCAGCAAGCTCCGCCTCCTTTTCGGCTAGCGTTTGTTTGAGGCTAGCAAGGCGAGTAAGGCTTTGAGCTTGCATTTCGGGCGTCGCGTCTGAGTAAGTATTTTTATACTCTGCAAAGGCTTGCTCTGCCTTGTCTAGTTCTTCCCTGCGTTTGTTGATATGGATAGTCAAAAAATGACTCGAATCTTTAATCGAAGAACGCTCAGGAGCCAAAAGCTGTTCGACAAAATGCTCTCTGACAGAGAGGAGCATCGACTCCATTCCTTCTGATTTACCACTTTGCAATTGAATTTGAATGAAGTCTTTACCGAGTGGCTGAACAGACAGGCGCGACGCAAGATCTTTTATGATGAACTCTTGCTCTTTTGCACTCATCTCGTCATTGATCAGCGATTGTTCTTTTGCGACAGAATACAAAACGTGTCGGCTTTTTAGCAGAGTACTGAGTGCGCTCAATCGGTCTTTAAGCATTGTTGAGACGGCAAGGTCTTGAAGGAACGGGTTCATTTTCGCTGTCTCTTGAATAAGCATGCTGGTATGAGCAACATAAGTCGTCGGAACCAGTTTACTTACGATGAAACCCAGCACAGGCAATACAAGCATAGGAATAACGATCATGTAGCGACGTCTCCAAGCTCCATGTAACAGTACGCTGAGGTTTTCTCTTAAATCGTTCATAGCGCCCTCACTAATTTATCAACTTGGTTGGCTCTTGCTTCCCAGCTTTGCTGTTGAACAAATGACTTTGAATCTGTCGGTGGCGGTAGGAGGTGATCGAGACTGGCACGCACGTCTTCGACATCTTGAACCACATGAAGCATATGTTTGTAGGGCATTAATGCAGGAAACGGTGTGCTGATAACAGGGGTTCCTGTTGCCAAGTACTCAAGAAGTTTAAGCGGATTACATGCCTTGATTTGAGCGTTATCAACAAAGGGCAACCAACTGGCATCCCAGTGTTGGGAGTAACGTGGCAGAGTGTGATGCGCTCTCGGGCCCAGGTAGTATACGTTGCATCTTTGTGGAAGTGGATTATCACTGAACTCGTTAGGGCCGATGAACACGAGATCCCAGTCAGGCGCTTGGTCTGCGACTTGGGCAATTAAGTCGTAGTCTAACCATTCAGACAAACTGCCATAAAAGCCCAGCACTTTGCGACCATTATTAGGAAAATCTTCAGCCTTAGGTGCTGGCTCAGAAAACAGACTAAAGTCGACACCGTGAGGCAAAGTGACGGTTTTACCAGATGGAAATTTGGTGGAGAGTGTTTCGCTTGCCGTAAAGATAACGCTGGCCGCATTAACAAGAGTATGTTCGTGCTTGGCCACCGTGTCGTGGTCAACACCAGCTAAAGCGCTAAAGTCATCGCCACAATAGTAAATCAGTCCACGTGGGTTCATTTCTGCACAAAGATCGGCAGCAGTCGGGAGCGACGTCCAAAATACAGGCTTATCAAAACCAAGAGCTTGTAATTGTTTATTGAGTTGGTGTTTCATCATCTTAGCGGCCACTTTTCTTGCTAATGCAGAGCTAGGGGCAGGAATGGTGAGCAAGTTGATGATGTGAATGTTTGGGCTTGTTTCAGAGTCCAATGTTGGCTTGTGTGAGCCTACGTTATGAAATACACGAGTGAGTTTGTTTAACGCACGCTGTATGTCTTTAGAATCCAGCTTAGGTTGACGAAGGCCAATGGAGTTAACCCAAAGGATGCGATGGTTCGCTGCTAGTCGCTTGACAATATGCTGAGTGGAAGAGGGTAACCCACCAAAATCTTCTCCAAATACTACGATGTCTGTCATGTGGCTCTCCTTGAGTCTTGGTTATTTGATTACTAATTAAGTGAGTAATCACAATGCGTGCCAAGGAATTATTTGTTATAAAACAGGTAATTAGACTTTCTATTGGTATTTGAAATTAGGGTTTCTCATTTTGACAATCACTTTGAACGATTCGGCTAACGACAACCGTTAATGCTGCCAGAATGTAAATTGGCCAAGTGAAACCTTGAGTCAGAAACGTGCCTGATACGATGGTACCGATAAGCCCACTTAACACGGCGTTTGCTCCTACAGAGAGGGTGTAATCTGATTTTGGTGTCAACAATGAGATGGAATGCAAAGAGGTGCGGATCAATGACACAATTAAAGTAATGAACACCGCGAGCCCGACAAAACCCGTTTCTGCTAACACGCCAAACCAAGTGCTATGGACGGCGTGGTTGATACCATCCCAGTGTGGGCTGTAGAAATAGTAATTAAAGTAGAAGTTATCTAGACCTACGCCAGTCAACGGGTGATGCAGCGCCATTTTAAATGCCGCTTCCCACGCATAAAGTCGCCCCATCGCAGAGGCATCTATACCATCCTCAGCGGCTCCCCCCGATTCTCGTCCTGAAATACCAGCGAATGCGTAGAGTACGATCGCTGCGATAGCGCCTAATACCAAGACTAATGTTTTGCTTTTGATGTGTTTAAAAGCAAAGTAGGCAAATACAGACAGTGAACCTAGTAACCCCCCGCGGCTCTGCGTCTCAATGATCGCAAAGAACAAAACCAAACAGGTGATAAGGGCAAAGAGCCTGAGATGCTTGGGGGAATGCTTCTCCATCAATTGACTAACGGTAAAGGCAAGGGGGAACATCAGCACTAGTGCCAAATCGTTAGGATCGCCAAGTACTGAACCTATGGATCGTCCTATTGACACGCGCGTTCCTTCGACTAAATCAATGCCATTCGCAGCGTTTTGTAATGCCACTAAGCCAATCAATAATCCGGCGAAAATAATTGCTTTTGACATCTGAGCGAGCTGTGAAGGTTTAGTAATAAGCCAGGTGATGGCCAACGTCATAATGATGATTTTCCAATAGGTATTTTTGAACACCGTTATTGCGATATCACGACTGGAAGCGAATATGATTCCGATGATCACCAGACCCCAAAATATACACAGCCACTTTAATGAAGGGTGCCAAAAAGCTGTAATCTGGCGGCTTATAAGAAGGTGAAAAGCGAGTGCGGCGAGTGCCCCCAGTGATAAGAGTAATGGGATCTTGAAGTTATAGATAACAGGAAAGGCTTCGTGAATACGAAAGAATGAAAAAATAACGAACAGTGTGACAAGCCAAAACGTTTGATTGAGAACAAACAGTAACGCGAGTGGTGCGAAACACAACGCAACAATCAAAATGGGATGAGGCATAACAATCCAAAGCAGGCCGATACCGACAGTGATCGTCAGTGCTGCGATGGAATGTTTTGTTCTCACCTTGGTTTCATTCATAACGAGTATCTCTTCACCTGTCCACGCCTTTTCACTACGTATCGAGTGAGAGCATTTAGCGTCTCTTTACTCATGTAGCGAGTGGCTATCCATGCCAGCAAACTGCATGTCAAAATGCAAATTGCGATGGCGATGCCTATTGATTGTGAAGAGTGAAGCAGGAACAGTGCCACACCGGATATAATCTGTAATAAAACCATCAAACTGAGGTGAAAAGGCAACGTCATACATTGTTGGCCTACTACATAAGTCAGGCCCAACTTACACAGTTGTGCGTAATAAAGCGCAATGAACACACCATAAATGCCCAGAGAAGATAAGCCAAACAGCAAAGCAATCGCAACGCACGCAGAGACGACATTTATACCCAGTAGCCAGCGAGTACGACGCTTGTACAAAATGGAGATGTTAATCAGCTCGCTCCATTCTTTTAACATGGCGATAGGTAGCAAGAATAAGCTGAATAGTACCGCCTCATGATAGGTTTCTGGCAGTAAGTGGGTGATCATCACCATTGCTAATGTGCCAACCACTACACTCAAACCTGTAATGTAAATCATACCTAAGTGTGTGATGCGCACTGCTTCAGTGTTCTTGCGCCCTTCTAAGTAGTTAAATCGACGTGGCATCCACCACATGCCAAACGGCTGCACTAAAATACACATGCCCACTGCAAATTTTACCGCTATCGCGTAAATCCCTAACGTCGCAAGAGAAGTGTTGGCACCAATGAACCAGCGTTCAGCGCCATTGAGACAAAATGCTACTAAACCGGCCATCATCATTGGTAGGCAGTAGTTTAGGTATTGTTTTGCCAATGCCAGCTTAGGAAGGGTGACGTTGTAATGGTTCACGATGTGCAGCCAAACAAATTGAGTAATAGCAGCTAACAAGCCCCCCCACAAAACAGAAATAACATGGGGATGAACAGACAGCGCCGCGACGATAAAAATGACCTGAAAAATGGTGGTAGTGACCATGACGTTAAGCAGTGTTCTTGCTTTGTCGTCTTGTGTTCTTAACCAGGCGGTGCCGATTGCAATACTGCCTTCTAGAACGATAGCAAACATAACAATAGCGAATTCGACTCGCGTAAAAGGCGCGGGAATGGGGGCGATTAAAATGATAGTGAGCAAGCTAAGAGCGACGACGCCAGCGATGAGTAAAGCAAGTGAGTACAGCTGGTTTAGTAGACTTGTGCGCGTATTTTGATCCTTTTCAACGCCGACGAATCGATAAAGCGCTTCATGCAAAGCGAAACTGACGAACAAGGTCGTAACAACACCAAAGGTTGTTAGAAGCTCAAGCTTGCCCATTTGCTCTGGTGAGAGAAAGTGGGGCAATACAGGCAGCATGATTAGGCTGATGCTTTTATTGATCACTAAGGCGATAGCAAATAGCGTCATGTTGGTCATTGCTTTAGACATGATCATATCCTTTGATGTCTTGCGGTGTCTTGAGTGTGCAATCATTGTTGGTAGCAATTTCGCTAGCGAGGTGTTGGGCGATTGGTAAATAACAACGTTCGGCTGTGTATAGTTGAGAAACATTGAGTGCTTCGATACCCATCGTTACTTTCATCCACGGCGATTCATTCAAAAGGCGAATTGCGTTGTGTAACGAAGCCACATTGTTAGGCGTGTATTTAATACAATTTCGGCCGTGAGTTAACACGCGGTCCCAATAACTATCATCATGTGGAATGACGACACACATACCTGCAGCGAGAGCTTCCAAAATAGATAACCCAAAAGGTTCGTTGAGACTGGTGGAAACAAACACACCACACTGTGAACGCAATTCATCTAAGTTGTTTGGGCACTCATGCCATTCAACACCTTGTGTGTTGAAGTCCGGTGTTGAATATTCCACACCTGCCACATTAGGTTTGATGTAACACACGGTGGATTTGATCTTTTTCGACTCATCAAGTGTTAAAGCATCAAGCAAAAGATCGATGTTCTTCCATTTTAGTAAGCTAGCTGCCCAGAAAACGCGGCTTGAAATCGGATTCGCTTGTTTTGGCCAGCGATCTTTCGATAATCCATTAACAAACGTAGATGTATTCAAACCACACCAATAGCGTTCGGTGGCTGGCTTCTCTGTTTTGAGGTAGACCTGTAATGCTTCTACCATTGATTCGCGGGTGTTTGCCAAGTAGTAAATTGCCGATGCTTTTACTAAGCAGTAGCCAGCAGATCTCGATCGTCCAATAGGACCATGAACCATCTGTACCACAGGCTTTTTGCTAATTAATCGTAGTAAGTACAAAGGCATATCATTACTTGGGCAAGATAGGCCCAAAAAGCTATCTATTTTTGGCAGCTTCATGCACGCGTAGAGAAGTTGGAGAAAGTAGTAAGCGTTCATCAACCAGTAGGTCAGGCCATGAGTCGAGTTAAATGGTGATGGTTTTATTTTTATAACTTGCACACGCGGAGTATCACTAAGCAGTGACGCCCAATGCTCTGGATTTGTAGTGAGTAGATAACCAATCACGTTCAGCTTATCGCACTGCTTAAGGAGCTCTGCATTCGCGATTTTGGATCCACCTTGCATTGGGATGGCGTCGAACATCAATACACGTTTCATGACCGGGCTCCTCAATTGATGCTCAACCAGCGTGAAAGAGGCTTCATGCAGTGAGTCATCGGCATTGGTGTAATGGCGTTATTATTAAGTTCACCTTCGTAAATACGTTCAATAGCGTTGATAGATGCAGTCGTCGTTAAGTGCTGGCTAGCATGTAGGTAAGCGTTTTCCGCCAGCTTGTTTCTTAATGCCGCGTCTTGCATGACTTGTTGAATCGCGTTTAACAGGCTCGCCATTCCACTGTTCTGGTACAGCAATGCAGAGTGATTATGCTCGAACAACTCAGGAATGCCTCCCGTTTTAGGAGCCACGATAGGCAGTTGAGCTAAAGCCGCTTCCCCGAGCACGAGACCAAAGGCCTCTTCATAGGCGCCGCTAATAAAAGCGTCTGCATTACCACACATCCACTCTCCGGCATTGTGTTGCTCCCCGACAAAGTGCACTCGCTCTTGGATACCAAGATCCGCGGCAAGCTGTTGCAATGCTTCTCTTTCTTCGCCGTCACCAACAATAACAAGGTGAGGGTTGTGGTGGTGGTAGTTGTGCATGCGCATTGCGCGAATAAGGCGGTCGAACCCTTTGCGCTTAATCAGCGAACCCACCGACAGAAAGGTAAAGGCCTGTGATGGGATTCCGAGTCGATCTTTAATGTCGATGGGTGTATCCACGCCTTGAAGTGACACGCCGTTGTGTACGACATGAAGTTGGTTTTGCGGGTAGCCGTCCTGAAGAATTTCGCGTCCAACATCTTTGCTAACGCAAATCAATTTTGGAGAGAGGTGAAGTCCGAGAGAGAAGCGATCGCGCAATGTATAATGGCAATGAAGTTGCGTGACAAGTGGTATATGATTCATGCGAGCAGCCAAACACATCCATTGACAAGGGCCGCCGCTATTGACGTGTACCAAGTCGATGCTGTGCTTTTCGATCAAAGCTGAGCCTTGTTTGATAAGGCTATTCCACCCGCTAATATCCCAGCGTGGAGCGCTCCAACCACCCACCAAATTGAAGGATGAATGTTCCGCTTCAATTCCGAGCGATTGGCACTTATCGATTAATGGTTGGCAGTTGGACCATACGAATGGCTCAAACTTATCGCGGTCGATTCCTGAAATGAGATCCAGAAGCACCACTTCACTGCCGCGAATCCAATTATCACCATAATGAACATATAGAATGCGTTTTGGCGTAGTCATAAGTCACCTCTGTCTCATCATTAATCTGCGTTAACTGCTGAGCTGCAATAGAGATGCCAAAATATGCCATTAGTTTATGTGATTGAATCTTATATGATATTTATGTTTGGAACTCATCATTCTCATATTGAGAACCAATATGGATTAGTGATCCGTTTCAATTTGATATTTTTGTAGCAATACGGGAATCACACTTTGCGCTGAGAAATCATCAATGATGGTTTGTCGAGCATTCTGGCGAATGAGTGATTGTTGCGCTTCACCAATCGACATCCAGTCATGAAGACATTTAGCAAGAGAGGGAATGTCTTCGACGATAAAACCATTTTTACCCGTTTGGATAATATCTGGAAGACGACCTACACGTAAGCTCATCACGGCAATGCCTCTCGACATGGCTTCAAGCGCCGCCATAGGAAGACCCTCATAACGAGAAGAAATGATAAGTACACTGATATTTTCCCAAACACCTTCCATATCGGTTTGATGGCCGAAGAAAGTCACATTTGAAGGGGCAGTTTGATTAAGCGACTCTTTTTCCGGGCCATCACCGTACACACTAAACTGTAATGTTGGACAGAGCCTCGCTACCTCAATAAATTGATCGGCGCCTTTTTCCTGACTCAATCGGCCGACAAAAGCGATCTCCTGATAGTTGAGTTGACTGTTGGGAATCGAAACAAAGTTATTCAGCAGTTCTGAAGAACAAAAAACTTTGCGCTGAATACTTGGACTGACAGCAAAGCAATGGTCAGATAGGCTGCCTGAGCTTCTATCAAGCCAATCGTATAGCCATAGTTTCCCTGAGGACGATTCACCAGCATGATAAGTTGAAATCAAACGAGGAAACGTACGGGTGAACAGTTTGGCGCAGCGCGACAAAATCGACGCTTTATAACCATGGGAGTGAACCACTGAGGGTTGGTGATTGGCGACGGCGCTTGTTAGGTGTTTAATTTTTAAAGCTTTATTGGGCTCGCCAGACAAATAGTTTAAGTAACTCACAGGGATCGCGGCTTCTTTTGCCTTCTGTACAATCTGAGCGGCTGGCGAATACTCAGTGGTTAGCACAACTCGAGCTTTGTTTCCAAAGGCGATTAATCCCCGAGCTAGCTCGATAACGTGACTTTCAATGCCGCCGAATAGACGGCTATCAAGCAAGATCCAAATTTCACCAATGGCAGGTTTATCAAGATTGTTCGAGATTAATTTCATCCGCTTCCCACGCTTGTTTTTTTCGGTAAACCGTAGATGGGCTTAACTCCAGCATGACAGCGGCGTTGAGGACGTTGCCATCACAGTACGCAATTGCGTTCTGAATTGCTTCACGCTCTACTTGCCACATAGGGCGAATGGTTCCATCAGAGTTAAAGTACGGTGAGGTAGCAGCAGAGGACGGTGTACCAGGCAGCTCCGCTGCGGTAATCGACGGTTCGACCGCAGAAGGTGAAGGTTCCTCAGTATAAACAGGTGGTGGTGTGATTGGTGCAATGTTTACTGACTCTTGAGCAACATGCGCAGGTGTCGTTGTTTTCGTCACTTTAGACTTTTTAGTGAGTTGAGCGGGTAGGTGGCTCACCGTGACTTTTTCGTCGTTATTAAGCACCACAATGTTACGTATGATGTTTTGTAGTTGCCTTACATTACCCGGCCATTCGTAATGCTTGATGATATGTTGAGCTTCACTGTCGATTGTTGAGAATTTCTTTTTGTCCTGTTTGGCGTAAGTGGTCAAGAAGTGTCTGGCAAGCGTGACAATGTCACTTCCCCGTTCACGTAATGGGGGCATATCGATAGGTATAACGTGCACACGGTAGTATAAGTCTTCACGAAAACGACCTTCTTCTACTTCTGTTAATGGATCTCGGTTGGTGGCACAAATGATTCTCACATCCACTTTCATTTCTCGAGTGCCACCAAGAGGAGTGTAAGTGCCCGTTTGTAGAAAGCGGAGCAACTTCTTTTGCATCTCAAGTTCCATTTCACATAGCTCATCAAGAAAAAGCGTACCACCATGTGCCAGCGTCGCCGCACCTTTTCGATCTGTTGTTGCTCCAGTAAAGGCCCCTTTAACGTGACCAAAAATCTCACTTTCCATCAAATCTCGTGGAATAGCCCCACAGTTAATTGCAATAAAAGGCTTGTCTTTACGGTCGCTCTGGCGGTGGACGGCTTCAGCACAAACTTCTTTACCTGTGCCGCTTTCTCCCACAATAAACACACTGGCAGAAGTTGGCGCAACAGCATCAATGGTCTTGTATACCGCCTGCATCGGGAGACTTGAACCGATGAATCCGTGATAGTTGTGGCGATCAAACTTGGACTGAATATTTTCCACCAAATCTTCCAATTTGGCGCGTTTAAGGTGCAATGCAACTGACGTTTTTAGGCGATCAGCGTTTATGGGCTTTTCTAAGAAATCTTCCGCACCTTTTTGAATTAGATTAACGGCTAAGTCGACGCTGCCGTGTGCCGTAGCAATAATAACGGACGTAGGAATGTCATTCTGGTTGATCCAATCCAGCACGTCTTCGCCAGACATGTCGGGCAGTTTCAAATCGAGAATGATGAGCTGAGGTTTGCTTCTTTCAATAAATTGAATCGCTTCGCGACCTGTCTCGACATGAAAAATGTCATAAGGTTCGTCTTTCACATACTGCTTATAAAGTATGGCTAGTGAAGTAGAGTCCTCTACCAGTAACACCCTTGGTCTCATAGTCCCATCCCAACGTAGTTTGTTTCATTTTTTATGATTTTTGTCAGCACTACTATTTGGCGTTATGAGTGGTTTATTGCTCTCTAGTGCTGAAAATTCTCAATTTGAGAAAAGCGTTATTTAAGTATTAGCACAAGGTAGGAAATTTGCGAAAAATCCATACTTTTTAATTGATTAAGTTATGCCCAAATAACTTCAAGGTGTGTGGCTTGGCGAGGGTGACTGAATTTGGAGCCTAAATTTCTGAGATGATGTCGGCATCGCGCTTTATCAAACGCGATGCTTCGCTAGGGAGTAAGACACTGATACTACTCAAACCCTTGAGCTTTTCGCTTTTCTAACGCATCAAACGATTCATTGGCGAGTTGAGGAAGTGTTTCACAAAGCTCCAATGCTTTTGGTATTTTTCCTTCGACACAGTACTTCTCAATCATTCTTGCTTGTCTTGAAAGCGTTCGATTGCCTAGAGCGAGAGCAGAACTGCCCAGTGTGTGAACCTCGAACTCTAATGTTTGAAGGTCTTTTGTGCTTAATGCTTGCTCTATTTTCTCCATGCGATCGCGTGACTCTTCGACATAGTGATCAATCAAGGTAGGGATGATTTCGGCGCACGTATCTTTGATCATTTGCTGAAGAATATGCTCATCCACTAATTCTTGCTCGATAGTCAATGTGTTATTTATCGTCATAATAGCGCTCCCTATAAAATAAACAGTTCGCTTTTTTTAATTTGCTGAGACAGTTTTTCTTTCCACTTTTTTGGTAAGAAACGCAGCTTGGAAACTTGGCGGATTAACTCATCTTTCAGGCTTGGTGTATGCTTCATGTTCAAGACAGAACCAATCAAGTTCGCATCGCTAGCATCGAGTAGCTTTTTGGCTTGCTCGAGCTGGGTTGCAGTCGTAGAACCATAATGCGCTACTAACAAAGTAGCATCACATACGCCGGCAATCACTTGAGGAGCAATATTGCTTCGGTTGACACTAAGAAGTGGTGATGTATCTATCACGACGCGCTCGTACTGCGTTAACCATTGTGCAATGTTTCGTTTCAGCGTTGTTGGGTCTCGGTACGCTAACTGAGTGCTGGCGAGAGACGGAGCAGGGAGGCCGACTAAAGTTTGATGTGTATTCTCTCGTGTGATCAAATGGCCAACCTTCTCGTCATCATCAAATTCGTGAACAGTGTGATAAGCGGGTTTGAATAAGTTAAGGTCTACATACAAAGTATTGTGCCCTGCTAAAACCAAGCGCTCTGCAAGAGATGACGCCACGGAAGTGACACCATCTTCAGATTTACAACCCACAACACAAATCGTTTTGTGGCCTTTCTGTTCGCTCTGAAGATAAATTTGCTCAATCTCAGCGTGAGTTGCAGGAATAGTCATTACAACGCTCCTATTAACACGATGGTTGTGGTGATTTGTAAAATATCTCTTAATCCGGCCCTCGCTTTTTCAACAAAGCTTTCGTCTTTATGGGGAATGTAAATCGTGTCGCCTGCGCGAATAACTGGCAGCTCATAAATGTTGGCTGTTTTACTAAAGTTAACCAAATCAAATGTTCGGGCTTGGCCTTGGCAGCAAGACATATTGACCACACTGATCTTTTCAAGGTAGGCATTGTCAGTTGGTCCTCCTGCTTCCGCTAACAGATCAAGCACAGTCATGTTGTCATTGAATACGTACCGCCCTGGGTCTCTTACTTCACCTAATACGCGTACCGTGGACTCTTTTGAACGATCTAACCAGTTTTTGTTTTTTTCTGGAATGTAAATGGTATCACCAGGACGAACGTGGGGCAGAATTGACTCATCGCCTGTTTCAAAGTACATCGATAAATTCAATTTACTCACTTTGGCATAACCTAGGCCTCGGTGTGTGACACGGATGTTGTGAATATCTGCATCCATTGTCGGTCCATCGGCGGCAGACAAAATATCCAGAAAATGCATATCTTCAGTGAAACGATAGCGCCCAGGTGCATTGATTTGCCCGAAAACGTATATCGATGCGTCAGAGCTTTGGCTTACCCATTGCGATTTATTATCGGATGGGTCGTCAGGCAATGCATGTACCCTTACGACTGTACCAGCGGAAACTTGAGGTAGGCTTGATGTTGGTGAGCCATCCAGAATGTATTGGTCTAAGTCAAATTGTGTCATTTGACCGTTATTGGCGACTTCAATTTTGGTGGTATCAGCTCGTCGAGTTGGGCCTCCAACGTGTGCAAGCAGATCAATCAAATCCATTTCGTCTGACCACTCGATGCGTCCAGGGCGAACAACTTCTCCCATCACTGCGACCGCTCGACTAGGTGCTACTTTTAACCAAGACTTCTCATTGAAATCGGTTTTCTCCGGCACGAAAATCGCGTCTCCCGGTCCAACATTTGGTGGTCTGGCTGAAGATAGTCCTTCTGTATGCGCGGTAAGATCGAATTTGATGACTTTGCCATCGGCTTTTATAACGCGAATTTGGCGAGATTCTGCGTAGCGAGTGGGCCCGCCAGCGTTGGCGAGGATATCCATGAAGCTAGCGCCTTGCTTGCCTTCGTATGCCCCAGGATGGGCGACTTCACCCATCACGTAAACCACATTTGCACCTGCTTTGATTTCTTCTTCCTGTTTTGGGACAAAGATGGTGGCACCTGGCAGGATCTCCGGCAGTAGGCTTTGGTCTCCAGTATCAAGGTACTTTTTCAGGTTAAACATGGTTGGGTTATTGTTTGTTATCACGCGAATTTGCTCAACACTGGCATATCGTGTCACGCCGCCAGCTCGCATTACGACATCAACTAGCGTGGTGTTTGGTTTGTATGAGAACGAGCCAGGTGCGTTGACTTCACCAAAGACTTTGATTGCACGAGCGGAATCTGCGCTGTCACCTGAATTCGCGAGTTTTGCTGCATCAAACTCTTGCTCAATATTCCCAACGAGTGGGGAAGCGGGGACAAATAAGACATCCAGTGATTCTAGTTTTGGCAGCTGGCTATTGTCACCCGTATCAAGGAAGCGTTTGTAGTCAAATTCAATGTTTTTATTTCCACGTTTCACGATCATTTTATCAAGCTGAGCCCCTGCGCGCAGGCCGCCAGCCTCGTACACAAACATTTGAATGTTGGACCCAGAAGGTAAGGTATATTCACCGGGTTTGACCACGTAGCCTTGAACGGACACTAACAACTGTTGCTGTTTAATAAAAACTCGAGCGTTGTTAACGTCACGATACACGGTCTTTAGCCTGTCGATAATCACGTCTTGGAGTTGTTGTTCATTGTAGCCGGCCACTAATACAGGGCCGACTTCTGGTAAATTAATTCGTCCACGACGATCAACCTGAAACCCTTGGTTTAACGACGCCTCTCCGGGTAAGTTAATCTGTATTAAATCACCGACCTTAACAGTATTGCTCTCATCCGCTATGGAAGATGGTACCCACGCGACCAGACACAACAACATTAAGAGGATAAATGGTTTCATCGTGTTCATAGCGCGCCTCCTGCCGTTGGGTTGCGGTTTATTGAGGTATCGCTATCTGAATTAGGGCTAATAACCTCGATGCTTACTCGACGATTAGTTAAACGCACGGCAGATGTTTCACCTTCATAGAGTGGCAGGTTATCTCCGACAGATTTGGTAGTGACTCTCACTGAAGTGATACCAAATACGGTTAGGTAACGCTTTACTTGTTCCGCACGCGCTTGAGCAAGTTTCTGGTTGTAATCGGGTGTTCCAGTTGCATCCGCATGCCCCGTTACTACAAGGGATAGGTTGGGGTGGTCACGTAAAATGTAGGCTGCTTCTGCCAAATGTCCCATGTACTTCGGGTTGATTTCTGCTGAATCGACAGCAAACTGGTTGTCGATATTAAGTAGTGCATAGATATCCGCGACTATGTTTAGGTCGCTACGTAGTGCTTCAATATCATCGGGCGGTGTGCAAGTGGTTTGGCTCAGTACGTAGTCGAGTTGTTGTTCGAGCTGGTTTAAGCGTCGACGCTGAATCACAAGGTCGTTGGCAGCGTCGAGTAAAAGCCCACCTTCTAACTCGCGCGCAATTCTATTTTGTTTTTCAAGGGCCTGAACAACTGCCGCAGGAAAACACCAGCGCGCGCCCTCTTGGATTAGTGCGTCTAGATGTAACTTGGTCAGTTGCCAATCAAACCTTAACCCATGTTCTGGACCTAAAGGCTCGTCAGGCATCACTGGGGAAAACTGATAATTCTCGATCGAGATATCTTGATAGCTTTCCGCCAAGCCACCTTTTCCGTGTTCTGGGTAGTCAAACGACGAACAACCAAACATGCCGACAACAAGACCGCTTAATGCATATCGTCGTATAAGATTTACCATGCCAACCTCCGTTTAAACCGGTATTTTTAGTGTCCTTTTGAGTTAACGGGAATGGCATGGTTGATACGAAGCAAGCTCATGATTTCTAAAGGTTGGCCTGATACGTTTTCAATACTCATGCTTCTTTCACGTTCAACTAGACGCTTATATAAGTAAACAATGGCACCAATCCCTGAAGAATCAAGAAATTGGACGTGCTGTAGGTTAATTTCGACTTCTTTGTGATGATTGTTGTGAATTACCTCATCAATGTGATGTTGTGCTTGTCGACAGCCGCTTGCATCTAAGTCACCAAAAAACTCAATGGCTAACTTGTCTTGATTGATTTCTAGTTTGCGTAATTCCATGACTCTGTCTCCGTTTGTTTTTCTAATTGGATATAGAGCAGGTAACGTGCCAACTTGAAATTAATTAAAAATCAAATAGTTAAATATTGTTAATGATATTGTTCAATTTGAGAAAGGACTGATTCTCAAATTGAGAATCAAAAACGCACAGAGAAATGGTTTGCTTATAAGAGGTGTTGAACCTAAAAAGTCATTAGAGCGGGGGATCTCGTCATGATTAGATTCCAACTCGATTGACGAACCATCCGCCTTAAGTGAATAACGTGTAACGACTAAATGCAAAACCTGTCTAAAGTTTATGATTATCTTTGCAAATTATTACTAATGTTGATTGTTATGAGTCGAAGAACAACTAGTAATAAATAGGTCATCGAGAGGACTTACGTTTCAATAAAGGCGATTTTTTGTACAAGGTCTTCTTATGCCATTAAAAATGACATTAATTGCGCTGGCTGTTATGGCAGCGTCTTCACAGCCTCAAGCGGATACTTCTCTCGCACCACCAGTTTCTCTTGCACAAAGCTATCAGGATGGCATTGATGTGTCTGAATATTGGTATAGCGAAAAACTTGATGGTGTTCGCGCTTATTGGACTGGGCAACATCTCGTGACGAGAAATGGTAATCGAATCTACGCCCCAGATTGGTTTACAGGACCTTTGCCTGATTATCCGTTGGATGGTGAACTTTGGGCTGGGGGAGGTAACTTTCATCTTGTTCAGCAAACGGTATTAGATAAAACTCCTGTTGAGTCTGCTTGGCGACATATCGACTTTATGATCTTTGATATGCCATATTCCGCTGGTGATTATCGGAAGCGTTATTACAACATCAAAGATTTAGTGCTTGAAGTCGACCAGCCTCATATCAAATATGTCGAGCACCGAGCCATTCAAAATGAAGCTCATCTGTTTACACAGTTGGATAAAATTTCAATATCCGACGGTGAAGGGGTGATGTTGCGGAAGGTATCAAGCCGCTATCAGGCTGGACGCGGTAGTGATTTGCTTAAACTAAAACGATACGCAGATGATGAAGCGTTAGTTGTGGGTTATAAGCCAGGAACAGGGCGCTTATTAGGTATGATGGGAGCAATGTTAGTTCGCTTACCAAATGGCATTGAGTTTTACATCGGTAGCGGATTTACCGATGAAGTGCGTCGCCAGCCTCCGAAAATTGGTTCAACCATTACATTTAGATATAACGGTTTTACACATACTGGTAAACCACGTTTTGCTCGATTCTTGCGTGAAAGGTTGAAGGAATAGAACGCTCTGCACTTACTAGTTGCCAACGGTTACGCCACATCGTTTGAAGAGACCCTGCCAAAACTGAACGTGGTTTAGGGTTTCTTGCCTAAATGTCCTATGTGCCTCAATGATGCCATACTGGTGACCATGGAGTTGCATACGGTTCTCCACCAAAGTGGCACCATCATTAAGTTGTTGATAGGTACTGTCTAAATAAGCCAAATAAGGTTGCACTTCTTCAACGTAAATGGATTGAAAGACATTTCTTAAGTAGCGGAACTGAGTGGTGTCTCTGTTCGGCCCGCACAATACATTGCTCTGGTTCTGCTCAAGTAGCTGAGTTGTCGCTTTTAACCAAAGGGATGTATTTACCATTGAATAGTAAAGTCGTCCGAGTAAACGAGATTTCTCTAACTCTTCTTGATATTGCGTAACTTCCACATCGGGTAGACGTGAGACCGCGCGGTGGGGTAAATCATACATTTCGCTGAAAATACGATAGACATCGTTAATGCGTGCAATATCATTCGTCGTGTCTTGAGATAGCCAATCAGAGGCAGTTAGTTGCTTTTGCATGGCATCACTTACGAGTAGTAAGTTGTCGAGATGAATGTCTAAATGTTGCCACTTGGTTGCGTAAAGCTCTGTCAATGTCGCGCGTTCTTCATCGCTAAGTGGAAATTCGGATAAACATCGATGCATGACTCTTAAAAGGGCAGTTTGATAATCAAAATCATGAAAGGCATCCTGCACCTTTCCAAGTTGTGAGTTTTTCTCGGCAAGTAAATTAAAGAGTCCGCACTGTCGTAATTGATAGCTCTCTAGCAGGCCAATAGATAGCCTTGGCAATGGCTCGAACAAAACGCGTTTCGCAGGAATCGTTACCGTAGACTGTAATGTTATTGGAATAGCAGGAGCTTCCAATACATTGGCTACACGTTGATGATACTTATCAAACATGGCGTTCTCTGGATTAAACCAGTTATCACAACCATTAAGAATCAAGATTAAGAACAATAAAATAGACCGCACAAATATCCTTTTTTATAACTTCGTATCCGTTGTCTAGAGAGCAAAATCAACCGCTTCGTAATCTTGTTATAAGTATACTCAACCGTGTGATTATTCGATCAAAAAAGCCAGCGGATGCTGGCTTTTTTTACTTTTTATTGAACTGAAAAGTTCAATTGCACTTCTGGCTCTTGGCGATGCATCCAACGCATTCTGACGCCTAACATAAAGGCCGCAGAAGATAGGCCGATGATAAAACCAAGCCAGAAGCCTTGTGCTCCCATTGGCTCAACAATCCAGTCTGTACGGCCAAGGACGTAACCAATTGGCAGCCCAAGAATCCAATAAGCAATAAAAGTACGGTTGAAGATGGCTCGCATGTCTTTATAGCCGCGTAATGCACCAGCTGCGATCACTTGAACCGCATCCGTACATTGATAAACAGCGGCAAACACGAGCAGGTGCATCGCTAGAGTGATTACCTCTGGGTTGCTAGTATAAAGCTCGGCGATCCACTCACGAGACAAGACGGTTAAAATCGCTGTGAGAACGGACAATGCTAGACCAACCATAATGCCGACTCGTGACGCTACGCGCGCGCCATCTACGTTTTCTTCACCAAGTCGATGGCCGACACGAATGCTTACTGCTGCACCAATACTCATTGGTAGCATAAATACCAACGAGGAGAAGTTAATCGCGACTTGATGCGCTGCCACAATGATAGGACCCAGTGGTGAAACGAGCAGTGCAACAACAGCAAACAATGTCACTTCAAAAAACAGCGCTGCTGCAACAGGAAAGCCGAGCTTGAATAGACGAACTTGCGCTTTCCATTGTGGGCGATGCCATTCTCCAAATAGGTTGATGCTTTTCAATCGCTCTGATGTCATCACATACAGCAATAGCATGGCAAACATGACCCAGTAAACAATCGTGGTTGCTACACCACAGCCAACACCGCCTAATTCAGGTGCACCAAACTTGCCGTACACGAAAATCCAGTTTAGAGGAATGTTGAGCAGCAAACCGATAAAGCCAATAACCATTGCCGGTTTCGTCAATGACATACCATCCGTAAAGCTTCTAAGCGTTTGGAAAAGTAAAAAAGCGGGTACTGCTAATATAACGGCATGAATGTATCCCACCGTTTTTTCAGCCATCAGTGCTTCAACATCCATCAGCCCGAGAATAAACTGGGTTTGAAGCAGGACTGCAATTATCGGCACACTGATCAGCAATGCCAAAACGACGCCTTGCTGAATTTCAAACGGGATTTTCACTCGACGACCAGAGCCATTTAACTGTGCGACAACAGGGACCAATGCCATTAATAAACCCACCCCAAACAAAATAGATGGTAGCCAAATACTTGAAGCGACAGAAACCGCAGCCATGTCGGTGGCGCTAACGCCGCCAGCCATTACGGTATCAACAAACCCCATACCAGTTTGAGCGACAGATGCGATCAATACCGGGGTCGCCAATTTGATAAGACTTGATGCTTCTTCTTTATAGCGATGCACGAAAAATACTCCAGAGCGGAACAATAAGTTGAAAGAATGAGAGTACTCGAGGGCAAAAGATGTGGTGAACGGATCTGATGGTTGATTTTAGTCACGATAAGGTGAAAAAATGCCTCGGAGAAACTCCGCGCAAATGATAAACAATTGTATGTTTATATTCCATAGCTAGGTAGCGAATAGTCGATAACACTGACTGGACGCTCTCCACGCTAAGGATACGCTTTTACTGAGAACAGCAGCGAATCATGGTAATGTTGAAGCATGCATGAGAACAAACCAGTGTTCATTAAGCCGTTGCTTTATCGTCTGCGGTCTTTATTTCCGGCCTGTAGCGCAGTGTTTAAGGCTTAGTCTTCAACTACAGTTGGTATGAAATCAATAGGTAAAAAGAAATGTTTACAGGAATAGTTCAGGGTACGGCGAAGGTCGTTAAAATTGATAAAAAAGAACGCTTTCAAACGCACGTTGTCGAGTTAAGCGATGAACTTTGTAAAGGGTTAGAAATTGGTGCATCCGTTGCACACAACGGATGTTGTCTAACTGTGACTAAGATCGAAGGCAACCTTATCAGTTTTGATTTAATGCAAGCGACATTGGCTCTTACTAATTTAGGTCGGCTGGTGGAAGGGGATAGCGTAAACATTGAGCGCGCGGCTAAGTTTGGTGACGAAATAGGCGGGCATAGCATGTCTGGTCATATTAGTTTGACGGCAGATATTGTCGATATCATCGATACGCCCAATAACCGCACGATTTGGTTCCAACTGCCGCAAGAATCAATGAAATATGTATTAGCGAAAGGTTACATTGGTTTAGATGGCTGCTCGCTAACTATTGGTGAAGTTGAAGCGTGTCGTTTTTCGGTACACCTAATTCCAGAAACCTTGCAGCGAACGCTTTTCGGAGTGAGACAAGTAGGGGAGCGTGTTAATATTGAGTTTGATCCTCAGACTCAAGCAATTGTTGATACTGTTGAGCGCGTTCTTGCAGCAAAACAGCTTTAGAATGAGAAAAAGGAGCCTAGTGCTCCTTTTTCATTTAAGCGTTTTTATATTTCTGATGTTCACATGCTCGAGCTGCTATTCGTAATTGTCATCGATAAATAGTTCGACCTTATCTTGTAACTCATCCACTCGCATATTTAGGTGGATAGCGTGGCAACAAGCTGGGCAATCATCATAAAACTCTTGGTCACCATTACTTGCATCCAGTGTAATGCCGATAGAGTGTCCGCAATGCGGGCACTTTACATACCTTTCGGTATAATTTTTCATACAACAACTCCTAATCTCGCAGGGCTTTTAAACACACTATTCATCAAGGAAGTACAGCCCTTTACTTACTTTGCCTACAAGGAAAATAGGCACAATCCAAAGTTAAGTCTCCTTTGATATTAGGCAGAGTTGTTGCTAATTGAGTCGAAATAAGTACAAAACTTGACCCCAAACTCAACCTTGAGCTTAGGGTGATTTTCTGTAGTGATGTGCCTCGAGATTTTACATCTTGAAATATGCAGTGGCTTCCAAATTAATAAGAAATGATTTTATTAATAATCAGTTGAGCCTGTTCCAAGTAATGGCCGCCAAACAAATTACAATGGTTGAGAACATGGTAAAGGTTATAGATATCTTTACGTTCCTCATAGCTTGAAGAAAGTGGCATAACCGATTCGTAGCCTTGATAAAATTCTGGTTGAAATCCACCAAAAAGCTCTGTCATCGCAATATCACACTCCCTGTCCCCCCAATAGCACGCAGGATCGTAACAGATAGGACCGAATGCAGTGAGTGCCGCATTTCCATTCCATAAATCGCCATGCAACAAAGAAGGTTCCGGAGCATGGTTTGCTAGCCGCTGTTTTACGACGTCGATAAAGTCATCGATATCAACCAAGGTGACGCCTTTTTCTTTAAGGAGCTGTAATTGCCAACCTATGCGTTGCTCAGCAAAGAATACACACCATTTCTTGTGCCATTTGTTGGGCTGTAGAGTCGAACCGAGATAGTTGTCGGTATCAAAACCAAACTCTTTTTGCTCGCCCCACTGGTGTAGGTGAGCTAATTGCTGCCCAAATTTAAAGCTGTTGAGACCATCTTCTAATGGTTTCGTTGGAAGGTAGTTAAGAATTAGGAATGAGGCATTTTTGGTTTTACCAACCAATACCACCTCAGGTACAAATAGGGTGGATGTTTCACGCAAAAGATGCAGGCTTTCAGCTTCTACCTCAAATTTCGACAAAAACTCGCGATCGTTAATTTTCACAAAATAACGTTGCTCGCCATCATTGATCATGTAGCTTTCACTGATATCCCCACCAGACAGCCTTACTTTTTCCGTGATCTGGTAATCGAACAATAAAGTATCAGAAAGCTGTTGCGATATTGCTTGCCACATACAAAACCTCGCGAATCTATTTGACCACCAATAGTTTAGGATAAATAGCAGGGAGTTGGCGCTATGTTGAGCATACTTAGTAAAGAAACCTTCCTCTTAGTGTAGTCAATTTGTATAAATGTGAATCAAATCGCTTATAAGCCTCTGATTTGTTGGCTTAGCATATGGAGATGAACGTTTACAACAGGTATTATGATTTTTTTGACGTTAGTTCCATTGGTGGCATGAAAATACTGATATGTGATGACTCAGCTGTTGCAAGAAAGCTTATTGCGCGTTCTATCGTACAAGATACATCATTGCATCTTATTGAAGCGCAAGATGGTTATGAGGCGCTTAATATTCTTGCTGAGCAAAATATCGATATTTTGTTTCTCGATTTAACGATGCCCATAATGGATGGTTTTGAGGTCCTCGAATCATTACCTGTTAGTCAGTACCCGACCAAAATCGTCATTATTTCTGGAGATGTTCAACAAGAGGCAAAACAGCGCTGTCTCGATCTTGGTGCTCAAGCTTTTATCGCTAAGCCTCTGACAGAAGAGCAGGTGCTCCCACTATACGAACAATTAGGGCTGCATTATGCGTTCAAACCTAGTCATTCGGTTGATTCTAAAAACCAGGGTTGCGAAGAGCTTTCCTTACTAGCCAAATTCCGTGAAATTGCGAACATTGCCCTTGGTAAAGGGGCTGCGATTATGGCCGACCATTTACATGAGTTCATCCAACTTCCTGTTCCTCATGTTGGACCTTTGTCCTACGGCGAGCTTCATATGACACTGGTTGATGTGGTTGGGCGTGACAGTTCCGTTGCGGTAGCGCAGAGGTTTGTCGGTGGTGGTATTCACGGAGAGGCACTGGTGTGTTTACGTGGTAGGGATATCAATCAGATTGGGGAAAAATTAGGTTACCTCCTTGAGTTTACGCCTCATAATGAAATCATCTTGAATATCTCTAACCTACTGGTTTCGTCATTTCTCACATCGTTGGGCGATCAACTCGACAAGCAGTTCTCACTTCGTCAGCCAGGCATTGTGGATACCTTAACACCTTATTGTGAAGAGCAAGGCGAGTTGGGTGAGCTCTTTACTATCGAATACACCTACATGGCAGAAGCGCTCGATTTCGAGTGCGAGGTACTGTTTTTAATTGATAAGCCATCCGTAGAAATTATCTATGAAATCATGGAGCTAATCTAATGTCCGATATCACGCTGGACATAGCAGACTTTCATTGGGTCACACAAATTCTCGATACGATGGATTCAGGGCTTATTGTTTTGGATCAAGAGTATAAAGTGTGTGTGTGGAACAGTTTTATGCAGTCATACAGTGGCGTTCTATCACAAGAAATTCTTGGTGAATGTTTATTTGAGCATTTTGAAGAGCTGCCAAGAACTTGGCTAGAAACCAAGATAAAAGCTGCCGCCGATCTGGAAACTCGTTCTTTTTCTAGCTGGGAAAACCGACCGTACCTTTTTAAGTTCAACAATTTTTCTCCGGTTTCAAACAGCAGTGATTTTATGTATCAAGATATCGTGATCACGCCGTTAATTGGGCTTTCAGGAGAGGTCAGCCACATAGCGATTCAAGTCAATGATGTTTCTGAAACTGCGAGAAATCGCATTCATTTGAAAGAAACAAATCAACATTTGTCGGAAATCAGTCGCAAAGATGGTTTAACAGGTTTATTTAATCGCGCTTATTGGGAGCAATCATTGAAAGATGAGTTTGCTCACTTAAAAGTTATCGACGGACCATGCTCATTAGTAATATTCGATATCGACCACTTTAAGAAGGTGAATGATACTTATGGTCACCCGACAGGGGACGAAGTCATTCGTCGAACCTCTGCCTTGTTGAGAAAAACAGCAAGGAGCAGTGACATCTGCGGTCGTTTTGGTGGTGAAGAGTTTACCGTACTACTTCCTCACACAAACCAGGAGCAAGCTTGCTATTTCGCAGAGCGTTTGCGCAAAAGAATTGAGCAAGAGATCGTGAAAGTGGAAGATTTTTTGATTAATTACACTATAAGTATTGGTGTTTGCGAGTATAAGCCTTATTTTGAAACTCACACTCAATGGTTAAAGAGTGCCGATGCTGCGCTGTATCGTGCAAAAGAAAATGGTCGTAACCAAACCTGTTTGCATGAAAATGGCTGAAATATAAAAAGGTTTGAAGAAACCCTGCATCCGAATTCAGTGAAGCAAAGCTCAATTGTTTGAAAATCATCCAGTTGGTTCGTGAATGTTTGTTAATATGAAATAAGTTAATGAAATTTTCTCGGCATGTCTTACTATTGAAACTATTCTGCTTTCAGCTTCGAAGGCTTGCAATAAACGGAGAAAAACAGTGGTTTTAGAAACCGATGGATATCTCGCTCTTATCGAGCACTTGTCTCTAAATCTAGATATTTTTACGACCGAAATTGGCGACACTGGATCCGAAAGCATCGAAGATGTTGTCACCGATATGGTGGCTTCAAACATCATGGCGATTTTTGAGCAAAATCCAGAACTTCACTCTAGCGTACGCTTCAAATTGTTGAAAGAGGCTGATGCAGTTGTTGAAGATCTTGGTGAGATATTGGCTGGGGTATGGCATAAAAAAGCGACCAATGAACAGATCACGTTCCTTGATGAATACATCGCTCTGGTCAAAAATCTGTTCGATAATGCTGTTGCGACTTACGACTGATATTGTTTTAACTTACAGCAATGTCCGGTTAAAGAGTGAGAGGAGTTACATTGTAACTCTTCTTATTTGCCAAAACTTAGATGCCCAGTATGGGTTGTCGATTCTTGAAATAATCACACCTCTAGACGTCGATGCATGCATGAACTGCTTGTTACCCAAATAAATTCCGACATGATAAGTTGTACGTCTTGTTTTAAAAAACACTAGATCCCCTTGCTTGGCATCCGTCCAACTTAACTCCACACCTTGCTTTGATTGCTGCTTCGTTGTCCTTGGTAACGAGAGCTGATAAGCCTCAATAAACGCTTTTTGTACAAATGCTGAGCAATCTATTCCAGATTTCTGTGTCCCGCCTAAGCGATAAGGCGTGCCGTGCCACTCTGTGTAAAAGTCGAACAAGTCAGGGTTGTCCGACAATAGCTGATTTGTAGGTGTTGTCACCTGTGCTTGCTCACTAGGCTCAGGCCCAGAAGAGCAGGCGCTTAGTAGCACACTGATTATCAAAGGAAAATATACTCGACGCAAATCACCACCTGTCATCTCTATGACTCACAACTGAAATATTAGTGTCATAACCAATCCATAGTATGGGCTGCAAATCACGGTTTTGTCTCACAAATGTGACGGAATCACTGCAGAACCGATTCAACCTTAAGAAAGAATAAAAATTGATTATGGCAAAGCGAAAACGCTCACGCACATCACTTTCACTGATTCAGGCTGTCAGTGCAACATTTTTAACTATCATTGCTCTTGTTATAGCCCTTTCTGTCTCAAGTTTCAAAGGAATGGAACAGGTAGGGGAACAATTTGAAGACTTGTCGCAAAAAGCATTACCAATCGCGATGGCAAACGCAAAGTTAACCAGGAATGTATTGGAGATGGTTAAGCTACTCAACCATGGTATGCAGATTACTGAGCCGAAAGAGTTGCCTCTCATAAAAGAGCAAATCGACTCTCTTGCAACTCAAAGCACAACTTTGGTTGTGAAAGCGTCTGGTGTAGCTCAGCAACTCTCGGAGGAGTTAGACACCAAACTAGCGCGTTTACATAACATCACGCAGTCCATTTTGTTGAAGCAATCTTCGGTGATACAAATTCAAATGGATATTGATGCCGCTGTTGGTGGTTTTCGCTATGGGCTTAGCTCTATCGGCCCGGAAATGAATCGAATCAGTTCGTTCCTTAGTGCTGATAATCCTGAGTCGAGCGATGCCGCTAACCGTTTCATTGCTTCTGCAAGCTCAATGGAAAGTACGTTCTTAGTCATGATGATGCACTCAGAATTAAACAAAGCCGAAAAAGAATACCGAGAAATGCGAAATCGCATAGCAGGTATTAAACTCGCCTATGAAGACTTCCAATCTTTCCATCCTGAAGTAAGTGAATATGCAAGTTTAACCGCACCATATGAGATGGTGAAACAAGGCTTTAGTGAAAAGGGCGTGCTGCGTTTGATCCTCGCCAAACTAGAACAAGGGGAATTGCAACGTTCAGAGTTTAAACAGGCTTCGATGCTTGCGGATGAAACCATGCGGTTACTTGATCAAATCTCCCAAACCGCTGGTCAGTTGATCGATGAAAAAGAGCGGGTGGTCAACGAGACCATTGAATCGGTGAGCGTTGTGCTCGTGTTTGCGGCGTGTGTGATTTCTTTTATTATTCTGGTTACTTGGTTTAGTCTCAAGTCATGGACAAACCGAGGGTTAAGGAATGTACTAACGCGTCTTTCAGCACTTACCGAACATGATTTTCGTGACAAGGCAGAAGAAGTCGGCCCTTATGAGCTGAAAGAAGTAGCACGAAAGTTGAATCAAGTAATCGATTCCACACACGACTCCATTCAAACGGTGACGCGCAATTGTGAAACGCTTTATCAGACGGCAGAAGTAAGTCACAGTGCAGCCGAACAAACAAGTGATGGGTTGGCAACACAAAATGAAGCGTTGTCGAGTATGATCACGACCATAACGGAGCTTGAAGCCTCTATTCGTGAAATAGCAATGGTGACAAATGCATCTTCACAGGACTCGCTCCTTGCAACCCAACACACTGAAAAAGGGGTTCAAGTCGTGGAACAAAACCGCGAACGTTTGGAGTCATTAGAAAGCTCTTTGGATGTAAATGAACAGTCAATGTTAGAGCTAGACCAGCGTGTTAAACAGATTCGTGAAATGGTGGATATGATCAGTGGGATCGCGGACAACACCAACTTACTTGCTCTCAACGCGGCAATAGAGGCTGCCCGTGCTGGTGAGCAAGGGCGTGGATTTGCGGTTGTCGCTGATGAAGTTCGCAAACTTGCAAGTGATACCTCTCAACAAACTACGAACATCCGAGAAATGATGAGCGAGCTTATTACTGCCGCAGAGCGTTCGCGCCAAGCAGTTAATGATTCAAGAGAAGAAATGACCCACGCGCTACAGTCCAGCAATGAAGTGAAATCGACATTTTCTGATATCAACCTCGCGGTTAAGCACATTCAAGAACGTGTTGAACAAATCTCAGTTGCTACAGAAGAACAAGAACGAGCGACGGCAGATGTATCTCAATCCATCACGCATATTTCTGATCTTGGCGAACGCACAAAGCTGCAGCTTGAGTCTATGGTTGAGAGTTCTGAGCAAGTGGCGGAAATTGCCGGGCACCAGCAAGCAATGCTGCACAAGTATGAGCTTCATCAGACCGAGTAAATGAGATGTTTCCACCGACTAAAAGCAGAACCTCGGTTCTGCTTTTTTGTTACGGCTACCCATTCAATGGCTCCTATTTGCATTGCAAGAGTGAGTTACATCTCATCTCGTTCATTTCTAAAGGGTTTAGTTATCACAACGTGATGTTAATGCTTTGTTCGAGGGACTCGTTGACTAGAATGTCGTCAGAATTCAAAGGAATGAATCATGCAACTTCACTCGATTTCTTTATATCCAGAGAAAGCTAAAGCCTTTTGCTTGAAGCATAAGGAGTGGTTTTGTGATCGATAAAGTTTGCCCCGTTGTTCTACGTAATCAAAATCAAGAGATCCTACTTTTTAAACATCCGTTGGCGGGTGTTCAGCTCGTCAAGGGCACTGTTGAAGTGTTTGATGAAAGTTACATCATAGCAGCCAAGCGGGAGCTCGCTGAGGAGTCTGGTATCACACATGTTCGTTCCGCACGATATTTATGCTCATGGGACAGTGGCTTTCAAAATCAAGTATGGCATTTTGTTTTGTGTGAGTGTGCTGGCCTCGCTAATTCATGGCTGTTTCATACGCAAGACGATGGCGGACATGATTTTGCGTTCTTCTGGCACGATGTCGAGAGCGGCCTTCCCGCGAATGCACATACTGCGTTTCAGCGCGGGCTGGAAAAGGTACGAGAGTTGATAAACCAAGGCGTGATTTAAAGGAGGATTCTGTCATTGCATTGGCGGATTTGGGCGAAACGCCACAGCAAACACTATGCTTCTACTAGAAGCAAATAAGGAAGGTAGAGCAGACGTTACTGTTCTCATCGTGTTGATAATGGCACTGTCGATCTCAAAAATGGCGATGAGATTACAAATGTTTAAGTGACTTCTATATGCTTTGCTCATTCATTCAGATAAGGAAACGGTAATGGATAAATTCGTCGTGTTTCTCTTATGCCTTTTTATGACAGTTGGCGGAGTGGTTCATCTTTATGACAACATTGTTGGTGGCTTTTTACCTTACGATTTTGCGCCACGCTGGTTGAATATGTATTGGAGCGCTTTGGGACTATTGGACTTATTAGCAGCGTATCTATTGGTCAAGCATCGCCGCTCTGGCCTAGTCGTTATATTATTGATTCTTATAACCAATGTTATCTTTAGTTCGCACGCTCACTATACATTAGAAATATTAGATAACAACGTCGCCCTACAAATGAAGACACTGTTTTTAGGGTTCTCATTTGGGGTATCTATCTGGTTATGGAATGCGCGAAAACATAGTCAATCGCGCCAAATATTTCGTTAATTATTATTTTCACAACACTCGATTAAGGATTGTAAACAGGGACTCGTTATGAACGATTTTAAAGACTTGGCCAGTTTTGCTGGTTTCAGCGTACTGACAGGTTTGAGCTTTGCCACCACTTTCTTCAGCCTTGCTTTTCTATACAGCTCAATAGAAGCACAGCAAGTAATGAACACTAATGCTTTGGCATGTGCAGTGCTTGGTGTTGTTGGTTTATTTGTTGGTATTACTCAGCTAAACAAAAAGCGTCAGCTAGCAGAAAACTAATCTGTTCTTACACATCATGAGGATGAAGTAGTGTTTAACAGGGGTTTAGGCTTGGTCTATTCGTTTTGTTGACATACTTCATCCAACAATATTTTTTTCAACCATTACTTCTTCTCTTTATTGTAGCGAAAGGGCTGCGTTAAAAGCTTATCTAATCTTTGCTCTTCTTCGTCTCTAATTTCTGGCACACCAATAACAACATCATCATGACCCAACTTAGGCTGAGCTCGGTATGTCCCAAAAAAGCGGTCCCAAACTGAAAGGAAAAAACCAAAGTTTGAGTGGGTCTCTTTTACTATCACTGAATGGTGTACGCGATGCATGTCTGGTGTAACGATGACGTTTCGCAGTTTTTGGTCTATGGATAAAGCCAGTTTTGCATTACTGTGATTAAACATCGCGCTCGCATTAAGCACAATTTCAAATACCACAATTCCGATAGGTGAAACACCTAAGATAAACACGGCTGCAATTTTTACTCCCATTGAAATGATTATTTCGAAGGGATGAAAGCGTGCGCCTGTAGTGACGTCTATGTCGAGATCGGCGTGATGCATTCGGTGAATCTTCCACAGCGGCTTTACATGATGAAAGACAACATGCTGAGCGTAAATGACGAAATCAAGCAAAATGACGGTTAGAAAAATATTTAACCAAGCGGGGAGGGACAGAATATTGAGCAGCCCCCATTGTTGTTCCTGAGCTATGACCGCAGCTTGAAAGGCAGCGATAGGCATGATTAAAGCAATAACTAGGCTGTTAAAAGCGACCAATGACAAGTTATTGACCCAGCGAAACCTGCGCGAAGCGGTCAGTGTTTTTCTAGGAAATTTGTTTTCCCAAATGGCACAAAGCAATAATACGCCAAGGAAAAAGCCTAATCTGAGCCATGAGGGTTCTTGAAATGTCGTTTCTGTCACTGTCATTCCCTTATTTATTTCTTTATCTATGACCGAGATAAGAGTGAAATTATTTCAACACACTGCTGATGGGCTTATCTTGAGGCGAAACCATAATATCAGTAGAATCGCGCTCTACTTTTTACTTGGCATTACTTACCATGAGAATTCACGCTTTCCACCGTTTATATCAGTACCGACAATCTATCTCAACCAAGCCTTTCAACGCGCGTGGATGTAAAGTGGTTCGTTGCCAATATTGCCAGGTTTCTGAGCAACACTGTTTGTGCGACCTTCAGCCAAACATTAAGGCTAATATTGCATGTATGTTGATTGTTTCTGAAAACGAAGTATTTAAGCCAAGTAATACCGGTCGTCTAATCGCTGATACGATTCAAGAGACTTACGTGTATCAATGGAACCGAACAGAACCGTCTGAAGAGATGCTCGCGCTACTACAGGATGACAGTTACCAACCGGTGATTGTATTTCCTGCAGACTATGTGGATGATCCCTCTCGTTTAATTGAAGATCTAGAGCCAGCGCGATTAGTAAAAGAAGATGTCGAGAACAAAAAATGGTTGCTGATCTTTATTGATGGTAGCTGGCGTGAGGCACGAAAGATATTCCGTCGTTCTGATTTTCTTAAATCTTTGCCTGTGCTTTCCATTGAGCCGGAATCTCTGTCTGAATACATCATGCGCCGCTCCGAGAATGAGCAGCATCTTTCAACCGCCGAAGTCGCGACATTAGTTTTAAAACAAGCTGGTGAGCCTAAAGCTGCGGAATGCCTTCAATTGTGGTTTGAAGCCTTCAGAGAAACTTACATGCTGAGCAAGACTCGAGTCAAAAACGACCCTAACCAGCCACACTTGAAACGTTTCAAAGAGTGGATGAAAACCGAGAGCTGACTCTAAGGAATGAGCTTTTGTTGATGGTATGTTGTTCAACTGGCTTCGGTGAGGGGATAAATCTGCATTCGGTCACGGTTTGCAGGCGTACAGATATGGATAATGCCATCAGTTTATACTTTTGACTCTAGCCATTTTTGAGAGTCGTTTGAAGCTTTTTTTAGGAGAGAAATACATGTATTACGGCTTTGATGTCGGTGGCACTAAAATTGAATTTGGTGCATTTAACGAGAAGCTTGAGCGTGTAGCGACGGAACGTGTACCTACACCAACAGACAACTACGAGCTGCTGGTTGATACCATTGCGGAATTGGTGAATAAATACGATACAGAGTTTGGCTGCGAAGGTACGATTGGTCTTGGCTTGCCAGGTATGGAAGACGCCGATGATGCAACGGTACTAACAGTTAACGTTCCTGCGGCAAAAGGCAAACCACTTCGTGCTGATCTGGAAGCTAAAATCGGTCGCAGCGTAAAAATTGAAAACGATGCAAACTGTTTCGCGCTTTCTGAAGCGTGGGACGAAGATCTTCAAGATGAACCATCTGTACTAGGTTTGATCCTTGGTACTGGTTTTGGCGGTGGCTTTATCTACGAAGGTAAAGTATTCTCTGGCCGCAACCACGTAGCGGGTGAGGTGGGTCACACACGTCTTCCTATCGACGCATGGTTTCACCTGGGCGAAAACGCACCATTACTTGGCTGTGGCTGTGGCAACAAAGGCTGTTTAGATAGTTACCTATCTGGTCGTGGTTTCGAGCTTCTTTACGCGCATTACTACGGCGAAGAGAAGAAAGCGATCGACATTATTAAAGCGCACGCAGAGGGTGAAGAGAAAGCAGTAGAGCACGTCGAGCGCTTTATGGAGCTGCTAGCAATCTGCTTTGCAAACCTGTTTACTGCAACAGACCCACACACCGTTGTACTTGGTGGAGGCTTATCTAACTTCGAATTGATTTACGAAGAGATGCCAAAACGCATCCCTAAACACTTATTGTCTGTAGCTAAGTGTCCTAAGATCATCAAAGCAAAACACGGTGATTCAGGTGGTGTACGCGGCGCTGCGTTCTTAAACATCAAGTAGTGACTGAAACCTTACTCGATACAAAGTAAGAAGAAATTTAAAGCCCCGTTTAGACCATCAAGGTAAAACGGGGCTTTTACTTGTATATCGAAGTAACTTATATACCCAAGTAACTTCTATATGCTTGGGTATAGAGCACGAACAAAAAATAGCATGCATAAAAAACTCGCGACGAATCGCGAGTTTTCTGTTTACAGCTAAGCTTATTTGTTCTTTTTGCCTACGCCTAGGTTTTCTTTTTGAGCTAGGGTGATTTTACTAAAGCCTAATTTTCTGAAGTAGTTGTCGCGGTAGTTGCGCACTGCTTTAGTGTCAGACACTGCTTCGATTTGTTGCTCCATCTTTAGGAACTCAGTGATATCGATACCTTCTGCCTCGGCAACTGCTTCTTGAATGTTGCGGTGTTGCTGGTATGAGAATGTCAGTTCTTTGTCTTGGTCTTTGTAAGTGTAAAGAATGGTGCGAGCCATAGCTGTCTCTCTGAAAAGGTTTCTGTATTAAACAAAAAGGCCAGACTCGCTGACCTTTGAATTTCTAGTTTGAGCTAGATTCTGCCTTGAAGTGGGATAATTGTCACGCTTTCTCCCGCTTTTACTGTATCAATAGCTGGGGAGATTTCGATCAAACAGTTTGCCTCACTCATTGAGCGCAAAATACCAGAGCCTTGCTTGCCTGTTGTACGAACGGTTAAACGGCCAGTTGCATCCAGTTCATAGACGCCACGGCTAAACTCGGTACGACCTTGTCGAGAGCGAAGGTTTTCAGTCGCGATGGCATTCACCTTCAGAGGCTTCCAGCCTTGTTCGCCTTGCATCTTACGCAGTGCAGGCTCGACAAAGTTAATGAAAGAGACCATCACGGCAACAGGGTTGCCCGGCAGACCAAAGAACGGCTTGTTGTTGATTTGACCAAACGCGAGTGGACGTCCCGGACGCATGTTGATTCGCCAAAAATCGATTTGACCAAGTTTATCCAAGGCAAGTTTGATGTAATCCGCATCACCAACAGATACGCCACCAGAAGTCATAACCACGTCCGCTTGCGCCGATGCGTTTTCCAACGCTTCAATCATTAACTGTTCGTTGTCTTCCAGAATACCGAAGTCCAAGATCTCGCAGCCGAGCTTTTCAAGCATGCCCATGATGGTAAAACGATTGGAGTCGTAGATAGAATTCGCTTTTTGCTCTGTTCCCGGCGCTTGTACTTCGTCACCGGTGGAGAACACGGCAACTTTCACTTTGCGGAACACATTCGCTTCACCAAAACCAAGCGAAGCGATCATGCCCATTTCTGGAGAGGCTAGGCGAGTGCCTGCGGTAAAGACGTCACTGCCGATAGCGAGATCTTCACCTGCTTGACGAACGTTTTGGCCTGCTTTGATATTCGCACCGTTAAAGGTGACCTTGTCACCTTCTTGAGAGGCTTGCTCACGCATGACCACTGTGTCGCCGTTACGTGGTGTTGGTGCGCCAGTCATGATCTTCACCGCTTGACCAACGTCCAGAGGTTGATCGTAAGCATGGCCCGCCATCACTTCAGCAACCACTTGGTAGCTATCACGGTCAACATCATCACTGCGGATGGCATAACCGTCCATCGCGGAGTTGGTGTATTGCGGCACATTTACTGGTGAAACGATATGTTCCGCAAGAACGCGGCCATAGGCGTTTTCAATCTTGCATGCTTCTATTTCCGAAACCGTGTTCACCAAAGAAAGGATTTTCTCTTGGCCTTGAACCACAGAAAGGAAAGCAGGAGAAAGAGTGTCGCAACATGCGGCGTCTTTCTCTTTAGATTTTGGTGCTTTTGCATCTTGAACGTATTGAAGAACAAATTGAGCGATGGCATCCAAATCATTGATGTTCATTTGAGGGAGCTCAGAATCTAACCCCGCAGTGTCTGAAGCGATAGCGATGATGTTTTCATCGTTTGGATAAAGCCAAGGCTTGCCGACTTCTTCACGGTGCAATTCGATTTTAGGAAACGCGATGTTTTTGCAGCCTTCGACCAAAACCACATCAAGCATGTCTTCATCAAAACGTGTTAATAGGTATTCAAACTCCGCTTCGGCTTCTGGCGTTTCTGTCATTAACGCAAAACGGTTGCGAGAAGCAATCAGCATTTGAGATGCGCCAGCTTTGCGTAAACGGTAGCTGTCTTTACCCGGCTTATCGACATCGAAGTTGTGATGAGCATGTTTTAGCATGCCAATGCGCAGGCCCGCTTCAGTTAGCTTTGGCAATAGAGCTTCAAGTAGTGTGGTTTTGCCTGTGCCTGAATAAGCCGCAAAACCAAGAATAGGAATGTTTAGCGTGTGTTTCATGATTCTAATTGTCCAAATTGCGCCAGTTCTTCCGGAGTGTTCAAGTTGACGAAACAGTTTGGTGAGTCGCTAAAGTCAACGTAACTGGTATTGCACTCTTTGTAGAGCAGAATGATTTTTCGGTCGCCACGTTCTAAAAACGCGGTGAGTTTTGGCAGTACGCGCTTGTGGTAGAGCGTAAAAACAGGTTGCTGATGGTCACCATCATGCGCGACCAAAATATCACTGTCTTCTTTGGCGGCTTGGCAGAAACGCTCGACAAGGTCGGTGTTAATTTGTGGACTATCGCAAGGTACAAATCCGACCCAGTCAGTTTCAGCATGCATCAAACCCGCGTGAATACCGCCCATAGGCCCAGGGAAATCTTTGAATTGATCACTAAATACGAAACCAAATTTGCTGTACGCATCTTGGTTTCGGTTGGCATTAATTAAAATGCGTGGAGTTTGTGGAGATAAACGTTCAATAACGTGTTCGATGAGTGGCTTCTGATTTAACTCAATCAGACCTTTATCTTTTCCACCCATACGGCTGGCTTGGCCACCAGCCAAAATGACCCAACTAGTTTGTGTTGGTTGAAGCATATGCATTCTCTTGGGATGTTTCTTTTGGTATGACATACAACAGAGGAGACTCTATCAAAGTCTTGTCTTTAATCCACCACTGTTTTTTACATAAGTCGGTCAGTGCGTTTGCCTGATGGCTTGTCACCACGATACTGGAACCGCGATCCAAAAGATCTTTCGCCATCACCACCAATCGTTCAATGGATTCTTGGTCTAAAGACGCACTTGGCTCATCCATCAATAAAATCGACGGTTTTAAGATCCAAGCCCTTGCCATGGCAACGCGCTGTTTTTCACCGCCGGACAACACGGAAATATGTTCGTCCGCTAAGGTTTCTAAACCTACCATGCGCAGCGCGTGAATAACTTGAGCTCGCTTATCTTTTTGCGTGTCTTGTTGATATTTCACTCCATAGACTACGTTTTCATATACAGTGCCGTCAAAAAGGTAAGGGGATTGATGGAGATAAATCACATCGACACGACCATTGCGACGCGTCAGTCTTTTCAGCCACGTATCTTTTGGCGCAACAACATCGCCAGTAGAGGATTTGAGCAAGCCAGCAAGGATTTTGAGTAGGGTAGTTTTGCCCACACCATTGTCACCCTTGAGATAAATGGCATCATTTGGGCCGATGGCTAACTCAGGGATGTGGAAAAGCACACGCTCTTTAAAGCGCATGGATAACTGTTCGGCGGTGATTTTTATAGTCATAATTCGCCTCGACATGGGGTTAATGGTGAGTCGTTTGTTTGCTTCATGTTCTATGTTCTGAGGTAGCCTTTGCCTCTCATACTTGATAAGAAGAAGTTTAGAGCCAACGCTAAAGATAGTAATACAATTCCTAATGCAACTCCTTGCGCAAAAGCACCTTTACTGCTTTCCATTGCGATAGCCGTGGGAATATTTCGCGTCACGCCCATAATGTTCCCACCAACCATCATTGAGCAGCCCACCTCGGTCACGATACGTGAAAATCCTGCAATGATAGCCGCAAGTAGAGGAAAGCGGGTTTCCCAAATCATCGTTGCTGCCAAGCGCGGAATGGAGACGCCCAGCGTGATGGCAGTTTCCACTGCACGACGGTCGCTAGATTGTAATGCACCATGCATCATCGATACCAAAACAGGGAAGCAGATCACCATTTGGCCGAAGATCATTGCCTTCTGAGTGAACAGCATTTGCCAGTCTCCCCAAGGGCCAGCGCGCGACAGCAACATGTACAGCAACAGGCCAATCACCACCGTAGGGACCGCTTGCAGCGTATTTACGATCGACAACAAAAACCATTTACCGCGAAAGTCGGTATACGCCAGTACAAAGGACATCAAAATAGCCGGCAATACCACTAGGGATATTGCCGTAATAGAAACACTAAAGGAGACCGCAACGATCTCCCATAGGTCTGCATCAAAATTCACCAGTAAGCGAAGCGCTTCCAGTGTTGTATCAGCAAGATTCATATTGCGTTATTTGCTCTCAGCATTCGCAACAAACAGTTGTTTACCGTTTAGGCGGAAACCATTGATAAGTTCCTGTCCGCGAGGGTTTACCAACCAATCACTGAATGCCTTCGCACCTTGGTAGTTGATCGTTGGGTAACGCTCAGGGTTAACAAGAATAACTTGGTACGGGTTAAACAGTTTTTCATCGCCTTGGAACAGAATTTCTAGATCCAATTTGTTTTGGTAAGCCAGCCATGTGCCGCGGTCCGTCATGGTGTAGCCTTGCATTTCAGACGCCATGTTTAGAGTTGGGCCCATACCTTGACCTACGCTACGGTAGCCACCAAAGTTCGGTTCGATTTTAGTTTGAGCCCAGAAGCCCATTTCTTTTTTGTGCGTACCAGAATCATCGCCGCGAGAGATGAACGTTGCGTTTTTGTTTGCGATCTCTTTGAATACATCTAACACGCCTTCGTCATTTTTGATTGTTGCTGGGTCAGCTTTCGGGCCTACAATCACAAAGTCGTTGTACATTAGCTTGCGAGGTAAAACGCCGTAGCCTTTCTCAACAAATGCGCCTTCAGCTTTTGGTGCATGTGTCATCACCAAATCTACGTCACCGTTTTCGCCCATTTTTAAGGCTTTACCCGTACCTGCAGCAATAACATCGACTTTGTAGCCCGTGTCTTTTTCAAATTGTGGAAGCAGGTAATCAAGTAAACCTGAATGGTAAGTACTGGTTGTGGTTGCAAGGCGAACATGTTCTCCGTCTTGAGCAGAAAACGCAGAGTAACTTACAAGCGTGATAGACGTTGCAGCCAGAGTTAGCGCAATTTTTTTCATTTTTATGTGTTCCTTTCCAATGATTCTTTGGAATCTCTCCAGGTTTTAGGGAGAAGCCTTTTTGGACGAGAGCGATTAGCGTAATACGCAAGTTGTCTTAGGGTGTTGGAATAAGCAAACATCAACATCCTGAGATCACTTAAATGCGCTCCGTATCCACCTTATAGCAAACAAGATGCCAACCTTTTACAAGCTTAAAGTGCTTGGTTTATGCGCTAAATCATGGGGTTATTTGCATAAAAGTTTGCGTTGGTACAAAATGTCGCACTTTTTGTAGGGTATCTCTGTTTAAACTTGGTACACTCTGTCCCATCGAAATCCATCTGGGGTAAATATGTCTACTCAATCCCATCTTAGTACAAACCAACAATATAGCGCCTTTTCCGTACTGGTCGTCGATGATGAATTAGGCATGCAAGCCATCTTGAAAAAGGCATTGGGTAAGCTTTTTTCACATGTCGATACAGCTGGTAGCATCGAAGAAGCAGAACAACTGCGTAATTCTCGACATTATGATCTGATCTTACTGGATATTAATCTGCCAGGGCGTTCTGGAATTGAGTGGGAAGAAGCGTTTGAAGATGATGACAAACGTGCCGATGTGATTTTTATGACGGGTTATGCGGATTTAGAAATTGCCATTCGAGCGCTACAGCTCGGTGCTTCCGACTTTATCCTCAAACCATTCAACCTTGAGCAGATGTTAAAAGCGGTCAGTCGCTGTATGGATCGCCGTTTGAACGAACGCATGCAGTACGCCATGACACGCGATTACCAACGTCACAATACCTCAGAGATCATCGGCGGCTCAGAAAAAACGCGTCTGCTTAAGCAACTTATTAACCAATTTGCACCATCACGCGCTTCTGTTTTGGTGGAAGGTGAGTCGGGTACGGGTAAAGAACTAGTTGCACGAGGTATCCACCAGGCGAGTGGGCGAACGGGCCCGTTTGTGCCAATCAACTGCGGCGCGATTGCACCAGAGCTTTTAGAAAGTGAGTTGTTTGGTCATACAACGGGCGCGTTTACCGGTGCAAAAAAATCGCGTGAAGGTTTGTTCCGTGTTGCGAACGGTGGCACCTTATTTCTTGACGAAATCGGGGAGATGCCACTTGCAATGCAGGCATCATTATTGCGTGTGTTAGAGCAGCGTACGATTCGCCCTGTCGGTTCAGAAAGAGAGATCAGTATTGATGTCCGTATTGTTGCCGCCACCAACCGTAATCTGCAAGAAGAGGTCAATCAAGGTAATTTCCGCAGTGACCTCTATTACCGTTTAAACGTTCTGAAAATTGAAGTGTGTCCGCTGCGAGAGCGCAAAACCGACTTATTTGAGTTGGTGCCATTTTTCAGCAACATGCTGACGTGCGAGCTCGGTATGCCTGCGCCCAAATGGGCTCACGAGGATATGGAAGCCATGAGTGAGTACGATTGGCCGGGAAACATTCGTGAGCTCAAAAACTTGATTGAGCGTTGTATCTTGCTTGGCAAACCACCTGCACACTATTGGCGAGAGCTGAATGGCGGGCATTCACTGCCTAATGTATCGATTACTGTTTCTCACTCTGCTGAGTTACCAACCTTTAGAGAAGGCAAAGAATTTACTGGCGAAGGCTATCCAAACAGCTGGACGTTAAAAGAAGTCGAGAAAGCACATATTAAACAAGTCGTTAACTTGCATGAAGGCAATAAGTCTGCTGCTGCTCGTGACTTGGGCGTAGCTCGCAAGACCTTAGAACGTAAGTACAAAGAATGGGATTCTGAGGGTGAGGAATATGCCGACTAACGGCCCACAGCACAAAGGATTGTCAAAATGGACGCACCGTTTTAAAACCATGGTGCGTTATCGCTTGTTATTCTTAACCTCTGCGCCGATTTTCCTCACATTGTTAGCTCTGATCGGCATTACCATTTATTGGTCTATTCATTACACGTGGCAAAATGCGCTGCTTGATGTCTCGGAACGTCTTGGTGTTGCAAATAACAGTGTAACGTTGTTACAGCAAAAGCAAGCCAATTACGTGCGGGCGTTTGCCGATTCGTACGATTTCCGTATTCGCATTAATAAAGGAACGCCACAAGGTGACCTGCAAAAGTGGGTCACAGAGCAGAAGAAAAGATATGCTTTAGATTTTCTCTCTTTCCAACGCGTTAATTCCATGGAAAACAAATTCCGCTTTATGGATCTCACCAAGCGCGAATCGTTTTTTGATGTACTCAATAAAGAAGAACTCGAACGCCTCGATCCTGAACTCGCCAAACGAGCAGAAGTGCCTATTCTTGCTGATGGTGACAGGGAGGCGCGTGGGTTAGTCAGTCGAACCGTGATTCCGGTATACAGCCAAGCGAACGATTTGATCGGCTTTCTTGATGGTGGTTTGCTCCTTAACAACAGCACAGTGCTGGTGGATCAAATCCGCGATCTCATTTACTTAAGTGATAATGACCGCCTTCGCCCTGTGGGTACGTTGACGGTATTTCTCGGTGATTTGCGTGTGAGCACCAACGTTCCTTTAGACAGCGATCATAGACTAGGGCGCGCTATAGGCACTCGCGTGAGCGCCGAAGTGTATAACCAAGTACTTTCTAAGGGTGAACAGTGGGTTGATCGCGCTTATGTGTATGACGCTTGGTATATTACGGCGTATCAACCAATCAAAGACCAATACGACAATGTTATTGGTATGCTTTATACCGGTTACCTCATGTGGCCATTCGTTAAAGCCTACATGACCAACATTGCCGAAATCAGCTTGATTACGGTTATGTTATTGCTGGTTTCTGGCGTGATGGTATATCGCGGTTCTTATGATCTGTTTCGACCGATCGAACGCATTCACAAAGTGGTGAAGCAGGTCCAACAAGGTAAAGAAAAACGGATTGGCCCGTTAGGATTAGATGCCGATCATGAACTTGCGCAGTTAGCCAGACAGTTTGATGATATGTTAGACGCGCTAGAAGAGCGCAAAATTGAACTGAAAAACTCCGCAGCTCAACTTGAATGCAAAGTTCAAGAGCGTACGGCAAGCCTGAGAGAAAAAACCCAAGATCTTGAACTGCATATTCAATTGCTCAACCAAACCCGCGACAAACTCGTTGTTCATGAAAAACTGGCAGCGCTGGGAGAACTCACCGCGGGGATTGCTCACGAAATTAATAACCCAACCGCCGTGATTCTTGGCAACGTAGAATTGATCCATTTTGAATTGGGTGACGATGCAAGTCGAGTACAAGAAGAAATTGATGCGATTCACGCGCAAATTGATCGTATCCGCAATATCACACGCAGTTTATTGCAATACAGTCGCCAAGGCGGTGTTCAAGATGAAATCACTTGGCAACATGTCAATCCTATTATTGATGAAAGCATCACCTTGGTTAAAACTGGCACCAAGAAACGCGACGTTGAGTTTGTGACTGACCTACAAGCGCATACGTCCGTTGAGATAAACCGTCACCACTTGCTACAAATCTTAGTTAATTTGCAAATGAACGCCATTCACGCAATGAGCGGCAAAGGAACTTTAACAGTAGTCAGTGAAGACTGGATTGAAGAGGGTGAAGTGAAAGGAGCTGCGATTCATGTTATCGATGAGGGCTGCGGTATTAAACCAGAAAACTTGAGTCGAATCTTCTCGCCATTTTACACAACGAAACGAGAAGGCACAGGGTTAGGGCTATCGGTCTCCCAAAGTATTCTCAGCCAAACGGGTGGTGAGTTAAAAGCAGAGTCTGAATGGGGAACAGGCAGTAAATTCAGTATTTATTTACCTAAAAAAGCCGAACTGATCCTAGAGGTGACGAACATCGCTTAGTCACTTTTTTGAAGCATTAATGGAAAAAGAGCCACTGACGATAGTGGCTCTTTTTTGTATTTAATGACGCATTTATGTTTACGCTTTTGCTTCTTAGAAACCTTACAATGATTTCACTTGGAGTGAATTAATAAAAACAACACTTGCAGTATGTAGCATGAACAAGTACCGTTGCCCGGTTTTTCTAAATACACCCCAATTGCTAAGGTAAAGGTTTTGATCTCCACAGCGAATATTACTCAACAATTCGGCGCTAAGCCGCTATTCGAAAACATTTCAGTTAAGTTCGGCGAAGGCAATCGCTATGGCTTAATTGGAGCTAACGGTTGTGGTAAATCAACCTTTATGAAGATCCTCAGCGGCGAGCTTGAGCAAACCAGTGGTAACGTAAGCTACGATCCAAACGAGCGCGTTGCAAAACTGAACCAGGACCAGTTCGCTTACGAAGAATTTACGGTAATCGATACCGTTATCATGGGTCATAAAGAGCTATGGGAAGTGAAGAAAGAGCGTGACCGCATCTACTCACTTGCTGAAATGAGCGAAGAAGACGGCATGAAAGTGGCTGACTTAGAAGTTCAGTTTGCTGAAATGGACGGCTACATGGCAGAAGCCAAAGCGGGCGAGCTTCTTCTTGCTGTAGGTATCCCAATGGAGCAACACTTCGGTCTAATGAGTGAAGTAGCACCAGGTTGGAAACTTCGTGTGCTTCTAGCGCAGGTTCTATTCGCAGACCCAGATGTGATGCTTCTTGACGAACCTACCAACAACTTGGACATGGACACAATCCGTTGGTTGGAAGATACGCTAAACGCGCGTAACTGCACAATGATCATCATTTCGCACGACCGTCACTTCCTAAACTCAGTATGTACACACATGGCTGACTTGGACTACGGTGAGCTACGCGTTTACCCTGGTAACTACGACGAGTACATGACGGCGGCTTCTCAAGCTCGCGAACGTCTACTAAACGACAACGCGAAGAAGAAAGCACAAATCGCTGAGCTACAAACGTTCGTTGCACGTTTCTCTGCAAACGCATCGAAAGCAAAACAAGCGACATCTCGTGCGAAGCAAATCGACAAGATCAAACTGGACGAAGTGAAAGCGTCTAGCCGTCAAAACCCATTCATTCGTTTTGAACAGTCTAAAGAGCTGTTCCGTAACGCTCTGATTGTAGAAAACCTGAGCCAAGGTTTTGAAGAGGACTTGTTCTCAGACTTCAATGCAATTTTTGAAGTGGGAGAGCGCGTTGCGATCATCGGTGAAAATGGTGTGGGTAAAACAACACTTCTAAACACGCTTGCTGGTGTACTTGAACCGCGTGCTGGTGAGTTCAAATGGTCTGAAAATGCAAACATCGGTTACTACGCGCAAGACCACGCGCATGACTTTGCAGAAGATATGAATCTAACGGATTGGATGGGTCAATGGCGTCAAGAAGGTGATGACGAGCAAGTCGTTCGTGGTTTCCTTGGTCGTATGCTGTTTGGTCAAGATGACATTAAGAAGTCAGTAAAAGTACTGTCTGGTGGTGAGCAAGGTCGTATGCTGCTTGGTAAGCTAATGATGCACAAGCCAAACATGCTGCTAATGGACGAACCAACCAACCACATGGACATGGAATCAATTGAATCTTTGAACACGGCGCTTGAGCAATACAAAGGCACGTTGTTCTTCGTCTCTCACGACCGTGTATTCGTAGACTCACTAGCAACGCGTATTATCGAAATCCGCGATGGTAAAATCACAGACTTTAAAGGCACTTACTCTGAGTTCCTAAAATCTCGTGGTGTTGACGCGTAATTACTCGCAAAGCGTTTAAAAAGCAAAAGCCTCGCTATTTAGCGAGGCTTTTTTGATATTTGGCCTTAATCCTTAAACTGACCGGTTATATACGCATAGAGCCCGACCACGCCAAAGGTAATAATCATAGAAAGCATGATACCGCTGGGCGTAAGCAGAAAATTCCACAATTGGTCATTATTCATAGTCCACATCCTCTGTGAATCCGCATTATTGGTTTTAGTTTACACTGAAAAGGTGTTATTGGTTGCCTTTTACATCAAATTCAACCTTGTCGGCTCCTGTAAACACTTGGAAGCGCAAACCTTTCGCACGCGCAATGGTCGTAATACCAAATTGCTTCGCTAGATCTAACCCCATTTGAGTAACGCCAGAGCGAGAAAGCAGAACAGGAATGCCCATTTGAGCCACTTTAATCACCATCTCTGATGTAAGGCGACCAGTTGTGTAGAAAATTTTATCTTCACCTGTTTCTTCTTTGAGCCACATCTCACCTGCAAGTGTATCCACTGCGTTGTGACGGCCGACATCTTCCACAAATGACAACACCTCATTCCCTTTGCAAACCGCACAGCCGTGTACTGCGCCCGCTTTTTTGTAGGTGTCGTTGTAATGGGTTAACGCTTCCAGCGCAGAATAAATTTCTGACTGCTTAAGAGAAACTTGAGGCACTTGATAATTTTCAAGCTGCTTCATCACGTTGCCATACATAGTGCCTTGGCCACAACCTGAGGTGACGGTTTTCTTTTTCAGGGCGCCTTCTAAGTGCTCAGTGTTTTCTTTAGTAATCACCGCTGCGGAATGCGTTTCCCAGTCAATAATAACGGATTCAATCGCGGCTGGATCGGACAGGAAGCTTTGGTTTTTTAAATAACCCAGTACTAGTGCTTCTGGACGCGAACCTAGCGTCATGAGCGTGACCACTTCTTTCCAGTTCAGCATGACCGTAAGAGGACGCTCGCACGCGATTTGCTTTGTCAGTTTTTCGCCGTACTCGTCGTACACATCGACTTCAATGGTTTGCAGGGGATTTTCACTGGTTTTAATAATGTTTGGTTTCAGCACAGTCGTGTCCTAGTGATTAAGAGCGTTAGGTTGCTACGCATTTTAGCTTTTTAAGTGGCTAGCAAATCTCATTCCAAAATAGCGGTTCCCACAGAAATTGCGAGGTTTTATGTCAACAATGCATTAAAACTGCGAGTTCGCAGTAATGACACATCAATACATTTGAGTTTCGTCTAGTTTGGTACTTATAGCCTGAGGGAGTATATAGACTAAGTTATATCAGCTTGGCGCGTTTATTGCTTCGAAGACAATAAAAATGGTCTAAAACGGGGGCAAAATGTCCTGTGTGTTTTCAGACCAAAAATAGAAAGACTGGGTGAGTTATGTCGGATAAGAAAGATTTCGAAAAAAATTACGAAAAGACTGAGGATACATGGCCAATCGGCGTAGAGCTTGTTGAGCATGAGATCAGTACAGGGATTTGGGTGACAACCCAATGGCAGTTGACAGGATTTGCGCTGAATCCGACGGAAGAGACTCCAGATGTTTGTCTGTTGCAATTACATAAAGACGAGCGTACAGACTACCGCTTTAACTTAAGCTCTCAGCAACCTAAACTCTTTTTAGTGATGGATAACGTCGAGTCTGGTGAAAAACCAGCGATACAGTTACTGACGGCTTCACAATCTGTTGCGGCGCAATATATGGATGGTGATAACCTTGTACTATCTAACGATATGCCGTTAGCCGTTCAGGCTTGGATGGAAGCCTTTATTGGTCGTCACGGTGAGTTGTTAGAAGTAAGACGCAAGAAACGCAAAGGAGCAGGCAGAGCAAATGGCAACTAGTTTTTTAAGCCGTTGGTCGAAACGTAAACTAGAAGAATCTTCCCAACATGCTGAAGAGATCACGCCGATAGCAGAGACGGAGCAATCCGAAGATAGTGTCACAGCGCTTTCAAACGCTGACGAAAGCTTAGATGCTTTGAACGTCAATGAGGATAGTCAGGCTCCAGACATTACCGCGAGTGTAGAGACTGAAAAAACCGAAGAAATGTCTGTGGCGCAACTGCTGGTTTCTGAAGCTTCAGAAAGTGTTAAGAAAGCTGCGCTGCGCAAAATGTTCTTGTCCGAAGAATTTAACGTGCGTGACGGCCTAGACGATTACGATGATGATTACAGTAACTTAAAGTCACTTTCTCAAGACGTCGCTGAGACGCTGCGTGATTGGGTTAAAGACAAAGTGGAAGACGAACCAGACGCCGAAACTGCGCAAGGGTCTGAGCTTAACGCTAACGATATCGCATCTGAGGTAGTTGAAGACGCAGAGTCAAACACCGACAAAAGTGGCCAAATTACTCAAGATGAAAGTGAGCTGTATATAAATACAGTGTCTAGTGAAAGTGATACTTTTGCTGAAGAATCACAGCCTAACGAGGTGAGACAAAATATACCACACAAAGAATAGGTACATTTTGACTAAACACTCAATGAGCCGGCTGAGACAAAATGTCTCAACCGGTTTTTTTATCCCTACTATTTGTCAGTAAAATTGATAACCTATTGATTTTCAGTTGATATTTTATTGGCATGACACTTGCTATTTGTTGCTCAATACCAATCTGGTTGAAGTTAGTACGGACGCACTGCGTAGTATTCATCGCCTATAGACGGCGGAATAAGAATTCTCATTGATAAGTTAATCAGCAGAATCTCCGGCGCTAACTACACTAAGAGATGGAAAAGACTATCCATGTTCATAAATGGAATTGAGCAATGCTGAAACAATTATTAGAACAAGCAACTTCCAATAACGGTAAAGCGAGGCTGTACGCTTTCGAAAATACCGTAGAGTTGACCAATCTTATTCCACCAACCGTAAGCTATGAAAGCGGCGGTAATACTTTGATTGTGGGCCCAACAGCAATCATCGAAAGTGCGGCAGCGCAATTGTCGCAAATGAACAGCCTAACGCTGCTTTCTACCGATGGCGAAAAGGGCACAAATCCCGAGCTTTATTACGCCAATTCGGTTCAGGTTTCAGGGTTCTTAGGTACGTTTGAAGTTCTGATTGAAAATCATGGTTTGACCAACAACCTTGCCAAGGTCGCGACCAATAGCGATTGTTTCGATATCGTACTCGATCTTTGCCTTAACAGCTGCATGTCGGAAGAAGTCCCAGTACCGGGCTACTACCCAGTAGGTCGTGGCTATCCGAAACTGGCTGAAGCGTTGGAAGAAATTCCAACCTTGATGGGGACGTTCGATAAACCGAAATTCTTCCGTTTAGATACCGATTTATGTGCACATAGCTCTCGTGGCGTAAAAGGCTGCGAACGTTGTGTGGATGCCTGTCCGGCAGGTGCATTATCGAGTGAAGGCAGCGACAAAACGGGCCATCGCATCGAGATCAACCCATACCTATGTCAAGGCGTGGGTACTTGTGCTACAGCGTGTCCGACAGAAGCGATTCATTACGCACTGCCAAACCCTGAAGATACGCAAAAGTTTATTGAACGTACGCTAGCTAACTATGAGCAAGCGGGTGGTTTAGATCCTATCGTATTGATTTGTAGTTCTCGCCACGAGAGCTACAACGTGATGGCACTGAAAGCACTGCCAGATAATGTGATTCCAATTGTGGTGGAAGAGCTGCCTTCGGTTGGTATTGATACTTGGTTCGCCGCGCTTGTGAATGGTGCTACTCAGGTGCTGTTTGCGGCTTCACGTTTTATGCCTCAAACCATTATTCGTGTGCTTAATAGCGAAGTAGGTATTGCTCAAGAGCTGCTCGGTCAGCTTGGTATCGCCAAAGAAACCATCGACATTCTGTATCTAGAGTCACTACGTGAAGGTGCTCCGACACTTTGTACCGAGTCTTTTGATTTGGCATTAGGTGATTTGCAAGGTAACAAACGTCAGCGTCTATTTACGGCGTTGGATGCGTTGTCCGCATCACGTATTCCAGTCGAGAACATTGTTGAGCTGCCAGCGAATGCACCTTACGGCACAGTCTCTTGTGAAAGTAAAGATTGTACGTTGTGCATGAGCTGTGTGGCTGTGTGTCCAACACGTGCATTGCATACGGACGGTCGATCTCCGTCGCTTAAATTCGTCGAGCAAGACTGCATTCAATGTGGGCTGTGCGAGAAGGCGTGTCCAGAGAAAGTGCTGACGCTTACTCCTCGTATGAACTGGGTGAAAGAAGAACGCCAGAAAGCGGTTGTGATTCATGAAGAAAAGGCAGCCGAGTGCATTCGTTGTCACAAGCCTTTTGCTCCGCAATCGATGATCGACATGCTACAAAACAAGTTACGCGGTCACTCTCACTTCTCTGATGAAGCGGCGATCAATCGTATCGCGATGTGTGAAGACTGCCGTGTGATCGACATGTTTGAGTCGATGGCAGAAGACCCAATGAAACAACTGAAATACTAGGAGCTCGCAGTGGACACACAACAAGAACAAACACTGAGAACAGACATTTATCTCGTTCTATCTGCACTTTTTCGTAGTGCGCCTAGTGATGAAATGCTGGCGTTCCTGAAATCGCTAGGAATTGAACCGTCTGAGAGCGCGATGCAAAAAGCTTGGCTCGCACTGCAACAAGCCGCGAACGAAGCGCAGCGAGAAGCGTTAGAAGAAGAATATCAAGATCTGTTTATTGGCATTGGACGTGGTGAAGTTGTGCCATTCGGATCTTGGCATCGCACTGGCTCGATGATGGAAAAACCGTTAGCGGAAATTCGTCGCGATTTGGATCTTTTAGGCATCGAACGAGAAGAGAACGTGAAAGAGCCTGAAGACCATATTTCTGCACTGTGCGAAGTGATGGCAATGCTGACAGGTGAAGAGGAAGAACTTCAACAAGCGGTGTTTAACAAACACATCGCCCCTTGGTTCCAATCTTTTACGCGCCAACTAGAGAGCGCAGAAAGCGTGAACTTCTACAAGCCAGCTGCACAGCTTTGCGATGCGTTTTTAACGTTAGAGCAAGTGCGCTTTAGCGTGAACACCAAAAGCAGTAAGAACAAATTAAAAATTGATGTGAAAAACGTCACTGATTACGAGTAATCGAGCAGTACTTGGTCATATCGATAGAGAGGCATGAGTCTCCAAAGATCTACCGTAAGGTAAGGAAGCAATGATGAAAGATAATAAAGAAATAAACACAAGCCGTAGGGATCTCCTAAAAGGCTTCACAACCGCTGCCGTTGCCGGTGCTGTTGTTGCGGGAACCACGAAAGTGGCCGTTGCTTCAGAAACGGTTGAGCCTTCTGAAAATGACGTGAAGAAGAAAGGGTATCGTGAAACTCAACACATTCGCGATTACTACGACACACTTTAGGAGATAACGGATGAAACTTGTCAAACGCTCCGACAGTGTGAGCAAAGAAACGAATCAGCTTGGCGTATCTCGTCGTGCATTCATGAAAAACACTTCGCTTGCCGCTGGTGGCGCAGTGGTTGGTGCTAGTCTATTCGCACCGGGAATGATGAAAAAAGCGCAAGCAAAATCAGTCGATCCAGAAGCGAAAACAGAAATAAAACGTACTATCTGTTCTCACTGCTCAGTGGGTTGTGGTATTTACGCAGAAGTTCAAAATGGTGTTTGGACGGGTCAAGAGCCTGCATTCGACCACCCATTTAACGCCGGTGGTCACTGTGCAAAAGGCGCAGCACTGCGTGAACATGGTCACGGTGAGCGTCGTCTAAAATACCCAATGAAGCTTGAAAACGGGAAGTGGAAAAAGCTTTCTTGGGATCAAGCGATCGAAGAAATCGGTAACAAGGTGATGGACATCCGTAAAGAGTCCGGCCCTGATTCGGTTTACTTCTTGGGAAGCGCAAAGCACAGCAACGAACAAGCGTACTTGTTCCGCAAAATGGCATCACTTTGGGGTACGAACAACGTTGACCACCAAGCGCGTATTTGTCACTCAACAACCGTGGCGGGTGTAGCGAACACTTGGGGTTACGGTGCGATGACCAACTCTTTCAATGACATGCACAACTGTAAGTCGATGCTATTCATTGGTTCAAACCCAGCTGAAGCACACCCAGTAGCGATGCAGCACATTCTGATCGCAAAAGAGAAGAACAACTGTAAGATCGTCGTAGCGGATCCTCGCCTTACGCGTACTGCTGCGAAATCAGATCACTACGTTTCTCTTCGTCCAGGTTCTGACGTAGCATTCATTTGGGGTGTGCTGTGGCACATCTTCGAAAACCAATGGGAAGATAAAGAGTTCATCCGTCAACGTGTATTCGGTATGGATGAGATCCGTGCTGAAGTGGCGAAATGGAAGCCAGCAGAAGTTGAGCGCGTAACAGGCGTAAGTGAAGAAGACGTTTACCAAACAGCAAAACTGCTTTCTGAAAATCGCCCAGGCTGTATTGTTTGGTGTATGGGTGGTACTCAGCATACTACTGGTAACAACAACACACGTGCTTACTGTGTGCTTGAGCTAGCGCTTGGTAACATTGGTAAATCAGGCGGCGGCGCAAACATCTTCCGTGGTCACGATAACGTACAAGGCGCAACCGACCTTGGCGTACTTTCTGACACGCTACCGGGCTACTACGGCCTTTCTGAAGGCGCTTGGCGTCATTGGTCAAAAGTGTGGGAAATCGATTACGAATGGATCAAAGGTCGTTTCGATGACAACGCTTATAGCGGTCAGAAACCAATGCACAGTGCAGGTATTCCTGTATCTCGTTGGGTTGATGGTGTACTGGAAAACAAAGACAACATTCGTCAACGCGAAAACATCCGTGCAATGTTCTACTGGGGACACGCAGTTAACTCTCAAACACGTGGTGTTGAGATGAAAAAAGCGATGCAGAAGTTGGACATGATGGTGATTGTGGACCCTTACCCAACGGTTGCTGCGGTAATGAACGACCGTACCGACGGCGTTTACCTGCTTCCTGCAACAACACAGTTTGAAACACACGGCAGCGTTACCGCATCTAACCGCTCTCTACAATGGCGTGATCAGGTGATTGAACCTTTGTTTGAATCAAAACCAGACCACGAAATCATGTACCTGCTTTCGAAGAAACTGGGCTATTCAGATCTTCTGTTCAAAAACATCCGTGTTGAAAACAACCAGCCGGTGATTGAAGACCTGACGCGTGAATTCAACAAAGGCATGTGGACGATTGGTTACACAGGCCAAAGCCCAGAGCGTTTGAAAGCGCACCAACAAAACTGGCATACGTTCCACAAAACCACATTGGAAGCGGAAGGTGGCCCTGTCAACGGTGAAACCTATGGTCTACCTTGGCCATGCTGGGGCACACCAGAAATGAAACACCCAGGTACACACATTCTGTACGATACGTCTAAGACGGTTGCAGAAGGTGGCGGTAACTTCCGTACGCGCTTTGGTGTGGAATTTGAAGGCAAGAGCCTTCTTGCAGAAGACAGTTATTCGAAAGGCTGTGAAATCAAAGACGGTTACCCAGAGTTCACTGACAAGTTGTTGAAACAACTTGGTTGGTGGGACGACCTAACTGCTGAAGAGAAAGTGGCAGCAGAGGGTAAAAACTGGAAGACTGACCTTTCTGGCGGTATTCAGCGTGTCGCGATCAAGCACGGTTGTATTCCATTTGGTAACGCGAAAGCGCGTGCGATTGTTTGGACGTTCCCAGACCGTGTGCCACTGCATCGTGAACCACTTTACACACCACGTCGTGACCTTGTAACGGACTACCCAACTTGGGAAGACAAAGATGCAATCTTCCGTGTTCCTACGTTGTATAAATCCATTCAAGAGCAAGACAAATCGGGCGAGTACCCAATCGTTCTGACTTCTGGCCGTCTGGTTGAATACGAAGGTGGTGGTGAAGAGACGCGTTCAAACCCTTGGCTTGCCGAGCTTCAACAAGAAATGTTTGTTGAAGTGAACCCGAAAGACGCGAACGATCTTGGCTTTAGAGATGGTGATGATGTTTGGGTTGAAGGTGCAGAGAAAGGACGAATCAAGGTGAAAGCGATGGTAACACGTCGTGTGAAACCTGGTTTGGCGTTCATTCCGTTTCACTTTGGCGGTAAGTTCGAAGGTGAAGACCTACGTCCTAAATACCCAGAAGGTACACAGCCTTACGTTGTTGGCGAATCGGCTAACACGGCAACCACTTACGGTTACGACCCGGTTACCTTGATGCAGGAAACCAAAGTAACCCTATGTAACATTCGTAAAGCGTAAGGAGTCTGACAATGGCACGAATGAAATTTCTATGTGACACCAAACGCTGTATCGAGTGTAACGGCTGTGTTACTGCATGTAAGAACGAAAACGACGATGCGCTTGAATGGGGCATTCAACGTCGCCGCGTGGTAACACTAAACGACGGTGAAGCTGGTGAAAACTCTATCTCTGTTGCTTGTATGCACTGTACCGATGCGCCTTGTATGGCAGTTTGTCCAGCTGATTGTTTCGAGCATACCGAAGACGGCATCGTTCTTCACAATAAAGATCTGTGTATCGGTTGTGGTTACTGTTTGTTTGCTTGTCCGTTTGGCGCACCTCAATTTCCTAAACAAGAGGCGTTTGGTGAACGTGGCAAAATGGATAAATGTACTTTCTGCGCGGGCGGCCCAGAAACAGAGCCTGGCTCTGAGGAAGAACGTCAAAAATACGGTGCGAACCGTATCGCAGAAGGCAAGTTACCGATGTGTGCATCGCTTTGTTCAACCAAAGCGCTGCTTGCGGGTGACGCAGAGAAAGTCTCTGACATTTTCCGTCAACGTGTGGTAGAACGCGGCGCGAAAAACGCAGGTTGGACAGACGGAAACGATCTTTCTTACGATGCGACGAAAAGCTAAGTAAGGAGAGGCACATGTTAAACACGCTTAAACGTGCATCTCTAGCAATGCTGTCAATGATGACGGCATTGCTGCTGACTTTTGCAATGCCTGCTTCAGCAGAGGAACAATCTTCTAAAGTTATTCAACAGGAGATCACGCGACTCGCCGGGGCAGACTATTGGCGTGAAGTCAGAGAGGGGCAAGAAGGCTACACCACGTCCCAATCGCCAGAACATGGCGTATTGATCAGTAAACCTGGTGAGACTTGGTACATTCTAAAAGAGAAATGGATGTCTCCTGCTGGTGCTGTCGCGATTTTCGGCAGTATCGCGATGGTTATCATGGCTTACGTATTCGTTGGTCCTTTGATGCTTAGCAAGCCGCGTACTGGTAAAAAAATGAAGCGTTGGTCTCGTTTAGACCGCGCGCTTCACTGGAGCATGGCGTTTACATTCTTAACGCTGGCATTCAGTGGTTTGATGCTGGTTTACGGTAAGCACTTCTTAAAACCGTACGTTCCTACTGAGTTCTGGGGCTTTATCGTCATGTTGGCGAAGCAGTACCACAATTACATGGGACCATTGTTCTTCATTTTACTGATGCTCGTGCTCTTTAAATGGTGGCGCAAGTCGATTCCAAACATGACAGATGTTCGTTGGTTTATGAAAATGGGCGGCATGGTTGGTAAACACAAAGGCACACATCCGTCAGCTGGTTTCTCAAACGGTGGTGAGAAGGCAATCTATTGGTTGTTAATCTTCTTTGGTGCTATCGCGGCAGTGAGTGGCTTAGTTCTGGACTTTCCTATCTTTGGCCAAACTCGCCGTGACATGGAGCTTTCTAACTTAGTTCATGCGATTTCGGCGCTGATTCTAATCTGTGGCTTTATCTTCCACATCTATATTGGTCTATTCGGAATGGAAGGTGCGCTAGAAGGCATGGTGACAGGTGAAGTTGATGAAACATGGGCGAAAGAGCATCACGATCTTTGGTATGAGGAAGTGAAGTCCAAAGAAGCGATGGGTGAAACAGATACGGCACAAACGGAAGTAAAAGGAGCGAAAGCGAATGAACAAACCTCATAACGGGATTTGGATTGCGTACATCCTGAGCTGTCTGACCCCGTTTACGTTTCTGATCTCAGGCGTTATCGCAATTATCTATGCGGGTTACCGATTAGATAAGGGAGAAGACAGCGACGTAGTGATTTCTCATTACTACGGTTTAATTCGCACCTTCTTTCTCTACCTGACGTTTTTTGTTGTGTTGATCGTCACCGTCGCGACTTCTAACGGTGTACTCGTTGGCGTGAGTGATTATTGGTTGCATAGTACTTTGCTTGAAACCATCGCTTACTTTATTCCTTGGGTAGGGATGGTGTTTGCTGCATTAGCCATCTTGGTGTGGTTTATGCGAATGTTTCAAGGGATGCAGCAACTGCTCAATAACCAACCACACAGACCATCGACAGGTCCAAACCTTTAATCAGTATTCTTTAAGCAAAACCGCCGTAATAGGCGGTTTTTTTGTTGCTGTTTTGTCTCAAATATGAAGCACTTAGTCGCAGTGGTGATACTTGATGCAACTTATTGAGTGAATTTACGTAACTGGGCAGAAAATCATAGTTAAGTAAGAAACATGTAAAAAAATCGCGTCACGATGAGACATTAGTCTCACTCACGCTATTGTTCATTTACTCAGGATTCATCGTCCCGTTAAAGTACGCTGCGCTCAGAAATTCAAAGAGTTGCATACGTGAAAATTGCCATCAATACATTCAGTCTACGCATACAGAGGAATCTCTATCGGAGGATGTTTGATTAAGGCATCTTGCTCTCACAAATAAAAAGAGCGAAACGAGCATTAAATGATGCGGCAAGGTAAGAAAAGGACAAACACGTTACGGCTATGATCCCTCAATTCGTCATTCCTATCACGAATCGCTTTGGCGAAAGTTATCACTTCTCTGGTCAGTTACTTACTAGCGGCGAACCTAAAACATTCGTGACCAAACAAGAGGCAATAGAGTTTCTTGAGAGCTTTGGTGAGCTTGACCTTCGCTCTGTCGAGGACTTGTTCTATGCGATTGGTCAATTCAAGCCAAACATACCTGACGGTGAGCTTACTTCCCAACACTATAATTCAACGTTTGCCAATGCTTTGGTGAACGGTGATTTGCATGTCGCTCGAATTGTACCTACCGGCGAAAACTACGCACTCTCGTCAGCGGTTACGCCTCCACCGACTCAAAATACCGTCAATGCAAAACCATCGAAGGGAAAGGGGAAGTCGAATAAAAAGAGTGGCAGAAGTGCCGCATCCGCCAAGCCTCAGCAACAAAGCAGCGAAAAACATGAGAAAGCCGGTGATCCTGTATCACTTGTGACGGGTGAAGAAATTCTCGAACTCTATGATATCGAGCTACAACAAGGTACTACTTGGCAGCGTACTTACCGCTCTTCGCAGTCGGATGTAAATCATGGAATGGGCTTTGGTTGGCGACATGCATTTCAGTTTGAATTACGCGAAAAGACGGACGAGAAAGACAATGTTATCGCTTGGGAGTTTGTTGACGATAAGGCCAATATCACAGAATTTGAGCCAGTAGATATTGGAGCAACAAGTTATCAAATATACGCTGGTGCGAGCTGTTATTTCCTGAGCTCAACAACTCGGATTGTAACGCTCGCTAATGGGCATCAATATCGGTTTGAGCAAAAAGATGATCGCTGGCTTGTTAAACAAGTTAGAAATGGCACGTTTTCAACGTTTCAATTGCAGTATTCTCGAAACCATCGATTGATCGAGATCGCATATAACAAGCGTCCGGTTCTTGAATGTCAATATGATAAGCAAGGACGCCTTGTAGAACTGCTTAATGCAAAGTCCCAAAAAGTTCTGACAACTTATACCTATGATGAGCACGATGATTTGGTCAGTGCAACTAATCATTTAGGCTTAAAGGAACAGTATCAATACCGCGGCCATTTAATTGTTAAGCGTGTACGACCAACTGGCTTTACTCATTATTTTGAATGGGATGGCGAAGGTGCTAACGCGAAATGCATCAGGAACGTTGGGGACGCAGGAATTTATGACTATCGCTTCCATTATCAAGGAAATCATTCTTCTTATTCTGACTCGTTAGATCATCAATGGTCTTTCTTGCATGACGAGCAGGGTAACTTACTCGAGAAAATAAGCCCCACAGGTAGAACTTGGCGATGGCAATATGATGAATTGGGACGAAAAGCACAAGCTATCTATCCTGATCAGTCAACGGTCAATTATCAATATAATCAGCATGGTCAATTAGTCTCTAAGTTTCATTCCTCTGGAAAAGAAATTCAATATGGTTATGACGGCTTAGGTAAGTTAGTTAAAACGGTTTCACCTGATGGGGATATCGAGAAGGCTTACTACAATAGCCTCGGTCAAAGAGTTTGGGATACCGATCAGTTCGGCTGTGTCACGGAATATGATTACGATAAACACGGTCAAGTCGTCAAAAAAGAGTCTGAAGATGGTAAGAAAAGTCAGTGGTGGTGGGATGAACAACAAAGACTTATCGCGAATGAAATAGACGGTACATTACTTCGTTATAGCTACAATGAAGAAGATTTAGTGAATGGCGTTGCTTATCCCGATGGGTGTATTGCTCAACTCGCTTATAATCAATTTGGCAGGCGTACATCAGTTCGTTATTTTAACGACGAAGACAAAGTCGGTTATAGCGAAGAATATTCTTACGATGAGCACAGCCGTGTTGCTCAGATTCGAACGCCAGCAGGCATTACCTCGTATCAATGGGGAGCACTCGCGCAACAAGAAGCAGTCATCTTTCCCGATGGCAGCCATATTTCTTACGAATACGATCAACAACGTAACCTGACTAAATTAGTTCGGAGTGACGGCTTAGAATTCGAATTTCTGTATGACGATGAAGGCCAGCTATCAGGAACTGTTGGGTTTGATAATCTACAAAGCCAATTTGATTATGACGATATGGGGCGGATCCATCGTAAGCAAGTCGCCGATAGGACTGTGCTGTATCGCTATGACGCTGCGGGTTATCTCAAGCACGTCAAAGCAGGAAATGGTAGCAGTATTGTAGAGAACCACTTCAATTATACGCTTGGTGGTCGACTTACTTTCGCATCCAATCGCCATCAAACATTGCAATACCAATACTCTTCATTCGGGCATTTAACAAAGCGCATTCAAGGTCAGTTTGAGATAGCGCAGGAGTTTAACAGAGTTGGCCAACGCGTATCTCAGGTACTGCCAGATAATACGGAGCTGAACTTCTCTTATGATCGATATGGGCGTTTTTCAGCGATTCGGTTTGGAAACCTAGATTTACCTCAAATCAAATTTCATTACGATGAAATGGGACGAGTTTCCCAAATTGAAACGGCACATTTTAATGAGCGCATCATTTATGATGGTGTTGGTCGTTTGGTTGAACAACATTGGCCAGATAGAGAGAAAAAGTACGTTTACAATGCGCAAAACCGTATTTCATCAATCATTGATAATACGGCAGGAGCAACGCACTATCAGTACGATGCCTTAGGGCAACTGAAACGAGTCAATGCTTCCGGAGAAGTGACTAAGTTTGAATACGATAGTTTTGGCAATCCTACTTTGCCATCTTCAGAGGTATTCGCTGATCGTATTGAAGTACACGATGGTGTCCGGTTCAAATATGACGCGCAAGGAAACCAGACAAAACGTGAGGGGCAAGGACATGTTCAGACTCGCGTATTTGATGCGTTAAATCAGCTCATTGAAGTTCACACCGACGATGGCATCAGTCAATATGAATATGATGCATTAGGGCGCAGGACGAAGAAAATTACACAACAAGGCGTTACGGAGTTCTTGTGGGAAGGGGAACGTTTAATTGGTGAACGCTCTTCATGCGCTTTCCGCTGGTACCTATATCAACCAGAAACCTACACGCCAGTGGCACTGCTAGAAAATGACGTTATTTATTGGTACCAGTGCGATCAAGTTGGTAAACCAGAGCGACTGATCGATTGCGAGGGGAATGTTGTATGGAGTGCCAGCTACGATGCTCATGGCTTTGCTCATGTACATATTGAAAAAGTAGTAAATCCACTGCGTTTTCAAGGGCAGTACTTCGATCAAGAAACCGACTTACACTACAACCTCGCTCGGTATTACGATCCTAAGCTAGGACGCTTTATCCAACAAGATCCGATATCTATTGCTGGTGGCATTAACCATTACCAATATGCAGTCAATCCTATCCAGTGGATTGATCCAACAGGTTTCCTTTGTGAAGAAGGGTTAAAACGCTTGGGTCAAATGTTGGCAGAGTATCAGGCGCAAAGCGATGTCCCCCAAGAGGTTTGCGATCAGATTTTAGAGGCAGCAAAAGAATCATCCGTCGGAGAAGATGGCGTTCGCTCGCAAGTCAAAATCCGAAAACCCAAAGGTAAAAATCATATTCGATATGAATACGATTTAGACCATATTGATTGCGAGAAGAACGAGATTACTTTTTATCGCCACATTAATCATTCTGACGGAAGCAAACATGAAGTGCAGTACGTAGTCGGGATAGAAGAGTTTGTTAATGCTCACGTGTTTGATTCAGAGAAGGTCGGTGGCGATAAGACCTGCACCATCTTCACCGAGGACCTAGTGCTGAATAAAGCGGATTACAAGGATAACTCAGAATTCGAATTCAATAATAAGGATGAGGATGAGAAATACAAACTTTCTGAAGAATGCAAACAAAAGGTTGATGAGTGTTTAGCAGAACGTCAAAAGGCAATGGATGCGCGTAGCGGCGAAGAAGGGCATAACGCCCAAATTGCTAAAATTAACCAGCAGTCAGCAAAAATTGGTGAGTTGGTCGCGGATGACTTTGTTCGGAATATACGCCCTAATGCTAAGTTGATCCATCCCAAAGACCTTGCAACTTCGGGATCGAAACCAGGTGATTTCGATATGGTGTACCTCTCAGATGATCCTGAAGAAATCATCATCGTCGAGGCTAAGGGTGGCAGCAGCCCGCTCGGCAGTCGTAAAATTGGAAATATGGCATATCAGCAAGGGACAACTGAATATACAGCAGCAATTATTGGTGAGATGTCTAAGCAAGAACAAGGTACAACGGAAAAGATTGCTGCAAATCACATCAAATCCGCTATCAAAGATGATATTCCGATTCGTTATATTCATACACAAGCAGAAATATCTTCAGATGGTAAAGTCTCGAAAATTAAAGCGAAAGAATTTGATATAGACATGGGAGAATTTGGAAATGTTTGATGCCAAGGAATTAAAAAAGATTGAGCGATTGGCTCATATTAGTCTAACTCAAGCGGCAATAGATGCTTACAGAGAAGAAGTAAAAGAGAACTTAGATAAACGAAAAAGGCGCATTGCGATAAAAAGAGAAAACTTGGTTTATTTGAGTGATGATGTGTCTGAGCAAATTCGCCTGTATACATGGCTACCTCCATTAAATGATGATGAGAGAACCGGCACACTATGTCTATATGAAGCATCATTAATGCGTGCATTTTATCATCAGCTCGCCATGAGACCTGACGAGCCTCAAAGTATTCAATTACCTGGATACCCGGAAGTAACCTGGAAAGGTGAAGGTATTTTAAAAACGGGGTGTTTACACCCTAACCGATGGCTTGATGCTTATTTCACTTCGGTGATCGTGCGTGACAGGCCAAGTATGGACGTATTGGCGAGCTTTCCGATTTCTCTGATGAAACAAAGTTCTACGAAGGCTGGTGAGCTTTCTTACATGCTGGTGGATGTGATTCAGTCATTCCACAACCGCACATCGGATTACCCCGATAAGCTAGTCGCAGCAATGGACGCTGCAGTTGCTCAGGGTGATGACTGGGCATTAGAAATCGCCATGGGCATTTTAGAAACCTTTGCCGCCCTGACAACCGATATTGATTATGACTTTGAAGAGGTACTCATTAAGAACCTGCAGTTCCAGGAGCAATATCAAATGCGCTTGGATGCTCCTAAAAAATTGATTTCAATCGAAACCTTCATCTCTTTCCCTCTGCTTGGCATGGCTTGTATGTGGTACGACAAAGGTAACTGTTTATCTGTTGAAACCGGTTGGCTTCCTCCTTATCTCGTTGAAGGGCGTTGGCTAGAAGATGTAAAAGTAGGGAAGATCACACGATAAATTATCATTTATATAGAAATTCAGTATATAAGCCACCTTTCACGAGGTGGCTTATATGTTTACCGATATTCAATCAACCCCATCCAGTGGATTGACCCAACAGGTTTGGGGCAGCCAATGCTGGCATAGTATAAAAAAGTCTGAACTCAATACGAGTGATTATGAGCTAACAGAAAAAAACAAAGCAAAAATTGATGAATGCTTGAAAGAGCGTCAAGAGGCAATGGACGCTCGGATTGGCCAAGATGGATATAACGCGCAAATAAGTAAAATCAATAGACAATCGGCAAAAATTGTGAAACGGTCGAGGATGACTTTGTTCGGAGTAAACGTCCTAATGCTAAGCTGCTTCATCCCAAAGATATTGGAACCTCAATTTCGAAGCCGGGCGACTTTGATATGGTTTACGAGGTGGAAGAGCCACCACTAGGTGAAATTATCATTGTTGAGGCCAAAGGGGGAGCAGTCCTTTGGGTAGTAGAAAAATAGGAAACGAAGCATGTCAGCAAGGAACGTCTAAATATGCAGCGGCAATAGTTGGTAAGATGTCTAGGAATGGGCGAAATACAACAGAGTGGGAAACAGCTAAATCAATAAGAAACGCTTCGAGGAGTGGACGCCCAATTAGATAGATACATACTAAAACCCCAATCTCTGAACCAGGGAAAGTTTCAAAGATTAAAGTAAAAGAATTTAATGTAGATTTAGGGAAGTTTTAAAATGTCTGACAAAATTAAAATAAAAAGAAATGCTGATCCAAAGCTGACCTCGGAGTTAATCAAAGGCTATAGTTCTGATATTGATGAAGACCTTGACACGCGCAAAGAGGTAATCAGTATTCGTAGAGAAAACTTAGTTGCTTTAAGTGATGAATCGTTTTATCTAGTGAGATGGTACTCGTGGTTCCCACACTCCATAGAAAATGAACAAATCGGAACACTTTGCCTGTATGAAGCGTCATTAATGCGCGCGTTTTATCATCAGTTAGCGATGAGGCCTGACGAACCTCAAAGTATTCAATTACCTAGATACCCAGAAGTGACCTGGAAAGGCGAAGGTATTTTAAAAACAGGCTTCATTTGTCCTTCAATGTGGCTAGATGCCTATTTTACTTCTGTCATCGTCCGTGACAAAGCTAGCATGGATGTGTTGGCAAACTTTCCGATTTCTTTGATGAGACAGAGCTCTACCAAAGCGGGTGAGCTGTCTTATATGTTAGTAGACGTCATACAGTCGTTCCATCAACGTACAGCAGACTACCCTGATAAACTGGTGGCCGCGATGGACGCGGCAGTTGCTCAGGGTGATGATTGGGCGTTAGAAATCGCCATGGGTATTTTGGAAACTTTTGCTGCCCTGACAACTGACATCGGTTATGACTTTGAAGAGGTACTCATTAAGAACCTACAGTTCCAAGAGCAATACCAAATGAGGCTCGATAAGCCAGAGGACTTGATTTCTATAGAAACTTTCATATCTTTCCCTCTTCTTGGCATGGCTTGTATGTGGTACGACAAAGGTCATCGTTTATCAGTTGAAACTGGTTGGCTTCCTCCCTATCTCGTTGAAGGACGTTGGCTAGAAGAAGTAAAAGCCGGGAAGATCTCTCGATAAGCTCCTTTAGTTAGCAATTCAGTATATAAGCCACCTTTCACGAGGTGGCTTATATGTTTACCGATATTCAATCAACCCCATCTAGTGGATTGACCCAACAGGTTTCCTCTGTGAAGAAGGGTTAAAATGCTTACAGCAAATGTTGGCAGAGTATCAGGTGCAAAGTGATGTTCCCCAAGAGGTTTGCGATCAGATTTTAGAGGCAGCAAAAGAATCATCCGTCGGAGAAGGTGGCGTTCGCTCGCAAGTCAAAATCCGAAAACCAAAAGGTAAAAATCATATCCGATATGAGTACGATTTAGACCATATTGATTGCGAGAAGAACGAGATTACTTTTTACCGTCATATCAATCACTCAGATGGCACCAGACACGAAGTGCAGTATGTTGTTGGGATTGAGGAGTTTGTAAATGTGCATGTTTTTGACTCAGAGAAAGTTGGTGGAGAGGAAGGTTGTACGATTTTCACTGAAGATCTTGTGCTGAATAAAGCAGAGTATAAAGAAAACTCTGAACTCAATACGAGTGATTATGAACTAACAGCAAGAAACAAAGCAAAAATTGATGAATGCTTGAAAGAGCGTCAAGAGGCAATGGACGCTCGGATTGGCCAAGATGGATATAACGCGCAAATAAGTAAAATCAATAAACAATCGGCAAAAATTGTGAATTGGCGGCGGATGATTTTGTTCGGAGTAAATGTCCTAATGTTAAGCTGCTTCATCCCTAAGATATTGGAACCTCAATTTCGAAGCCGGGCGACTTTGATATGGTTTACGAGGTGGAAGAGCCACCACCAGGTGAAATTATCATTGTTGAGGCTAAAGGAGGTAGCAGCCCGCTGGGTAGCAGAAAAATTGGAAATATGGCATATCGAATACACTGCAGAAATCACCAACCTAATGTCTGAAAAAAGGAAGGGACGACTGAAAAATAACAGCAAGACAAATCCAAGATGCAGCTTTATCCGGCATACCTATTCGATATATACATACTCAAGCAAGCATTCAAGAGAACGGGGATGCATCGGATGTAAAACTAAAAGTGGCAGAGTTTAAAATTAATTCTAAAGGGCTAATTTAAAATGCAAAGTAAAGTTGTAGAACGCAAAGCAAACCCTGAGTTGAGTGAAAGTGGAGTTTCTTCTGAGAAAGAATTTATCAATAAGATACTAGATCAGCGAAAAGAGGGTCTTAAAATCAGGCGGGAAAACCTGGTCAGTCTTGGTGATTTCGCCATTGACCAGGTTCGCTGGTATACCTGGTTTCAAACCTCGCATGAAGACGAACAAATTTGTACATTACGTCTTTACGAAACTTCTCTAATGGGCGCTTGTTATCATCGACTTGCTAGGAATCCCAATGATGAATTAACTATAAAGATTCTCGACTATCCTGAAGTAAAGTGGGACGGGGAAGGTATTTTAAAAACGGGGTGCATAAATCCTAATAGATGGATTGATATGTATTTTATATCGGCAATTGTGCGTGACAGGCCAAGTTTAGACGTATTGGCGAACTTTCCGATTTCTTTGATGAGGCAGAGCTCTACCAAAGCGGGTGAGCTGTCTTATATGCTAGTAGACGTCATTCAGTCGTTCCACAACCGCACACCGGATTATCCTGACAAGCTGGTTGCAGCAATGGACGCAGCGGTAGCTCAAGGGGATAACTGGGCGTTGGAAATTGCGATGGGGATCCTAGAAACCTTCGCAGCGCTCACTACTAATATTGGTTATGATTTTGAGGAAGTGCTCGTTAAAAACCTACAGTTCCAAGAGAAATACCAAATGAGGCTCGATAAGCTAGAGGACTTGATTTCTATAGAAACTTTCATATCTTTCCCTCTTCTTGGCATGGCCTGTATGTGGTACGACAAAGGCAACCGTTTGTCAGTTGAAACTGGTTGGCTTCCAGCTTATCTCGTCGAAGGACGTTGGCTAGAAGATGTAAAAGCAGGGAAGATCATTCGATAAACTCCTTTAGCAAATCAATATACAAGCCATCTCTCATGGGGTGGCTTTTACGTTTGAGGTGGGGAGCTTGTTGTTTGTTGAACGCTCCATCATTGGTGGCATTACCAATATGCAGTCCACCATATCCAGTGGATTGACCCAACAGGTTTGGGGCAGCCAATGCTGGCATAGTATAAAAAAGTCTGAACTCAATACGAGTGATTATGAGCTAACAGAAAGAAACAAAGCAAAAATTGATGAATGCTTGAAAGAGCGTCAAGAGGCAATGGACGCTCGAGCTGGCGAAGAGGGATATCACGCTCAAATTGGTAATATTAACCAGCAGTCTGCAAAAATTGGTGAGTTGGTCGCGGATGACTTTATTCGGAATATACGCCCTAATGCTAAGTTGAGCCACCCCAAAGACCTTGCAACTTAGGGATCGAAACCAGGTGATTTCAATATGGTGTACCTCTCAGATGATACTGAAGAAATCATCATCGTCGAGGCTAAGGGTGGCAGCAGGCCGCTCGGCAGTCGTAAAATTGGCAATGAAGCATATCAGCAAGGGACAAGCAAATATGCGGCGGAAATCGTTAAATTAATGTCTGAACAAAAAGCTGGTACAACAGAAATTGATGCTTCAGATGGCGTATCTAAAGTGAATGTAAAAGAGTTTGATATTAGCCTCAAAGAATTAGGTCAAGGGAAGTAAAGTTAGTATGAAAAAGATAAATAGAAAAGCAGCCTACGAGTTGAATACTGAGGAACTTAATTACTATACAAAACAAATAGAAAAAAACTTAGAGAAAAGAAAACATCGTATCACAATAAAGCGCGAAAACTTGATATATCTAACAGACGGGGTTTGGGAGCAAGTTAGGTTATATACTTTGTTTCCAGTGTCTGAACTAAATGACCGAATAGGAACGCTGCGTCTATTTGAAGCCTCGATAATGCAAGCTAGCTATCATCGACTAGCTCAAAAACCTGAAAGCCCTTTGACGGTTAAGGTACCTGATCATCCTGAAATAACTTGGAAAGGCGAAGGTATTTTAAAAACAGGTTTCATTAGTCCTTCAATGTGGCTAGATGCGTATTTTACCTCTGTCATCGTTCGTGATAAACCTAGCTTGGACGTATTGGCGAACTTTCCGATTTCTTTGATGAGACAGAGCTCTACCAAAGCGGGTGAGCTGTCTTATATGCTAGTAGACGTCATTCAGTCGTTCCACAATCGCACATCGGGTTATCCTGATAAGCTGGTTGCAGCAATGGACGCAGCGGTAACTCAAGGGGATAACTGGGCGTTGGAAATTGCGATGGGGATCCTAGAAACCTTCGCAGCGCTCACTACTAACATTGGTTATGACTTTGAGGAAGTGCTAGTCAAAAACCTACAATTCCAAGAAAAATATCATCTTCGAGAATTAGGACCAGATAGGATAGGCATCCGCACTTTTATTAACTTCCCACTGCTTGGCATGGCTTGTATGTGGTACGACAAAGGCAACCGTTTATCTGTCGAAACTGGTTGGCTTCCTCCCTATCTCGTCGAAGGATGTTGGTTAGAGGATGTAAAAGCCGGAAATATAATTCGCTAAGCTTCAAAGGGAACTAGGTCATCATTTCTGACGTTTTGTTGCGTTACACTTGGCATTATGTGTCCTTTTTAAAGATACATAAGCCCTTTTACTCGAATAGCTTGAAGCCCTCAGACTTAAGAGTAGAAGTAGCAGAGTTTAAAATTGATTCCAAAGGACTACGTTAAAATGCAAAGTAAAGGAACAATCAAAGTTGTAGAACGCAAAGCAGATCCTGAGCTGAGTGAAAGTGGAGTTTATTCTGAGAAAGAATTCATCAATAAGATATTAGAACAGCGAAAAGAAGGTCTTAAAATCAGGCGAGAAAACTTGGTTAGTTTTGGTGATTTTGCCATTGACCAGGTTCGCTGGTATACATGGTTTCAAACCTCACATGAAGACGAACAAATTTGTACATTACGTCTTTATGAAACTTCATTAATGGGGGCTTGTTATCATCGGCTGGCTATGTTTCCGAATGAGCCATTAACTGTTCAGATACTCGGTTATCCAGAAGTAACATGGGATGGTGAAGGTATCTTAGAAATGGGCTTCATTTGTCCTTCAATGTGGCTGGATACTTATTTTATATCGGCAATTGTGCGTGACAGGCCAAGTATGGACGTATTGGCGAACTTTCCGATTTCTCTGATGAGACAGAGCTCTACCAAAGTGGGTGAGCTGTCTTATATGTTAGTAGATGTCATTCAGTCGTTCCATAACCGCACATCGGACTACCCTGATAAACTGGTGGCCGCGATGGACGCGGCAGTTGCTCAGGGTAATGACTGGGCGTTAGAAATCGCCATGGGTATTTTGGAAACTTTTGCTGCCCTGACAACTGACATCGGTTATGACTTTGAAGAAGTATTAGTTAAAAACCTACAGTTCCAAGAGCAATACCAAATGAGGCTCGATAAGCCAGAGGACTTAATTTCTATAGAAACCTTCATCTCTTTCCCTCTGCTTGGCATGGCTTGTATGTGGTACGACAAAGGCAACCGTCTATCTATTGAAACCAGTTGGCTTCCTCCCTATCTCGTCGAAGGACGTTGGTTAGAAGAAGTAAAAGCAGGGAAGATCACACGATAAAACCCTTTAGTTAGCAATTCAGTATAATAACGTTCAAATCGCCAAGATTAATCAGCAATCTGCAAAAATTGGTGAGTTAGCCGCGGATGACTTTGTTCGGAGTAAACATCCTAATGCTGAGCTGCTTCATCCCAAAGATATTGGAACCTCAATTTCGAAGCCGGGCGATTTTGATATGGTTTACGAGGTGGAAGAGCCGCCACCAGGTGAAATTATAATTGTTGAGGCCAAAGGGGGGTAGCTGCCCTATGGGCAGCCGTAAGATTGGAAACGAAGCGTATCAGCAAGGGTCTAGCAAATATGCTGAAGAAATCACTAAGCTAATGTCTGAAAACGAAGATGAAACGACAGAAAAAATAGCTGCGAAAAAAATCAGAGATGCATCAGATATAAAACTAGGAATAGCTGAGTTTAAAATTGATTAAGAAGGGTTAGTTCAACAATGCAAGGTAAAAAGCCAGCCAAAATTATAGAGCGTACAGCAAGGCCCAGGTTAGATGATAATAGCATTGCTTCTGAGAAAGATTATATCAATCGAATCTTAGATAAAAGAAAAGAAGGGCTCAAAATTAGGCGAGAGAACTTGATTAGCTTTGGAGATTATGCATTCGAGCAAGTGCGCTGGTTTACGTGGTATCAAGCTTCATGTGAAGACGAAAAAATTTGTACATTACGCCTTTATGAAACTTCGTTGATGAGTGCTTGTTATCATAGCCTTGCAATGCATCCCAATGATAAATTAACCATAAAGATCCTCGACTATCCTGAAGTAACATGGAAAGGCGAAGGTATTTTAAAAACAGGCTTCATTTGTCCTTCAATGTGGTTAGATGCCTATTTCACCTCTGTCATCGTTCGTGATAAACCTAGCATGGACGTATTGGCGAACTTTCCTATTTCTTTGATGAGACAGAGCTCTACCAAAGCGGGTGAGCTGTCTTATATGCTAGTAGACGTCATTCAGTCGTTCCACAACCGCACATCGGATTATCCTGATAAGCTGGTTGCAGCAATGGACGCAGCGGTAGCTCAAGGAAATAACTGGGCGTTGGAAATTGCGATGGGGATCCTAGAAACCTTCGCAGCGCTCACTACTAACATTGGTTATGATTTTGAGGAAGTGCTCGTTAAAAACCTACAGTTTCAAGAGAAATATCATCTTAGAGAATTAGGACCAGATAGGATAGGCATCAGAACTTTTATCAACTTCCCTCTGCTTGGCATGGCATGTATGTGGTACGACAAAGGCAACCGTTTATCTATTGAAACTGGTTGGCTTCCTCCTTATCTCGTCGAGGGGCGTTGGCTAGAAGATGTAAAAGCAGGGAAGATCATTCGATAAACTCCTTTAGTTAGTAATTCAGTATAATAACGTTCAAATCGCCAAAATTAACCAGCAGTCTGCAAAAATTGGTGAATTGGTCGCGGATGACTTTATTCGGAATATACGCCCTAATGCTAAGTTGCTCCATCCCAAAGACCTTGCAGCTTAGGGATCGAAACCAGGTGATTTCAATATGGTGTACCTCTCAGATGATACTGAAGAAATCATCATCGTCGAGGCTAAGGGTGGCAGCAGGCCGCTCGGCAGTCGTAAAATTGGCAATGAAGCATATCAACAAGGGACAAGTAAATATGCGGCGGAAATAGTTAAGTTAATGTCAGAGAATAAAGGAGGAACAACTTAAAAATTAGCTGCCGACGAAATCCAATACGCCGCTTTATCCGGTAGACCTATTTGATATATACATACGCAGCATCCCAGAAAGTGGAAAAGCCTCGGACGTAAAACTAGAAGTGTCAGAGTTTAAAATTGATTCAAAAGGATTAAGTCAAAAATGCAAAGTAAAAAATCGGTCAAATTTTTAGAGCGAAAAGCAAATCCTGAACTTGACACACAAGCCATTGTGAATCGGAAAAAATTTATAAACCGGGTTTTAGATAACAGAAAAGAAGGCCTTAAAATCAGGCGGGAAAATCTGGTCAGTCTTGGGGATTTTGCCATTGACCAGGTTCGCTGGTATACCTGGTTTCAAGCCTCACATGAAGATGAGCAAATATGTACCTTGCGTCTTTATGAAACTTCGCTAATGGGCGCTTGTTATCATCGGCTCGCTATGTATCCGAAGGAACCATTAAGTATCCAGATCCTCGACTATCCTGAAGTAACTTGGAAAGGCGAAGGTATTTTAAAAACAGGTTTCATTTGTCCTTCAATGTGGCTAGATGCGTATTTTACCTCTGTCATCGTTCGTGATAAACCCAGCATGGATGTATTGGCGAACTTTCCGATTTCTTTGATGAGACAGAGCTCAACCAAAGCGGGTGAGCTGTCTTATATGCTAGTAGACGTCATTCAGTCGTTCCACAATCGCACATCGGATTATCCTGATAAGCTGGTTGCAGCAATGGACGCAGCGGTAGCTCAAGGGGATAACTGGGCGTCGGAAATTGCGATGGGGATCCTAGAGACCTTCGCAGCGCTCACTACTAACATTGGTTATGACTTTGAGGAAGTGCTAGTCAAAAACCTACAATTCCAAGAAAAATATCATCTTCGAGAATTAGGACCAGATAGGATAGGCATCCGCACTTTTATTAACTTCCCACTGCTTGGCATGGCTTGTATGTGGTACGACAAAGGCAACCGTTTATCTGTCGAAACTGGTTGGCTTCCTCCCTATCTCGTCGAAGGATGTTGGTTAGAGGATGTAAAAGCCGGAAATATAATTCGCTAAGCTTCAAAGGGAACTAGGTCATCATTTCTGACGTTTTGTTGCGTTACACTTGGCATTGTGTGTCCTTTTTAAAGATACATAAGCCCTTTTACTCGAATAGCTTGAAGCCCTCAGACGTAGTAGTAGAAGTAGTAGAGTTTAAAATTGATTCAAAAGGATTAAGTCAAAATGCAAAGTAAAGAATCGATCAAGATTGTAGAGCGCAAAGCAAATCCTGAACTTGACACACAAGCCATTGTGAGTAAAAAAAATTTTATAAACCGGGTTTTAGATAACAGAAAAGAAGGTCTTAAGGTCAGGCGAGAAAACTTGGTTAGTCTTGGTGATTTTGCCATCGACCAGGCTCGCTGGTATACCTGGTTTCAAACTACGCATGAAGACGAACAAATTTGTACATTACGTCTTTACGAAACTTCTTTAATGGGAGCCTGTTATCATCAACTTGCTATGAATCCCAATGAAGAATTAAGTATCCAGATACTCGGCTATCCAGAAGTGACATGGGATGGTGAAGGTATTTTTAAAACAGGCTTTATTTGTCCTTCAATGTGGCTTGATGCTTATTTTACTTCGGTGATTGTGCGTGATAAACCTAGCATGGATGTATTGGCGAACTTTCCGGTTTCTTTGATGAGACAGAGCTCTACCAAAGCGGGTGAGCTGTCTTATATGCTAGTAGATGTCATTCAGTCGTTCCATAACCGCACGTCGGACTACCCTGATAAACTGGTGGCCGCGATGGACGCGGCAGTTTCTCAGGGTGATGATTGGGCATTAGAAATCGCCATGGGTATTTTGGAAACTTTTGCTGCCCTGACAACTGACATCGGTTATGACTTTGAAGAAGTACTCATTAAGAACCTACAGTTCCAAGAGCAATACCAAATGAGGCTCGATAAGCCAGAGGGCTTAATTTCTATAGAAACCTTCATATCTTTCCCTCTGCTTGGTATGGCATGTATGTGGTATGACAAAGGCAACCGTCTATCTATTGAAACCAGTTGGCTTCCTCCTTATCTCGTCGAAGGACATTGGTTAGAAGATGTAAAAGCAGGGAAGATCACTCGATAAATCCTTTAGTTAGCAATTCAGTAAATAATCCACCTTTCACGAGGTGGATTATATGTTTACCGATATTCAATCAACTCCATCTAGTGGATTGACTCAACAGGTTTCCTCTGTGAAGAAGGGTTAAAACGCTTACAGCAAATGTTGGCAGAGTATCAGGCACAAAATAACTTTCCCCCAAGAGGTTTGCGATCAGATTTTAGAGGCAGCAAAAGAGTCATCCGTCGGAGAAGATGGCGTTCTCTCGCAAGTCAAAATCCGAAAGCCAAAAGGTAAAAAACATATCAGAAGCTCTAGTCAAAATTCCAGTCAATGAATTAATAAAACTAACGGTATCTCGCCCTTTTTGGGGGCATTAAGCGTTGGATGGGAGCCTACGAGCGATTTTTACCCAGCAGTCGGTGAAGGTGGAGTTAATCAATTTCTAGGAGAAACTAAAAGTTGGGACGATAGCTAGGTTATCCCATTGCAAAGTTGAGGATAAAATGAATTTTGAAGATGATCTTGTGACTATACTCATAAATTTCAGAGATAACATTATTAATGATATGGCTCTTAAAAAGTGGGTTACTAATAATGAGTGCGATTTAAAAGCCTTGCTAGGAAAGTCAGGGCTTACTTTGAAAATAAATAATGGTGATAGAAAGGCAGTTACGTCTGTAATTGCTCAATATAGTGGCTCGGAAAAAACTTATTTTATATAAGGAGGGCCCCTTCAAAGGCTTGACCGACGTTGAGTGCTGTGAAACAGCAATTGCTATGGCAGTTTCTAATGGAATTCTAAAAAAGTGCCTCAACCTCATTGGTTTCAGCCGTCCACTAAAGAGATCGGGGCCGCCGAGTTTTACGAATCTATAGGCAGTAAATCTGTTTCGAATCTGGTAATCCCAGAGCGAGCATCTAGAGGGTACTGGAAAAAATAGGTTAGATCTCTATTTTTGGCGTTCATGTTTCGTGACACATGGCATTTTATGGCTAAGACTCAACGGTATGTCACTTAACTAGGAGTTGTCCCCTAAAAAATAATGGCGTGTTTTCTTACAACCAGGAGACTACGGTATGGCCTACCTTGTAGAAGAACCCAAAACCCAGGGAAATTATTCTCGTAGACGTTAAGAGGTATTAGCCCACTAGACAGGCGTAAGGTTGGAAATATGGCATATCAGCAAGGGACAACTGAATATGCAACTGCAATTACTGATCTAATGGCTCAAAAGGACAAAGATACAACCGAATGGAAAGCGGCCAGAAGTATAAAAAGCATTGAGAAAAAAAACT